>CAYWIE010000001.1:0-124587 GCA_964458275.1 uncultured Bacteroidaceae bacterium
ACTTGCAGAATTCATCTGCCAAACAGAATATTTCTGTAACTTTATCCTCGGAGAATATAGCGATAAGGGTTTGTAAATGTTTTATTTGATATCTTAAATTTACAACTTTTATCGCTATTCTCCTAATTTTCAATGAGCTATTTTAAAGATTTTATATCGAATTCACGTTAATATAAAATCAAAAGGATGTTTACTTATAAGAGACAAAGGAAGGATTAATAAATATGAACATTTTATAATAGATAATGGTGCTATTGTGAAAATGGAAAACGGATTTGTTCGGTAATGTCATTTTAATTTTCAATAATGCATTTTAATAATTGTAACTATGGAAACTATAAAAGAAACATTTCTATTTCTACGTTACTTGCTTATGGTAATTATGCCTATTGGTGTATCTGCGCAAGACGCTTCATTCCCAATAGGTCGCAAATGGGTGTGCTACGATAAATTATTAAATCCGTATGCTGAGCCAAGTATTATCAGCTATACTGTTTCCGATTATAAAGTAATCAACGACAAAGAATATTCATATATTCGCGGAGTAAATTACTGTAAGGACGGTAGCAGAATATTGAAATACGGGAAAATATACATCGAAGAAAAAGACACAACGATATACGGAGATATGCTTGTATTAGATGAGTCGTGGGAAATAGGTGATACGACAACATGGCGGGATGACAACGCTTTTAACGAAGATAGCCTAAAATGGCTGACTGTTTACGAGACCGTTGTCGATATCGGGTATCTTAATGGATTGAAATATTGGGACCTCGAGCTTAACGGATGGAAGTGCACATGGCTGCAAAGCGTTGGCTATATAAAGGGTGGTCGTGATTTTTTTGAAGAATATAATAGGAGAGTGGGCGGTCCTTTCACCACGGTTATATGTTGTGTAGATAGTAACGGTGATACATTATATGTCGATAGGGATGCATTACAGTTGTTACCTACCGGCATCAGCAACATCAGTGCCGATGATATATACATCGCCCAACTCGACGGCGAATGCGTCGTAAGCCTTCCTGCCGCGTCCGAATGGACTGCGACGCTCTACAATGCCGCCGGCGTATCCGTTGCACACAAGTCAGGCGAGTGCGGCGAAATTATTCTCCCTACAGAGAGCAAGGGTACACACATTCTTGTGCTTGACGTCGACGGCAAGCAATACACAAAGAAAGTTGTGATAAAGTAAGAGCCCATATTTGCAACAATCAAACGACATCGCGCCTTCACAGACAAATAGTGAAGGCGCGATGTCGTTTGACAAGCCCAGTTTTATACTTTTATCGGCTGTCCGACAAAGCTAATATTTCTATTTCAACAGATACTGATATTAACAATATAACTCCTCCTCTTGGATAAGAGGGAGAGTTTTGCGTATGTTTTTTTGGTTGGTTAAGTTTACCGGACACCAATAAATAACAAATCCGCTGAACAGCATTCAGACTGTTCAGCGGATTGTTTGCTTTTTATCTTTGAACATTTATAGGTTCTTCAGCGTCTCAGCCGCATTAGGATGCCCTAATTTCTGAGCCTTTTCGAGGTTTGATTTTGCAGCGGCCTTGTTGCCCTTCACCATTTGGCAACGTGCAAGCAGATAATAGGCGTCGGGGTTGTCGGGTGCCAGTTTTACAGCCTTCTCGAGTACGGGAAGCGCTTCGTCAATCATGTTCACACGATAGCAGAGACGTCCCTTTTCGAGCAGGAAGAGCACATTCTCCGGTTCCAGTCCAATGGCTATGTCAATGTCGGCGAGTGCAAGGCGGTACATCTTGCCGTTGTACTCTGCCTGCTGGCGCAAGTAGTAGAAATTGGCATTTACACGGCGGTTAAGAAGAAACACAATTATGTCGGTGTTAAATTATATAAATTCTGTTGCTTTTTTTATGAAAATATTATATAATTGCGTCAATTATTAACCCTTAAAACATGCGTAGTTATGAAGAAGACCCTGTTATTAGTTATTGCAACTGTTTTCAGCGTTATCTCACACGCACAGTTATTGGTTGATTCGTTAGGAAGGATAGGAATCAAAGCCGGAGATTCAATAGTAAATTCTACATTGTCTATAAATGCAGCGGGGGATACTACATACGATGTATATGTCAAGTCCAACAAAGCTAATGGAATGTATATAAACAATACATACAATAACTATACCGGAACATCGTATGGACTACGGGTTTTTAACGCAGCAAACCATAGAATGGTTACTGAAGCCTACGGAATACATTCGCAAATAAAAAATCCGTCTGACGTAACAACCGGTTATATGTATGGCCTGCTTGGACAAGCAAGCACAGGCATGCAAAACTACGGCGTTTTCGGATTTACACCGACATCAACTAATACCAATGCCGCCGGTGCAGCAATCTGCGGCTCAATAAACAATACAAGGCCTATAATAAGCGGCTTCTATGCCGGTTACTTCGTAGGCGATGTGCATATCGAAGGCTCGCTTTTCAGAACAGGCGGTTGCTATTCGCCCACACCCGAACCTGAGAGTATTATAAACACCGTTTTACTGAGCGATGCAAGCATAGCTACGGCAGCGATAAACGGAAGCACTAATGTGGGAACACTTGGCAAAATTGCGATGATTGACGTCGTGAAATACAGCGTTTCACCCGCACAAAACTCAACGGACAGCGTAGCAACCATGTCGATGACACAGAACGACAGTGTAAGCACAGTCTATGGATTGGATGTCGAGACATTGCAAGCACAATTCCCCTCGTTGGTTAAAGTGAGTGGCGAAACAGTCGGTATCGACTACACAGGACTTATTCCTATATTGTTACAATCGATAAAGGAACTTCAAGCAAAAGTAAACGCGCTCGAAGCATCCAAAGGCAACAATAGCGGCTTAGTACCCTTTGCAGCCTCAAAGCCCATAGGCACAACCGAAATGACAGCACTCAATGTAGATGCAAACATCGTAGCTACACTTTCGCAAAACACCCCTAATCCATTTAGTGAAGCCACAACAATCGCATTCACACTGCCCGAAAGCGTAGGCGAAGCAATGATATGCATCTACGACATGAACGGCAAACAGCTCGAACAGATTGCCATCGAAGAACGCGGTTCGGCATCTGTAAAAATAGACGGATATAAATTCGAAGCCGGCATGTACCTATACTCTCTTATTGCCGACGGCGCTGTTGTTGATACAAAAAGAATGGTGCTTACAAAGTGATGATATTCACTGCTTAAACAATTTAATATTAACTTCGTAATAAGTGGTGGAATATGAAAAAAGGTATTTTGTTTATTTGGATAATTATGCTTGTTTCTTCAGTGTATTCACAATACTCTGATGGTTCATTTAATATGCCAACATCTAACCAATTGATATTAAATATAAATCAAAATTATGAAAATGATACCTCTTTTGTCTTAAATATAGATAATGCATTGTATGGTCTAACCGTATCCGGCAGATGTACTCTAAATACAAACAAATCAATGGTTAGAGTTCTGCTAAGTGATGATTGTAACAATGAACATCTAATATATGAGAACTATTTTTTATTAGCAGATAGTAATATTTGCAATTTTAGTAATATCGGAATTGAGACATCAATACTTGATAGTATTGTACCTATAAAAATTATGGTACAAATAACAGATGCAGAATTGTATATATCAAATATTTCTTATACAATAGACAGACACGGTATATCTCATTCTCAAATACAAGCACGGCGTAATGTTCAAAACAATGCAATTGTAACTCAATTAAATAATAACCTAAGAAAGAGAAATATGACATGGCGAGCCGGGGTTACATTTATCTCGTCGTTGTCATACGAAGAAAAGAAAACAATTTTTGGAACCGACACTTTACCTAATTTATATGGTATAGAATATTACAAAGGTGGTATTTATGTTTCTCCTGATTACGAATATTCTACACAGGAAAAATCGAGTTCCCAGTATGTAGATTGTTTTGATTGGCGGAATAGACATGGGAAAAATTGGATAACTTCTGTTAAATCGCAAGGTAAGTGTGGCAATTGTTGGGCTATGGCTGCCGTAGATCAAGTAGAATCGTATATAAACTTATACTATAACCAAATATTAAACTATGATTTATCTGAACAAGAAATAATTTCTGCTTGCGACAGTTTCCCTTATATATCAATAAGAAACTACGGATGTAACGGTGGACATGAATGGCTTGCATTCAAATATATTAAGGAATTTGGAATTGTCAACGAAGAGTGTCTTCCCTTTCAAGATTTCAATTACGATAAAAAATCAATAGTATATGGCCGAAATTACTCATTGCCTATAAATTCTATGGTTTCATATACGACTAAGTGTGATAACCCAAACGAAATAATTAAAATAGCAAATTACAAAACACATCAATATGCATACACAAAAGATTCTTTAAAATCATATGTCCTAAATGGTCCATATACGGTTTCTTATTATAAATGGGGTCATGTAATGTTGCTAATAGGATATAAAACAATATTATCAGGAGATAGTGTGTGTGTAGATGGCTATAACAGTAATATAATAACTGCGCCTGATGAATTAAATGGGTCTGTTGCTTTTATAATAAAAAATTGCTGGGGTGAAGATTGGGGTGAAAATGGATATGGATATCTATGTGTAAATTCAATGTCGTTGACTGATTACTATTATGCAGATGGAAAAATTAGTAGTTTAATACTTTCAGACAAGGATATTGTATGCTCAGATAATGACGGTGATGGATACTATTTTTGGGGGTTGGGAAACAGACCGTCAAATCTACCGGAATGGGTGCCAAAGCAGAGTGATGGTGATGATTCTAATGCACAATATGGTCCAATGGACAGCTATGGACATTTGATGAGTTTAAATCCGGACGACAAGGATACTATATTTATAACAGAACCGACCGATTGGGATAGCGAAAGCTATATATGGCAACATGTCATTGTTAAAAGTGGTGCTGTTTTAAATATATCGGCAAACATAAAATTCTATAAAGGCGTTAATATCTTGATTGAAAATGATGGCAAGTTAAATATTGATGGTGGAAAACTTGAAAATGTAAATATAGAAGTTTCCTCTGGCGGTAGTCTTCAATTAAAGAACAAAGGCATAATAAAAAAATACAAAAATTTCCATGCCTCAGATGGAGCTATTGTTAAAGTAGAGAATGGAGTTATAAACTAAATAAATGCAGTTATGAAAAGAACAATATTCATTTCGCTATTTCTCTTGCTAAGTGCCGGAACAATCATTGCACAGGATGAGACATTTCACGATGGTCGCAAATGGGTGATGCGCGAATATACTGTAAATCCGTATGACAGTTTGGAGGAGATATTGACTTGTGTAGTGAATGGCGACACTACATTGGCGGGAAAGAGATACAAAAAAGTCAATTTTCAAAGGAATGGTACAGGCGACATCTCCTTGCTTATCCGCCAGGTTGGAAGCAAGATATATCAACGCTACGGAAACTATGGGAAATGGAATCCCGACACATTGGTTTTCGACGAGAATTGGATAATTGGCGACAAAACTACGCTTCCTATTCAAATTCAAGATAATATATATGCCGAAATAATTGAAGTTGGCGAACTGCAGGGTCGCAAATATTGGAATGTAAATGGATGGTACACGTGGCTTCAAGGTGTTGGATATATCAAGTCTCGAATGTTTTTCGATGCACACAAACCACTATCTGGTAGTAAACTATATGACCTCATCTGCTGCATCGAAGCCAACGGCGACACATTGTATGTCGATAGGGAAGCATTACAGTTGTTACCAACCGGCATCGGCAACATCAGTGCCGATGATATATACATCGCCCAACTCGACGGCGAATGCGTTGTAAGCCTCCCTGCCGCGTCCGAATGGACTGCGACGCTTTACAATGCCGCCGGCGTATCCGTTGCACACAAGTCAGGCGAGGGCGGCGAAATTATTCTCCCTACAGAGAGTAAAGGAACACATATTCTTTTGCTCGATATCGACGGCAAGCAATACACAAAGAAAGTTGTGATAAAGTAAGAGCCCATATTTGCAACAATCAAACGACATCGCGCCTTCACAGACAAATAGTGAAGGCGCGATGTCGTTTGACAAGCCCAGTTTTATACTTTTATCGGCTGTCCGACAAAGCTAATATTTCTATTTCAACAGATACTGATATTAACAATATAACTCCTCCTCTTGGATAAGAGGGAGAGTTTTGCGTATGTTTTTTTGGTTGGTTAAGTTTACCGGACACCAATAAATAACAAATCCGCTGAACAGCATTCAGACTGTTCAGCGGATTGTTTGCTTTTTATCTTTGAACATTTATAGGTTCTTCAGCGTCTCAGCCGCATTAGGATGCCCTAATTTCTGAGCCTTTTCGAGGTTTGATTTTGCAGCGGCCTTGTTGCCCTTCACCATTTGGCAACGTGCAAGCAGATAATAGGCGTCGGGGTTGTCGGGTGCCAGTTTTACAGCCTTCTCGAGTACGGGAAGCGCTTCGTCAATCATGTTCACACGATAGCAGAGACGTCCCTTTTCGAGCAGGAAGAGCACATTCTCCGGTTCCAGTCCAATGGCTATGTCAATGTCGGCGAGTGCAAGGCGGTACATCTTGCCGTTGTACTCTGCCTGCTGGCGCATGTAGTAGAAATTGGCATTTACACGGCGGTTGAGAAGGTTCTCATAGATGTTGTAGTCGAGCACTGCTTCGCGGTAGCGCCCTGCGCGGTATTTTATAAGTCCGCGGTTGAGCACGTAAGGCGCCATAGCCGTTACGGGTACGCGACCGAAGGTTGCTATTGCGCTGTCGAGCTGCAGGATGGCTGCTTCGCTGTCGCCGAGTATCTCCTTGCAGTTGGCTGCAAGCACAAATATCTCTGCGCTGCGCAGGTTAGTGCCCGATAGCGACGAGTAGCAGTCGAAGGCTGCCGCATAGTCGCGTTTGGTGTAGTGGAGGTTGCCTTTGAGACGGGTGTATAGCGGCTGTCTGTCGATGGCTATTGCACGGTCTATATATGCTATTGCCGAGTCGATGGAGTAGGCGTTGCCGGCAATGGAGTCGAGGTAGAGCTTGTGGGCATAGAGGCTGTTGGCTCTGTGGTACCACACCTCCCCTTTTTTGTCGGCAAGAGAGAGAGCCTTTTCCCAATCGGCGATTGCGCCTTTGTAGTCTTTGAGCTTGGATACGCTGTAGTCTGCCTTGTGCAGATAGCCTTGATAGCTGGCGGGGTACTGTCCGATAAAGTCGCTCAGGATGTTGGCGAACGCTGTGCTGTCCGACGAGAATGATTGCAGCAGGAGACATGAGAGCGCTTCCTCTTCTGTTTCGGGCAGCATCTTCTTGATGCCGATGCGGGCAAAGCGGTCGCTGTTGTAGCTTGCGGCCTTTATGCTGAGTCTTTTTACGAATTTTGCAGCTATTGCATGGCTTTTGAGTGTGTCGCCTGCGCTTACCGACTGGATGAGTGCCACAAGCTCGCCCTCTTCGTTGAGTAGTGGTGCCGATGTATGTTTCTCCATTTTAGGCAGATTCATTGTGTAGTAGCTGTTGCCGCCTGCAATGGTGTCGGCTTTTTCAATGAGAGCCTCTTCTATTTTGCCGCTCTTTTTTGTGCCGTATGCCACCATATAGAGCTTGCTGCCTGCGTTTACGGGGGCTGTGGCAAGTGTGAACGGTTTCAGTTTCTTGTCGGGGAGTGCATAAGCGCGTATGCAGTCGTAGTTCTCGTCTGCTCCGGATATTTTCACTATTTGGCGCACTGTGCCACGGTTGTCTATCGCTACGGCGCTGTCGCAATCGACGAAGAGGGAATATGTCGATAGCAGTTCGCCATCGTTGCCGACAAATACTCCTGTACCGCTACGCAGAAGTTCGCCCTTTTTGAATGTCAGTATGCTTGCTACGGAGTTGCGTCCGGCAGCGACCTTTTTGGGTGCCTTTGCTGCAAGGCATAGTGGCAGCAGAAGAAGTATAAGCAGTAGATTCCTTTTCATCTTTAGTATTATTCTGTAAGGTGGCGCTGGCGTACAGCTTCATATAGTATGACTGCTGTTGCGACAGATACGTTGAGTGATTCTATGCGGCCATATTGGGGTATTGATACCCAATCGTCGCAGAGGGCAAGGTGTTCGGCGGGGATTCCTGTGTCTTCGGCGCCCATTACAACGCATACGGGGGCTGTGAGGTCGCTTGAGGTGTAATTCATCTTGCCTCGCTCTGTGGCGCACACTATGCGCAGTCCGCTTGCCTTAAGGTATTTGAGTGTCTCTGTGATGTTCTTTTCGCGGCATACGGGCAGTGTGTGCAATGCGCCTGCCGAGGTCTTTACTGCGTCGGCATTGACCGTTACGCTACCGTGCATGGGGATTATTACTGCATCGACGCCTGCGCAGTCGCATGTGCGGGCTATGGAGCCGAAGTTGCGCACATCGGTGATGCCGTCGAGAAGTACAAGCAGGGGTGTCTTTCCCTCTTCGAAGAGAGTGGGTACAACTGTTTCGACGCTTGCATACTCGACAGCCGAGACGAAGGCTATCACTCCTTGGTGGTTCTTGCGTGTGATGCGGTTGAGCTTCTCCACCGGCACGCGCTGTACGGGGATTGTGCGTCCTTTGAGGGCTGCGAACAGTTCGCGTGAAAGTTCGCTCTGTATGTCTCGCTTTATAAGTATCTTGTCTATCTCTTTGCCGGCGTCGAGTGCCTCAAGTACGGCGCGTACGCCGAATATCATTTCGTTGTTTACTTGCATGGGTCTTGTATGTCTTGTGCTATAAGGTTGTTTGTATAAGGTTGCGTGCTGTGTCGATTGCTGCGTCGGTGAGCTGTTCGCCGCTCATCATCTGTGCAATCTCCATGACTCGCTCTTCGTCGTCGAGGGGGCGTATGAAGGTGCGTGTGCCTCTATCGCTCTCTTCTTTGCAGACTTTGTAGTGGCGGGCGCCGAGTGCTGCCACTTGCGGCAGGTGGGTTATGCTTATCACTTGGCGTTCCATGCTGCCCATCTGTTGCATGAGACGTCCCATGCGTTCGGCGAGTATGCCGGAGATGCCGGTGTCTATCTCGTCGAATATGAGTGTGGGCATGGCGGTATATTCTGCTATGATGGATTTGAGCGCGAGCATCACTCTTGCCATTTCTCCGCCTGAGGCTACGTCGGCAAGGGGTTGCAGAGGGCTTATGCTGTTGGCAGAGAAGAGGAAGGATATTTTGTCGCATCCGGTGGCGGTGAAGTCGTCGGTGGCGGTGATTTCAGCTTCGAACCGTATTTTGGGCATTCCGAGCGTTACAAGTATTGCGGTAATCTTTCCGCTCAGAGTCTGTGCGGCGTTGCGGCGCATGGCGGTGAGCTTTCCGGCAAGCAGGGTGAGTTCCTTGCGTTGTTTGTCAGAGAGCTTTTCGAGCTCTGCTATGCGGTCGTCGCCACAGATGATGTTGTCGAGCCGTTCGCGGTATTCGTCTGCCATGGCGAGCAGTTGGCTTATGTTTTCTGCACGGTGTTTTTTAAGAAGGTCGTACATCAGTGTCAGCCGTGCTTCCACCTGTTCTAAGCGTCCTGGAGAGAACGAACAGCCTTCGGCGCTGCGACGGATTTCGTCGCAACAGTCTTTCAGTTCTATGTAGTTGCTCTCTATGCGTTCGGCGAGTGTCTCTGCCGAGGGGTAGTGTGGCGATATGCGTTCGAGCGATGAGGATGCCTCGCGCAGGGATTGCAGTATGCTCTTTTCGTCGTTGTCTATCAGGGTTATCGCTTTGTAGAGTGCCGACTGTATCTCTTCGGCGTGTGTGAGCTGCACCGATTCCTGTTCGAGCTCTTCCTGTTCGCCTTCGCTGAAGGCTGCTCTCTCTATCTCTTCGAGCTGGTAGCGCAGCCACTCTTCGTCGTTGCGCACTGCCGCAAGCTCTTCTTTTGCTCTGGCAAGCTCCTTGCGTGTGGTGTCGTAGCTCTTGAAGAGGGTGCGGTACTCTTCTGTTTCGGCATCGTCCGAAGCGAGAAGGTCGAGTATGTTCAGCTGGTAGTTCTTGTTGCCGAGCAGCAGGTTCTTGTGCTGTGAATGTATGTCTATCAGCCTGCCGCCTATCTCCTTGAGGAGCGTTGCCGATACAGGGGTGTCGTTTATAAAGAAGCGTCCTCTGCCGGTGGTCGAGAGTTCGCGGCGTATGATACATTCGTGGGCGTCATATTCGAGCTCGTTCTCTTCGAAGAGGCTCTCCAGTGAGAGTGAAGAGATGTCGAAAGTGCCTTCTATGATGCACTTGTCGGCTCCTTCGCGAATGAGCTTTGTATCGGAACGCTGGCCGAGGAGCATGGAGATTGCACCGAGAAGTACGGATTTTCCTGTTCCGGTCTCTCCTGTTATCACCGAGAAGCCTGAGGAGAATTCTACTTCGAGCTTCTCTATCAGCGCGTAGTTCTTTATATGTAGTGATGTGAGCATTTAGGGGCTTCTTATTGTCAGATGGTTGAAATTTTATCCCACGATGATGTGAGCGAGGGGTTTATGCCTGTGAGTATTTCCACGACTTTCTTACGCTCTTTTACAGGACCTTGAGAGAATATGTTTATCAGCTCTTCCTGTTTGTACTCCGTGAACAGTTTGGGGAAGTAGGAGAGCGGACGTTCCTGATAGCCGCTTTGCAGCATTTCGAGGCTTGCAGCTATTTCGGCTCTCCCTTTGTCGGGCTCGCGGAACATTATGTCGAAGCCTTTGCGGTGGTAGCTGTACATCATCTGCCTTACGGAAATGAGTGCAGTGTTCATGTAGTCGTCGATGATGGTGAAACGGTTGCGTGTGCTTGTGCCCGATTGCCATCCGGTGCCTCCAAGACTTTGTGCGCCGCTTGCTATGTTCTGTGCCTTGTTTAGAAATTCCGTTCCGCCAAGCTCGCCCATTGTGTCCATGTCGAGTCCTATGATAAGATAGGAGTAGAAGGCGATGATGGCTGTCAGGTTGTTGTCGAGGTTGTCTTCTTTATACTCCAGACGGTCGTATGCCATGTATTTGAATTTCACATCGTTGTCCTGATATTTGAAGACGGGCGTACTGTACGACGAGCCGTATATGGGACGAAGCGACTGTACCATGAGTGTACATTCGAACGTGCCGTCTTCGGCATACGACTCCACTACGAACGAAAAGTTGCAGGCTATGCGTTCGTGCTCTTCATATTCGAATTCTGTCCACGAGGTGTTGTTGATGAATTCGTCGAGCGAGCTTTTCAGCACATCGAATACTTCGGTGTTTGTACCCTGTATCTTTTCTGTGTTCAGGGTGATGTTTGCATTCAGTTCCTGTGCCTGCATCCGGCTGGGGAGGAGCATCATCAGCAGCAGAGAGACGAAGAGTGCCGACAGGTGCTTCACAATGTCGCGTGCTACTTCGCGTTTGCTCTTCAGCGGATAGGGGGTTGCCTTTTCGCTATCTATGATGGTTACCTTGTTGGTGTCTACTGCAAAGCCGGCTCCTTTGTCTTCGAGTGAGTTGAGGACGATGAAATCGAGATTCTTCTTTGCGAGCTTTTCGCGTGCGTGTGCCTCGGCATCGTGTGTCTCAAGGGCGAAGCCGACGAGCCGTTGCTCTGCTCTTTTTGTCGCTCCCAATGAGGCTGCTATGTCGGGGGTGGGTTTCAGTTGCAGGGTGAGCCCGCTTCCCTTTTCGCGTTTGATTTTTTCTGTGGCGCGGGTGTCGGGGGTGAAGTCTGCCACTGCTGCACAGAGTATGGCTGCATCGGCGTCGGCAAATGCTGTCAGTGTGGCTTCGTGCATTTCGCTTGCCGACTCTACGTCTATGCGCTTAATCTCAGGGTGTGGAGTGGCGAGCGATACGGGACCGGACACAAGTGTTACCTCTGCTCCGGCGAGGGCGCACTCTTCGGCGATGGCATAGCCCATCTTGCCCGACGAGTAGTTGCCTATGAAGCGGACAGGGTCTATCTTTTCGTATGTCGGACCGGCGGTGATTACTATTTTCTTTCCGTACAACGGGGTTGCGGGTGCCGTTGTGCCGGCGAAATATTCTTCTATGGCACGCACTATGTTTTCGGGTTCCTCCATGCGTCCTTTGCCCACAAGGTGGCTTGCAAGTTCACCTGCGGCGGGTTCTATTATGTGGTTGCCGTAGCTCTTGAGCTGTTCGAGGTTGCGTGCGGTTGAGGGGTGGGCGTACATGTCGAGGTCCATTGCAGGGGCGACGAAGACCGGTGCTTTCATCGACAAGTATGTGGTTATGAGCAGGTTGTCGGCTACTCCTGTTGCCATTTTTGCTATTGTGGAGGCTGTGGCGGGGGCTATTATCATGGCGTCTGCCCACAGTCCGAGACTTACATGGCTGTGCCACTCGCCGTTGCGCTCATTGAAGAATTCGCTGAGCACGGCATTGCCCGAAAGCGTGGAGAGTGTAAGGGGTGCGATGAATTCTTTTCCCGCAGGGGTCATCACAACTTGCACTTCGGCTCCTGCCTTCACTAATAAACGAACAAGTATAGCGGCTTTGTAAGCTGCTATACTTCCCGTGATGCCAAGTACTATTTTTTTTCCTTTCAGCATGGTTTTATACTTTTATCGAGCGCAATCGTATCTCTGTGAGTTTCTGTTTGGTGTTTAAGGGAAAATCGCCGTTCATCATCCATCCGTAGTAGCCGGGGTCGCGTTGCAGCACTTCGCTGACGGACAGTCCTTTGTAGCGGCCGAAATTGAATATTTCTTTGCCTGCGTCGTCGTATATCATGCGTCCTGCATAGTCGACATTGCGGTTGAAGGATGAGTAGTTGGAAAGGAATTCTATGTCGTTTTCAAGAATATCGGGGTATTTGTCGAGCTGTGCCATCAATATTTCGTAGGTGGCGCGTGTGTCGGCAAGGGCGCTGTGGGCGTCGACAAGTTCCTTTCCGCAGTAGAACTTGTATGCTGCGGAGAGGGTGCGCTGCTCCAGCTTGTGGTATATTATCTGCACGTCGACTGCTTTGTGGCGGCTGAGGTCGATGTTCACTTCGGCGCGAAGGAATTCTTCGGCGAGCATGGGGACATCGAAACGGTTGGAGTTGAAGCCTGCAATGTCGCATCCTTCGAAGTCTTTGGCTATCTCGCGGGCTACCTCCTTGAATGTGGGGCACTCTTTCACATCTTCGTTGGTGATGCCGTGCACATCGGATGCCTCTTTGGGAATGGGTATTCCGGGATTTATGCGCATGGTGCGTGATAGCTCGTTTCCGTTGGGCATCACTTTTATGTAGCATATCTCTACGATGCGGTCTGTGGAGACGTTGATGCCTGTTGTTTCGAGGTCGAAGAATATGATTGGTTTCTTTAGATTCAGTTTCATTCTCTTGGAGCTTTTATTGCCTTTTTAGTCGGTTAACATCATGGGCATGAGCAGCATAAGAAGCTCTTGGTTCTCCTGCTGTTCGGCGGGGAACATTACTCCGGCGCGTGAGGGGTCGGCAAGTTCTATGACCACTTCTCTGCCGGGGATGTTGTTGAGGATGTCTATCAGGAACGATGCGCTGAAGCCGATGCTCATGGGGGCGCCTTCGTAACTGCATATCAGATTCTCTTCGGCAAATGTCGAAAAGTCGTGGTTCTTTGCCGATATTACCATGTTGTTGTCTTGAAGCTGCAGCTTGACAAGGCTCACCTGTGAAGAGAAGAGGGCTACGCGGCGAAGTGCGCCGAGCATTGCCATTCTGTCGGCTGTTATCTTGCGTGGGTTGTTTTGCGGAATTACAGAGTTGTAGTTGGGGTAGCGTCCTTCGATGAGACGGCAGACGAGCTTGTAGTTTTCGAGCGAGAATACTGCGAAGCGGTCGTCAAATTCTATTTTTGTGTCGTTGCCGCTCTCTTTTGCAAGCAGGTTTTTCAGCAGGTTGGCTGGTTTTCTGGGGAGTATGAATGCCGATTTTTCGGCTCCGGTAACAGAGTAGTCGCGGCAGCGTGAGAGCTTGTGTCCGTCCGATGCTACCATTGTTACATTTTCGGGTGTGAAGTCGAAGTAGATTCCGCACATCACCGGGCGTATCTCGTCGTCGGCGGCAGCGAAGAGCGATGCTGATATTCCGTTTGAAAGCACATCGGCAGAAACGGACATTCTTACAGAATTCTCGCCCATAGCCGGTGCTGAAGGGTATTCATCGGCGTTTACTCCTACCATGCTGTATTTTCCGTTCTGATAGTATATTGTAATTTCGAGTGTATTCTTGTCTATTTCGAAGCGGATGGGCTGTTCCGAAATCTCTTTGAGTGAATCAAGCAGGATTTTTGATGAGATTGCGAAGCGGAAGTCTTCGGAACACTCGGTAACCTCTATCGAGGTGTTGAGGGTGTTGTCGTTGTCCGATGCTGTAAGCCTGAGGGTGTTTCCTTCGAATTCGAAGAGGAAACATTCGAGAACTGTGATTGTGTTTTTTGAGTTTATTACACGGCTGATGGCTTGCAAATGACTTGTAAGCAGTGTGCTTGATACTATAAAGTTCATATTGTTGTATTTTTATTATTCACTTTGTGGGAGTTACCGCTCTTTGCGGACCACCCCTATTCATGTTACAAATATAATACAAACGAGCGAAAGTTTGTGCAAGCGAGTGAATAAAAATTTATTTTTATTTCCAACGAGCGCCACCAAACTTCGGGAACTCAAAAATATCAAGCTTGCTTGAATATTTATCACAGCGAGTGCCAATATATTCGAGGTTTACCTCAAAGGTAATAACAAAGTGCGAGGATTACAAAAAAATCAGCACTTATTTTGCACTTGAATCCCGCAGATACAGCCGTCGGTTTCTTTTGTTGCTTGATTTTTTATTTTATCTTTGCAACGTTATCTTTGTAGTATTACATCTGAATATTAATTTTGAATAAGATATATGGAAATCACAGGAAAAATCATTGCAGTGCTGCCTGAGAGAGGCGGTATCTCTAAAACCGGCAACGAGTGGAAAATGCAGGAGTATGTATTGGAGACTCACGAACAGTACCCCAGAAAAATATGCTTCAACGTATTCGGAGCCGACAAGATTGCTCAGTTCAACATACAGGCAGGTGAGGAGATGACAGTCTCTTTCGACATCAACGCACGCGAGTATAACGGACGTTGGTACAACGATATCCGCGCATGGAGAGTGGAGAGAGGTACAGCCCCCGTACCCGAATATGCCCCTGCGGTAGACGCTCCCGCAGCCAACGCTGTAAATTTCTCTTCTCAGAACGAAGCAGACGATCTGCCTTTCTAAGAGCAGTTGAATATATTGCACATGAAAAACGGTTCACCTCATTTTGAAGTGAACCGTTTTTTTGTGTGTACATTCCTGATTATTAGAGCATTTTCTTGATTACGGGCTGTATAAGTGCCTCCATTATTTTGTAGCCGTCGGGGAGGGGGTGAACACCGTCTCTTGAATATTTGGCGGGGATTGAACGGCCGTCTTTGTCAACAAGTGCAGAATAGTAGTCTACATAAGGGATTTTGTTCTCTTTTGCATACTCTTTGATGCGTGCGTTGAGAGCCATAATCTTTTCGGGAGCATCCTTGATGTCGGGTCTCCAGCCGAATCCTTTGGCAGGAAGAACAGAGGTAAGGATAACCTTGATTTTGTTAGCCTTTGCAATGTTTACCATAGAAACAATGTTGCCGAATGTGAACTCTTCGTTGTAGGGGCCTGTATTCTCTGCAACGTCGTTTGTGCCGGCGTTGATAACAACAACTTTGGGGTTGAGCTTGATAACATCCTCTCTGAAGCGGAGAAGGAACTGGTAAGATGTCTGACCGCTGATGCCGCGACCAACATAGTTGGGGTTCTCCTTGAACCATTCGGGGCGGTGGCTGGGCCATCCCTCTGTGATAGAGTTGCCCATGAAGACAACGCGCTTGTCTTTCTTTGTTACTTTGGGGAGTTCTGAGTTGGCTTTTGCAAAGCGTCTGTAGTTTGCAAATTCGTGTTTTTGTGCGCCTGCTTCTACTGCAAAGCTCATGCAGATGACGAACATAAGCAACTGCATCCAGATAGATTTTCTCATGTCTGTAAATTTTTGGTTAGTTATTTGTTGGTATTTTGTCTCAAAGATAGCGACAAACGAGCGAGAAATATGAAGCTTGCTTCAATATTTTTCACAGCGAGTGCAGTCTATTTTCGAGGTTTACCTCAAAGATAACAACAAACGAGCGAGAAACATCAAGCTTGCTTGAAAATTTTTTGCAGCGAGTGCTGTATATCTTCGCGGTTTACCGCAAAGATAGAGAATTATATTGAAATCTCTATACAAACAGCATCACAATTATTTGAGCGATAATCACACGGCAGAACATTGCCAACGGGTAGACTGTAGCATAGCTTACCGCAGGATTGTCGCCGGGCAGTGTGTCGTTTACATAGTTGAGTGCCATCGGGTTTGCCATACTTCCGCACAACATTCCGCATGCCGAGCCGAAGTCGAGTTTGCTGTGGCGCATTGCCACAAGTGCCATAATCACTATCGGAATAAACGTTATGAGGAATCCCAACGCTATCCATAGGGCACCTTCGGGGCGCAAAACCGTTTCGAAGAAGTGCGCGCCGGCATCGAGACCCAAGCAGGCGAGATAGAGCGAAAGTCCTATTCCGCGCAACATTAGGTTAGCGCTTCGGGTGGTGTATGTTACAAGGTGGAAGCGGGGGCCGAAGCAGCCTATGAGTATTCCGACAATGATGGGACCGCCCGCAAGTCCTAACTTGACGGGGGTGCTCATTCCGGGAATGGCTATGGGGATGGAGCCGAGCACAAGTCCCAGCACTATGCCTATGAATATTGCAGCAAGATTGGGCTCGTTAAGCGACTTTGAGGCATTGCCGAGCAGCTTTTCTATATTCTCGATGGCTTTCTCTTCGCCAACTACCGTCAGGCGGTCGCCAAGTTGCAGTATGAGACGGGGGGTTGCCAGAAGCAGCACTCCGTTACGTGTTACACGGCTGATGTTTATACCATAGCTGTTGCGCAGCTTCAGTGCACCCAGTCTCTTGCCGTTAATTTCGGGGCGGGTGATGACTATCTTGCGCGACACAAGTTTGCTGTCAATCGCATTCCAGTCGATATTCTCGTTGTTCCAGTCTTTAGGCTCCATCCTGCCGAAGAGCGCCGTCAGTGCCGAGGCGTCTTTTTCGGTAGTTACCACCAGCAGGCGGTCGTTCTCCCTGAGCAGCATTTCGGAGGTGGGTATGCTCACCTTGTTCTCGCGCCACAGACGCGAAATCACAAATTTTGTGTGGGTGAATTCGGCAACCTCCTTGATGCACTTGTTGAAGATACCGGGGTTCTGCACGCTGTATGTGGCGATGAATGTCTGGTTGTGTTCATCGTGTTCGCCGTTGTCGATGTCCGAGGGTCTGACAAACAGCTTGCGCACAGCGAGCATAGCCAATATCACTCCCACCACGCCCAACGGGTAGGTAACGGCGCAGCTGAGGGCTGCTCCTGTCGATTGTATTCCCATCTCCTTGAGTGTCTGTTGCGCGGCACCCAGAGCAGGGGTATTTGTTGTCGCACCGCATAGAATACCCACCATTTCGCTCATGGGTATCGAGGTTGCATAGCTCATGGCGATAGCCATCAGTGTGCCGAGCAGCACCACTCCCATTGCAAGCATGTTCAGCTGTATGCCACCCTTGCGGAACGAACTGAAGAAGCCGGGACCGACTTGCAGACCGAGCTCATAGACAAAAAGCACAAGTCCGAGGCTTTCGGCGTAACTGAGCATTTTTGGGTCTATCGAGAATCCCAAATGTCCGGCGAGGATTCCTGCAAAGAATACAAATGTTACTCCGAGCGAGATGCCGAAAATGCGTATTTTGCCCAGTCCGAGTCCTGCGGCAATTATTATCGAGATTATGATCACAGCCTGCAATGGGCTGTGGCTGAAAAAGAGATTATTTAACCACTCCATCCTTTCAGATTCTTGTTTTTATGGATTTTTGCGTGGATGGTCGAGGTTGTAGTGCAATCCGCGACTCTCTTTGCGTTCCATTGCCCATCGCATGATGAGATAACCAACGTTTATTACATTGCGCAGCTCGCATATCTCTTTGCTTATTACGCTGCGCTTGAACAGTTCTTCTGTCTCTTCGTAGAGAAGGTCGAGCCGGTCCCATGCCCGTTTCAGGCGCAGGTCGGTCCTTACGATGCCCACGTATGTACTCATTATCTGCCCGACTTCGCGCAGGCTCTGTGTGATGAGCACCATCTCTTCGTTCATCTTTGTGCCCTCGTCGTTCCACTCCGGGATATTTTCGTTGAAGCTGTAACCGTCGATAACTGAGAGCGTGTGGCGTGCGGCAGCTTCGGCATATACAACAGCCTCTATCAGCGAATTGCTTGCAAGGCGGTTGCCGCCGTGCAGTCCTGTGCATGAACATTCGCCTACTGCATAGAGGCGGTGTATGCTCGACGCGGCATTAAGGTCGACTTTGATTCCGCCGCACATGTAGTGCGCTGCGGGGGCAACGGGTATGTAGTCTTTTGTGATGTCGATGCCCAGCGAGAGACATTTCTCATATATGAGGGGGAAGTGTTTTTTTGTCTCTTCGGCATCTTTGTGCGTTACATCGAGGTAGACGAAGTCTTCGCCTCGCGTCTTCATTTCGTTATCTATGGCGCGTGCCACAATGTCGCGTGGCGCAAGCGAGAGCCTCTCGTCGTACTTGTGCATGAATTCCTTGCCGTCCATTGTGCGCAGTACTGCTCCGTATCCGCGCATAGCCTCGGTTATGAGGAACGACGGGCGGTCGCCCACGTTGTAGAGCGCGGTGGGGTGGAACTGTACGAATTCCATGTCTGCTACGGTGCCTTTGGCGCGGTAGACCATGGCTATTCCGTCGCCGGTGGCTACAAGAGGGTTGGTGGTTGTCTGGTAGACTGCTCCGCATCCGCCTGTTGCCATCAACGTTACTTTGCTCAGGAATGTGTCTACCCTGTTGGTGTCGAGGTCGAGCACGTATGCTCCGTAGCACTCTATGCCTTGGGTCTGTCTGGTAACGGTTATTCCCAAATGGTGCTGTGTGAGTATTTCTATTGCAAAGTGATTGTCGTAGACTGTGATGTTGGGGTTGCTGCGGACGGCTTTTATCAGCGAGCGCTGAATCTCGGCTCCGGTGCTGTCGGCATGATGCAGTATCCTGTGTTCCGAGTGCCCGCCTTCGCGGTGAAGGTCGAATTCTCCCTCTTCGTTCTTGTCGAAGTTTACTCCCCACTCGATAAGCTGCCTTATCTGTTCGGGTGCTTCGCGGACTACCTTTTCCACTGCTTGGCGGTCGCTTATCCGGTCGCCTGCAATCATTGTGTCTTCGATATGTTTGTCGAAGTTGTCGACCAACATGTTGGTTACCGATGCAATGCCTCCTTGAGCAAAATAGGTGTTTGCATCTTCGAGTGTAGTCTTGCATACGAGGGCTACGCTTCCTTTATGCGCCACTTTCAGGGCGAAACTCATACCGGCTATTCCTGAGCCGATGACAAGAAAATCGTACTTCTTAACCATAACGATGCTTCTGAATTTGTTTGCAGTACTGCATTATCGCTGCAAAATTACAAAATTCATAAAGAAAATGAGGACAAAAGTGTCGATATTTTATATAATCGCTGGCTGCCCGGCAGAAAAAAATCGCCGACATCGGCGATTTTTTCATGGCAACGGGGCTATTCCGTTATGTATATGTTGCGGAACTCGATGGGACCGCCTTCGCTCTGCAAGGCTATGTATCCCTCTGTAAATTCGCAGGTACATTCGTTCTGTTGCTTGCCGTTTATCATCACTTTGATGTTCTTGCCCTTGCAGATGATGTCGGCGCTGTTCCACTCGCCTACGGGATTTTCGTAATTGCCTGCACGCTCTTTTACGGGATACTCTCCTACACATTCAACCTCTTGAATCTTAGCGCCGCCAAGCATCACATAGTCGCCTGCCTTGCCGTTGCACAGCTGGCACTCTATGGCTGTGCACCACAGTCTGTCGCCATCCTGCACACGTTGGAATATGCCGCTGTTTGTGCCTTCTCCCACCCAGCGCCATTCGACGTGCAGCGTGTAGTCGCTGTATTTCTTCTCTGTGCGCAGATAGCCGAAGGGCTCTCCGGCGATGCGTATGCAGCCGTCCTGCACAGTGAATACTTTGTCGTCCGATACTCCGCTTTCGGGTGCGACATAGCCCACCCACCCCGTGAGGTCGCGGTTGTTGAACAGTTCTACCTTCTTGCAATCGTTGCAGCAGGAAGATAACAATACGATGGCGGCAAATGCCACAAATAGCAAATTCTGTTTCATTATTATATTGTTTTTCAATTATCGGGTACGTGTTCTTGCATACGTTTGGAAATGCGCATGAACCATAGTGCAAAATAACGGAAAAATCATAGATTGGCAAAGAATATATGAACAAAAACTTTTTTGAAAAATTCAAACACATTAAAATTTAAGCAGCTTCTTATAGACTTCTGAATAAATTTGCTTAGATTTGCGTAAATGATGCTTTCACAGGAAAATTCATAAAATCCATATACTATGAAAAAAGGCATAATAACCGCGATATTCTCGGCAATGGCGCTGAGTCTATCGGCACAGACATTCAACGAGTGGAAGGACCCCGGCGTAAACGAGGTCAATCGTGCCCCCATGCGCAGCAACTACTTTGCATACGAAACGGCAGATGCTGCCGCTGCCGGCGAAAAGGAGAACTCTTCCAACTATATGACTCTCAACGGCGACTGGAAATTCTTTTGGGTGAAAAACTCCGATGCACGTCCCACCGGTTTCTGGCAAAAGGGGTATGACGACAAAGGATGGGCTACAATTCCCGTACCCGGTGTGTGGGAACTGCACGGTTACGGCGATCCTATATACGTGAACATAGGATACGCATGGCGCAACCAGTTCCGCAACAACCCTCCCGAAGTTCCCGTCGAGAACAACAATGTTGGCTCTTATCGCCGCGAAATAACCGTGCCTGCCGATTGGAAGGGCAAAGAGATTATTGCACATTTCGGTTCTGTAACCTCTAACATCTATCTATGGGTGAACGGCAAATTTGTAGGTTACAGCGAAGACAGCAAGCTTGAGGCGGAATTCAACCTCACAAGCTATCTCAAGCCCGGCGAAAAGAACCTTATTGCTTTTCAGGTGTTCCGTTGGTGCGACGGAACCTACCTCGAGGACCAGGACTTCTTCCGTTACAGCGGAGTGGGGCGCGACTGCTATCTCTATGCACGCAACAAGAAGCGGATAGAGGATATACGCATCACTCCCGACCTCACCGACAACTACACAAACGGAACACTCACAGTGGACCTTAAACTGAAAGGCAGCGGCAAGGTTGGCCTTCTTCTCACCGATGCAGAGGGAAAGACCGTTGCGCAGGAAACGGCAGACGGCAAAAAGCCTGTAACGATAAATGTTACGGCTCCCAACAAATGGACAGCCGAGACGCCTTATCTCTACACCCTTATGGCAACAATGCAGGGCAGCGAAGAGTACATTCCCATAAAAGTGGGATTCCGCAAGATAGAGATAAAGAACTCACAGCTGCTTGTAAACGGGCAGCCCATCCTCATAAAGGGCGCCAACCGCCACGAGATTGACCCCGACGGCGGTTATGTAGTGTCGCGCGAGCGCATGTTGCAGGATATACAGATAATGAAGAAGTTCAATCTCAACGCTGTACGTACCTGCCACTATCCCGACGATAATTATTGGTACGACCTTTGCGACCGTTACGGAATATATATGGTAGCTGAGGCTAATATCGAGTCCCACGGAATGGGCTATGGCGAACACACTCTTGCCAAGCGCGACGACTACAAAAAGGCGCATATCGAGCGTAACCAACGCAATGTACAGCGCAACTTCAACCATCCGAGCATCATCTTCTGGTCGCTCGGCAACGAGGGCGGATACGGTCCAAACTTCGACGCTGCATACGATTGGGTGAAGGCTGAGGACCCCTCGCGTCCTGTGCAGTATGAGCGTGCAGGCTATGAAGGAAAGACCGACATCTACTGTCCCATGTATGCCGACTACAATTGGTGCGAGAGATACTGTACCGACAGCAAATACACAAAACCTCTTATACAGTGTGAGTATGCCCATGCAATGGGCAATTCACAGGGAGGTTTCAAGGAATATTGGGACCTCATCCGCAAATTCCCCAAATATCAGGGAGGATTCATCTGGGATTTTGTAGACCAGTCGGTACGTTGGAAGGGCAAGAGCGGCAAGATGATTTACGGTTACGGCGGCGATTTCAACCGTTTCGACGCAAGCGACATAAACTTCTGCGACAACGGACTGATAAGCCCCGACCGTGTGCCCAACCCCCACATGTACGAGGTGGGCTACTTCTATCAGAATATTTGGACAACCCTCACTGATGCCTCAAAAGGAGAAATTGAAATATACAACGAGAACTTCTTCCGCGACCTTTCGGCGTATTACATGGAGTGGACGTTGCTGAAGGATGGCTCACCTGTGAGCAGCGGCCGCATAGAGAATATCACTGCCGCACCTCAGCAGCGCGTAAAGGCAAATATCCCCGTGGATGCAGCCGCTCAGTCCGGCGAATGGTTGATAAATGTGGCCTATCGTCTGAAGAAGAGCGAGAGCCTGCTCCCCGCTGGCTTCACAGTGGCAAAGGACCAGCTTCGTCTGACCGGTGCGCCTGCCACAGAGATGCTGCTTGCAAACACTTCGGCAAGCAATATTGCCACAGTGCCGCCAACAATAATTGAGAACTACTATCACTATCTTATAGTCGAGGGCTGCAACTTCAGAATGGAATTCAACAAGCACAGCGGATTCCTCACCAAATATTCGGTAGACGGTACTGATATGATAAAGGAGGGCGGTGAGCTTAAGCCTAACTTCTGGCGTGCACCGACCGACAATGATTTTGGAGCAAATCTGCAATATCGCTACCGTGCATGGAAGAATCCTGCAATGCGTCTTAAAGAATTGAAGCAGCGCATGGAAAACGGTCAGGCAATTGTGGAGGCTGCATACGAAATGTCCGATGTGCATGCCAAGCTGTCGCTCACATACACCATCAGCAACAACGGTGCAGTGAAGGTAACACAGGCGATGACCGCTGCAAAGGATGCCAAGGTGAGCAATATGTTCCGCTTCGGTGTGCAGTTGCCCATGCCCTACGACTTTGAGACTGTTGAGTACTATGGACGCGGACCGGGCGAAAACTACATCGACCGCAAGAGCAATACCGCTTTGGGAATATACCGGCAGAGTGTGGACGAGCAATTCTATCCCTACATCCGTCCACAGGAGAACGGTACACGCAGCGACCTTCGTTGGTGGCGCGTGCTCAATGCAGCAGGCACAGGCATTGAGGTTGTCTCTGAGGCTCCATTCTCTGCATCGGCTCTGCACTACACAATTGAGTCGCTCGACGAGGGCTTGCGCAAGCAGCAGGGACACTCGCACGAGATTGAGAAAGCCGACCTTACAAACCTTTGTATCGACAAGGTGCAGATGGGATTGGGCTGTGTAGACAGCTGGGGACGCTTGCCGTTGCCTGAGTATCAGGTGCCTTACAAGGATTATAGTTTCACATTCATAATCCGTCCGGTGAAGCATAAGATTGGATTGTGATTGTCGGTATATCCACCAAAAAAAAGGTTGCGCCAACAGCAGCGTTGGCGCAACCTTTTTTTTGGTGGTTTCTATTGTAGAGGTTTCTTAGGAGTTCATGCTAATAAGAAACTCTTCGTTGTCTTTTGTTCTTCCCAGATGCTCTTTTACAAACTCCATTGCTTCGAGTGAGTTCATGTCTGCAAGGTGTTTGCGCAATATCCACATGCGGTCGAGTGTCTGCTTGTCGTGGAGAAGGTCGTCGCGACGGGTGCTTGATGCTACGATGTTCACAGCGGGGAAGATGCGTTTGTTGCTCAGTGTGCGGTCGAGCTGCAACTCCATGTTTCCTGTTCCTTTGAACTCTTCGAAGATAACCTCGTCCATCTTGGAGCCTGTATCTATGAGCGCGGTGGCTATTATTGTGAGCGAACCGCCGTTCTCTATGTTGCGGGCTGCTCCGAAGAAGCGTTTGGGCTTGTGCAGGGCGTTTGCGTCTACACCGCCGGAGAGCACTTTGCCCGATGCGGGAGATACAGTATTGTATGCACGTGCCAGACGGGTGATGGAGTCGAGGAAGATTACTACGTCGTGTCCACATTCTACCATTCTTTTGGCGCGTTCAAGAACTATTCCTGCTATCTTTACATGACGCTCGGCGGGTTCGTCGAATGTAGATGCTATAACTTCGGCATTTACGCTGCGTGCCATGTCTGTAACCTCTTCGGGGCGTTCGTCGATGAGGAGCATTATCATGTACACCTCTGGGTGATTGGCGGCAATGGCGTTGGCTATGTCCTTGAGCAGTATTGTCTTACCTGTCTTGGGCTGTGCGACAATGAGTCCGCGTTGTCCTTTTCCTATGGGTGAGAAGAGGTCTACCACACGTGCCGACATATTGTCGTAATTTCCGGTGCAGAGGGTGAATTTCTCTTCGGGGAAAAGGGGAGTGAGGTTGTCGAACGATACGCGGTCGCGTACCTGTTCGGGAAGCAGGCCGTTTATTCTGTTTACTTTTACGAGGGGGAAATATTTTTCGCCGTAATTTGCGGGGCGTATCGTTCCTTCTACAACGTCGCCGGTCTTTAGCCCGTAGTGGCGTATCTGGTATTGTGATACATATACATCGTCGGGCGATGCAAGGTAGTTGTAGTCCGAAGAACGCAGAAAGCCGTATCCGTCGGGCATTGTTTCGAGTACACCTTCGATTTTCAGAATGTCGGCAAAGTCGTATGTCATTTGACGCGGGTCTTGCTTGCGCTCAGGCGTCGCAGGGGTTTCTGACTGCGTCTGTTCTTTCTTTTCGTTTTTCTGACGGTTCTGACGTTCGCGCGGCTGCTTCTGTTCTTTGTCGTTGTCTTTCTCCTTCTCCTTTTTGGCGAACTTGTTGATTAGTTCGATTGGGAGTTCGGCTTTGTCGGAGGGGAGTTCTTCTATGGGAACAAAGCGGTCCTCTTCGGTTGAATGGCGAAGAGATGATATGATGCTTTCAAGCGCTGTCTCTGCCGGTGAAACTGTTGCGCGGCTTGTATCTTCTTCCTGCTGGTTGGCTTCGGAGACGGGTTCGGTTTTTGTCTTTGGCTTGCGTCCGCGCTTTTTGGGAGCGGGCTTTTCGGCATCGGTTGTCTCTTCTGCACCGGCGGTTGCTGTTGTTTGGGTTTCAGCTGTCTGTGGGGTTTCTGGTGCAGGAGCTACTGCTGTTGTCTCTTCTTTTGGGTCGGTTGCCACCTGTTCGGTTTTTGCCTTTGGCTTGCGTCCGCGTTTCTTGGGCGCCGGCTTCTCGGTCTCTGCCTGAGCGGCTTCTGCCGGTTCAATGGATTCCGAAGCGGGGATGAGGGATACTGTGTCGAATGTTATTTCCGGTATTTCGGCTGTTTGTTCCGGTGTGTGGTTTTCAGGCTCTGTTTCTTTGACTGTGTCTGTATCGGGTTTGCTGTTCTTGGGCGGAGTCTTGTCGAGCTTTACCGCTTTGTCGCCTGTGGCTGTGTATACTTTGCTGCCTGCTTCGCTGTTTATTCGTGTGCGGCGATGGGCACGGCGGTTCATGCGGTTCTCTTCTTTTACTACTGCGGGGGTACCCGATTGACTGTTCTTAAATGCCTGTTCGTCAAGGATGCGGTATATTATGTCGTCTTTTTCCAATGCCTTGATGTTGGGGATGCCCAATTCTTTGGCTATTGATTGAAGTTCGGACAGTTCCTTGCTTCTCAGTTGTTCTATATAATACATATAATTATTGATTCGTCGAACGGAAAGAGCCTTGTGAGGACTCTTGTTCACGATGCTGTTAGAAATTAATTTGTTTCGGGATTATTGCTGATTGACACGCTGTTGAGTAACACTGTGTCGATTTACGTCTGCAAAATTAGGCAATTTGTTTTAATTAGGCTCTATATTTTACCATTTTTTTGCATAATGGCTGCTGTTTAGGTAATAATAAACGGTAATATTGCCATTGTAAACAATATTACCGTCTGTTTTGTTCGCGGAAGAGGAGATTATTTCATCAGTTCTTCTATTTTTTTTGAAAGCTCCTCGCCGTTGAGACCGCGCGATACGATTTTTCCGTCTTTTGCTATTATCAATACTGTGGGGATGAATTCTACACCGTATGCCTGTGCTACTTCTTGGCTGCCTCCGTCGGGGTTGCAGAGCTGTGTCCAGTTCATTCCGAGGTCGTTGATTGCCTTTTTCCATGCTTCGTTGTCGGTGTCGAGCGAGAGGCTTACTATCGACAGCCCTTTCTTGCCATATTTTTCGTGCAGCTCTTTTATCATGGGCATTGCTTTCCGACAGGGGTTGCACCAGCTTGCCCAGAAATCGAGCAGGGTATATTTGCTGTTCTCTACGATGTTCGAGAAGAGGATTTTGTCGCCATCAGGGTTTTTGAGCTCAAAGTTCACATAGCTGTTTCCCTCTTGTGTGTTCAGAGCGCCGTTTTTGGTTATAAGATTGTCCTTGAACTGTTTGCAGAAGCGCTTGAAACGTTCGTCGCGATATATTTCGGGTACTGAGTCTATGATGTTGTATATCTCTTCGGGGTCGCACATCTGTCCGGTCGTGGAGATGAGGAATGCGCCTATGGGGTTCTTTATGTTTTTCTTTATGTGTCCGGTGATGGCTGCGGAGAGTTCATCGGTGAGAGCTTCTGTGAGTGCCTGCAATGAGTCGCGTTTTGCAGGTGTGTGGTTTTCGGGTTCGCCTGCTTGCATGAAGAGTTTTTCGGCGCGGGCGGTGATGGCGTCGAAATCATTTTTGTATTCTTGCATGGCGAGGTTTAGAGGTGTGCCTGTTACTGTGGCTTTCTTGTCTATTATTACTTTGATGTTGCCGTTTTCGAGTACAATCGGGATTATGTCTTCGCCGCCACCGGGGAGGGAATAGAAGAGGAAGCGTACTTCGGGTGTGGTTTGTGCTCCGTTGAGACGGAATGTTCCGTTGTCTATCTCTGCCGAGTCTATGTATGTGATGTTGTTGGTTGTAAGGCTGGCAAGGTAGATTTTGCTCTTTTCGGGTGCGTCATTGTATTCTCCGCTTATTTTATAACTGTCTGTAGGTGTGCAGGCAAAGAGTGTAGCTGAGGCTATAAGGGCAAGTGCTGTCTTTTTCATTGTATGGAATTGCTTTTTTGTTATTTCTGTTTTTATTTAATTGTTTTGTTGATGCTGTTGATGTAGTCCAGCAGTTCGCTGCGGCCTGTTGCGTGTTCCGAGGAGGTTATGTATATCGGCGGCAGCTCTTCCCACTGTTCGAGCAGTGTGGCTTTGTAGGCTTCTATGTTGCTTTTCAATTTTCCGTGTGTCAGTTTGTCGGCTTTTGTGAATACTATGGCAAACGGCACTCCGTTCTCGCCCAGCCATTCGATGAATTCGAGGTCGATTTTTTGGGCGGGGTGGCGCGAGTCGATGAGCAGAAAGAGCAGGGTCATCTGTTCTCTGTCGAGGATGTAATCCGATATTATCTTTTTCAGTTGCTCCTGCTGCGATTTTCCGCGTTTGGCATATCCGTAGCCGGGAAGGTCGACAAGGTACCACGACTCGTTTACAAGAAAATGGTTTATGAGCAGTGTCTTTCCGGGAGTGGAGGAGGTCATTGCCAGTTTGTTCTGCCGGGTGAGCATGTTTATAAGGCTCGACTTGCCTACGTTGGAACGGCCTATGAAGGCATATTCGGGCAAGCCGTCCTGCGGGCATTTGCGTATGTCGGTGTTGCTTATGACGAAGCGTGCTGATTTTACTTCCATGATTGTTTTATTGGGAGGTTATTTTGATGTTTTTTTCGGCAGGAACAGGTGCAGTATTATACATCCGATGATTGCCGAAATGGTTGAGCCGCACAAGATTCCTAATTTTGCCTGACTCAACAGCTCTGCTCCTTTGCCTGCGAGCGGTGAGTATGAGAGGTCGGCTATGAATATTGATACTGTTAGTCCTATTCCGCATAGTGCGCATACTCCTGCGAAGGATTTCCAGTCGGCACCTGTGGGGAGGGTTACTATCCTGCATTTGACGGCTATCCATGAAAGCAGTATTACTCCCACGAATTTGCCTATTACAAGACCCGACATTACCGAGAGTCCTACTCCTGAAAAGAGATTGCTCATTTCCATCGCAGACAGGTCTATGCCTATGTTGGCAAAGGCAAACACGGGAATTACTACATAGCCAATGATGCCGTGCAGGCCATCCTCCATTCCTTGAAGGGGGCTGATGAGCTTGTCTGCTGCGGATTCTACGCTTTTGAGCTTGTTTATCTCGTCGTGTCCGAGTATGACGGTGCTCTTCTTGCTTGCATTGATTATAGGGAAATTTTCGATATTCTCTTTTATCCTGTTCAGGTAATATCCTGTTCCGTTCTTAAGTGTGGAGGGTACGCAGAATGCGGTTATTACTCCTGCTATTGTTGCGTGTATGCCGGAATTGAGCATTGTGTACCACAGTACAAGTCCTATTGACAGATAGAATGTCTTGCTGTGTATTTTAAAGAAGTTGCCTGCAATCATTATAGCGACGCAAACGAGCGACAGTAGCAGATATGCGGTGTGCAGTTCCGAGGTGTAGAAGAGTGCTATCACTATTATTCCGCCGAGATCGTCTGCAACGGCGAGGGCGGCGAGGAATACTTTCAGTCCGGTGGGTACTCTTGTACTGAATATTGCAAGCACGCCGAGTGAGAAGGCTATGTCGGTTGCCATAGGGATTGCAAGACCGCGTTGCATGTCGGCATCTGCGGGGCAGAGCAGCCAGAATATCAGCACAGGGAAGAGCATTCCGCCGCAGGCTCCTATTATCGGGAGCATCGCCTTTTTGGGGGATGAGAGGTCGCCCACAAGGAATTCGCGTTTTATTTCAAGTCCTACGGAGAGGAAGAACAGTGCCATGAGGAAGTCGTTTATCACCTGCATCAGTGTCATGTCGTGTCCGTTGTGGCTGAAGAAGTTGTATTCTCCGATGGAGATGCTTACGCTGTTTTGCCAAAAGTCGAAATACCACTCTTTCAGAGGGCTGTTGGCGGCAATGAGTGCCGCCACTGCTGCCAACAGCAGCAGCATGCTTGCTGTTACGTATTTCTTTAGCATGCTCAGAAAACTATAGTTTGCCATTTTCTTAGTGTGTTTGTTTTACAAATATTTTATTTCCTTTTGATGTTATGTATATTCTGCCTTGCTCCAATCTTTCTGCCTTTCTGCCGTCGAGCGTGTATATTGTCCCGATATTCTCATAGGCTCCAATGGTGTCTATGCTTGTGAGGTTGCTGCGCTTGCCTAAGTAGAGCTGCTCGGCGTTGTTGAGCTCTACCCGCATCAGATAGCTTTTGTTGACGGCTATCTGTGTTGAGGTCGTCGAGCCTTTGATAAGGGCTGTTGTGCCTGCTTCGCTTGTTTCGGCTATGGTTGCGAGGAATGTCTCTTTTGTGAGTGCTCTTTTTATTGTCGTGCCTTTGAGCAGGTTGGGGGTCTCTATCGTGGTGCTGTCGCCGGGGATGATGTTGCAGGTGTATGTGGCTTTTGCTCCGTGGAGTATTACCGGCATATAGGCGGGGACGATGCTGCCTGCGATGCTGTCGAGCACTGCATATTCGTAGTTCGTGTCGTCGTATGTTTCTGTTGCCGTTTCGCCTACAACGTAGGCTGTTACGCCTTCGGGCAGTTCGAGTGCGAAGGGGTAGCAGGCTGCATAGTAGAGGTTTGCGGGAATGCTTATCTTAATGGATGTTATCTCTTGTATTTTCCATATATTGTTGTTGTCTGATGCTCCTCCGGTCCATAGTCCTGTGTTTACATCGGAGTATGAGTTCAAGTAGTTGCCACTGCCTTTGATGTTGAGGATATATTGTCCTTTTGCCTCGTCTATGCAGGCAGCCTCCCATGCGGGGGCTTTTGTGCGGGTGCAGAGCTCGCTTGTCAGGCTGTTGGCGTTGCCGCCGAAGTAGTGGCTGCTTTGGGGATTGTAGAGATAGAAATTGCCGTTGCGCTCTTCCCATTGCCATATCTGGTCTGCCTTGATGCCCGATTTTGTGGTGCTGCGCGACAGGTTCCATGTGATTTTGCCGTTGCTGTCTGTAAAGGTAGATGCTCCGCAGCTCAAGGCATTGCCTTTTCCTACTGAGGTGATGCTGTAGTATTTGCCTGCTTCGAGTGTCTTTTGTATGTTTATGTTTTCGTATATCCTGGTGCGTGTGCCGTCGTAGCCTACTGCCATTATGTATGCCGATGCCAGTGATTCCTCGCTGTCTCCGGGGTAGAGCACTTGTGTGTAGGAGTGTGCATCGTCGCTGCCGAGGCCGTACATGGTGATGCGCAGAAGTTCGCCGTCCTTTCTGTATGTCTCAAAGGCTACTGCATTCTTCACTATGCCGTGCTGTACGGTTACTTTGCCGTTGCTGTATGTGCATCCGTCGCCGAGTGTGGCAGGTGTTTCGAGTTTGCGCTTGTCGCGGTAGATGTCGAAGTTGTGTGCGTTGATGTAGTTGATTTCTTCGGTGAAGGCGGGGTAGCCTTTTTCCTTGACATGGTTCTTCAGTTCGTCTATCATCTCTTCTGTGATGATGTTCCACCCTTTTGTGTAGTCGTCAACGTATGCGTGTATGGGGCGCAACATTCCTGCTTTCTCAAAGAAGGGGAGCAGGTCGATTCTTGCGCTGTCGCAGGCTGTCTTCATCCAGTTTATCTGCTGCTTGCCGTTGGTGTTGTACTTGCTGCCGTAATTGTCGTCGCTGCGTATTGCTTCTATTACCATGGGGATGATGTCGGGGCATTTGCCGGCAAGTGTGCCCCATAGTGTGAGTTGCCAGAATGGGACGAGTTTCACAAAGTGGTCGTAGTGGCGCCATGTGGTGCTGACGCTGCCTATGTTCTTGCCGTCGGCATCCTCGCCGTTGACTGTTACTGCGGTGGGTGTTTCACCGTGGTAGTCGGGACCGTCCTGCAATTGCCATGCGTTGCCTTTGCGTATGCCCTCTTCGAAATAGGTCTGCATGCGTCCGCCACGCATGCCGGAGTATTCGCCTATTCCTGAGTACTCGTCTTCGAGACGCAGGGAGTGGCGTTTGCCGGTGAAGTGCAGCTGTGCCCATGCTGCGTAGATGTTGTTGGTGGTCTCGCCGCATCCGGTCCATTTGAATCCGGGGGTTATCTGGTTGTTGTGTCCCCATTCGTGTCCTACGCCCCAGAAATCGAAGTCCGATGCGTCGGGCTTGGTTATTGCGTGCAGGCTGTTGACGTTGCAGTATGAGCCTTCACCGCCGGCTGCCATGAATCCGTAGGTGGTGCCGTAGAAGAGCTGGCGGTTCTTGACCTGACGGCCATATCTTTCGAGGCCGAGAATGTCGCGTTCTGCCCACTGCACCTGCTGGTAGAGTGTCATTGTGGAGTCGATGTCTGTGGGGCAGTTCTGCAACCATATATATACGGGGTAGGCAAGCTGGGCGTGCTCGGAACGGGTGATGAGGATTGTTGAATCTTTCTGTGTACGTCCTTTGAGCAGTTCCTGCCAGTCGCTGTTTGTCATTGTCTCCTGGTCCCAATAGCCTTGAACGAGGGCGTTGACGAAGTGCAGCCTTACATCGGGAGCCTTTTCGTATTCATCGTTGTAGTAGTGTACAAAGACGTTGCCTTCGGTGGCGGCTGTTATGTAGTTGAGGCCGTTGCGCAGGGTGTATGAACTTGAGCTTTCGTTCTTTACCCAGTTCTTTACTGTGAGCCCTACAGGGTAGTCGCCGATGCCGCTTGCCATCACTATGTAGGATTCGCCGGGCTTGAAGTATATGCCTGTGGGGTTTTCGTAGTTGTTGTATTGGCTGCTTGTCTTCAATTGGTTGCGCAGGGTGGAGGTTTTCAGGTATGCTTCGTATTTGCCTACGCGGAATTTCTTGTATTTGCCGGCGTCGGCAAGCAGGTTCTCTACGAGCATCCTGGCGTCGGGGTCCTCTATGCCTTCGCTGCTTGTGATTCCGGGCTTCAGTTCTGTGAAGAGCCCGTCGCTGAAGTATTCTGCGAGGGCATCGTGCTTGCTGTTGTCGTATGCGTATGCTTCAATCTCTGCGGCAGAGGCAAATCCGTTTGTTCCGCTTTTTACGGTGAAGCGTATCTTGCCGCAATCTGCTCCTCCTTCGGGAAAATAGAAGTCGTGGGCTGCTCCGGAGCCGTTAAGGTTATAGTCGCCTATGGATATGAAGTTGTTGTCGGTGGTGGTTGAGGTGTATTCTACCGTTACGCTCTCCCAGTTTCCGTTTACGTTGCCGTCCTGTCGGGGTATGTAGCGGAGATAGTCGATGTGCGATTCTTCGGCGAGGGTTACCGTAAGGGTTACGGGGAAGGTGGTGGAGTACCACGAACTGTGCCATATTGTTCCGGTCTTTCCGTCTATGGACTTTGATACTTCTTCGCCTGACTGATAGCTGGTGGCTGTTGCGCTCTTGAACTCTATTTTTTTGTCTTGGGCGCTGATTCCGGTTGTGGCTATCAGGCATAAAAGTAGAAACAGGGCTTTTTTCATAGCGATGTTGTATAAATTAGTGATCAGACGATATTATGCGATGATAGGCAAAGTTAAGTATATTTCCGGTTATTTATATATTTGCTTCTGATTAATTTCTCTCTCCTGTTTGAATTTTGAGCAAAATTTGAGTAAAAAAGTTGTTCTTTTTTGTTTTTTTTCAGATTCTTTTCAGAATCGGCTTTGATATTTGCATCAGAAATAGTTGTTATACTAATGTTTAATCTTGCAAATTCTGATAATTATGAAAAAGTTATTTGTTACTATTGTTACTCTGTTCACAGTTGGTATTTTCATCGCTTCGGCAGATAATGACCGTATAATTGCAAAAGAGAATCTTCCGGTTTCCTCACAACAGTTCATAAGCACATATTTCGGTGATTTGAACATTACCTATGCAAAGGAGGAGCGCGGTTTCTTCGAAAAGTCATACGAAGTGGTCTTCGTAGATGGAACGAAAGTGGAGTTTGCCCGCAATGGGGAGTGGAAAGAGATTGATTGCCGCCGCTCTTCGGTTCCTTCGCCGATAGTACCTGATAAGATTTTGAAATATGTGAAGAACAGCTATCCCGATGCGAAGATACTGCAGATCGAACGAGACAGGAACGAGTATGAAGTGAGGTTGTCGAACCGTTTGGAACTTACTTTCGACAAGGCGTTCAATATTATTGATATAGACGATTAATTAACCTGCTTTTATCGACAATAAATTATTAACCTTTTAAAATATTGATATTATGAAGACTATAATGAAAATTGTTTTGTCAGCTTTGATGCTTATAAGTGTTATAGCGCTTGGCGCGTGCAGCGATGATAATGACAGCAAGCCTGTTGTAGACGAGAGTGTAAAGACTTTCATCCAGAACAAATATCCGGGTGCGGTGATAAGGGATGCCGACTACGAGGGTGCATACCTTGAGGTGGAGATTCTGCACGACGCACGCATCAAGGATGTATATTTCAACTCGGCTGACGAGTGGGTGGCTACCTCTTGGGATGTTTCGGTTGTTGAGCTTCCTGCTGCGGTAACTGCGGCTATAAAAGATGCTTTCCCCGATTATCGTATAGATGATGCCGATTATGTGGTTACTCCCCAGAGCGAAAGCTATCGCATAGACCTTGAACGTGGAAATTTCGAGAAACTGGTTTATGTTACGGCAGACGGAGAAATCCTTGCTGAATAGTATCTTGAAGATTCAATAACTCATAAATAACAGAGGGAGTGTATCGGTGATACACTCCCTCTGTTATTCTCTGTTCCGTCTGATGACCTTCTTAAGAAACCGAAACAACGCCATCGACCATGCGGATGGTGCGGTCGGTAATGGCAGCCAATGTCTCGTCGTGTGTAACAATGATAAATGTCTGCCCGAAGCGGTCGCGAAGCTCGAAAAAGAGTCTGTGCAGTTCCTCCTTGTTGTGGCTGTCGAGGCTGCCCGACGGCTCGTCGGCAAGCACAACGTCGGGGCGGTTGACAAGAGCACGTGCAACTGCAACGCGCTGGTTCTCGCCGCCGGACATTTGCGACGGCTTGTGGTCGGCGCGGCCGGCAAGTCCCATCAGTTCCAACAGCTCCATAGCCTCCTTTGTTGCCTCGCTCTTGCTCTTTCCTGCTATAAGTGCGGGTATCATCACATTCTCAAGCGCAGTAAACTCCGGCAACAGTTGGTGAAACTGAAACACAAAGCCTATGTGCTTGTTGCGAAAGGCTGCAAGGCGGTTGCTGTTCATGGAGCAGATATTGTCTTCGCCGAAGAAGATTGAGCCGCCGTCGGGAGAATCGAGTGCGCCAATCAGCTGCAACAGTGTAGTCTTTCCGGCGCCGCTGGGACCTACGATGCTCACCACTTCGCCTTTGGAAATTTCGAGGTTCACTCCTTTCAATACTTGCAGCGAACCGAAGCTTTTTGTTATGTTCTCTATTCTTATCATAAGTTCTCAATTACATATTCGGCAAGATAACATCCGAATACGGTTGTATAATAGGAGACTGTGCCTATGAGCGGTTTTCCGCCATCCGGCGAGGGTGCAACAGCCTCTTTGCGTGCATCCTCAACGCTGTATATCACAGGCAGCTTGTATCTGCCGCGGTATTCGCGCAGCAGGCGCCGCATGTTCTTGCCAAGCACGCAATGTTCGCTGCGCCACAAGTCTCCTCGACGTATAGATGAGAGGTTGCCTTTTGCTCCCGCTCCGAGGCTCGACACTATGTTGATGCCACGCTGCCAGCAGGCTGTTACAAGAGCGCCCTTTTGGGGCAGAGTATCTATGGCATCCACCACAAAATCAAAATTTCCGCCGTCGAGCAGCGAGGGAATGTTCCCGCCGTCCACAAACATGTTCATCGGCACAATTCCTGCACGAGGATTGATGTCCCTCAGCCTGTCGGCTACTACATCGCATTTTGCCTTTCCCACAGTGGAGGACAGGGCAGGCATCTGGCGGTTGATGTTGGTAACATCCACACAATCGGCATCAATAAGCGTAAGATGTCCTACGCCTGCGCGGCACAGCATCTCTGCCGCCCACGAGCCTACACCTCCGAGCCCTACGACCATCACTCTTGCAGCCTTGATGCGTTTAAGCTTCTCCTCGCCGAGCAACAGCCCGGTGCGTTGCAACCACTTCTCCTCCATGACGTTCTAATATGACGCCGAAGCCTCTATGCCTTCGGCTTTTATAAGTGCAACTATGCGGTCGAGCTCTTCACGTGTTGCTTTTTCGAGCCCCTCTTGTGGTGTTTCGCGGTCGATTGTGTATATCATCACTTGACGCGGAGAGATTGCCTTGACGGTCTCCAGCCACGGGAGGACAAAACTGTCGCCGGTGTTGTCTACGCTCCTGCCGTCGACTTCTCCTTTCATGAACATTGTCTGTATTATTGCATTGCCGCCGAATTCTTTCAGCTTTTCGACAATCGAGCCGAGCCTGTATGCCATGTTCGGACGGTCAACGAAGCGTATATAATCCTCGTCGACAGTGTCGAGTTTCAGTATGTTGTTGTCTACGCGCTTCAGTGCTTCGAATACAGCAGGGCGTGTGATGAGAGTGGCATTTGTGAGCACGCTCACCTTTGCCTTAGGGAAGTATCTGTCGCGCAGGCGCAGTGTGTCGTCTATAATCCCGGCAAAATGGGGATGCAGTGTAGGTTCGCCGTTGCCGGCGAAGGTGAGCACGTCGGGAGCAGTGCCTTCGGCCTGCATTTTCAGCAGTTCGCTTTCGAGCGCCGTTGCAACCTCTTCGCGTGTGGGCAACGGTGCGTGTGCCTTGTGCGTGGCGTTGAACCCGCACTCGCAGTAGAGGCAGTCGAATGTACACACTTTGCCGTCTTTCGGCAATAGGTTGATTCCCAAGGATACACCCAAACGGCGGCTCTTTACGGGGCCGAATATGGGCGAGGGGTATATTATTGTTGACATTATATTTTATAGTTAAAGTTTTATGGTACAAGTTTGTCGTTAAGCATGCGCGACATATATTGCTGTATGACGGCTTTCACTTCGCGCTCCATCTGCTCTTGCTGCGGCTGTGTGCCTATGAGGTTGTGGTCGAGCAACTTGTCGGTTCTCACATTGTAGAGTGCCTTGCTCTTCTCTCCGTCGAATTGCAGCATATATTCGCCCTTGTAATATTGATAGGTGTCGTTTATGTAGTTTACGGCGAAACTCTCCTCGGTAGGCGTGCTTATGAGGCTTTTGCCGAATGATACATACTCCTTGTCGTATCCGAGACAGTCGAGCAGCGTGGGCATTATGTCTATCTGCTGCGCCACCATGCAGCTGTCCATTGCCGGCGTGAACGGCTCGCTGCCATCGGGGGAGTAGAATATTACAGGCACTTCGAAAAATCCCGATGAGGTCTTGTATTCGGGGTTGTTCGTCTGGTTGGAGTGGTCGGCTGTTATCACGAATATTGTGTTGCGGAACCATTTGCTCTCTTTTGCCCGCTCGAAGAATGTACGCAGCGCCTTGTCGGTATATGTAACGCATTTGTGTATGGGAAGTTCGCCCTCAGGGATTGCGCCGGCATACTTTTCGGGTATGCGGAAGGGGTGATGCGACGAAGCACTGAACATAGTCGTTACGAAAGGCTCCTTTATGGTGTTCATGGTCTCGGCATAGTAGTCGAAAAACGGTTCGTCCCAAATTGCCCACGTGCCGTCAAAGTCATCCGCTCCGCGTGCCTGTTTGTATTCGTCGAGCCCGTAGTAATGTTCGTAACCGCTTGTACGCGAGAAGGCCTGAAAGCCCATCGAGCCGTTGGGGGCACCATGGAAAAAGGCGGTGCTGTATCCCTTCTTGCCCAATTCGCCGGCAATGCCGCTCACGCGGTTGAGCGACGCATCGGTAACGAAAAACGGCTCCACGAACATGGGAATGCCCGAAAGCACCGACGGCATTCCGTCAATGCTCTTGCGTCCGTTGCCGTATGAGTATGCGTAGGTGCGGCTGACACTTATCAGCGAGTCGAGGAAAGGAGTGAGCGAGGGTGTGCTGCGCTCAGGGTTATATGCGCCTATGTAGTCCTTTCCGAAGCTTTCGAGGATGAATATTACCACATTCTTCTTCTCCGGCACAGCATCGGGCGATGGAGTGTGCAGGGGGGAGTAAATGGCGGCAAGCTCATCTTCGGCAAAATAGTCCTTCTCCTTGAAAGGGCTTTTGCCTATTGTCCTTATCATTGAAAAGGGAGTGTTGAGCACTATCGCTGCCTCGTCGGGGCTGTTTACATATTGGTTGGCGTTGCTGATGGTTATCGGGCGCACGGCGCTGCCTATTCCTCCGCGTATTCCGAATACAGCCAACGGCGCAACCGCCAGCAGCATCGCCGTGCGGGTTATATAATATTTCCTTATGTGCTTGCGGTCAAAAGGTTCTGCCTCGCGATAGAGCTTGCAGAGAATATATATTAGCGCTATTGCTCCTATTGTCAGGTACCAATGGTTGAGAAGTTCTATCCCCACCACTTTGGCTATATTGCCTTCGTTGGAGAATTCGCTGAAGACCGACCATGTGCTTCTGCGCCCCGTAAACGGCACATATACTGTGTCTGCAAAATTGGCAATAACCCCTATTGCAGCGGCTGCCACATAGAAGAACTTTGCCAGACGGCGTGCGAGGACGCCCTCTTTCCAATGCAACGGCAAAAGAAGTGTAAGGATATATGGCAGGCTGAGATAGCATATTGCCGAGGTATCGAACAGAAGCGAGCCCCGCAAGAGGGCATCGAACGTGTTTCCTGCAATACTGTCGGCATACAGCCCGCTGTTGACAGCAACAAACACCACTCTGCAAAGCATGAAGAGTGCGTACATCAGTGCTATGTTGCACGCAAATGCCACCGGAAGCGGCAATGTTTTTCGGTTTATGCGCATAACTGTTTTTGTTTGCAATTCTGTTTGCAATGAGAAAATTCTCTTTACCACTGCAAAATTATAACTTTATACAGTATGTATAAACTTTTATTTGTTATTTTTGCAACAAAAGCCGAAAAACGGCTTCTAAGAACACGCTATATTATCAACCAAAACCACACAAGGTATCATGAGTAACGAAGAGAAAAGCAACAATATGCAGCGCCGCGAATTTCTCAAACGCTTGGGAACAAGCGCAGTTGCGGCATCATCACTTGCCGTTGCCGGCTGTTCGGGCGACAAAGGAGCAAAAAGATATGTCGCAGAAGGTGTCGGCGGCGATGTCCCCACAGACGCAATGACATATAGAGTGAACCACAACAGCGGCGACAAGGTATCTATCTTAGGATACGGCATGATGCGCCTGCCCATGACACGCGACGAAAAGGACAAGGAGATTATCGACCAGGAACGTGTAAACGAACTTGTTGACTATGCCCTTGCCCACGGAGTGAATTACTTCGACACAGCGCCCGTGTATTGCAAAGGGGCTTCGGAGAAAGCCACAGGCATAGCCCTCAGCCGCCATCCGCGCAACAGCTATTTCATTGCTACCAAGCTATCCAACATGCGTGGCGACAACAGCTTCGATTTTGGCAAAGAGATGTTTGAGAACTCGTTGCGCGAACTTCAGACCGACTACCTCGATTATCTGCTGCTGCACAATTTGGGCAACAGAAATGCCTATGACAAGCGTTTCATAGAGAACGGACTGCTCGATTACTTGCTGAAACAGAAAAGCGAAGGCAAGATAAGAAATCTCGGATGGTCGTTCCATGGCGAAAAGAAGTTTTTCGACTTCATGCTCGACGAGGCAGGCGTACATTGGGATTTCATACAGATACAGATGAACTATGTCGATTGGCAACGTGGCAACCCCACTGCCGAATATATGTACAATCGTCTGGCTGAAAAGAATATTCCGGTGGTTATAATGGAGCCGCTGCTCGGAGGACGCCTTGCAAAGATGAATTATCAGGCAATGGAGATGCTCAAGGAGCGCGAGCCCGAAAAGAGCGTGGCATCGTGGGCATTCCGCTTTGCCGGCAGTTACGATAAAGTGCTCACCGTGCTCAGCGGAATGACATACATGGAACATCTTCAAGACAACATACGCACCTACTCGCCTCTGAAACCTCTTACGGACGAAGAGAAGAATCTGCTGATGGATGTAGCCAAGCGCAAGATGGGATTCGAGAACATCGACTGCACCGACTGCAAATACTGCATGCCCTGCCCCTACGGGTTGGACATCCCTTCGATATTCCTGCACTACAACCGTTGTCTCGACGAGGGCCGTATGCCGCAGAACGAAATGGACGAGGACTACAATCAGCAGCGCCGCGAATTTCTCATAGGGCTCGAAAGAGGAGTGCCCAAACTGAGACAGGCAGACCACTGTACAGGTTGCCGCGAGTGTGAGCACCACTGCCCGCAGAGGATAAGAATCTCGCGCGAAATGAGAAAAATTGACGAATTCGTGCAAAAGCTTCTCGGTGACGGACGCATTTGACAGTGCAGTCCAAGCAACCTCTAAGTTCACACAATCATTAACAATTAAGCTAAAGACTATGTTACGTAAAATAAGAATAGCCCTCGCAACCATCTTTTTTGTGGGTATAACAGCTCTTTTCCTCGATTTTACAGGAACGCTGCCTGCATACTTAGGATGGATGGCAAAAATACAGTTTGTTCCCGCCGTGCTTGCACTCAATGTAGGCGTAATTCTCCTGCTCGCGCTTCTCACGCTGCTCTTCGGCAGAGTATATTGCTCGGCAATATGCCCGTTGGGAGTGATGCAGGATGTTATATCGAACCTTGCGGCACGCCGCAAAAAGGCACGCTTCACATACAGCAAAGGTAAGAGCGCATTGCGCATCACTATGCTTGTGCTCTTCGTGGCGGCACTCATTGCGAACGCAGCCATGCTTGCTGCTCTCATAGAGCCGTACAGTGCCTACGGACGCATCGTAAACAACATATTTGCGCCCCTCTACATGTGGGGCAACAATCTGCTTGCATATTTCGCAGAGAGGGCAGACAGCTATGCATTCTACAGCATTGAGGTGTGGACGAAGAGCATCGCTGCATTGGCAATATCAGCCGCCACGCTCGTTGTGGTAGCCGTTCTTGCAGTCAGGAACGGACGCACCTGGTGCAACACCATCTGTCCTGTGGGAACCGTGCTTGGAGCCTTGTCGCAATACTCGCTCTTCAGACCGGTAATCGACACAGACAAATGCAGCGGCTGCAAGCTATGTGCCCGCAACTGCAAGGCATCGTGCATAGACACAGAGAACAAGAAGATTGACTACAACCGCTGTGTGGCTTGCATGAACTGCATCGACAACTGCAAGCGTGGAGCCATGAGCTACCGTTTCGCAGGGTTCGGCAACGCCGGCAAAACCGTTAAGGAGGCAGACGGCAGCCGCAGGCAATTCCTCTCGGCAGGAGCGGCAATAACGGCAGGAAGCCTCTTTGCGCAGGCAGGCAAAAAGGTTGACGGCGGTCTTGCCGTGATTGAGGAGAAGAAGATTCCCGAAAGAGCGACACCCATAGTACCCGCCGGAGCAGGCAGCCTGAAACATTTCACCACACACTGTACTGCCTGTCAGCTGTGTGTAAGCAAATGCCCCAACAATGTATTCAGACCATCGGACAGCATCGACCGGTTGATGCAGCCCGAAATGTCATTCGAACGGGGATTCTGCCGTACTGCCTGCACTGCTTGCTCAGAGGTTTGTCCGAACGGAGCAATAAAGCCCATCGCAGCCGAGCAGAAGAGTGCCATAAAGATAGGAACGGCAGTGTGGGTGGCAGACAACTGCATAGCCAACAAGGATGGTGTAACCTGCAACAACTGCGAACGCCATTGTCCCAACGGAGCCATAAAGATGATAAGGAAAAAGGATGGCAACAAGGATGCGCCACGCATCCCGATGATAGATGCCGAACGCTGTCTCGGATGCGGTGCCTGCGAGTATGTCTGTCCGGCACGCCCGTTCAGCGCAATCTTTGTCGAAGGCATAGAGAATCACAGAACAATCTGATAATCCAAAAAGAAGCATGAAAAGACTGAAGTACCTTGTAGGAATATTAATTTGCTTCACAGTTCTTGCCGCTTGCGGACCAAGCGGCAAGAACCGCAAGCGCGAACCTTCGCGCCAGAGCAAGAAAGAGGTCGTAGAGGAAAAGAAAAAGGAGACGCAGCCCGAAGAGACAATCGTTGAAGAAGAACGCAACAATGGCGACTATAAGGCTCCTTCCGCACGCAAGAAGGGCAACTCCCGCCTGCGCCGCAAAGGTAATGGCAAGCCTGTTCCCGTCCCCGAAGAGGAGACAATAAGGGACGGCAAGCTGAATATGGCAAGAATAGAAGAGCGTGTCCGTCTGGAGCAGAAAATATGGGAAGCAAGCACCAAAAACAACACAGAGCAGTTCAACAAACTAAAAGAGGAGGCTGCCGAACTTTCCAAGAAAATGACAATCAAGGAACTTGACGAGGCGTTCAAAAGGATAAAGAATCTGAAGAAGATGCAATAGAAGTACGTTCCCAAATATATGTTTGGAAAACGTAGGAGTTTCTAAGAAGCTGTTTGAATTTTATTGTGAAAGTTTTCTATATTCGCGGCTTTGTTTCGATTTCTTGCTTTTGCATCATATTAAATTATAATGAACATGGAAAAGGAATGTACTGTATGGAAAGTACTTGACAGTGAATACTTGATAAAAAGACCGTGGCTGACAGCAAGGCGCGACAAGGTCGAATTGCCGGACGGGCGAATAATAGAAGAGTATTATGTCCTTGAATACCCCGACTGGGTAAATGTGATAGCTATAACCGAAGATGGACAAATCATCATGGAGCGGCAATATCGCCATGCCCTCGGCATAAACAGCATAGAGCTGCCATGCGGTGTAATGGAGAATGGCGAAGAGCCTTTGGAGGCTGCAAAACGCGAACTGCTCGAAGAGACCGGTTATGGTGGCGGCGAGTGGAGCAAACTGATGACCATTGCCCCCAATCCAAGTTCCATGACAAACCTTACACATTGCTTTCTCGCTGTCGGAGTGAAAAAGATAGCCGAACAGTCGTTGGATGCGACAGAGGAACTGTCGGTGCACCTGATGAGCGAGGCAGAGGTAAAAGCCCTGCTTGAGAATGGGGAGGTGCTTCAAGCGCTTATGATTGCCCCGCTCTATAAATATTTCAGCAACATAGAATCTAATTTTACGGATTATAGAACCTCGCAATAGAAATTTATCCGTATCTTCGCACAAATAAAAAGAAACAGACAAGATGGAAGCAACAGACAAAAGACTTTTCATAGAGACATACGGTTGCCAGATGAACGTTGCAGACAGCGAGGTGGTAGGTTCCATCATGCATGTCGCAGGATACGAAACGTGCGACGACATAAAGAGCGCCGACCTCATACTGCTCAATACCTGCTCGATACGCGACAATGCCGAACAGAAGATATACGGACGTCTCGACCAGCTCAACGCCATGCGTCGTGGCAAAGGAACACTCATAGGAGTAATCGGCTGCATGGCAGAGCGAGTAAAGGAGGAACTTATCAAACGATACTCTGTAAATATCGTGGCAGGTCCCGATGCCTATCTGTCGCTTCCCGAACTTGTAGCACAAGCCGAAGCGGGTCATCCGGCGATGAACATCGAACTGTCGACCACCGAGACCTACCGCGAGGTTATTCCCAAGAGAATATGCAGCAAGGGCGTTTCGGGATACATCTCCATCATGCGCGGTTGCAACAACTTCTGCCACTACTGCGTGGTTCCCTACACAAGAGGACGCGAAAGAAGCCGCGATCTTTCGAGCATACTCAACGAGGCTGCCGACCTTGTGGCAAAAGGCTACAAAGAGATAATCCTTTTGGGACAGAATGTAAACTCCTATCGGTTCGAATCGCCCGAAGAGGGGACAATAACATTCCCCGACCTCCTCAGGCGAGTGGCACGCAGTGCTCCCGGAGTGCGCATACGCTTCACGACCTCCCATCCCAAAGACATGAGCGACGAGACGCTCCACGTAATTGCCGAAGAGCCCAATGTATGCAAAAGCATACATCTGCCCGTACAGAGCGGCAGCAGTGAAATGCTTAAGGCGATGAACCGCAAGTACACCCGCGAGTGGTACATCGAGCGCATAGATGCCATACGCCGCATAGTGCCCGACTGCGGACTGTCGACCGACATAATCGCAGGATTCTGCGGCGAGACGGAAGAGGATCACCGTCAGACACTCTCGCTCATGAAATATTGCAAATACGATGCGGCTTTCATGTTCAAGTACTCTGAACGTCCCGGCACATTTGCCAGCCGCCACTTCAAGGACGACATCAGCGAGGAGGAGAAGATACGCCGTCTGAACGAGATTATTGCTTTGCAGCAGGAGCTCTCTGCCGAGAACAACAGAGAGTGCGTAGGCAATACATACGAAGTTCTTGTAGAGGGCATATCCAAACGCTCCACTGCACAATACTATGGCCGCACCGAACAGAACCGTACTGTGGTGTTCGACCGCCGCAACTACAAGATAGGAGATTTTGTAAAGGTGCGTATAACAAGTTCTACCGCAGCCACACTGCTCGGAGAACCAGTTGAATAGCAAGAGACCAAACATGGAAGTTACAAAGAACGACATAGAACAGGCTGTCGGACTGCTTAAAATTCTCATAAGCACCCCCTCTATAAGCAGAGACGAGGGTGCTGCCGCCGACAAACTGCAATCCTACATAGAGCGCAGCCTCCCCTTTCCCGGAATCGTACATCGCCACCTCAACAACATCTGGTGCATAGCTCCCGGATACGATGCGGCGCGTCCCACACTGCTGCTCGATGCGCATATAGACACAGTGAAGCCGGTGGCAGCATGGACAAAATCACCCTTTACGCCTGTTGTAGAGGATGACTGCCTCTACGGACTCGGAAGCAACGACGATGGCGGTTCGCTTGTAGCCATGCTGCACACCTTCTACAAACTGTCGCAGACAGAGCAGGCATACAATCTCATATTCCTTGCATCAGCAGAAGAGGAGGTTTCGGGCAAAGACGGAATAGAATCGGTGCTCCCGATGCTTCCGCCGATTTCGTGTGCCATAATAGGCGAACCAACGGGGATGCACCCGGCAATAGCCGAAAAAGGTCTGATGGTGCTCGACTGCACGGCAACCGGAAAGTCGGGACACGCAGCTCGCAACGAAGGCATAAACGCAATATACGAAGCACTGCCCGACATCGAATGGTTCCGCACATATACATTCCCGAAGATTTCACCCTTGCTCGGTCCTGTTAAAATGAGCGTTACGCAAATCAATGCGGGAACACAGCACAATGTTGTCCCCGACACATGCAAATATGTGGTCGATGTGCGCAGCAACGAATGTTACGGCAACAAAGAGATTGCAGAGATAATTGCGGCAAACGTTAAATCGACAGCAACACCACGCTCCACACGTCTGAATTCATCCTCAATACCACACGAACACCCATTGGTAAGGCGCATTACAGAATTGGGACGCAAGCCTTTCGGCTCGCCGACACTCTCCAATCTGGCTCTCATTTCGGGAGTGCCTTGCCTGAAATTGGGACCGGGAGAGTCGTCCCGCTCGCATACCGCAAACGAATATATAAAGATAAGCGAGATACGCGAAGGCATCGGGCTCTACATCGAGTTGCTCGACGGATTGAAGTTGTAGGGCAGCTTCTAAGAATTACAGATATTCCGTGCAAGCAAAACCAGAGTTCTTCCTTCAAGACATATGGTTTTTGTCCGTCTGATTGATTGCAACGGCTCTTCCTTTAGGATAACCTTAGAGGGAGAGTCGTTTCTTGATGTTTTTGATATCTCTTTCTATACTATTTTGCCGGATTGCTTTTCAGCCACTCCTTAGCCACGTTCTTGTCGAAGAGCAACAGGAATGTATCGGGATTGGGAAGATGCAGAGCAACCTTGAATATATCGCTGTGCCTCTGCACGCAGGGAATGAGATAGCGGTATGTGGAGCCGAATCCCAACTGCTCGACCAGCACAAAGTCCACCTTGCGGTCGAGCATACTCTGTATCATCTTTGCATCGTCTTCAGTTTCCAAGTAGTGTACCCCGCGCAGTCCTGAGGTTGCATACAGCAGTTCGGGCTTGCGCGAGCAGACGATTGCATTCTTGTTCTTTTGTGCAAGTGCCTTGCCGAGTGCAAAGAAGTTGCTGAATTGCGGCGGGAACTTCTGCACTGCAATTGCATGGAGGTCGCCGATGGTATGTTTGTTGCCTTTGCTCTCCTGTGCAAACGGAGGCAGGAAGAGTATGGCAAGTATCCACGGCGAGAAGGCGAGCCTGAACTTCTTCCGGGCAAATGTATCACACAATTTCCACAATCCCACAAAGAGCGCCATTGTCAGGAAAGGAGTGGCAGATGTCAGGTAGCGGTATTCGCTGGGTACATTGAAGAGCGATATTATACCTATGGTTCCGCAAAAATAGAAGAAGAGCGGCCAACGCAGTTTGCCCATATTCCAAAAACCGTAGAGCACAGCCGCCAACAGCGCAATGGCATATATCCACAGCAATATGCCGGGGGTCTTTTCATAGTCGAGGGGAATGAAGGGTATGATGCTCTCAGGCATAGCCTGTATGATGAGCATCTTTGTTGTAGAGAAGATGTTTGTAAAATCTATCTGGCTTATGTATCGCGACTGATTGAGCCCGAGCAGTGAGTTTCTGAGCATCCACGGCAGGTAGCCTATGGCAAAGGAGCCTGCAACGGCAACCGACATTCCCCAGCGGCGCATGGCAAGGAAGCCTAACACAAAGCCGGCTATGACTGCTATTGCCTGTGTGCGTATGTAGTATGAAAAGGCGACAAGTGCCAGAAGCAGATAGAATTGCGGCATGCGCCACACAGTCCGCTCCTTCTCTTTTGCTGCAATGCCTTGATAGAGCCAGAAGATGAGGGCGATGCAGCAGAAACAGGCAGCCTCGCTCATCATCATCGTTGTGAACTCAAGCAGATGCGGGGTTATAAGCACAGCTGCACATGCAAGGAAAGCCAACTGCCGTTTGAATCCGGCGCGTACTATTGTCGAGAAGAGCAGCAGCACTCCCGTCAGAAGAAATATGCCGTTGAGTATCTTTTGTGCGACGATGCTGTCAGTAACCATTCTCAGCGGTGTCATCAGCAGCGGATAGCCGGGAGGGAAATTTGTTGTGGGCTTTCCGAACATGTCGGCATATCCGGCACCTTTTGCCAGCGAGGTTGCGTTGGCAAAGTAGTAGCAGTTGTCGCCGTTGAGGTTCAGTTTGCTGTCGAAGATGTAACTGAATGATATTATAAAGATGACCGTAAGTGCTGCCATCCATAACATGTCGGGATATTTTTGAGTGCTCTTCATTGATTGTTCGGGTTATGTCTGTTTATTTCATGGAACCTCCCTAAAGAGAGAGGTCCGCAAGTCAAGCAGGCTCTATAAAATTTATAGAGCCTGCCTTAGAAGCTGTCATTATCAAGCGTTGTGCTCCGCCTCAATCTCTTCGGGAGACATGGGCTTGTATTTTCCGAGTCGGCGTGCGCCTCCTTCGAATACCAGCCAGTCCTCTTCGTTGCGGATGCCGCCGAAGTTGCGCCATGCATCGAGTTTGTCGTAGCAGATGAAGTCGGTGAACTGCTTCTCGGCACGCCATTTGTCAATGAGGTCGGGGATGAAGTAGATTCCCGGTTCAACGGTGAAGACAAAGCCAGGTTCGAGGGCGCGGGCGAGACGCAGAGACTTGAAGCCGAATTGTGTGCTCTTGGTACGTCCCTCTTCGTAGCCTACGTTCACTTCGCCGAGGTTCTCCATGTCGTGGACATCGAGTCCCATCATATGTCCGAGTCCGTGGGGCAGGAACATGCAGGCAGCACCGGCGCGGGCAGCCTCTTCGGGGTTGCCTTTCATGAGTCCGAGATCTACCATGCCTTTTGCTATCTCTGTGAGTACGATGTTGTGTACATCGCGGAACTCAATGCCGGGTCTCAGTGCGTTGACTGCTGCAAGGTGTGCGGTGCGGAGTATGTTGCATACGGTGCGCTGCTGCTCGGTAAACTTCTTGCCTACGGGCATTGTGGTGGTAAGGTCGCCTGCATAGTGCATTTCATTCTCACAGCCTGTGTCGAGCAGGAACATCTGTCCCTCTTTCAGAGGAGCTGTTCCGTATGCGTGGTTGTGGAGTGTCTGACCGTTGACTGTGGCTATGATGGGGAAAGAGAGGTCGAAGTTGTGCTTTGCAGCCTCGGCGTGTACAATAGAGACTATCTGCGCCTCTGTTACTCCGGGACGTACGGCACGCATTGCAGCGCAGTGCATGTCCACCGATACGCCGATAGCCTCTTCTATCTGCTCAATCTCCTCAGCGCTCTTGTAGTTACGCTGGTTGATGACGGCACGGATGAATTTCATTGAGGCTGCTGCCGACTGTGCGGCGGGCGCAATGCCCAAAAGTTCCTGCAACCACACCTGCTGCTCGCCACGATAGGGAGGTAGGAAGTGTATAGTCTGTCCTTTTGCCTGTGCATTCTTCAGATATGTTGCAAGTTGTGCCATAGGCATTGTGGTGGTTATTCCCACGCGCTCACATTTCTCTTTGATGGTAGGCTGTACGCCTGTCCACACAATGTCGTCGATTGTCAGTTCGTCGCCGAAGATTATCTCTTTGTCCTCGTCGATGTCGATGATGGCTGCAAGGCCCGAATAGTCCGAAGCAAAGTAGTAGAGGAATGTCGAATCCTGACGGAAGTGGTATATGTTGTCGAGGTAGTTTCTGCCTATTTCGGTGTTTCCGAGAAACAGCAGCAAGCCACTGCCTACACTCTGTTTGAGAACGCGACGGCGTTCGATATAAGTCTCTTTTGCGAACATAGTATATAAATTTAGGGGTTGTTTACTTTTTTATAACGGCGCGCACTACAAACCACATGTGGCGCAAGATTGTAGGCAGAAGCCCGTAGTGCTTTGCCATAATCTTGAAGCGCTCGATGAGTGATGCACGGTGATGTTGCAAAGATAATCCATTTTGCAAATAATCAACAATTATAAGATGTGTATTTACAATATCTTTTGATTCTTTCATCACCCGTATGCACCAATCGACGTCGGCTGAGAGACGATAGCTCAGGTCGTACATCGGAACTTTGTCGCGACGTGCAAGGAAGGCTTGGTGGCACACTAACATTCCGTTGCGGAAACTTCGCCAGTCAAGCTTCTCAGGCGCCTGAAGACGGCGCATGCGCACGAAACGTCGGTTCTCGTCTACCTCGGCTGTCTCGCCGTAGAGTATGTCGGGAAGTCCGGCACGCCCTGCTACCGAGGAGGCAATCTTTTCGAGCACGTCGGTCGAGTGGAAACTGTCGCCGGCGTTCAGGAAGCACAGGTAGTCGCCTGTCGCATGGGCAATACCTTTGTTCATTGCATCGTACAGACCTTTGTCGCGCTCGCTTATAAGCGTGGCAATCTCTATCCCGCTCTTCTTCACCACCTCTACGGTGTTGTCCGACGAGCCTCCGTCGATGAGCAGAAATTCAATATTGCGGTAGCTCTGCGCAATGATGCTCTGCAGCGTCGGCTCTATCACCTGCGCCGCATTGTAGGTTACGGTTATTATAGAGAATTTCGGTCCTTTATTCATGATTCCTTGCTTGTCTCCTTGCGGCGGCGTATGACTATCGCCGCTGCCATTCCCAATATTACTATTCCGACAAATACCGAGCCGTAGAGCGATACCTTTGCCGAGCCGGTCATCACTTCGTCCACACAGAGGAATTCAATCTTGTGCTTTCCGGCAGGGATGGGAAGACCGCGCAGTATGTAGTCGGTGCGCACGGGGCTAACCTCCTTGCCGTCGATGTATGCCCGCCATGTCTTGTAGAAGACTTCGGAGAATACGGCGAAACGGGGATTGCGCGCGTTGCTTTCATATATGATGTTGCCGGGATTCTTGTATTCTGTCATGCGGATATAATCGGCTGAATCGGCGCTGTTCGAATATTCCTGCATAGAGGGAAGCGACTCCTCCCATTGGCGGTCGATGTATGCAACGGCTGTGGGGTCGAAATTGGATATTGCCTTAATCTCTTCGTTGGGGTCGGCAACAAATTCCACCTTGTCGACAAACCAGCAGTTGCCCAATGCCTGAGGATTGCGCTGTACTTTTTGTCCGCCGTCTTTTCCGGGGATTATCAGGTAGCGCACGTTGAGCATGTTGATGATGCTCATGTTGAGGTTGCTGCCGCTGAAGAAGTGGTCGATAATATCCTGATAGCGGCGCAATTTGACGGGGCTGTATCCTCCGATTGATTTATGGAAGTAGGATGTACGCGAGTCGTTGAATGTGCTTGTCGTCATGTTGAATACCCTGAAGTTGGGGTCCTTGTCGGCAAGAATCTGTTTGTCAGCCTCTGTGGGCAGTATTTCTGTGCTCTTCTGCTTGGGCATGAACGAATCCCATGAGAGGAAGCGTTTGTCGACCGTCCACAGGTCGGTGAATATGAGCAGTGTGAGGGCTGCCATCAGATAGCCGAATTTCAGGCTCTTTGCTTTGAGATATGCAAATATGGCTCCGAAAGCAAGTGCTATGAAGAGGAACGACCTCCATGCGTCGCTTGTGAGCATAGACGCGCGGTCGGCATGTAGGCAGTCGGCAAGTACAGCCGGCATTTGTGCATCGCTTGCAGCTTTGAAGTCGAACATTGCTCCTCCGAACAGTGCAAACAGCAGTGTGAGACCTCCTGTGATGCCTGCCGACAGAGAGAGGGCGCGGACAATGCCTTTGTCGTCGCCCGCCTTGTGGCGTTCGACAATCTCCTTGAGTGCAAGCACGCCCAATGCTACCATTGTGAGCGATGCAATAACAAGAGACATTGAGGGGGCGCGGAACTTATTGTACAAGGGCAGGTGGTAGAAGAGGAAATCGTTTACCAGCGGGAAATATTTTCCCCATGCCATCACAATCGAGAGAATTGTTGCTGCAAGAAGCCACCATTTTTCGCGGCCTTTGACAACGAACAGTCCGAGCACAAAGAGGAAGCAGACAATGGCTCCCACATAGACCGGACCTGAGGTGAACGGCTGCGGTCCCCAATAGGTGGGCAGATGCTTTACAAGATTACGCGCCTGAGCTGCACCGTAGTTGCGGCTTATCACCTTGTATGTCTCCGAATCCTCGCCGAGGTTGTAGTGCGAGCTTGCTCCGTAGAGGTTGGGGACGAGCAGGGTGAATGTTTCTCCTATTCCATAGCTCCACTGGTAGGCATAGTCAATGTCGAGACCGGAACTTTGCTTGCCCTCCTGCTTCAGCACTGCACCGCCACGCATAGACTCCTTGGCATAGTCTGCAGAGGGGACAAGCTGTCCTATGGCGGGGATTACCGCAAGAATGGCAGCGATGAGAAGCACTCCTGTGGATTTGAGGTACTCCTTGATGCGTCCCTCTCTGACTGCATAGACAAGATAGACTATTGCGAGAATCAACAGCACAAGCAGCAGGTAGTAGCTTATCTGCTGGTGGGACCAGTAGATGTTCAGTCCTGAGAATATAAGGGTTATCAGCGCTCCCCACAGCAGTTTGCCCCGATAGCACATTATCACTCCTCCGATGATTGGAGCCATTGTCGCCATCACAAGGCTTTTGTTCATGTGTCCCGCCTCTATGATGATGAAGTTGTATGAACATAAGGTGTATGCCACAGAGCCGGCGAAACTGAGCCATGAGCGGCAGCCTATCGAAAGCAGGAAGATGTAGAAGCAGACAAAGGTAAGGAATATTGAGCCTATGTGTCGGCGCGATGCTCCGAACATGCTCAGTGTGAGCACCTTTTCGAATGCCTTGAATACATTCACCGGCTGGGGCGAGAATGTGTAGTTCGAGGGCATTCCTGAGAACATGGCATTTGACCAATAGGCATAGTCGCCTGTCGCTTCGTGGTAGTCGCGCAGGTCCTTGCCCCATCCTTGAGAGTTTATTGCATCTGTCTGCATCAGGTCTTTGCCCTGGAACACAGGCCCGAAGTAGAGGGCTGTCATGACAAAGAATGCGAAAATGGCGGCAATGTGCGGCAGCCATTGTTTAAAATTGATTGATTTCATCGTATGTTTTTATTTTTCATTATATTCTCGATATTCTTGCGCAGACGCTCTTCGTAGAGGTCGAGCGAGTAGTTTTGTCTCACATGCCTGTTAAGCCTGCGGCACCTCTCTAAAAGTTCGTCCGCAGGCAGAGCCGTCGCTGCCAATATTGCCTCCTCGAATGAGGTGTAATCGACTGTGGGCACCTCGCTGCCATACTCGGCTATTGCAAGACCGGTCTCGCGGCTGTAGACGGGATAGAGCAATCCGTTTGCGAGCACATTGAGCACTGCCACGGCTCCGCTCTCCGAGAGCGAGGGGTTCACAAGTATGGCACACTCGTCGAGTATGCGCACGAATTCCTGTGATTCTATGTCTACAAATCCATGCTGCACAATGTTCGGCGCGTTGTCGGCAAGCGGAGCATAGTGCTTCCAGAACTCTCTCTCGGCGCGGCTTGCTCCGCATATATGCAGGGTGTATTCGGGATGCTTGAGGGCAAAATCGATTGCAATGTCAAGCCCTTTGTGTATGAGCCCCGAACTTCCGAACCATAGAAGATTCTTGCGCTTGCTGTCGAACTCCTTCTCCTGCGACGGTTCGCGTACATCGAAGTAGAATGCCGGCAGCGAATAGTAACGGCAGGGGCGCGGGTCCTCCTCCTTGAAGTGTGCAGCCACAGAGGAGTCGCCCAAGCAGATGACTGCGTCTGAGAGGTAGGCGTTGTAGTAGTTCATGCCGTTGCCCGGCACATAGTGGCACGATGAGAGGGCGCGGCATCCATGCTCGTTGTAAAAGGCAAGGTTGCGCTCGGCTGTTGCCTTGAAGTTGAGGAATGTGTGTGCTCCTACGGAGTAGAATATGCGCAACGGCTCTCTCCCCGTTGCAAAGGAACGTGCGTATGAGGTTGAGGTTATGCCGTAGACTATCCGGTAGGGCGAGTAGTCTATGCTGTCGTTGTCGCGTGAGGCGCAATCGACGCTGTATCCGAGACTGCGGAAGACCTTTGCCGCTGTAAGGCACTCGGTGAAGTTGGAGTGGGACTTGGGCACTCTGCCGTCAAACGCTTCGGGAAGATAGCATATCAGCACGCGCCGGTCGTGTTTGTCGCCAAAGACGTCTTTCTCCAACCGGCGGTTGGAGAACAGCTTTTGCACCCATGCAGCTATTGCGTTGCCTATGCGACGGCGCGCGATGGGCAATATGCGGCGTATCTCGGAACGTGTTATCTTCATAATCTGTTTTATTACAATACATTGCGGTAGACGTTGCAAGTCTGTCTTACCATCTTTTGGAGCGAGAACTCTTTTATGCGCTCGCTTCCGCGCCTGCGCAGGTCGTCGCGCAGTGCTGCCGAAGCTATCACCTCTTTCAGCGTATCGTACATCGACTGTGCATTCTGCGGCTCGAAATAGAGGGCTGCATCGCCTGCGACTTCGGGGAAGCAGCTTGCATTGCTCAGGCAGACGGGGCAGTTGTTCGAAAAGGCTTCGAGGATGGGGATTCCGAATCCTTCGTAAAGCGACGGAAATACGAAGCACAGTGCATGACGGTATAACGACGACATTTCGGCATCGTTGGCGGCAATGTGGATGATGCTGTTTGCCACTCCCCACTTTTTGAGCAGTTCCTGCTCTGCCGAACTGAAACTGCTGCCTGTGCATACAATCTTCAGTGTGGGGTCGAGCACCAATAGTCCGCGGACAGCCGACAGCCACGGGAAGAAGTTCTTGTACCCCTTACGTTCGCCCACATACAGTATGTAGCGGTCGAACAGCTGAGGGGCAGCCACTCCTCCGGGCAGAAAGCCGTGGTGTACGACACTTATCTTCGAGGGGTCGGTACCGAGCAGCTCCACAATGTCGCGTTTGGTATTCTCGCTCACGGCAATTATGTGGTCGGCCTCTTTTATGAGTTTCTTCTTGTGGGGGATGGTGCGGTCGTAAATAAGCACATCCTGCGGGAAACGTTCGAAGGTCATGTCGTGAATGGTGAGCACGAACGCGCGCTTGCGGCTCTTTACGAATGGCAGGAAGTAGGGGCTGTAGTATGTAGGGTGAAAAATATCGTATCCTCCTGTGCGCAGGGCATGCAGGGTTGCCACGCGGTTGGCTATCTGATATATGCGGCGGCGGATGCGATAGTTTTCGGGGAACGACAAGGTTTTATATTGTTGACCGTATGTTTTTGTTACATAATGGTTTTCGCAGAAGACCATCGGCAATTCGCCGACAAATTCGTTTGATGGCAGATTGTACAGCAGGTCGGCAAAGTAGCGGGTAACGCCACCGAAACGCTGGAATGTGAACATCTGATTATCGTAAAGAATCTTTTTTATCATTGCGATGGTTTTGTTTTACGCGTTAGTATATAGTCGATTGTTTCGCGCAGCTCAGCCGAGCGAAAGAGCAACAATGTGAGTGTGTATATTGCAGCTGCCGCCACTATGCGCAACGGCAACAGCATGTATATGTCTGTTATCGAGGATGTAAGTGCGGCAGTTGCCAGCATCACAGCCGCAGAGAGTGCAAAGTAGGGCATGATGTCGCGCAACAGCATGGGAAGCGTGTACTCTATCTCACGCTGCACAAAATGGTGCCACACAATGAGCCACAGCAGATTGAGTATAACATACGACACTATCATGTCCGATATTCCGTAGGGGCGCAGCACAAAGAGCAGGAGCGTGAGCAGGGTGCCCTGCACAATGGTGCTCCACATGTATACGCGCGACCTGCCGCGGCTTATCAGCAGATTGGTGAACAGGGACTGTATGGGAATGAAGGCTCCCCAAATGCAGAGTATCTGCAACATGGAGGCGCTTTCTATCCATTTTTCGGTGATGGCGACAATTATCAGTTCGCGCGACACAAGCGACAATCCGAGCAGCATAGGGAAGGATATGAATGCCGTGAAACGTATCATCTTGCGCAGCACGTGCAGCTGCCGTTCGTTGTCCTCGGCGACACGGGCAAGCACCGGCTGTGCCACTCCGTTAACCATTCCGTTCACTGTCTCGCTGCCCATCGTGTTCCATTCGTTGGCTTTTGTGTAGTTTCCCACATCTGCACGTGTGTAGTATCCGTTGCCGCCCAGAATAAATGAGAATATGTTGCAGTTGATGCGCAGGAACAGATTGGTTACAAGCAGCCTGTAACTGAATGTGAAGAGGTAGCCGAGCGGGGCGAAATTCACCTTCAGCGTAGGACGCCATGGCGACCACCACCAATAGCACAATGAGCGCACAAGCACATAGAGTATGCCTTGCGTGGCTATTCCCCAATAGGAGTAGCCGTTAATTGCCATTACCACTCCTACGCTTCCCGACACTATTATCGACAGCATAAGGGCTATGGACTTCTGTTTCACCTTCAGCTCGCGGAAGAGATAGGCAGAGGGGGCAATGCCGAAGCCTGCCACCACAAAGCCTATGAACGAGTAGCGGGCAAGCGGGATGAGTACAGGCTCTCTGAAGTAAGCGGCTATAAGCGGAGCGGCAAAATAGAGCCCTGCATATAGCAACAACGAGCTTATCACATTGAACCAGAAGACTGCATTGTAGTCGTCGTGGCTCACCTGCTTACGGTTGGCGAGGGCTGCCACAAAGCCGCTCTCTTGCAACGAGCCGGCGATGGCAGAAAAAATAGCCAACATTCCTATGGGACCGTAGTCGTCGGGTCCCAGAATGTTGGCTAAGAATATTCCGAAAAAGAGGTTCAGCAGCTGACAAACGGCATTGCTCATGCCTCCCCAAAGGAAACCTTTGGCGGTGGCGGCTTTAAGATTGCCCTTCATATTGCCGTCGTCCTTGCGCATGGTAAGAGGTTATTTTACCTCGCTGCCGGGCTTCGCTTCGGGCGAAACGGTGAGCAGCGACAATTTGCCTTCGTTATCCTCGGCGCTGAGTATCATGCCTTCGCTTGCTATGCCTTTGATGGTGCGCGGCGCAAGGTTCGCCACAAAGCACACCTGCTTGCCTACAAGCTCTTCGGGCTTGAAGTGTGCAGCAATGCCGGATACGATGGTGCGTCCTTCGAGCCCGTCGTCTATCTTGAACTGCAAAAGCTTGTTGGCTTTGGGCACTTTGGTGCATTCAAGCACCGTGCCTACGCGGATGTCGAGCTTGGTGAAATCGTCGAACTCGATGTTCTCGCGTATGGGGTTGGCTTTGTATTCTGCTGCCTTGTTCGCCTCCTTTGTGGCAAGGAGCTTGTCTATCTGTGCCTGTATCTCGGCATCTTCTATCTTCTCGAACAGCAGGCTTACATCGCCCAGTTCATGACCTACGGGCAACAGTTCGAGGCTGCCGAGGCTGCCCCATTCGAAGGTTTCCATTGCCAACATTCCACGCAGTTTCTGGCTGCTGAAGGGGAGGAAGGGCTCGAATGCAATCGCAAGGTTAGCCACCAGCTGAAGCGAAATGTTCAGGATGGTTGCCACACGGTCCATATCTGTCTTTGCAAGTTTCCACGGCTCGGTCTCGGCAAGGTAACGGTTACCGATGCGGGCAAGATTCATGGCCTCTTTCTGCGCATCGCGGAACTTGAACTGGTCGAGCAGCTTCTCTACCTCGCCTTTCACTCCTACGAACTCGTCGATGATGCCTTTGTCGTAATCTGTAAGCTCGCCGCATGCGGGAACTTTGCCGTCGAAGTATTTCTTTGTGAGCACAAGGGCGCGGTTCACGAAGTTGCCGTAAACGGCTACAAGCTCGTTGTTGTTGCGTGCCTGGAAGTCTTTCCATGTGAAGTTGTTGTCCTTTGTCTCAGGAGCATTGGCTGTGAGCACATAACGCAATACATCCTGCTTGCCGGGGAAGTCTGCAAGGTATTCGTGCAACCAGACAGCCCAGTTGCGTGAGGTTGATATCTTGTCGTCCTCAAGGTTCAAGAATTCGTTCGAGGGCACGTTGTCGGGCATCACATATTTGCCGTGAGCCTTCATCATTACGGGGAAGATGATGCAGTGGAACACGATATTGTCCTTTCCGATGAAGTGTACAAGACGTGTATCCTCGTCCTGCCACCAATTTTCCCAAGAACCCCACTTTTCGGGTTCCTTGTCGCACAGTTCCTTAGTGTTTGATATATATCCGATGGGGGCATCGAACCACACATAGAGCACCTTGCCGTCTGCTCCCTCCACAGGTACGGGGATGCCCCAGTCGAGGTCGCGTGTCATTGCGCGAGGCTGCAAGTCCATGTCGAGCCAGCTTTTGCACTGTCCGTAGACATTGGGACGCCACTCCTTGTGGTTTTCGAGAATCCACTCTCTAAGCCACTGCTGATATTCGTTCAGAGGCAGGTACCAGTTCTTGGTCTCCTTGAGTATAGGGGGCTCGCCTGTCTCCTTTGAACGGGGATTGATAAGTTCGGTGGGTTCCAATGCACGACCGCATCCCTCCTCACACTGGTTTCCGTATGCCTGCTTGTGGCAGTAGGGGCACTCGCCCACAACGTCGCGGTCGGTGAGGAACTTGCCTGTCTTCTCGTCGAAGAACTGCTTTGTGGTCTGTTCCACCAGTTTGCCGTCGTCATATAGCTTGCGGAAGAACTCCGCTGCAAACTTATGGTGAATGTCAGATGTCGTGCGGCTGTACACATCAAACGAAATGCCGAACTCCTTGAAACTATCCTTGATGATGTTGTGATAGCGGTCCACCACATCCTGCGGTGTGATGCCCTCCTTACGGGCACGCTGGGTCACCGGAACTCCATGCTCGTCGCTGCCGCCGATGAATATCACTTCCTGATTTTTCAGGCGGAGGTAACGGGTATATATGTCAGCAGGGACATAGACACCCGCCAAATGACCTATATGAATACCTCCGTTGGCGTATGGCAGTGCCGATGTAACCAACGTTCTTTTGAAATTCTTTTCCATTGGATGTTCTATTTTGTTTGTTATTCTTTGCACTTTACACGTATTAACTTGCAAAGTTAAGATTTATCTGCGGAAAAATCCAAAAAACAAGAGAAAATGATAAAAGAGACAACAACTTTCCATTATATGTTTTTTAATAATATTTAAACTATCCATTATGATACCCAAGAAAAAGTTTGACTATTTTTGCGTAGTTAAAGACTTGAAGACTGTACGTCTTGAAAGGTTTTGGCTGCTCACAAGTTTTACAGCGGGTGCAGCCTGTCTTATCAAAATAAAATTTAACAGCTTCTTAGAACCTCAATTATGATCAAAGGTGTTGTTTCACAAATCATCGGTCCCGTGGTCGATGTAAATTTTTCAGAATTGGAAGATGGAGAATTTCTGCCCGCCATAAACGAAGCATTAATTCTTAGGCGCGACGAGAATACCGGTCTCATTCTTGAAGTACAACAGCATATAGGTGAACATACAGTGCGTTGCGTTGCCATGGACACCACCGACGGATTGCGAAGAGGAATGTCGGCAGACCCGACAGGCGCACCCATTTCCATGCCTGTCGGCGAACAAATCAAAGGCAGGCTGATGAATGTCGTTGGAAATGAAATTGACGGAATGAAGCCTTTAAGCCATAATGGTGCGTATCCTATTCATCGCGAACCGCCCCGATTTGATGAACTTACCACTTCGCAGGAGGTGTTGTATACAGGCATTAAGGTCATAGACCTTCTCGAACCTTATGTTAAGGGCGGAAAGATTGGATTGTTCGGTGGTGCCGGTGTTGGAAAGACAGTATTGATTATGGAGTTGATAAACAATATTGCCAAGGGACACAATGGGTTCTCTGTTTTTGCAGGAGTTGGAGAACGTACCCGTGAAGGCAACGACCTGTTGCGTGAGATGATAGAATCGGGAGTAATCCGTTATGGAGATGAGTTCAAAAAAAACATGGAGGCGGGGAATTGGGACTTGTCCAAAGTCGATTACGGCGAGCTGGCTAAATCACAAGCGACTCTTGTTTTCGGGCAGATGAACGAACCGCCGGGAGCACGCCGTTCGGTCGCTCTGTCGGGTCTTACCGTTGCAGAGGCTTTTCGCGATGGAGGCACGGAAGAAGAAAAACGCGACATTCTGTTTTTTATTGATAATATATTTCGTTTTACACAAGCCGGTTCAGAAGTGTCTGCTCTGTTGGGACGTATGCCATCGGCTGTAGGATACCAGCCTACATTGGCAACAGAAATGGGACAGATGCAGGAACGCATAACCTCGACTAAAAAAGGCTCTATCACATCGGTGCAGGCTGTCTATGTACCGGCAGATGACTTAACCGACCCCGCGCCTGCAACAACATTCACTCACCTTGACGCAACCACAGTGCTGAGCCGCAAGATAGCAGAGCTGGGAATATACCCGGCTGTAGACCCGCTCGAATCGACATCCCGCATACTCACTCCCGACATTGTTGGCGAAGAGCACTACCATACAGCTCAACGCGTCAAGCAGATATTGCAACGCAACAAAGAGCTGCAAGACATAATCGCTATTTTAGGCATGGACGAACTTTCGGAAGAGGACAAGCTGACAGTCAGTCGTGCACGCCGCGTACAACGCTTCTTGTCGCAACCATTTTCGGTCGCAGAACAGTTTACCGGTGTCAAGGGACAAATGGTTCCCATTGAAGAGACTGTACGTGGCTTTAAAATGATTCTCGACGGCGAAACAGATCACCTTCCAGAGCAAGCATTCCTCAATGTCGGAACGATTGAAGAGGCTATCAGCAAAGGCAACAAGTTGTTGAACAACGCAAACTAAAAGGAGATGAACCTTACCATTGTAACACCAAGCGGCATACTGTGCCATACAACAATAGAAAGCATATCTCTGCCGGGAACGGCGGGAAGATTCACCGTGCTTGAGAATCATGCCCCGCTAATTGCTTCGCTCACCGCCGGAGAAATTGTCTATATTGAACAAGGGAGAGAGAACCGCCTGATGATTCGTGGAGGTTTTGCACGTATACATAAAAATCAAATTGAAGCAACAGCGGAAATCGACGATGCCGTACAGTAAAGAGCCTAATGAAAATAAATCTGTTCATAATATTGTTCACTCTGTCATTTGTGCCATTGTCCGTTCGTGCAGACAATGCCGATGTTGATGTAAAAAAGATTGTTCTGGAACATATCGCAGACAATTACGAGTGGCATATCGGAACATTTGGCGGCAGAGAGTTGTCCATACCTCTTCCTGTGATCGTGTACACAGAAAGGAACGGGTGGAGATGTTTTTCCTCCGCATTGTTACGGCATGGAGAAGAATACGGACATCTCTCTATTGCAGAACAAGGGAAATATGAAGGTAAAATAGTGGAACGGTTGCCGGACGGCACTCTCTCCCGTCCTCTCGATTTTTCCATAACTAAAACCGTAGCCGGACTGTTGATAAACAGTACAATTGTCATTTTATTGGTTTTATACGTTTCCCGCAAATATCGCCGGCAACGTCCTGACTCCCCTGCTCCAAAGGGAATTGCCGGAGCCTTTGAGATGCTCGTCGAGTCGCTGCTGAACGATATAATAAAACCATGCGTGGGAGATTCGTACCGAAAGTTTGCCCCGTTTCTATTGACTGTCTTTATATTTATTTTCGTCAACAATCTGATGGGGCTTATTCCGGTATTCCCTGCCGGCACAAACGTAACAGGAAATATCTCAGTAACATTGATTCTTGCCATTGCCACATTCTTGGCCATCAATATATTTGGCAGCAAGCACTATTGGAAAGAGATTCTTTGGCCCGATGTCCCTGCCTGGCTGAAAACGCCTTTGCCTATTATGCCGCTTATAGAGATTGTGGGCATATTCACGAAGCCTTTTGCATTGATGATACGACTTTTTGCAAACATTGTAGCAGGCCACTCTGTAATTCTGATACTTACATGTATAGTTTTCGTTACTGCTGAAATGGGCGCTGCCATAAGCGGCTCAATGACATTGGTATCAATTTTTCTTGGGGTGTTCATGAATTGCCTTGAATTGTTAGTTGCATTTTTGCAGGCTTATGTATTCACTATGCTGTCGGCGGTATTTATCGGACTTGCTCAAGAGAATCAGCAACATAATAAAACAAAAGGAATATCCAACAATTAAATTATATATATTATGGGAACATTAGGCATTTTGGGCGCAACTATCGGCGCAGGTTTAGCAGTTGTCGGAGCGGGATACGGTATCGGCAAAATAGGCTCATCGGCTATGGAGTCTATCGGCCGCCAACCTGAGGCAGCAGACAAAATACGGACCAACATGATTATTGTAGCTGCACTAATCGAGGGCGTGGCACTGTTTGCCGTCGCTGTATGTTTTATGGCACTCTAATATTTTTTGATTATGGGACTCTTACAGCCTGAAAGCGGTCTGTTGTTCTGGACGAGTTTATCGTTCGGAATCGTTCTGCTGCTGTTATGCAAATATGCTTTCCCTGTTATCTTGCGGGCAATAGATGAGCGAAAAGAGTTCATTGACAGCTCGTTAAAGGAGGCATCAGCTGCCAAAACACGAACATTAGAATTGCAACAGGAGGGTGATGCAATAATCAGCAAAGCCGAAGCAGAGCGGTTGAATATACTGAAAAAGACAAAGGAAGAGCAGGAAAGAATTGCATCCGAAATATGTAGCAAAGCCAAATCTGAAGCAGCCCTAATCATCGAAAATGCGCGCAAGGAGGCAGAAAACGAGAAAAAGGCTATCTTGCAACAGGCAGATAATCAAATTGTGGCATTATCTGTAGCAATCGCCGAAAGACTTCTTCGGGAGAGACTGAGCAACGATGCCGCACAATCAGCTTTTGCCGGGCAAATGCTCGACGAAATAAAAAATTCAAGGGAGGTTCTATAAATTAGTAACCCATGTACACAGGAACAATAGCAGTCCGTTACGCTAAGGCTCTATTAAAATCAGCTTGCCAGAATGGTGAAGAGAAAAGAGTCTATGAGCAAATTGATGAAATCTATGCCAAATATCTCGGCGATTCGTCAATACGCACAATATTGTCTGCTCCTGTTTTTTCAAAAACCGCAAAAACAGGGGCTATACAGCAAATTCTGAATGGTGGACTATGCAAATCCCTGACGGCTTTCATCGAGTTGGTGATAAATCACAACAGAGGCGAATATCTGATATTTATGCTCTTTGCATATTGCCGGCTGTATGAAAAGCATTGTCGCACGGAACGCGCCACTTTAACCACTGCGTCATCAATCGGAGATGCAAACATTGCCCGTATCACCTCGTTGATTATGTCGAAAACAGATTGCAACGATGTGAATATTGCCTTTAAAAAGGACGAAAGTATTATCGGCGGATTCGTTCTGCAGATAGGAGATTGCTTAATCGATGCAAGTCTCTCCCGACAACTGAAAGAGTTGGGAGAAAGACTACGTAATAAACGAATAGTATAATATGGATAGAGAAAATATAAAACCATCGGAAATATCAGATATTCTATTTGCAGAGTTGCAAGGGATAGACCTCAATGCCCAATTCTCCGAGATTGGCAAAGTGCTGCAAGTATGCGATGGAGTAGTGCGTGTGTACGGTCTAAGAAATGCCGAAATGGGCGAATTGCTCGAATTTGAAAATGGTGTCAAGGCTGTAGTGATGAATCTTGAAGAGGAGAATGTCGGAGCTGTATTGCTGGGCGCTTCCGACCGGATCGAAGAGGGAGATACCGTGCATAGGACTGGTGTCAGAGCCTCTATCAATGTCAGCGAACAGATGATGGGACGCGTCATCAACCCATTGGGTGAGGCTATAGACGGTCGCGGAGCCATAGGTGGTGAATTCTTCAATATGCCTCTGGAGCGCAAGGCTCCCGGAGTAATATACCGACAGCCTGTCAACGAACCGTTACAGACAGGATTGAAAGCTATTGATGCGATGATTCCGATTGGCCGCGGGCAGCGAGAACTCATAATTGGCGACCGCCAAACAGGCAAGACTGCCATTGCTGTTGATACCATAATCAACCAACGAGAGGCTTTCCTTGCCGGTTCGCCCGTATATTGCATATACGTAGCTATTGGTCAAAAGGCATCTACAGTAGCAACACTTGTCGAGACATTACGCAAAGCGGGCGCCATGGATTATACTGTTGTAGTGGTTTCCACAGCAGCAGATAGCGCAGCCATGCAGTTCTTTGCCCCCTTTGCAGGAGCTGCAATAGGTGAATATTTCAGAGATACGGGAAGAGATGCGTTGGTTATTTATGACGACCTCTCAAAGCAGGCTGTGGCATATCGTGAGGTTTCACTTGTTTTGCGCCGACCTTCGGGAAGAGAAGCCTATCCGGGCGACATTTTCTATCTTCACTCCCGCCTGCTGGAGCGAGCTGCAAAAATCATTGCACAGCAAGAGGTTGCCGAGCAAATGAATGACCTGCCCGCATCACTCAAAGGGCGGGTGCGAGGAGGCGGTTCACTTACGGCATTGCCAATCATTGAGACGCAGGCAGGAGATGTTTCGGCATATATTCCCACTAATGTAATATCTATTACAGACGGACAGATATTCCTTAATATCGACCTGTTCAATCAAGGTATCCGTCCTGCCGTGGATGTGGGAATATCTGTTTCTCGTGTCGGCGGTAATGCACAGATTAAGTCCATGAAAAGTGTTGCCGGAACCCTCAAGATAGACCAAGCGCAATACAGAGAGCTGGAAGCATTCTCCAAATTTTCGAGCGACATGGATGCCGTTACAACGCAAATCCTTGATAAGGGCCGCAAAAATCAACGGCTATTGGTGCAGGCACAATACAAGCCAATGCCTGTAGAGTATCAAATCGCTGTACTCTATTGCGGAACCAATGCACTTATGCAGGATATTGCCATAGAGCAGGTGTCGGAATTCGAAACTCTCTTCATTGAAGAGCTTGGCAGGACTGACGTTCCTGCTGTTCTGCGAAATGGCACAATGAACGATGATGTCAAGCGGCAGATAAAGGAGATAGCAGCTCACGTAACAACTGCAATGAAAAAGAGTTGATTATGGCAACACTCAAAGAGATTAAATCGCGAATAGCCTCTGTAGGGAATACACTCAAAACCACCTCAGCAATGAAGATGGTCGCTTCGGCAAAGTTACACCGCGTACAAGGTGCAGCCACAGCCTTGACAGAGTACGAGCATCGTCTGTCCTCTTTTCTCTCCTCGCTTTATTCATCATATTCTGAGTTCCCTGCGACGCCATTGACATTAAGCCACGCGACAAGAAACAAAGCCACATTAGTGGTGTTGTCTTCTGATACATCGCTATGCGGCGGATTCAATGCGCAGGCGATAACAGCCATGAACAATATGGTCGAAGAACTTTATAAAGATGGGGTGCAGGAGATTGAGATAATCCCTGTAGGAGCAAAGGTTGCAGATGCGGCACGCAAGGCCGGATATAATGTCAGAAATGAATTTGTACACATATTCGCATCGCTTGATTATGCACATGCAGCTCATCTTGCCAACAAGTTAATGGAAGAGTATATTTCGGGGCTAACGGATTGTATATATGTCGTTTATAACCATTTTCATTCGATGGGCAAACAACTGCCGCAACACAAGCAACTATTACCTATAACTCTTGATTCTGCAAACGGAGAGAAAGATTCCGTCGATTATATTTGCGAACCGGACAAGAGGGAGTTGTTAAGTTCGATGATTCCTTACACATTCCGTATGAATATATATGGCATCTTGCTTGACAGCGCCTGCTCAGAACATGCTGCGCGAACGGTAGCTATGCAAACGGCAAGCGAGAATGCTCAAAAATTGCTGAATGAACTGCGGTTGGAGTATAACAAGCGCCGGCAACAAAACATAACCAATGAGCTCGCTGATATAACGCAAATTGGATAATATCAGAATTTTCGCTATCTTCGCGGCGCATTAAAAACAAAATCATGAAAATAGCACTTATAGGATATGGCAAAATGGGCAAGGAGATAGAGCGCATTGCCATTGCAAGAGGACACGAGATAGTTTCTAAAATAGATATAGACAACAGCGGCGACATCGAAAGTGAGGCTTTCGCTTCGGCAGATGTTGCGATTGAGTTTACGGCCCCTTCGGTTGCATACGACAACTGCAAGCGTGCAATGGCTGCGGGTGTAAAGGTTGTGAGCGGAAGTACAGGATGGATGCAGGCGCATGGCGAGGAGATGAAGCAGTTGTGCGAGAATGAGGGCAAGACTCTCTTCTGGTCGAGCAACTTCAGTCTCGGCGTTGCTGTGTTCTCGGCGGTGAACCGCTATCTTGCAAAGATTATGAACCGTTACCCCGGCTACTCTGTTGAAATGACAGAGACCCACCACATACACAAACTCGATGCTCCCAGCGGTACGGCAATCACACTTGCCGAGGGCATAATTGCCGAACTCGACAGAAAGAGCGAGTGGGCAATGGGCGACCTTACAAACCCCGACGGCTCTCTCACAAAAGGTGCCGATGTTTCTGAAAAGCAGCTGAAAATCAATGCTGTACGCCGCGATGAGGTCCCCGGCATACATACCATCCGCTACGACTCGGAAGCCGATTCAATCACCATAACCCACGATGCAAAGAACCGTAGCGGCTTTGCACTCGGAGCTGTCCTTGCAGCCGAATTCGTAAAAGACAACAGCGGATTCTTGGGAATGAAGGACCTTTTCAATTTCTAAAGATACCGAACAATCACAGATTACTGATTTATAGAACCTTCCCTATACATACAGAACAATGAGAAAGCCTGAAAAAAAGGATTGGATAAAACTGTCGGTGGCACTGGCTGTGTACTTTATATTCCTCATTTGGGTAAGAAGCTGGCTCGGACTGCTGGTTGTGCCTTTCATCGTAGACAACTACATCACAAAGTTCATACCGTGGGGATGGTGGAAAAAATCGAAAAACCCGCTGCTCCGGCAGGTGATGAGCTGGGTAGATGCCATAGTCTTTGCGCTTGTGGCAGTCTACTTTGTGAACCTCTACTTTTTTCAGAATTATGTAATACCCTCGTCGTCGCTCGAAAAGTCGTTGCTTGTGGGCGACTATCTCTTTGTCAGCAAAATGAGCTACGGACCGCGCAAACCGCAGACCCCGCTCAGTATGCCCCTCACGCAGCATACAATGCCCGTAACGGGCACAAAGAGCTACCTCGACTGCATACAGTGGCCCTATGAGCGCATAGCAGGCTTCGGAGAGGTGGAGCTCAACGACATTGTAGTGTTCAACTATCCCGCCGGCGACACGGTCCTGAGCAATCCTCAGTATATAGACTATTACGCCGAATGTTATCTGATAGGCGAAAGCCGTTACCCCGAAAAGCCTCATATGGACAGCCTCTCTGCCGAGCGCCGTCGTGCGGTGTACGACCTCTACTACGCGGCAGGCAAGGATTTTATAGAGAAGCATCCTGAGGAATTCGGCGAAATAATGTGGCGTCCCGTAGACCGTCGCGAAAATTACGTGAAGCGTTGCGTGGGAATGCCCGGCGATGTTTTTGAGATTAAGGACAAGCAGATTTTCCTCAACGGCAAGCCCAACAAACAGCCCGATAATGTGCAGTTCAACTATCGGGTGAAATTCAAGAAGCAGTTGCCCGAACACCTGCGCCGCCAGCTCGATATAAGCTATGAGGACCTTGCCCGCTGTTACAGTTCGTACATCCTGCCGCTCACACAAAAGAGTTATGAGCAGCTGAAAAAATATACCGACCTTGTGGAGTATGTCGAGCAGATAGACTACGACATGACACAGGCTGTCTATCCCCTTAACGGACACACAGGGTGGACTCCCGACAACTATGGTCCCGTATGGATTCCCCGCAAGGGCGAATCGGTGAAACTGACACTCGACAATCTGGCTGTATATGAACGTCCCATCGCTGTCTATGAGGGCAATGAACTGGCTGTAAAGGACGGCAAGATCTTCATCAATGGCAAGGAGAGCGACAGCTACACCTTCAAGATGGACTACTATTGGATGATGGGCGACAACCGCCACAACAGCGCCGATTCGCGTTTCTGGGGCTTCGTTCCCGAAGACCACATTGTGGGCAAGCCCATATTCGTTTGGCTATCTTTGGACAAGGACCGCGGCTGGTTCGACGGCAAGATACGCTGGAACCGTCTCTTCCGTTGCGTCGACAGTTACAAGTAGACAAATTTTATGGATATAATTGCCCACCCGCTCTATCTTGCTCCGGTCGCTCAGTATGTGCGGCTTTATGCAGCTGAAAGGCTGCTTTGGGATATCGACGCTCCGTTTGTGAAGCAGACCTTCAGAAACCGCGCTGTGATTGCTGCCGAAAATGGCGCATTGTCTCTTACCGTTCCCGTAGTGCATGGCGGAGTGCAGCCGATGCGCGATGTGAGGATAAGCGACCACGGCAATTGGCGCCGACTGCATTGGAACGCCATAATGAGTGCATATAAGAAGAGTCCGTTCTTCGACTATTACGCCGATGATATTCGCCCTTTCTACGAAAATAAAATAGAATTCCTTGTAGATTTCAATATGCAACTGCATGCGACAGTGTGCGGGCTGTTGGGGCTTGAACGGGAGACGCTCATATACTCTGCCGCCGACTGTGCCACTGCCGGCGCAGAGGATTTACGCACACTTGTGCAAACTTCTCAGAGCATTGACCAACACATCCAGCCCTACTATCAGGTGTTCGAGCGCCGCAACGGTTTTCTGCCCAACCTAAGCATTGCCGACCTGCTCTTCAACATGGGTCCTGAGGGGCTCATAGTGCTTAGGGATTATGCTAAGGCTATTCGTTGAGGTAGTGAATCTGTCTTTTACTTATTCTTATTTCATCGATACCTGCGCTTATGATTTTGCGCTCTATCCAATTGCCGTGTGAATCGTACTTGTACTTTACGGTAGTTTTATTCCAATTCGGGGAGTCTTCCGGCATGTTTTCGTTTATTTCTACGATATTGTCAAGACTGTCGCGACGGATCTTTGTGATTGTGTAAATTCGTCCTGATGATGCGAGTCTGCATGTTTTTGTTGTATTCCACTACATCGCGTGTCGTAACTTTGCCTTTGGAGTTGAAATAGTATTGATTGACCCCGTTACTTATTCCATAAAATTTAAACAGCTTCTAACATTCACCGACCTGTTTGTCACCGGAATATGTCTTGAATCCCACCACGTGTCTGTTGCTGTTGTAGACAAAGGCAGTAGAATCGCCATCTTCGACAACGGACAGGACCTTCCCGCGCATGAATGTATTGGCAAACAATGTGAACTCCTTCTTTACATTTTCGGATGTGTGCGTTTCTTCTGCTTCTGCACTCCTTGTGCATGAGACTAATGTCAGGATTGCTGCGATAATGGTCGCGGGTGTCAGGTGTTTCATTGCTGCATAAATATGATTAGAGACGGAATTTACTTCTCGTATCCGCTAAACTGGGCCTTATAGCCTTTGTCGATGTATTTCTTATGATACTCCTCCTTCTTGTGCGGGAACATGTCGGGGTAATTCACACCATCGTAGAAATACTCGAATGCTATGCGCGAGACCTCCATCAATTGAGGATAAGACTTTTTATTGCGGTTATAGAGTGTCTTGAAGCACTCTTCCCAACTGCACTCAGTTACTGTAGACCAACAGAACTGCCAGAACTCCATCTGATAGCCTTTCTTCAACCGAGAAAGATAGTTCAAGACCAATTTGTCATTCCCGAACAGATAGCTGACGACATATTCCTGAAGCCTATCCGTCTGTTCGCAATTCTGCTTCATGCCCACTACAAGGTCAACTATTTTTTTGCACACTACGGTATCGTTCAGATGAGACAAACCGAATAGTGCATCAACATGGTCCCTGCACTGCTCCGCCATTCTCGTATCGTAAGTATCGTCATCGACATACAGGTATGTCATATAAAACTCCATCCATGTGGTAGGGAATGCTTCGAGAAACTCCTGCTCCGCGGCCGCAGTCCGCGGCTTTCTTGTCAGATTCCTATACGCTCTGTTAAGCCAGACCGTATCTACAGGATAGTATTGCGCCACAGCAGTGACAGCCTGTATCGCAATCAGTATGGCAATAAACAAGAACCGTTTCATGGCTACATGATTTTAAATTTCCCAAATGTAACACATATTCAAAGATTGTTATGCAGATTATTGTTGTAATATCATTTGTTTTTGTTATTTTAACAAACAGCAAACAAATTCCCTTTAACTGCCACCTAAAAGCATAAAACAGATTTGACTGATTATATCAAAATTCTATAATTTACATCCTTTTCGCCTTTCTCGCGCCGCTTTTTGTTTAATCTTTCTTCCAACTTTGCTTTCGGAATTAAATTATACATTCCATTCTTAATAGCTTTGTCTCCACCTGATACTGTTGCAGAATCTGGATGATGTTCTGGTTACTATTTTCACTCTCGGTACAAATAACATTTTCGCTGTATATTGCGTTGTTGACGTTCTATATTAGCCAAATGATTCTATCCGATTTTTCTTCCGAGAAAAATTGTCTCTGTGCAGTGTTTGCCAATAGCTTCGCTGTTGTGGCTGACAAGAATTATCGCACACTCCTTGTTTAGAGAGTGCAGGATTTCGAAAAGACGTGTTTCCGATTCTGCGTCAAGATAAGTGTCGGGCTCATCGAGCAATAACAATCGGGGCGAAGAGACAATTGCTCTTGCAAGCATGGCACGTTGCAGTTCTCCGCCGCTGAGATTGCAAATAGGCTGAGAGGCTATATGAGAGAGGTTCATGCGCTCTATGGTTGCTTCGACCTTGCGTTTCTCATCGCAGTCCATAAAAGGTTTCCAGAAATTGTGCGCAGAGAGAAGCCCCGATGCTACAAGCTTTTCAACCGATATCGGGAAACGCTTGTCAACAGCAGTGTATTGTGGCAGGTAACCGATAGAAACGGATGAGACGCTTTTGCCATCCTGAAAATATTCCACTTTGCCCTTCTGCGGATGCAGTTCTCCTGTAAGCAATTTTATCAATGTGCTTTTACCGCATCCGTTGGGGCCGGTAACTCCTATGAATCCGTTGCTCTCGACACAGATGTTTATATCCTGCAACAGCGGACGCGCTTTGTTGTAGGAAAATCCGATGTCTGTGAGCCGGGCAATGAGTCTCTCCATCATTCTTTCAGTTTTCCGGCAATGCCGAGCATCTCCTTTTGCCAGTCGTAGTTCAGAGGATTTATTGCAATGACCTCGGCGCCAATCTCTTCGGCTATGCTCTCGGCGTGCCTTTTGTCGAATTCGTTCTGAAGAAGAATCTTTTTTACCCCCAAACGGCGGGCTTCGTCTATCACCCCCTTTATGTGTGCGGCAGAGGGCTCCTTGCCATGCTCTTCGATGACAATCTGCTTCAATCCGTAACGTTTCGAAAAATAGGTTAGCGAGGGGTGGAATATCAGAAAGGCTGCATCCTCTTTCTCTCTCAATTGTGCGGCAATGATGCTGTCCGTTGCCTCAAACATTCTTGTGAGCTTATGCAGGCGCTCCCTGTAATGAGAACTCCGTGTACTGTCCAGACGGCAGAGAGCATTGCACACATTTCCGGCAATGACTATGCAGTTCTGCGGAGATGTCCAAAGATGGGGGTCGCCGGCGTCGCGTTCTATGCCTTGCGAGGTGTCGTGCAACGTCAGCGACGGGCACACATCGGCAATCTTTTCGCGCCATCTCTCCTCGAAGCCGATGCCTCCGACCAGAAAGTAGGCGTCGCCTTTGGAAAGGCGCATAATCTGCGAAGGCGAGGGGTCGAAAGTTTCGGGGCTCACACCCGAAGGAACAACGCTGAACACCTCCCACGAATCGCCTGCAACAGCCTCCACTATAAAGCGATAAGGCTCAATCGTTACCGCAAGCCTTCGCTTGCGGCTGTCGTCGGCGGGTGTGCATGATACAAGCATCACTGCCGACAAAACAGAAAACAAAAAATATCTCATTCAAGGTCAAAATAAAAGTTCCACAGCTCCTGTGTAGGAGAGTACCACTATAAGATAGCGGACAAGCTTTCCAAGAGTCATGGAAAAAGCAAATTTCAAAGGGTTGACACGCATAAAGCCCAGAATCAGCAATATTGCTGTTCCCAACAGCGGTACGAACGACAGGAAAGCCGCCCACACACCCACTCTCTGCACTATGCGGTCGGCACGCGCCATGCGCTTGTGAGAGACATTGAAGAACTTTTCCACCCATTCGCGTTTGGCAAGACGTGCAGTATAATAACAGCTGAACCCGCCCAAAGTGTTGCCTAACGTTGCGGTAACAAGCAGCAATACAGGGCTCAGCCCCATGCCGAGGAAGAGCAACAGCAGCACTTCGCTTGCCATGGGAAGCACAGAACCGGCGATAAAGGCGCCTATGCCCATACCCCAATATCCATAACCGCTCAAGAAATCTACTAACCAATCCATAATCCGATAACAGCAGCTGACAGCCATAAGAACAACGCCGACAGCATATATATGTTTGATGTTTTTTGTGGTAAAACAGGGAAAATATAAGCAGCGAGCAACGACAGCAACGGCAACCTCCAAATGAAAAACAGGCTGTACAGTCCGGAGCACCACCAGCCTGCCACCCACAATGCCACGTCGAGCACTATGCAGAAGAGCATACGGCGACGCAGATGCACTCTTCCTATCGTAGCCGTCAATGCAAAGTGTGCGATGGCTGGAACCATTATCACCAGCTCCGCCACAGCCCTTGCCAGCACCGGCAAGGTCAGCTCAATTTCGGATGTCTGCAACACCTCGGCGACATGCTCCTTGTGGCTGTCGAGCAGCGTCAGCAGTTCGGGGTACAGATATGCACATCCTCCTATCAGCCAGACCGGCGTCGCCACTCCTAACAGCGCCGCCAGGAACGACTTCCGGCTTAATTTTCCGCTCATTGCAGGGTAAATCAAAAGCAAGGGCAGCACAACCGTAAACTGCGGGAACAGAACAGTGAACATCGTTGCCGCTACATAGAGCCCGAACATCTGTTTGCGTGCATCTGCCACAGCGTCGCATCTGAACGCAAGCCCGATTGATGCCGTAAACGCAAGCATTGTGAACGCAGCCAATATATCGGGCTGTATATCGAAGCATACAGCCGTAAGCCACAGCATCATGCAGGGTTGCCATGCCACACGTCTCTCCACTATAAGGTACGACGACATAAGAAAGGCAGCCACGCCATATATTGCAAGCGCGGCAGGACGCAGAAGCAGTTCTCCCGCAACCAGCCAACTCTCAGCCCATTGCGGCGAATCGAAACGTGCCGTGCCTATATCAAATAACGCACCTGCTCCCCATAACAACAGGGAGCAGATAAATAGCACAGGCGTTATGTATTTGCTGTTTGCTATGCTTTGCCGTTGCGAGTAACTATAAGTCGAAACCAATGTCGCTTCTGAAATATTTCTTTTCGAAATTTATCAATCCTGCCGATCTGAACGATGCAGCAAGTGCCTCTTCGCGATCTTTTCCGTATGAGCTTACAGCCATTACTCTGCCGCCGGCTGTAACAACCTTGCCTTCCTTTGCGGCTGTGCCTGCATGGAAGAGCACGCTCTCGGTAACATCGCCGATTCCCGTCATTTCAAATCCCTTGTCGTATGCTTCGGGGTATCCGCCCGATACAAGCATCACGCACACGGCTGTACGCTCGTCAAACTCCACTGTCGCCTCAGAGAGTGTGCCTGCTGCGGTCTTTTCGAAAAGCTCTACAATGTCGCTCTTCAGACGCAGCATTACCGATTCTGTTTCAGGGTCGCCCATTCTCACGTTGTATTCTATAACCATAGGCTCGCCCTCCACGTTTATAAGACCGAAGAAGATGAAACCTTTATAGGTGAGGTTCTCTTTTTGGAGGCCCTCCACAGTGGGACGTATGATTCTCTCTTCCACCTTGCGCATCCACTCGGCATCGGCAAAGGGGACGGGCGAGATTGAACCCATGCCTCCGGTGTTGAGTCCTGTATTGCCCTCGCCTATGCGCTTGTAGTCTTTGGCTTCGGGAAGTATTGCATAGCTCTTGCCGTCGGTGAGTACAAATACAGAACACTCTATTCCGTCGAGGTACTCTTCGATGACCACTGTTGCCGAAGCGTTGCCGAACATTCCTGAGAACATCTCTTTCAGCTGTGCCTTTGCCTCTTCGAGTGTGGGGAGGATGAGCACGCCTTTTCCTGCGCAGAGTCCGTCGGCTTTGAGCACGTAGGGAGCCTTCAGTGTCTCAAGGAAACTGTATGCCTCCTCTATCTGTGTGCCGTCAAATGAACGGTAGGCTGCTGTGGGGATGGAGTTTTTCTGCATGAACTCTTTGGCGAAGCTCTTGCTGCCTTCGAGCTGCGCAGCTTCGCGTGAGGGACCTATTACCGAAATGCCGCTCAAACGTTCGTCACCGCTGAAGTAGTCATATATTCCTTTGACCAACGGGTCTTCGGGACCAACTACTATCATAGTTACGTTGTTTGCGAGCGCAAACTCGGCAATCTTGTCAAAGTCGGTTGCTGAGATTGCTACGTTTTCGCCCACTTGCGATGTTCCGGCGTTTCCGGGTGCGATATATAGTTTGTCTACGCGGGGACTTTGTGCTATTTTCCATGCCAGAGCATGTTCGCGTCCGCCGCTGCCTAAAAGCAATATATTCATGGTAGTCTGTATTATTTTTTGAAGTTGTTACGTCTATCTCCGCCTTTTGCCGGTCCGCCGCGGCGTTGCGATGGCTTGCCGGTGTATCCGCCTTTCTGCGCGGGGCGACGGCTGTCTCGTCCGGGAGCAGACTCCTTGCGTGCGGGACGTTCGCCGCGCGAAGGCATTCTGTCTGTCTCTGCTTTCTCTCTGTTGTCGCGTCTGGGGCGTGAGGGCTTTTTACTGCCTCGTCCTTCGAGGTACGACTCAAGCTGACGACGGCGCTTGGCTGCTGCAATCTCCTCTTCGGTCATGTTTTCGTAGCTTTCGCGCTGGCGGCGGCTCTCCTTTGTCTCGCCGTCGAGTCCGGTGAGACGCGATTTTCTCTTGAGAGGCGCAAAATCCTTTTGCAGTGATTTTCCCTCGTCGCGGAAACCGCTGTATTTCCCCTGGAAAAGCTCGAACTTGCGGAATTCGCAGTCGAGGTCGCCGTTGAAGAGCGCTATGCGTGCCGACGCCTTGAGGCCTATCTGGTCGAAGCACTCATAGTTGCTGCTTATTATCCATGCCTCGTTGCCTGAGAACGCGTGCTTCAGGCGGCTGCCCAGAGTCTTGTATGTCTCGAGAATCTTGTCCGACATGAGACGTTCGCCATAAGGAGGGTTCACAACCATGATTGCACGGTTCTCCATCGGTTCGAAGTCTTTTATTTCGCGACACTCAACCTCTATGTAGTCGCTCATCATTGCCGATTTGACATTCCTGCGTGCGCAACCTACCATCTTGCCGTCTGCATCGAATCCGTATATCTTGTGATTGAATTCCTTCTCTTGGGAATCGTCCTCGTATATCTTGCTGAAGAGCTCGCTGTCAAAGTCGCGCCACTTTTCAAAGGCAAAGCCCTTGCGGTAGATACCGGGTGCTATGTTGCGTGCTATAAGTGCCGCCTCGATGGGAATTGTTCCCGAACCGCACATAGGGTCGACAAAATCGCACTCTCCGCGCCATCCGGTGAGCAGTATGAGACCGGCAGCCAGCACCTCGTTAATGGGCGCAGCACCGGTTTCCGCTCTGTATCCGCGACGGTGCAACGACTCGCCCGAGCTGTCGAATGCCAATGTGCACTCCTCCTGGGCTATATGTATGTGGAATATAAGGTCGGGGTTGTTGAGACGCACTGATGGACGCTTGCCGCATTTCTCGTTGAAGTGGTCGGCTATTGCATCTTTCACCCTGTAGGCTACGAATTTCGAATGGCGGAATATGTCGCTGTACACTACGGAGTCTACCGAGAAGGTCATGCCCCAATCCATGTATTTGCTCCAGTCCATAGCCTTCACCTTCTCATACACCTCATCGGCAGAAGAGGCTTTGAAGTGGGCTATCGGTTTTAGGATGCGTATCGCTGTACGAAGACAAAAGTTCGCTTTGTACATCATCTCCTTGTCTCCTGTGAAAGAGACCATGCGTCGGCCTATCTGCACGTTGTTGGCGCCAAGCTCCACCAACTCTTTGGCGAGCACCTCTTCAAGACCTTGAAAGGTCTTTGCAATCAATTCAAATTCCTCCATATTAACCAATAGATATGTATAGACCGTTCGAGGCATGCTGACGTCTGTCTGCAAAGGCTCTCCCCTTGCACCATGCAGCGTCTCCCCGAAAGGCCGATTATTTTGCAAAGGAACAAAAAAAAGCGATGCAAATCAATAAAAATGCTTGTTATTTGTATGGGAAAAGGCTACATTTGCTCTTCAATTCCCAAACAGCTTCTAATGACAAATAAATATTCAATAAAAAATCTGATAGGATGCACATTGGCAACAGCAGCATTGTTTTTCGCCGCGCAGATGATGCAGAGCCATCAGAGCATATCGGGGCAGAACGAACCGCGTTCACAGGTACCATACAATGTTGTCTCGCCCGAAATCCCCACAAGCATAATGTTCGCCGGAGAGAGTGTCGACCTTACGCGCAGCGACCTCAGAGAACGCATGGACAGGGAGATTCTGACATTCACATACTCCCACATAAACACACAGCTGATGCTCAAGCGCGCCAACCGCATATTCCCCATCGTGGAGCCCATCCTCAAGGAGCAAGGCCTGCACGACGACTTCAAGTACCTGATGATTATAGAGAGCAATGGCGACATATATGCACGTTCATCTGTAGGAGCAGGCGGACTGTGGCAGTTCATGCCTGCAACAGCCAAGCAGTATGGGCTCGAAGTGAACAACAGCGTCGACGAGAGATACAACATCGAAAAGGCTACACGCGCAGCCTGCCGCTACTTGAAGAGCTCATACAAGCAGTTCGGCGACTGGCTGACAGTGGCAGCAAGCTACAATGCCGGCGAGAACAGCATATCCAAACGCATTGCGGCGCAAAAGGAGAACAAGGCTGTCAACCTTGCACTTGTGCCTGAGACCTCGCGCTATCTCTTCAGGATATTGACTGCCAAATTGATTTTCGCCTCGCCCTCGCGATACGGCTTTCTGCTGAAGAGCAGCGACCTCTATCCTCCCGTAGTCTGTTCCGACACCATAGAGACAAGTGCCGCAACGATAGACTTTACAGCAATAGCAAAGAAACACGGGCTCAGCTACATGCAGTTGCGCGACGCCAATCCTTGGGTGCGTGCCACCACACACCGCAACCCCAACCGCAAAAGCTACAAGCTGCTTGTCCCAAGCAAAGCATCGCTGCACTACAACCCCAAAGAGACGAAAGCGCACAACAAAGACTGGGTCGTCAAATAACACATAGAACATGAACCATGAACGATAATTTCGATATAAGAGGCAGGCAAAGCCGCAACAGCGACAAGGAATTTGAAAACGCCTTGCGTCCTCTCTCCTTTTCGGACTTCAGCGGACAGGAGAAGATTGTGAGCAATCTCGGCATATTCGTGCAGGCTGCAAGGATGCGTGGCGAGTCGCTCGACCATGTACTGCTGCACGGTCCTCCCGGATTGGGAAAAACCACACTCAGCAACATCATTGCCAATGAGCTCGGCGTAGGGTTCAAGGTTACTTCAGGCCCCGTACTCGACAAGCCGGGCGACCTTGCAGGCATACTCACCTCGCTCGAACCGAACGATGTGCTGTTCATCGACGAAATCCACCGTCTCTCGCCCATTGTAGAGGAGTATCTCTACTCGGCGATGGAGGACTACCGCATAGACATACTCATAGACAAGGGCCCCTCGGCACGTTCGATACAGATAGACCTCAATCCCTTCACCCTCATCGGAGCGACCACCCGCAGCGGATTGCTTACAGCTCCTCTGCGTGCCCGTTTCGGCATAAACATGCATCTTGAGTATTACGACAGCAAGACCCTTGCCGGCATCATACGCCGCTCGGCAGACATTCTTGGTGTTACCTACGACGAGGAGTCCACATACGAAATTGCCCGCCGCAGCCGCGGCACGCCACGTATCGCGAATGCACTCTTGCGTCGTGTACGCGACTTTGCGCAGGTAATGGGCAACGGGCACATAGATGTGGGCATTGCCCGCACAGCGCTCGAAGCTCTCAACATCGACAAGTATGGCCTCGACGAGATTGACAACAAGATACTCTGTGTCATTATCGACAAGTTCAAGGGAGGTCCTGTCGGCATAGGCACCATCGCAACGGCATTGAGCGAAGACGCAGGCACAATAGAAGAGGTCTATGAACCCTATCTGATAAAAGAGGGATTCATCAAGCGTACACCGCGCGGACGTGAGGTTACCGATCTTGCCTACACTCATTTGGGGCGTTCGAAATACGGTCCCGACCCGCAGGGTACACTGTTTTAGAAGCATAATTTTCAGGACATGTCAAAATTAGGATCGCTTTTCAAGGATACGGTAATATACGGAGTGAGCAGCATAGTGGGACGTTTTCTCAACTATCTGCTTGTGCCGCTCTACACCGCAAAGATGAGTGTGGAATCGGGCGAATATGGTGTTGTTACGAACATATATGCGTGGACGGCATTCATTCTGGTGGTGTTGATTTTCGGAATGGAGACAACCTTCTTCCGCTTCGCCGACAAGCAGAAAGGCAATGTGTCACAGATATTCTCGATGTGCATGCAGATTGTAGCAGTGCTGTGTGCGCTGTTCCTTGCCGGTGTCTTTTTCAATATCGGCTCTCTTGCCGATTTGTTGGGATATGCTTCGCATCCCGAATTCATCACCATGATGGCTGTCGTGGTGGCATTGGATGCCTTGCAGGCAATCCCTTTCGGGCTGCTGCGCTTTCAAGGGCGTCCGATAAAATTTGCGTCACTGAAGATACTGAACATCTTCACAAACATAGCCCTCAACCTGATAGTCTTTCTGCTGCTGCCCGCCCTCTACGAAGCCAGTCCCGAAACTGTGGGGAATTTCTATTCGCCCGACAGGCAGTCGTATTATGTATTTCTCATAAACCTTATCTGCACATCGTTCATCACACTCTTCTTTATTCCCGAACTCAAGCTGTACCGTCCTGTCTGCGACGGTGTCCTGCTAAAGAAAATGCTCTCCTATTCGTGGCCCCTCTTGCTGCTGGGCATAGCGGGAATCCTTAATCTCAATGCCGACAAGATACTCTATCCCCAGCTTGTGCCGGGGACGCAGGGCAAGATGGAACTCAGCATATATGGCGCATCTGTGAAGATTGCCGCAATAATGGCGATGCTCATGCAGGCTTTCAGGTTCGCCTACGAACCCTTTGTCTTTGGCAATCGCGACAAGGAGGACAGCAAGGCCTTATATGCAAAGGCGATGAAGTATTTCATTGCAGTGGCTCTGTTTGCATTCCTCTGCGTGGTCTTTTACATGGACCTTATAAAATACATAATAAGTCCCGGCTATTGGAGCGGGCTAAAAGTGGTGCCTTTAGTGATGGCGGCAGAAATTTTCATGGGAATATACTTCAACCTCTCTTTCTGGTATAAACTCAACGACGAGACCTATTGGGGTGCGATATTCTCCTTTACGGGATGTGCAATACTTTTTGCAATAAACATTCTGTTTGTACCGCAATATGGTTACATGGCATGCGCATGGGCGTCATTCTCTGCCTATTTCGTGTCGATGCTGCTGTCCTACATCGTTGGAAGAAGGCGCAACAACATAGAATACGACCTTAAAGGCATATTCGGTTATGTGCTGATATTCGCACTGCTATATGCTGTTTCGGCTGCGCTGTCTATAGAAAATGCTGTTGCAAGGCTGTCGTTCAACACGTTGCTCCTAATGCTCTATCTGTGCTATTTTGTCAGAAAGGATTTACCGCTGAAGAGCATTCCGTTTGTCAAACGGTTTTTCAAATAAAGGAGACTCTGCAAATTAACGTCAGTCCGATAGAAAACATGTATTTCCTCCAAGAGGCGGAGTTTGGTCGCCTTTTTCTGTATATGAAAATGGTAATTTATAGTAAAAACATTAACGTTCTCCACATGACAGAAGAAAACCGCATAATAGAGTGTGTCCCCAATTTCAGCGAGGGGCAGCGCCCCGAAGTGATAGAAGCCATTGCAGCAGCAATCGGCAGCGTCGAGGGAGCCAAAGTGCTGCACTGCGACCCCGGCTTCGACGCCAACCGTACAGTAATAACCTTTGCAGGAGCGCCCGAAGCAGTAATTGAAGCTGCCTTCCGGGCAGTGCGGTGTGCAGCCGGACAGATTGACATGCGCACCCACAAGGGACGCCACCCGCGAATAGGCGCAACAGATGTGCTGCCGCTTGTTCCCGTAAGCGGAGTAACCCTCGAAGAGTGTGCCCGCTATGCCCGCGAGCTTTCCCGCCGCATTTACGAAGAGCTCGGCATCCCCGTATATTGCTACGAAGCGGCGGCATACAAAGAGAAATGGCGCAATCTCGCAGTCTGCCGCAATGGAGAATATGAAGCACTCCCTCAGCGCATCGTCAATCCCGACGAAGCCCCTGACTATGGCAGCGGAGAGTACACCCTGCAAGCTGCAAGGAGCGGTGCATCGGTAGTGGGAGCACGCAAATTCCTTATAGCTGTAAATTTCAATCTCAACAAAGAGGCGAGCGTTGAATGTGCCAAGCAGATAGCCCTTGATGTACGCGAAAAGGGGCGCATCATCACCCGTAACGGCATAGCACAACATGTTCCCGGCCGCCTGAAGGCATGCAAAGCCATAGGCTGGTACATCGAGGAGTATGGCAAGGCTCAGGTATCCATGAATGTTACGGACATAGACGTAGCCCCTTTATATAAGGTATATGAAGAGGTATGCAAAGCTGCTGCCGAACATGGAGCTGAGGTAACGGGAACGGAGATTATAGGCCTTGTCCCCCGCCGTGTTCTCACAGAGGCAGGGTATAGCTTTGCCGAAAAACACTCATTGGCATGCTCCGATGATAGCGCAGCTATAAACATTGCAATAGAAAAATTGGGTCTGAACGAACTTGCACCTTTTGTTCCCGAAAAAAGAATAATCGAAGAACTTATTTAATACGGTTAATCAAAGTTGCCGTTTCTGTGCAAATGTGGCGTATTCGGCAGAATATGATAGGTTATATTTTGCCGTTTCGCGATATTCTTGTATATTTGAGCAATTGCTGATTAAACTGGATAATGGTTCCAGACAAGTCGTGTTCCTGGATGAGTTGCCATGGATGGATACACCGCGTTCAGGCTTTTTGTCGGCATTTGAAAGTTTTTGGAATGGTTGGTGCAGCGGCAGAGACAATATAATGCTTGTTGTATGTGGTAGTGCAACATCGTGGATACTTGGAAACCTCTCTCGCAACAAAGGTGGCTTGTATGGCAGATTGACCGACGAAATCAAGCTGTCTCCCTTTACTTTGAAGGAGTGTGAAGAGTATTTCGCCAGCGAGAATATTGAATTGTCCCGTTACGATATAGCACAGTCGTATATGGTCTTTGGCGGTATTCCATATTATCTAAGTTATTTCAAGAAAGGTTTAAGTCTCGAAGGCAATGTGGATAATATCCTTTTCGGAAGAAATCCGAGACTAAAGGATGAATATAACCGCTTGTTCAATGCGATTTTCTCAAACCCCGATGACTGCAAGAAAATAATACGTCTACTCGCAAAGAAGCACATCGGCTTTACTCGTGAAGAGATTGCAAAAGAGACCGGACTTCCGTTGGGCGGCGGGTTGACTTATACGCTTAATGCGTTGGCAGAAAGTGATTTCATCCAGCGATATAGTCCTTATGATAAAAGTGGCAAAACGGCGCTCTATAAATTGATTGATAACTTCTCATTGTTTTGGTTGAAATATGTAGCATCCAATCAGTCTGGTGCTAACTTTATGACAGATAACATGGCCTCAAATATTATGAAGTCGTGGAGAGGCGTCGCTTTTGAGGAATTATGTTGGCAGCATTTAGGTCAGATAAAACAGGCCTTAGGTATCACAGGGGTCAGTTCAACCCTGTCAGCGTGGGGTGTAAAAGGCACAGACGAAACCGAAGGAGCACAAATAGATCTTCTTATCATTAGAAATGACAATGTTGTAAATCTATGCGAAATGAAGTTTGTCGCCGGAAGTTACACTATAGATAAGGAAGAGGAGATAAAACTGAGAAACAGAATAGAAACCCTTAAAGCGACACTGTCGCCTAAACAGACAGTGCACTTAACTTTGGTTACCACATTTGGCATATCTTATGGAAAGCATAGTGGAATAGTACAGAAACAGGTCGAATTAGATGATTTGTTCAACTGATAAGAGCTTTAGGGAAATTCCTGTACATTCAAACATCCGCAGGTACAGCAAATAACCTCTCGCCTTTCATCGCCTTGCCGTCCTATCTTTCTATATTGTAAGGCAATAAGTCGCAGAACGGAAAAACGCGGATTTCACTCACATTAGAACAGTTTCTTGGATAAAATCAGTCAATCTTGAATACATTTTAATAATATTTTTCAACGCAATTTATTTTTTTTCTTTTATTTGTGCAATTATTGTGTTAAATAAGTGTAATAGGCACATTATACAAGCACAAAAAGAACAAATATAGCGCAAGAAACCTTAATTTGTAAATACATAACTTATTTTTAATTTATTTCTTATGAGAAAAAATCTATTTCTAACAATGTTGATGACACTTGTTGCCGTTATCGGTATGGCACAGACATCGACATGGCCCATCACTTTTACAACAGATGATGGTCTTCCCGGTAACAGGGAACCTCAAAACTATGTTTTTGAGTCAGAAATTATGAAGTTTGACGAGGCGATTTCAGTTCTTCGTTACACTGTGGTTTCTACAAACACTGTAGATGCTCTTACAGGTGCCTACACCGGTATGTCAGGTGGCTGGGGTCCAGGTTTCCCCTTCTTCACACTTGGTGAGTTGACCATACTCGACGCAGCAGGTAAGTCTATTGAGTACATTGCTACATCTAATGCTGCTGCTGCAAATGATGGTTCTATCGAAAACCTCAAAGACGGCAAATACGGAACTCACTTCCACTCAACTTATTACTCTGGTGAGTGTCCTCAGGCATACCACTATATCGACCTTGAGTTCACAGAACCCATCAGCGAGTTCAAAATCAAGTGGATGACACGTGCCAACAATACAGACAACATGCCTACTTACGTAGGTCTTACTCCCGGTACAGAGTACCTTCCTTTCCCCGAGCAGGAGTTCTCACTTGGCGAGCAGGTAACAACTGTTGAAGAGCTTGGTGAAGGCGGTCTCTTCCTCATCGAGAGCAATGTAGCTGAGTATGTTTACGAATCAATGAGCCGTACATACCCCGGTGGTGGTTTCTATCACTCTCCTTACGGTGCGCACGTAACAGCCAATGCCGCTTCTTTGGTTTACTTCATCCCCACAAACGAGGAGAATACATACAAAGTTGCATGGTTGAACAACGGTCACTACATCTTCAACTCTACAACAGACCGCTCAGAGTGGCTTAACTGGACAGACCAAGAGGTTGCTGCTGCTCCCATCATCTTCACACCTTGTGAGGGCGAGAACGCAGGCGACTTCACCATGACAACTAACGTTGACGGTACAGAGCGTACAATCACTGCCGACGCGATCGGTAAGATGGCTATCACAGTAACAGACTCATTGACTGTTCGTTCAAGACCCAACGCACAGAACTTCACAATCTGGAAGGCTAACGTAAATGCCAACAAGATGAAGTTCATGCTCGAAGAGGTTGTAGCTGACGCAAAAGAGCGCATCGCTATCTTTGGTTACAACGAGGTTGAGGACAACGGTGAGTACGCTGCTTTGACAGCTGCTGTTGAGGCTGCTGACGTTATCATCGCAGACGCTAACGCTACTGCTGTTCAGATTGTTAACTCACGCAACGAACTCAGCACACTTCTTCCTCCCTACGTAGCACTCGGTATCTTCCTCTACACTGACTCTATCGCAGGAATTGTTGAGGCTATCGAAAATGGCGACATTCAGACTTCTGAAGCAGGCAATTGGATCAACGGTTCATATCCCGAAGGCTCAGACGACATGTTGAACGCAGCAGCTGACGCAGCAATGGTAGCAGTTGAGTCATATACATGTATCGCTGACATCGATGCTGCTTTCGACGCTATCAAGAATGCTATCGCATCATTCTGGGCTTCTAAGATCAACGGTGTAAAATCACTTCCTTTCCGCGTAGGCGAGAAGAATGATGGTCTCCCCGGTCCTCTTGCAACTTACGGTGGTTATGCATGGGAATCTCCCCTCTACCTCTTGGATGAAGAAACAGACGCTCTCCGTTTCACAGTATTCGCTACCAACAACGGTGCTACATTCGGCGACTGTGTATTCCCCACATTGGCAGAGTTCGAACTCTACGACCTCCAGGGCAACAAGATCGAGTTGACAGAAGAGAACTTCAAGACAAACTCAGTTAACCCCAATGACGGTGGCGGTCTCGCAGCTCTTTGCGACGGCAACACAGGCACACACTACCACGGTGCATACGGCACAGGTCAGGACCCCAACGGTTACACAGGTAAGGAGGGTTATGTTTACATCGAGGTAACACTTCCCGAGGCTATCAGCGCATTCAAGTACAAACAGTACGGCCGTACAAACATGGCTAATACTCCGACAGACTTCGTATTCGGCGAGGCAGGTGTTGATGTTACTCCTTCAAGCGTAATGTTCCCTGATCCCTACAACGCAGTTCTCGGCGAGAAGGTTACTGATGTTTCCCAGATTACAGACGACGGTATCTACGCTCTTCAGGGTCTTATCAGCTGCGACCCCGTTAACTACTTCGAAGGTGAAGATGGTCCCCGCAATCCTCGTTTCTACACAGGTATCAACCAACTTGGCGAAGAGATTCAGGCAAGAGGTGCATTCAGCATCACAAAGAATGCTGATGGCAAATACAACATCCAGAGCCTTGCTGACGGCAAATACTGGTCAAGCCAGGTTGACGAGGATGGATGGTGCGACGGTTCAGCTACTCTATACAAAGCTAACGCAGCAAATGTATCTATCGAGCCCAACAACAACGACGGTCTTCCCAACTCATTCGTAATCTACATGTACAACGAGAACCAGATGCGCGATGACGAGGTACATCCCTACATCATCTTCCAGGACTGGGGCGACAACATCGGTGTATTCTCTGTAACAGCTCTCGACGCTAACGACAAGGATGGTGAGGGTGAGTGGTACATCTACAAGATGACTATGGATACTCCTTACTACTACTGGTTGAGCAACCTTGTAACAGCTGCAGAGGCTATGGGTCTTGTTAAGAGCGATGACCCCGGTTATTACAAAGACCTCGGTACATTCCCCACAGTTCTTGCAGAGTCTCAGGCTGCTATTGAGGCTAAGGACGACGCTAAATGCCAGACACTCATCCCGCAGCTCAACGCAGCCATTGCAGGTGTAGAGTCAGTAACTCCCAACCCCGTAGTTGAAGGTGTTTATGTATTGGAGGCAGCTTGGAATACTTACTATGAGTCTCAGGGCGTATATAAAGCTCTCTACGTTTATCCCAACGACGAGGCTTCTGACGCTTGTCAGAGCGAGACAAAACTTTACTGGGGTAGCGCTCCTGATGGTGACTACAAAGAGGCTTCTAAGGTCTACCACTTCGAACTCATCTCTGCTAAGGAGAGTGATAAGGTACAGCAGTGGGTTGCTGACAGCGTAATCACAGCTGAGCAGGCTAACGATGCTTACTACATCAAGAACGTTTACTACAATGTTTACATAGGTTCACAGAGCGCGATGTCTACAGACATGGGTACAACAACAGACCCCGAAGCTGTTTACATCTTCCGTCAGCAGCTTCCCACAATCTATGACATCTGGAATCCCGATAACGCTGCTTACTCACTCCACCAGGAGAGCCACGATGGTGGTGCCGGTTCAGGTGGTCACCTCGTATACTGGTACGGTACTGCTGAGGCTTCACAGTGGAGACTCCGCACTATCAGCACTTTGACATCTATCAGCGATGTTGTAGTTGATGGCGACGAGGCAGTTTCAGTAACATACTACACAATTGACGGTATCTCTTCTAACGCTCCTATCAAGGGTGCTGTAAACATCATCAAGACTGTTTACGCTAACGGCGTAGTAGAATCTAAGAAAGAGTATATCAAGTAATAAGATAAAGAATTAGATTATGTGGAATGGGCACGCCTCACAGCGTGCCCATTTCCTTTTGTATTCGTTTGTGTTGTCGGCGTATCTTATGTGCATTAGCTTTTAGGCTTAAGCGTTCGTTCACGCAACCTTCAAAACAAAAAGACCATTCCAATAATTCCCACGATTTTCAATGAACATCCCCGATGCTCTGCGAATGTTGATAAGAAATACGGTTTTGCATAGTATCGCCGCTATCCCTTTTCCTTTTTCAATCCTCTAAGCTCATTATCTGTGTAATAATCTACAATATAAGGTGGAGGAGTTAATCTGAAAAGGAAACTTTAAAAGCTCTCCCTCTTGACCAACTTGGTCAAGAGGGAGAGCTTTTCGTCAAGCAGGCTTGACATTGTCTCGTTTACCAATATTTGAGCTGTCGCTCGAATATTTTTTCACTCGCTTTGAAATTTTCAAGCAAGCTTGAATTTATTTCGCTCGTTTACCAATATTTATAGGGGAAGCGTGTCAGATGTGAATTGTAATATTTCTTCTCGCCTGTAACCTCTTTGCCAAGAAAGGCGGGTTTCTCAAATGTCTCGTTTTCGTCCTCCAATTCTATTTCGGCAACTACAAGCCCCTGATTGTCGCCGTAGAACTCATCAACCTCATATACATGTGCTCCGCACTTCACAAGATAGCGCCGTTTCTCTATCTGTGCGTCGCCGCATAGCAACAGCAGTTCTTCGGCGTCGGCAAGGGGGATTTCTTTTTCCCATTCGTAGCGGCTCAACCCTCCATCCAATGAGGGACCCTTGATGGTGAGGTAGCCCTTGCCGTCTCTAATCCTTATGCGTACTGAGTTGCCGTTCTGCCGACAGAGATAGCCTTGTACTATCCTGTCCGAACGGAATGCTTCTGTGCGGTAACTCTCGTTTATTACTAAAAATTTACGTTCTATTTCAAGTGCCATATGCAAGTGTTGTTATGCTTCTTCGGCAAATTCCATGAGATATGCCTTGATGAAGCCGTCGATTTTTCCGTCCATCACGCCGCCAACGTCTGAGGTCTGGAAGCCTGTGCGGTGGTCTTTTACACGGCGATCGTCGAATACGTAGCTGCGTATCTGTGAGCCCCATTCGATTTTTTTCTTGCCGGCTTCTATCTTGTCTTTTTCGCGCTGGCGTTTCTTCAGCTCCTTGTCGTAGAGCTGTGACTTGAGCAGCGCAAGTGCCTTTTCCTTGTTCTTGGGCTGGTCGCGCGTCTCGGTATTTTCGATGAGTATCTCCTCCTCCTCGCCGGTATCCGGGTCCTTGTACTGGTATCGCAGACGCACGCCCGATTCTACTTTGTTTACGTTCTGACCGCCGGCGCCGCCGCTTCGGAAGAGGTCCCACGACAGCAGGGCAGGGTTGATGACAATCTCTATGGTGTCGTCGACAAGCGGGGTAACAAAGACCGATGCAAAGGATGTCATGCGCTTGCCCTGTGCATTGTAGGGCGACACGCGAACTAAACGGTGCACGCCGTTCTCTCCTTTCAGATAACCGTATGCAAAGGGACCGTCTATCTGTATGGTGGCTGTCTTTATGCCTGCCTCGTCACCATCCTGCAGGTTGATTGTGGAGATTTTGTATTTGTTTGTTTCTGCCCAGCGCATGTACATTCGCATGAGCATTTCCGACCAGTCTTGGCTCTCTGTTCCTCCTGCGCCGGAGTTTATCTTCAGTACGCAGCTCATGGAGTCTGCCTCCTGACGGAGCATGTTCTTGAGCTCCAGCTCTTCGATGGCTGCAAAGGCTCTTGCGTATGCGTCGTCTACCTCCTCTTCGGTTACTGCCTCTTCGCGGAACATTTCCATTGCAATCTCCACCTCTTCGGTAAGGTTGTTCACGTTCTTGTAGCCGTCTATCCAGCTCTGCAATGACTTCACTTTTCTCATCTGTGCTTCGGCTGCCTTGGCGTTGTCCCAAAAGCCGGGTGCTTGTGTGCGCAGCTGTTCCTCCTCTACCTGAATAATCTTTTCGTCGATGGACAGGTATTGTTTGAGTGCCGCTGTTCTCTCTTTTATCTCTTTAAGTTGTTCTATTGTAATCATTGTTCTTGTTTTTCGGTTTGTATGAAGCCCGCTGCTATCTTATAATCAATATTTTTGTGGCTGCACCCTCGTCGCCGTTCTCGTCGTAGGCAAGCACATAGTAGACGCCTGCGCTCACGCGACTGCCGCGCATGTTGCATCCGTCCCATGTTATCTGTCCTCCTGTGGAGACGGTCTCGTATATGAGCGTTCCTGCCGAGTCGATGATCTTGACGTTGCACTCTTCGGTGAAGCCTGTAACGGATATGTTGCCTGTGTAGTCTTCGCGTACAGGGTTGGGGTAGGCGTGCAGTGCGTTCTCCTTGAGCATGGGCGATGGCTCTGTGGCGTCGCTCATGTAGCTCGACAGTCCGTTGTCGGTGCCAATGTACACTCGTCCCGTCTCTCCCTCTATTGCTATGCTTACGATGCTGTTCGAGGGCAGGGAGGAGTTTTCTGCCGTAAAGTGGTGTATGGTCTCAAGCCCGTCGGCGCTTATCAGATAGACTCCGTTGTCTTTTGTTCCTATCCACTTGCGGTTGGCGCCGTCTACTGCTATTGTCTGAATGTATACGTTTGACAGCAGATAGTCGGCGAGCCCTGTGCCGTCGTTGCGCGGCACTTTTATCTGTGTGAACGAAAGGCCGCTCTCGAAGAATTTCTTGGGGTTGGGAAGCACGAACAGGCCTTTGTCTGTGCCTATCCACATCTGTCCGTTGCGGTCTTCGGCGAGCGCACAGAGCTGGTTGATGTCGTAGCTTACTCCATCCTGGTTCTTGAACACCTCTGTTACGAACATTGTCTCGTCGTCGCTTGTGTCGAGCGGGGTGCCGTTCTGCTTTGCGCAGAAGAGTCCTGCATCGGCTTGCAGCGATGTTATCCACAGCCATCCGCGTGAGTCGAACAGCATCTCTACCATTGTGGGGTACTTGGCTATTGCGTCGTAGTGGAGCGATTGCCATGTGCCGTCGTTCTTCAGCACTTTTATAATGTCGGCGGTGCCTGTGTTTGTCATCCACAGATTGCCCGAACGGTCATATCTAAGGCGTGGTACGCGAACGTATCTGTTGATATATATGCCGGTGTTGATTACGCTTTCGAGCGAGGAGTTCTCGTGGTTGTAGTGCTTTACGAACTCGCCGTTGCGGAATTCAAAAAGCCCGTATCCGAACGAACTCGCGAAGAAGTGTCCCTTTTCGGCGGGGTCTTCGACAAGGGAGGTTATATTCACATAGTTGAGCCCTGTCGCGCTCTTCACCTCATCCTCCTGGAAGTTGAGCCACTCGTCGCCGTCAAAGGTCATTGCTGTGCCGTCGTAGAAGGTTATGTCGAAGTAGTTGAGGTTGCCGCCTGCCACAAGCAGCTCTCCGTTGGGGGAGAAGGCAAGGTATTCGCAATGGTTCCTTGCGGGGCTGTTGGGCTGTATGCCGCCGGTGAGGGCTTCGAGCTTGCCGTTCTTTGCCGTCAGCTGCGACACACCTTTTGCGCCGTTGCAGCTCCAGAAGCCTGTTCCGTCTTCGCATACATAGAGACTGCCTGCGTCAAGGGTGTATGTGGTGTAGTTGTCGGCTGAGTCGTATACAAAGAGCTTTGTGGGGTTTCCGACCAGCATGTTCCTGCCTATGTTCAGGTACGAGAATTTCACGCCGTTTTCGTTGCGGACAAGCAGTGTGAGCCTGCCGGCTGTGTCCATGCTGTAGAAACCGTGATTGGGCAATATGCAGAACAGCTTGCCGTCGTAAAAGCCGAGTGCGCTTATAGGCCAGTCGAACAGTTTGTTCCAGCTTTTGCGGTCGAGAAGGTTGTCTGCCATCTTGCCGCGGTAGAGACCGACAGGAGTGCAGGCATACATGTAGCCATCGTGTATGGCTGTGGAGGTAACGTCGAGATTCAGCGTGTATGTGTTGCTGAATTCACGTCGTTTAAGGTTGAGCGTCACTATTCCGAAGTCGGTGGATATGTATGCCATGCTGTCTGCAACCTGCAGGTTGTTTATGCGCTTGGTGGCAAGAGTCTTGTTCTTGAAGTCCGAAATGTTGTAGACCGATTCGTCTTTGTAGAGTATGTCTACATTTGCATTTTCGTATGCAATCACAAGGGCGTCTATGGCGCTGCTGTACTCTATGCAGGCTATCCTTACATCGCTGAGGGTGTTTACGTGGTCGTAAACAAGAATTTCTCCATCCTCTTTTGAATAGGTGTATAAGGCTCCTGCGCTAAGCACATAGAGCTTGTCGCCCACCGCGCGGCAGCTTGTTGCGTTGCGGTAGGAGTTGTACACCTGCCACTCTCCGATGGCGGCTTGCAGTGCCGTGAGGGTGGCGAAGATGAAACATAACGATGCAAGGATGGTCTTTCTCATAGTATGCGTTTCTGTAAAAAGTCGTTAAGTGCCGAGGCTGCACGCGAGCGGTGGCTGATGGCGTTCTTCTGTTCCGCTGCCATCTGTGCAAAGCTCTCTTCGTATCCGTCGGGGACGAATATCGGGTCGTACCCGAATCCGGCTGCTCCTTTGCGCTCTTCGGCTATTCTGCCGCGTACAATGCCGTCGAAGAGAAACTCCTCTCCCTCTATTATTAACGCAATAACTGTGCGAAATTGTGCGGAGCGTTCGCTTTTTCCTGTTAAATTATGCAACAGCTTGCGCATATTGGCGTCTGCGTCGTTCTCCTCGCCCGCATATCGTGCCGAGTAGACACCGGGTGCGCCGCCGAGTGCGTCGACCTCAAGCCCTGTGTCGTCGGCGAAGCAGGAACAGCCATATTTGTTGTATATGTGGCGTGCCTTTATCAGTGCATTGCCTTCGAGGGTGTCGGCTGTTTCGGGGATGTCGTCGTGGCAATCGATGTCGGCAAGCGACAGCAGTTCCACCTTGTCGCCGAGTATGGCGCTCATCTCCTCCTGCTTGTGCTTGTTGTTTGTGGCAAAGACGAGTCTCATTTTACCTTGATTTTGTCGAATCCGAAACCAAAGACGCCCGATACACGTGCCTGCGAAACAAATGCGTTGGGGTCTATCTCCTTTACAATTCTCAGTATCTCAGATGCTTCATTGCCGCCGCGGACCATTGTTACGATAACCTTTGACTCTTCTTTGCTGTAATATCCCATACCGTCGAGCAGTGTAACGCCACGGTGCAGTTCTGTGGTTATATAGCTGGCTATTTCGTCGTACTTCTTCGAGAATATCATGAACTGTGTGGTGCGTCGGTTGCTGTTGACCACAAAGTCAATCATCGAAGAGGAGATAAGCAGTGTGATGAGACCGTAGAATATCTTGGAAATGTCGCTGTCCTTGATGATGAAGAAACTGCTTATGACTATCGCAATGTCTATGTAGACGATGATGCGTCCGAGACTGATGTCGCGATATTTGTTCACTACTGCCGCAATGATGTCCGTGCCTCCCGAACTGCCGTTGTTCACAAAGCAGAGTCCTATGCCGAGACCGCAGAAGCATGCGCCTATGATACATGCTTCGAATGTGGCATTGGGCCCCAATATGGAGAGTGCATTGAATTCGTATTTGTCGAGAAGTGCTCTCATGAAATCGAGGGCGAACGTTACTACAAGAACTGCATAGATGGTCTTCATGCAGAACTTCATGCCAAGCTCCTTGATTGCGACAATCAGCAGCACGGCGTTGATTATGAGGAATGAATACTGGATGGGGAAGCCTGTGGCGTACTGCGTGATGGCGCCGATGCCGGCAACGCCTCCCGAAACAAGCTCATAGGGCAACAAGAAGAATGCCCAACCCAACGAATAGATGATAAGCGCTATTGTGATAGCTACATACTCCTTTACTTCTATCAACAGACTCTTTTTGGGAATTTTAAAACCTGCCATAATCTTTTCTATTATATTGTTCTGAATATGCAGGTGTGCATACGTCTATGCACACCTGCTATAATTTTATTATCCTACGACGATGTTTACAATCTTCTTGGGGACCACAATCACTTTCTTTATGGATTTTCCGTCAATGTACTTCTGCGACTGCTCATTGGCAAGAACGGCTGCCTCTATCTCCTCGCGCGAAGCCTCTGTGGCAAAGTCCATTGTGAATCGTGCCTTTCCGTTGAAAGAGATTGTATACTTTATGCTATCCTCTTTCAGGTACTCTTCGTTGTAGGCGGGCCACTCTGCGTCGCACACCGATGTTGTGTGGCCGAGTGCTGCCCACAGCTCCTCGCTTAGGTGGGGAGTGAAGGGGGCGAGTACAATGGCAAACAGTTCCATCACTGCGCGCTTGTTGCATTTGAGCGATGAAAGTTCGTTTGCGCATATCATGAAGGCGCTCACTGCCGTATTGTAAGAGAAGTTGGGAATATCTTCGGATATTTTCTTTATGAGCTTGTGTATTGACTTGAGCTCCTCGCGTGAGGGTGCTTCGTCGCTAAGGGCGAGCTTGTCCTCTTTGTCGAAGAATATGTTCCATATCTTTCTGAGGAAGCGGTGGCAACCGTCGATGCCGTTTGTGTCCCATGGCTTCGACTGTTCGAGAGGACCGAGGAACATTTCGTACAGACGCAATGTGTCGGCTCCGAAGTTCTCTACTATTGTGTCGGGGTTGACTACGTTGTACATCGACTTGCTCATCTTCTCTACCGCCCAGCCGCAGATGTACTTGCCGTCTTCGAGAATGAACTCGGCGTTCTCATATTCGGGGCGCCATGCGCGGAAGGCTTCAATGTCGAGCTCGTCGTTCTTCACTATGTTGACATCCACATGGAGGGGAGTAACGTCGTATTTCTTTGAAAGGCCGAGCGATACGAATGTGTTGGTGTCTTTTATGCGGTATACGAAATTGCTTCGTCCTTGAATCATGCCCTGATTTACAAGCTTCTTGAAGGGCTCTTCAACTGCGCTGTATCCGAGGTCGAAGAGGAACTTGTTCCAGAAGCGTGAGTAGATGAGGTGTCCGGTGGCATGCTCTGTTCCGCCTACATATAGGTCGACGTTCTGCCAATATTTGTCTGCCTCCTCCGAAACGAGTGCGCTGCCGTTCTTGGGGTCCATGTAGCGCAGATAGTATGCGCTTGAGCCTGCAAAGCCGGGCATGGTGTTCAGTTCGAGGGGGAATATGGTCTTTTCGTCGATGAGGGCTTTGTCCACTACGCAGTTGTTTGCTGTGTCCCATGCCCATATCTTTGCGTGTCCCAACGGGGGCTCGCCGCTCTCTGTGGGGAGGAACTTCTCTACTTCGGGGAGTTCAAGGGGCAGACACTCTTCGGGAATGGGGCAGGGGATGCCGTTATTGTAATAGATGGGGAAAGGTTCGCCCCAGTAGCGCTGGCGGCTGAATATCGCGTCGCGCAGACGGTAGTTCACCTTGATGCGTCCCAACTTGTTCTCTGCCACATATTTCTTTGTTGCTGCTATCGCCTCTACCACTGTGAGTCCGTTGAGCGACAGTCCGCACGATGTGAATTCTGCTTTAGGCGAGTTGGTTATGATGCCCTCTTTTGCGTCGAAGCTCTCTTCGCTTACGTCGCAGCCTTCGATGAGGGGGCGTATCTCTATGCCGAAATGCTTTGCAAATGCGTAGTCGCGGCTGTCGTGTGCGGGAACGGCCATGATTGCGCCTGTTCCGTAGCCCGAAAGCACATAGTCGCTCACCCAGATGGGGATGTTCTCGCCGGTGAGGGGATTGACGGCATATGAGCCTGTGAATACTCCCGATACCGAGCGGTCTACCATGCGTTCGCGCTCTGTTCTCTTCTTGGTGCGTTCGATGTATGCCTTTACTTCTTCGCTCTGTTCGGGTGTGGTGAGTTCGGCTACAAGCTCGCTCTCAGGGGCGAGTACCATGAATGTTACTCCGAAGATGGTGTCGGCGCGTGTGGTGAAGATGGTGAAGTGCTTCTCGCTGTCTTTTACGTAGAACTCCATCTCTGTTCCTTCGCTTCTGCCAATCCAGTTGCGCTGTGTCTCCTTCAGTGAGTCTGTCCAGTCGATTGTGTCGAGTCCGTCGAGCAGACGCTGTGCGTATGCCGATACGCGCAGACACCACTGCTTCATCTTCTTCTGTACAACGGGGTATCCGCCGCGCTCCGACACGCCGTCGACAACCTCGTCGTTTGCAAGCACTGTGCCCAGCATGGGACACCAGTTTACCATTGTTTCGCCGAGGAAGGCGATGCGCCAGTTCATGAGTGTCTCGTCCTGCTGCTGCTCGCTCATGGCGTTCCACTCGTCGGCTGTGATTGAAAGCTCCTTGCCGCAGGCTGCGTTAATGCCTTCTGTGCCCGATGCCGCCAGCTTCTCGCGAAGCTCTGCTATGGGCTTTGCGCTGCAAGCGTCGTTGTCGTAGTAGCTGTTGAACATCTTTATGAATGCCCACTGTGTCCAATGGTAGTAGTCGGCATCGCATGTCCTTATTTCGCGCTCCCAGTCGAAGCAGAATCCTATCTTGTCGAGTTGCTCGCGGTAGCGGTTGATATTCTGTTCGGTTGTAACGGCAGGGTGCTGTCCTGTCTGTATCGCGTACTGCTCTGCGGGCAGTCCGTATGCGTCGTAACCCATGGGGTTCAGCACATTGTAACCTTGCAAACGTTTGAAGCGTGCAAATATGTCCGATGCGATGTATCCGAGAGGGTGTCCCACGTGCAGACCTGCTCCCGATGGATAGGGGAACATGTTCAGTACATAGAATTTCTCTTTGTTAGCATCCTCGACAACACGATAGGTCTTGTTCTCTTTCCATCGTGCCTGCCATTTTTTCTCAATTTCTGTAAAATTGTATCCCATTATGTCTGTATTATTTATTTGTCGATTGTTACAGTGCATACATCTCTGTTGCAGAGAGATGTGCACAATCGGACAAATTTACAAAAAAAGAAATGTATTATAGGTATGTAAGCTATAAAAAAGAGCCGAATGTTATTTTTTTGTTAAAAAGTACGTGTTTTTTTTGGTGGATTTAAAATTAGTTCATATCTTTGCACCGCTTAAATGCAATGGCGAGATAGCTCAGCTGGTTAGAGCGTCGGATTCATAATCCGGAGGTCGTGGGATCGTGACCCACTCTCGCTACAGAAAGAGGAGATACAACCGATGTTGTATCTCCTCTTTCTGTTTCTCGCAGTTTTTCGAACAGTATATTGAACCGTTCCTTAAAGTTTCCGAAATGACACGTATCGAATATGAGAAAAGAACCGTCGAAAAGATGATTCGGCTATATTGTAAGAAGAGCGGGCATGGCGCTTGCTTGTGCAACGGCTGCAAGCAGCTCCTTGAATATTCACATAAACGCTTGGACAGTTGCAGGTTCGGCAACAGCAAAAGCACGTGCCGCAAATGTCCCGTACATTGCTACAAACCCGATATGAGGGAGAAGATGCGCGTTGTCATGAGGTTTTCCGGTCCGCGGATGTTGTTCTATTATCCGATTATGGCGATAAAGCATCTTTGGTATGAATATAAGCAATAGGAGGCTGCTTGATTGATTTTTTAGAAGCTGCTTCTGCATTATTGAAGATGTCTTCACTCGTTCTGCGTTTTATACTCATTAGGCGAAATGCCCGTAACGCGTTTGAATACCCGACTCAAATGGTTAGGGTGCTTGTATCCTAAAGTGTATGCCGTTTGGCTGACGGTCATCTGCCTGTCTACAAGCAGATATTTGGCTTTTTCGATAATCTGTTGCCGGATATGTTCCTGAGCCGAAATGCCTATCTCCCGTTTAATGAGGTCGCCAAAGTAGTTGGGCGAGAGGTGTAGCCTGCCTGCGAACCACGCCACTGTCGGTAATTCCGGTTTTGCATCGGAACTGTCGAGGTAGTCTGTCAACAATTGCTCGAAACGGCTCAATGCATCGTTGTTTGCCGTTTTGCGCGTTGCAAATTGACGATCGTAGAAGCGTATGCAGTGGTTGAGCAATAACTCGATATTTGATGCTATGATACGTTTGCTGTGGCGGTCTATGGGGCGTTGCAGTTCTGCTCGGATTTCCCGCATGCAGCCGATGATTGTCTGCCGTTCCTGCTCCGATGTGTGCAATGCCTCGTTCGATGTATAGGAGAAGAATGAATAATCGCGCATCTTGTTCGCCAGTGATGTGCCGCGCAACAAGTCGGGGTGGAACATCAGAATCCAGCCTTTTGCATTGGTCGTAACTCCACCGTCGCCTACACCTGCAACCTGTCCGGGTGCAATACAGATGAGCGTACCTTCGCAGTAGTCATACTTGCTGCGGCCATAGAGAATTGTTCCGCAATCCAACTGCTTGAGGAATATGCAATAGAATCCGAAGCGCTTGAGTGAGTGTCGTATCTCTGTCAGTTCGGACATGTCCACAACGCTTGCCAGCGGGTGAAGAGTCTCTGTGCCGAGATTCTCGTTATAGTCCTGAACCGACTCCATGTTGATTATCCGTTGCTCCATAGTGTTCTTTGTGTATCGGGAGGTTCTAAAGTTACCACAAAAATGGTGTTGTCCAAAGATATTCGAGGGAAAAACGTAATTCGGGTATGAAAATCTGTAATATGTATGCTTATCTCCTCTCCTGTAGGCATTACTTTTGCATACATTAATCCTTAAGACACTGACAACTATGGAAAAAACTTCTGATACACGAATTACGGTTATTGATGCTTTGCGCGGCTTTGCCCTGCTTGGCGTGGTCCTGGTTCACATGAACCAGCATTACAGTTATTTCTCAAGAGGGCCGTTTGCTGCCCATGAACCTATACTTGCCGGGTGGAACGAGGCGGCGTCATGGTTGATTTGGGAGGTGATGCTGGGACGCTTTATCAATATTTTTGCATTCTTGTTCGGTTTGAGTTTCTTTATACAAATGGACAGGGCTGCCAAGAAAGGAACAATGTTTGGTCCCTGTTTCCTGTGGCGTATGGCAATATTGTTTGCCATTGGTATTGTGGATACTTGCTTCTATTCGGGAGACATCCTTTCAATTTATGCAGTATTCGGTGTCATTATGCTGCTCCTCAACCGTTGTAAGAGTTGGATGCTGATAGCTGTCTCTGTACTGTTGTTGGCCGGTGCGCCGCGTTGGGTGATGATCGGTTACGACCGTCTGACTGCTCCTCCCGCAACGGAGCAGGTGGTGTCTAACGAGAACAGAGTTCCGCGTCCTCGGCCGAGAGCGGAACGGGGGGGACGCCCAAAGCCCTCTTTTTTGCAGACTGCAAAGAATAATCTGACATCGGGCATGGAAGGCAAGCTGAACTATCAGTTCACAAGAGGAAACAGAGGATACATCACATTGGCTATCTTTATTCTTGGATTGGTGGTAGGGCGTACACGTTTCTTCGAGACGGTACACCTCAAACGTGCCCGCAACTGGAAACTGTTGGGTATATTCGCCGTTGTACTTTCTCTTGTCTGTTGGCTGATAACCTTGCTGCCGGACCAGAACATGCGTTGGATGGCAATGGGGCAGGGAGGCGTGCCGTCGTTGGCAGCTCTTGCTTCGCAAGGATTGTCCGACTTCAAGTTGGTGCTCTCCTCGGCTGTAATAGGCATGGTGTTTGTTGTGCTCTATCAATATCGGGGATTCAAGAATGTGTTGGGTGCCTTGGCTCCGTATGGCCGTATGGGACTGACTAACTATGTGTCGCAAAGTGTAATTGGTGCTTTGCTGTTCGCTATGTGGGGCTGGGGTGGCTATTTTGGCGCGTGGCAGCCGGCAGAGGTCATGCTGCTGGGACTTGCCGTATATTTCATTCAGGTTCTCATCAGCGGGGTTTGGCTGCATTTCTTCCGATATGGTTTGTTGGAATGGGCTTGGCGCTCATTGACCTACTTTAATTGGCAGCCGTTCTTGAAGAGGGATGCTTCCCTTTGAATGGTTCTGGTCTGCATAGAACGTCTTCTTTCTCAGATGTGCAGCTTGGCTCCAACGCTTATGTTGAAGCCTGGCATCTTGTAGCCGCGATTTATCGTGTAGCTGCAGTCGGTGATGTTGTCAAGCAGCGTGAACAGTTCCAGGAACCTGTCTGTGCTGCTGCTTTTCAGTGCAACGTATGAGGCTCTTGCCCCAAGCAGTATATAGCTTTCGTCGTTCTCTTCGGGCGATACATAAAGCCCGCTTATCGCTTTTACGTTGGCATCGATTGTCAACCTCGGCAATGGCAGCCATCGGGTTGCGAGGTAGAACTGGTTTTCGGGTGCGGCAGTCAGATTGTCGAGTGAGGTGTGCAGGTAGCTGTGTGAGGCTCTCAGGGATATTTTTTCGCCGGCTTGCAATGTGGCTGAAAGTTCGATGCCTTTGTTTGTGAAGCTGCCGGTATTCTGGTTCTTCATATCCACCACTTGTATGAGGTTGTCGCCGCTGCTGCAGTATGCGGTGAGGTCTATGCTTGCGATGTTGCCGAAGCGTTTGCCGACGGTGATTTCGCAGTTGCTCATCAGTTCGGGGCGCAAGTCGGCGTTTGCCATGCGGTAGAGATAAAGTTCCTTGAACGAGGGGTTTCTGTACCCTTTGGCAAAGGAGGCTTTCACCATCCACTCGCTGCCGGGATGAAGGACCACTCCGCATTGCGGTATCCACTCGCTGCCGAAGCGGTCGCTGTTTGCCATTCGCACGCCGCCGTTGAGAATCATTCTTCCGCGAAGCAGGCTCTGCGACATTGTGATGTAGGGGGAGTATTCCGTGATGCTTTTCCGTTGTATTGTAGCGAGTGAGCCGTCGGTGTGTTCTTTGCCGCCCGACATGGGTATCTCGCCGGTGTATGTGTCGAGGTCGAACCCTAAGGTGGCATTTGCTCCGTTCCACAGTGCAACATTCTCGTATGCAATTATGCCGAAGCGGTCGTCGAGGCTGTGAAAGTGGCGTGGGTCGTCGACATAGTGGTTGCCATAGCTGTAATATGCCCGTATGTTGCCGTTTGCGCCTGAATAGCTGTTGGCGAGCGAGAGCGAGGCTTCGCCGCGGATTATATTCTGATGGTAGATGTCTGTTGCATCGGGGTTGTCGAGGCGGGCATATATGGGGTCATTGCCTATGCTGTTTGTCAGCGAGTAGTCGGCGCGTGCTCTCCACTCTTTGCTAAAGTCGTATCCTGCCTTTGCGTAAAGGCTCTTCTGGTCGTAGTCGAAGTTTTTCTCTGTTCCGTCCGTGCGGTCGTAGGCGAGGGAGAGAAGGGATGAAAATTTTCCTTTGCGCAGCATGTTCGTTGCCGACGAGCGCCATGTGTTGTATGAGCCGTACTCTGTGGACAGGGTAGTGCGGCAACCCTCTTCATCTTTCTCCTTTGTTATTACGTTTATCACTCCTCCCATTGCATTTGAGCCGTAGAGCACCGAGCCGGGACCGCGAAGCACCTCGACACGCTCGACATATTCTGTGGCATAGAAATCTGCGACGTGGTGCGAGAATATTCCGGCAAATTGGGGCTGTCCGTCGACCATCATGAGTACGGCGTTTGTGGGCGAGCCTCCGATGCCTCTTATCTTTATGCCGCCGGCTCCGCCGTTGCTGATGCCGAATCCAAGTATGTTGCGCTCTGTAATGAAGAGTCCGGGTATAGTCCCTGACAATGCCGACAAAAGCTGCCCCTTGCCTGTGGACTCTATACGGTCGGCGGTTACAGTGGAGACTGTGTAGGGTTGCAGATTGCGCCCGGTGGCGCTGTTGCTGCCCGTAACTACAATTTCGTCTATGTATTTGGCGGATGTCTGCGCCGACAGGGTGGCGGCAATCAGTATGCCGAGCATGGATGATAGTGCTTTTTTCATGATAGTTGTCTTAGAAGTATACAAAAGTAGCACATTTTTATTAAAACGTGCTACTTTTATCTGTCGTTAACAACTATTTGCTATAAGAAACTGTTTGAATAAAATAATATGCGTAATGCTTTTAAATTAAATCATTATTGCTATATTTGCATCGTAATGCTTAAAAATACAATCATTATGGACGATATTTACACACTTTCGGATGCTCAAATTCAAAAAAGAATTGGCGAAAAGATTAAGGCAGCCAGACTCAAGCAGAATATAACTCAGGATAGTCTGGCTGAATCTTCATCAATATCTCGTTCGTCTGTGCAAAAAGTGGAAGCCGGAGAGATAAAGTCTTTTGATACATTCCTCCGTATTTTAAGGACACTCGGCATGCTTAATGACATCAGCCGTTTGTGTGAAGAAGAACAATTAAGCCCCAGTGAGTATTACAACATGGTGAATTCTGCAAAGAAAAATAGAAGAAAACGAGCTATGGGCAGTATTAGCACAAATAAGGAGGAATCGGAATGGTAGATGCTGCAAAAGTAAAAATGTATGGACTGACTGTTGGTACATTCAACTGGGACAGCCGTTATGATATTGCTCATTTCGAGTATGACAATGATTTTGTCAATAAAAGTCTCGAGCCTTCTCCTATAATGATGCCGGTACGTCACGGAAGAGTTTATTCATTCGGTAATCTTGACAAGGATACTTTTAAAGGACTCCCTGGAATGTTGGCCGATTCACTCCCGGATACATATGGTCGTACCTTGTTTGACCGCTGGTTGTCGTTGTTGGGAAGGACGAGCGGCAATTCAATCGAGACTCTATGTTATTTGGGAAATCGATGCATGGGCGCTCTTGAATTTGAGCCGGCATTAAATAATGGCTTAGAATCGAATCAAATCATAGAAATAGATTCCCTTATTGAAGTCGCAAAGGAGGCATTGTCTGAAAAAGGAAATTTTGGTACAAATATGAATGATGATCGCAAGGCTGCAATAGCTGATATTCTCCGCTTGGGAACTTCTGCCGGAGGACAGCGGGCTAAAGCGATTATTGCGTACAACAAGGCTACAGGCGAAGTTCGTCCGGGGCAACTGAATGCACCTCGTGGCTTTGACTATTATTTGATTAAACTTGATGGCGTATCTGCAAAAGCCGGTTTTAAAGAGACTGAGAATTTTGGTCGTTTGGAGTATTCATTTTATAAATTAGTCAGGGAGTGCGGGATAGATATGTCCGAGTGTTCCTTGATAGAGGAGAACGGCAGAGCACACTTCTTGACAAAGAGATTTGATAGAGAGGATGGTAGAAAAGTTCATATGCAGACACTCTGTGGAATAGCTCATTATGACTATCGCATTCATAGAGCATACTCCTATGAACAGGCTTTTAACGTAATGAGAACCCTGCGCTTGCCATATTCTGAAGCGCAAGAGATGTTTAGAAGGATGGTTTTCAATGTTATATTGCGTAATCAAGATGATCATACAAAAAATATCTCATTCCTTATGGATGAGAGAGGCAAGTGGAGATTGTCTCCGGCATATGATATGGGGTACGCCTATAATCCCAACGGTGGCTGGACTGCTACGCATCAGATGTCTGTCAATGGAAAGTTTGATAACATCACCCGCAAGGATCTGGTTGAGTGTGCAGCAAAGAACAACATTAAAGGGGCAAATGAAATCATCGACCAGATAAAGGAGGCTGCCTCAAACTGGGAACAGATGGCTCTCGAATGTGAGGTTCCTAAAGAAATGATAAAATCCATCACCCCAAATCTGCTGTTGAATATTTAACAGCAGATTTGGGGTGTGTTCTGTTTCGGCCTCAAACAGCTTCTAATTTGTAGAGCTTTCCTTGAGATATTCTAATCCTTTCTTGTATCCTTCGAACCCAAGTCCGCATATTGTCTTCTGTGCATATAGCGACACATAAGAGAACTGACGGAATTTCTCGCGTGTGGAAATATCTGTCAGATGCACTTCGGCAGTGGGCAGTGCCACTGCTTTCAGGGCATCGAGTATTGCCACACTCGTGTGGGTGTATGCGGCGGGGTTTATAAGTATGGCATCGAATCGGCGGTATGCCGCTTGTATGGCATCGACAATGGCGCCTTCGTGATTCGACTGGAACAGTTCCACCTCTATGTCAAGCTCTTCGGCACTCTTGCGTATGAAGGCTTGCAGTGCATCGAAGTTGCGCTCGCCGTAAAGTGTAGGTTCGCGCAGACCTAACATGTTGAGGTTGGGACCGTTGATTACAAGTACTTTCATCTTGCTGCTCTATCAGATTGTTTCGGCGTATGTTCCGAAGTATTTGAACTGTTCGCCGCAGGTGTTGAGCTCGCACATGAGCGACTGGAACTCAGGGCTGTAAACCGATGCCTCGATGTCGAAGTAGAATCTGTATTCGAATTCGCGTTCGGGAATCTGGCGGCTCTCAAGCTTAACAAGGTTGACGCCGGTGGCGTTGAAGCGGGAGAGGATGCGGAAGAGTGTTCCGGGACGGTGAGGAATCACCATCATGATACTTGTGCGGTTTGCACCTGAATAGATTTGGGGCTGTTTCGCAATGCAGATGAAGCGTGTGTAGTTGTTGTCGCGGTTCTGAATTGCGCTTTTGAGTACCTGCAGCTGATACAGCTCTGCACAGAGAGGAGACGAGATTGACGCTTTTGTCTTGTCGCCCGATTTTGCAACCATGCGTGCAGCTTCGGCTGTATTCTCAACGGCAATTATGCGCACATTCTGGAGCGAAGAGAGGAATTCCGAGCATTGGCTGATAGCCTGCTGGTGAGAGTATATCTCCTTGATGTCCTCAAGCTTTGTTCCGGGCTGCACAAGCAGCGAGTGGTCTACTTTGAGACGCACACTGCGTACTATGCTTACGTTATGCTCGCCCAAGAGGTCGTAGATGGCATTTACCGAACCTGCGAGAGAGTTCTCAATGGGAAGCACTCCGTATTCGCAAAGTCCGCTGCCTACTGCGCGGAACACGCTGTCGAAGTTGTTGACATAGAGCATTTCGGGAAGGTCGAAGAGACGCTCTGCTGCTATGTGTGCGTATGCACCCTCGCATCCGGCACATGCCACTGAAGCGCGTTTAGGGAAGGGCATGGGGGGCCTTGAGGTTATCTCCTTTATCTGCTGGAAAAAGTCGGCGTCCTCGGAGAGCACTCTTGTCTGGTACGACTCGCTGAGGTCGAAGATGGTGCGATAAAGCGAACGGCCATATCCCTCGAACTCAGAGCCCAACTGCTTTGATATGTTCTGCAATACGGTGCGCGCACGTGAGGGGTGATACACAACCATATTGTTCTCTTTTTTGTAGCGTGCAATGTCTGTAACGACCTGCATCCTTTCTGCGAAGAGGCGGCACATCTCGGTGTCTATGCCGTCTATTCTTTTGCGTAGTTCTTCAAGATCCATTGTATATATTTTTTTATTTGTATATGATATTTGTATTCCGTTATATTGTTGAGGGTGTTCCTCCGAGTGCCTTGAAATCTTCGTAGAAGAGCGGATAGGATTTTGCAACGCACTCTGCATTGTTTATTACTGTTTCGCCATCGGCAATTGTCGACATAATGGCTGCTGACATTGCTATACGGTGGTCTCCGAAGCTGTCGACGGGATGTGCTGCCACTGCCTTGCCGCCTGTAACCTTGTAGGTATCTTCTCCTATTTCCGAGAATATGCCGAAGGATGCAAGAAGAGTGCGCATCGCTTCGAGCCTGTCGCTCTCTTTGTAGCGCAGACGTCCCACATGTGTGAAGAGTGTCTCTCCTTTGGCTGCGGCAGCTGCTACGCCGAGGATGGGGACGAGGTCGGGCGTGTCGGTGCAATCGAGTTCTGCACCGTGGAGCTTCGACGGCGATGCGATGATTGCGTCATCGGTAATCCTTATGTCGGCACCCATCTTGCGAAGATGGTCTATTATGCGTCGGTCGCCCTGTAACGATGCGGGGTTCATGCCGCAGATGCTCAGTGCTTCGTCTCCTATGACGCCTGCCACCAGCCAAAAGGCTGCTGCCGACCAGTCGCCTTCGACACGCAGGGGCGAGGGCAGGGTGTATTCCTGCGGTGCGGGAACGGAAAAGCCTCCGTCGCGCTCCTTGATTTCTATTCCCGACAGGCGCAGTGCGTCGAGTGTCATTCCTACATATGAGGCACTTGTTAGTTCTCCTATGATATTTATGTTGCTGGGCGAGCCGAGCAACGGGAGTGCGAAGAGAAGCCCTGTGAAGTATTGCGACGAAATGTCTCCGGGCAGAGAATATTCTCCGGGTGTCAGTCTGCCTTTGCATTTGAGAGGCAGATGGGCATTTTCGCACAACTCGGTAAGTTCGATGCCATGCTCTGTAAGTGCGTCGAAAAGAGTGTCCATAGGGCGTTGGGGCAATTTGCCTTTTCCTGTAAGTGTGGCGTCGGCTCCCAATGCAGCTGCCACCGGCAGAAGAAAGCGCAGTGTCGAACCGCTTTCGCCGCAGGGCATCACGCCGCCCTTGCGCATGCTTACGGGGGTAACTTCAAAGGCGCCGCCGTTGTATGTGATGTCAGCTCCCAATGCGTTGAGCGACTCCATTGTGGCGCAAAGGTCGTCGTTGAGCGAGTCGCAATATATCTTTACGGCGCTTTTGCCGAGTGCGGCGCATATAAGCAGACGGTGTGCCTGAGACTTTGATGGCGGCGGGGTTACGCAGCCTTTTAATTTTCCGGTGATTCTTATCTTCATGATGCAGCCTCCTGTATTTCTATGGCCTTGAGTTTGGCAAGAACCTCTTCCACAGGCATTGCAACAAGTGTACATTCGCCCATTGAGCGGGGAAGCACAAGTGTAAGCTTGCCTCCACGGCGTTTCTTGTCGGAGAGTATCACATCGTATAGCTCTTCGGCGCTGTATGGACAGCTAAGGTCGAACCCGTATCGTGCGAGCAGTCCGGCAAGTGGCTTTTCTATGTCTGCAAGTCCGCACAGGGGGGCAATCTTTGCAGCAATTACCATTCCTTTTGCAACAGCCGCTCCGTGTGAGACCTCGAAATGGCTCAGCTTTTCGATGGCATGTCCGAATGTGTGCCCGAAGTTGAGCAGTCCGCGTTTGCCGTTGTCGAATTCATCCTCCTGCACGACATCGCGCTTGATTTCTACGCAGCGTGCAACAGTCTCTATCCTGTCGAATGGAGGTTCCTGAAGCGTGTCGTACAATGCAGCATCAAGTATTACCCCGTATTTTATCACTTCGGCACATCCGTCGCGGTAGATGTCTGCCGAAAGCGTATCCATCAGTTGTGTGTCGCAGCATACAAGGCGTGGCTGGTAGAATGCTCCCACAAGGTTCTTGCCCGCGGGAATGTCTATCGCCGTCTTTCCTCCGACCGAACTGTCGACTGCTGCAAGCAGTGTCGTCGGCACCTGTATGTATGAGACTCCGCGCAGATAGAGCGATGCGGTGAGTCCGCCGAGGTCGCCTACCACTCCGCCGCCGAATGCAATGATTGCATCGCTTCGTGTGAATCTGCCGCGTGCCAGAAAATCGAGGAACGCGAGCAGGCTTTCTGCCGATTTTGAGGCTTCTCCTGCGGGTATCACATATTTGTCGGCATCGTAGCCCGATGCTTCGAGTATTTCCAGTATCCTTTTGCCGTACAGTGCATCGACGTTGCTGTCGGTGAGCACGGCGATGCGGCAATCGCCTAAAAGCGGACGGACGTGCTCGCCTAAGCCGGCAAGCAGTCCATCACCTATGATAATGTCGTAACTGCCTGAGGCAGATACATGAATCGTTTTATATGAGTCTGTCATCCTTCGGATTGTTCTTTTGCGATGCGTCCTTCGCGCAGGAGATTGCACAATTGCTCTGCATCGTCTCTGTCGAGCGCATCGCGGTATTGTTGCAATGAGCCTATCAGTCTGTCGAGCTCGTCGACAAGCGGCTCCTTGTTGTTCAGGAATAGTTCTGTCCACATACTCTCGTTGAGTCGCGCCACTCTTGTGAGGTCGCGGAAACTGCCGGCGCTGTATCCTTGATGTTTCAAAGCTGATGGGCTTTTTACAAAGGCGTTTGACACAATGTGGCACATTTGCGATGTGTATGCTATCATTGCGTCGTGATTCTTTGCCGTTGTTACCACGAACGATTTGAATTCGAGCGGGGATAGCAGATGCTTCACTTTTTCGAGAAGTTCCATGTCGTCATACACCGGGGGAACGATTATCATCGAAGCTCCCTTGAAAAGTGTAGGGCGTGAATGTTTGAACCCTGAATATTGCGAGCCTGCCATCGGGTGTCCGCCGATGTAGGTGAATCCATGTTTTTGGGCAAGCGCGAATCCTGTCCGGCAAATTTCACCCTTTATTCCGCAGAAATCTATGAGTGTTACGCTTGCGGGAATCTTTGCTGCGTTCTCTTCGAGGTAGGCTACCATCGCTTTGGGCGTTGCTGCGAGAATCAGCAGCTCACATTCGCCATATTTTTCGGGCAGGAGGAGGTCGTCTATCACTCCGCTGAGCTTGGCGTATCCCAAAATGGTGGAGTCTGTGTCGTAGCCGTATACAATGTGCCCGGCAGCCTTATAGGCTTTCGCTACGGAACCGCCTATAAGACCCAGGCCTGCTATGCCTATTTTCATGACTTACTTCAGTATAATGCTACGCATCTGTTCAACGCGCTCTGCAACTTCGGCAAATTGTGCGGGTGTGAGCGACTGTGCTCCGTCGCAAAGGGCGCAGGGGGGATTGTTGTGTACCTCTATAATAAGTGCGTCGGCTCCCGACACTGTTGCTGCACATGCCATAGGCTTCACCAAGCGGGCAACACCGGTTGCATGGCTGGGGTCTACCACAACGGGCAGGTGGCTGAGCTCATGGAGCATGGGTACAGATGCAAGGTCGAGAACGTTGCGGGTGTATGTGTCGAAACTGCGTATGCCGCGTTCGCAGAGCATTACATTCTCATTGCCCTCGGCAAGTATATATTCGGCGCTCATGAGAAACTCCTTCAGTGTGGCTGCAAGACCGCGTTTGAGGAGGATGGGCTTCTTGGAGCGTCCAAGTTCTTTCAGAAGCTCGAAGTTCTGCATGTTTCGTGCGCCTACCTGAATAATGTCAACGTCGGCGAACATGTCAAGATGTGCTGCATTCATTATCTCTGTAACGATGGGAAGTCCTGTCTCTTCGCGTGCTTTGAAGAGAAGTTCGAGTCCCTCGGCGCGGAGTCCTTGAAAGTCGTAGGGTGAGGTACGGGGCTTGAAGGCACCGCCACGAAGCATCTTTGCACCGGCTGCTTTCACTGCCTTTGCAACGGTAATAATCTGCTCTTCCGATTCTACTGAGCAGGGACCGGCAATCATACAGAAATTGCCGCCACCGATTTTTACCTTGTTCTCGCCTTCGCCAACCTCCACGATTGTATCATCGGGATGGAAACGGCGGCTTGCGCTCTTGAAGGGTTCGCTGACACGGCTTACTTTCTCTACAATTTCGAGACTTGCGAGAAGGTCGATGTCTATTCTACTTGTATCTCCGATGAGTCCTATAATTGTCTGGTATTCACCTTCTGATACGTGTACTCTCACTTTTTGCGCTTCGATCCATTGTATAAGTTTTTCTCTTTGCGCTTTATTTACTCCTTGTTTTAATACAGCTATCATACGTCTTTCGTATTTATTTTGTTTTACTCTTTAGTCGGCGCAAATGTAATGATTATTTTTTAGGACCATGTGAGATTTTTTCTGTTTTTTTATATAATATCTTACTTTATTTGCCAATACATATAGAAAAACGGCTTCTCAGCCTTTCACTTTTCTCATCATCGTGTACAGGAAATGCAGTTTGGGGATAGGTTTCTTGACATCTTTCTTGAAGCGGGACGCTGCCAAAAGTATCAGCACGCATACCCCGAAGATAAATGTATATCCGTACAATTCGCGGAGTGTTGCAATCATTGCCTCTGTGCCAATTCCGCCGTTTGCAATGTTGGCAATACTCATGTTGATGTTTGCTCCAATCCCGGCAAGATGCTTGCCCACAAGTCCTGTCATGCTGTGCTGGAAGATGGCATCTCCTATAGGAGAGCCTATGCCGGTACGGACGAAGCCGAGGATGCAGAGGACCTGAAAATAGTTCTTGAAGGGAGCAGTAGCCTGTATATATACCGTCAGTGCGATAAATATTGCCAGATGTCCGAATCCGCAGCACATCAGAGGAAAATATAAATTTTCGATATTTGTGTAGGGAGTAACGAGGAAATACATCGAAGCCACATATACAAGTATCATCGTAAAGCCTATGAAGGTAAGCAGCTTATGCGGCCATTTCAGATGCACTAATGCAACCCATGAGAAGAGCGCCCCTGCCAAAGAACCGAAAAATTCGAACCACTTGAGAGTGCTCAGGTTGAGTGCGTCCCAATGAAGAACGGCTCCCGTATATATGTTCTGCAAGCTGTTTTTCGAAGCTAACAGGATTGCCAGACACAAAAAGGCAATCAGCAGGTTGGTCAGATTCCTTACTCTGAACGCTGCAATCTCCAGGAACGGGTGGCGTATGTAGTTCATGCGGGCAATATTGAGCCCCAACGAGACAAGAGCGATGCCTATTGCCATGCGTATGTATTCCGAATGGAACCAGTCGAGCTGATTGCCATACTGCACGGCAAATATAAGCGAGAGTATAAATACAGCCCAAAGTATCATTCCCATCCAGTCGATACCGTATAGCGGCATCCGGGGCATCGCGCGGAACGGGCGCATCAGGGTGTAGGCCAGCAGAATAACCATCAGCATAAGCCCTATTGCCAGCCAATGCATGTGTTTCCAGCTGTAATAGTATATGATTTGCGTTCCTGTGGCATCGAACAGATGAATGACTCCCAGAACCACAAAGAATACAAAGGAGAGAAAGACCGCATAGTTGTATGTAGGCGTAATCTTTGGCAGGATGTTCGAAAAACATTCGAACGTTCCGTAGAGACGGAAGAAGCCGGCAATAAATCCCAGCACTACCAGCAAGAACGGCTGGCTGACATGCGGCACCAGAATGTTGCATATCAGAAGTCCGGTGGCGGCGACCATCAGCGAAGTCCTGTTGGTAAAACGGAATTTCAAGCGGAAAGCCAGCGGAAAGTAGAGTGTAAGTCCTATGAGCACCGCGTGGCTCATCATCTTGACATCGTTCATCGTAATGGAATATTCGCCCTGCATCTGGCTCATTGCAGTGAAGTACATTCCATTGGAAAACTGAAAAGCCGCAAGAAACAGTATGTACACCCAGAAGCGGCACCGCTCCGGCACCCACTCCTTGAATGTCATAAATCTGAAAGGACCTTGTTCCCAAGCCATATCAATCGAGCACTTTACATTCTACATTCATCCCCGAAGCCAACCGGTCAAGCAGGGTGCGGTCGTTGTTGCCGGCAAAAGTGATTTTTACCGGGATTCGTTGTTCCACCTTGACAAAATTTCCTGTTGAATTGTCGGGTGTGGAGATTGAAAATTGTGCACCGGTTGCTTTTGAAACAGCTTCCACTCTTCCTTCGAAAACCGTTCCGGGGAAAGCGTCTGCCACAATCTCCACCTTGTCGCCTTCGTTAATCTCTCCTCTTTGTGTTTCGCGGAAGTTGGCGATAACCCACTTCTCGTTGCTGTCAATCACCGAAAAGAGCGGCTTGCCGGGCATCATCAGTTCGCCTACCTGAATGTTCTTGCGGCACATTGTGCCGTTGCAGGGGGCAAGCACCACTGTGTAGGAGAGGTTCAGCTCGGCAAGTTCCAGCGCGGCTTTGGCAATCTCAATGCGCAATTCGTTCTGTTCCAGACGTTGCGTCTGTTCGGTTCTTGCATAAGCGGTGCTTCGCTTCTGCCGTTTCATCGTCTCCAATTTGGCTTTCAGCGATTCGTATCTGGTCTTCGCCCCGTCGAACTGCTGCTGTGTAACGGCATTGTTTGCCAACAGCACCTTGAAGCGGTTGTAGTCGGCTTCGGCGTTCTCCATCAGAATTTCAATCTCCTGCATGCTCGCATCGGTAACGGATATGTTGCTTTCTATTGTCGATACACCGGTCTCCATCACGCTCTTTCCGACTAAGGCGTTCCGGTAATCGGCTTTTGCCTGTGCCAGACGCAAGCGATATTCGCAATCTTCTATGATGACCAAAGTATCTCCTTTCTGCACAGGTTGGAATTCGTCGAAGCGAATCTCTTTTATGAAGCCTTGCACACGCGCCGAAACGGGCACGATATTCTGTCTTATTTGTGCATTGTTGGTATATTCGCCACCTATGTGAATGAAAATTGAGGATATCCAGCATATTCCGCAAAGCAGAAAAGCTGCAATGATGATGTTGGCTATTGTTTTTTTCTTTTTCTTGTCCATGATTCTTGACTTATAGCGTTCCTGAAATGTAATGTAGTTTATAGTAGTTGTATAGAATGTTTATACGTGCATTCACGGCTTGCAGTTCGGCGTCGAGCTTTTGCGAAGAGGCATCGAGCAGGTCTGTTATGAGCGCAAGGCCGTTCGAGTAGCGATAATTGACAATGCCGTAGTTCTCTTTGGCAAGCTCCACGCTCTTTTGCTTGGTTTCCAGCAGAGTGTATGCTTCTTTGTATTTTATGCAGGCTGCCTGTATTCCGAGCCTTGTCTGCTCCTGCGCCACTGCGCGCTCTTCCTCTGCTCTCTGTATGTTCAGCTTGTCTGCCTTTATCTTCTTGTTCGATTTGTATAGATTGCCGAAACTGTATTTTATGCCCACGCCTACTGCCCAATAATTGAAGTTCTTGTTCAGCGCGGGTATCTCAATCGTAACGGGTCCGGTGAGATTGTTTATCGCAAAAAGGGCAACTTTCGGCAGGCGTTCCGAGTTTGTGATTCTTTTCTTCTGTTCGCTTATGCGCACTGCCTTTTCTGTCATCTGAAGCGGAATTGAAGAGTGCATCGCCTCGTCTTGCCACTCTGCGGAGTTCTTTTCGTCCAATGTGCTGATGCTTATCTCACCTGCTTGTATTTCAACTGTTTCGGGCAATCCCAACGCTGCTGTAAGCTGGTTGTTCAGTATTTGCCTTGTGTTGAGCAGTTGGGTCTTCGAGTAATTGAGATTCTGCAATTGCAGTTCGTAACGGGTAATGTCGTTGTGCAGCGCGGTTCCTTGCTCGTGGCGCATGCGCATGTCTTCCAGCACCTTTCCGGTCTGTGCAATGTGGCTGTCAAATACTTGCAATTGATTGTCCAATTTGCATATTTCCAAATAATTGCCGATGATAAGGAAACGCACTTCCTGGCGGTTTTTCTCGGCGTTGAGCGATGCAATCTGTGCTTGCAGTTCCGAAAGTCTGACACTGCTGCTTATTGCTCCTCCGGCATAAACCACTTGCGAGACTTCGAGGGCAAAATTGTTTCCGAAGTCGGGAATTTCGGCTTTGAACGGGCTGCCGAAATCCCTGTCAAGGATTGTTCCGTCTCCGTTGTACGAAAATGATAGAGATGCGTCAATAGAGGGTTTGTAGCTGTTCTTTGCCACTTCTACCTCTTCCAATGCCTGTTTTACGGCTGTCGTATGTACCCTTATGCGGCTATTGTTCTGATCTGCCAGTTCGAACATCTGTTCAACTGTCAGGCTTCGCTTTTCGGCTTGGGCGCATACAACCTCTGTACATAGCACCCACAACAAGGGAGCTATGAGAAATTGAATGTTCCTCATTTGTAATAAATAAAATATGTGATTAGTGTGGATTCAGACGTCGCTAAGGCTGTATGGTTTGCCTGTGAAATGGATGTCTGCTAAATGATTTGAGCGAAAGGATGCCTCTTTCCCCAAATAGTGGATTTGGGGGATTTACATAGAGAATATGTTGTTTTTCCGTTGTGCATCTTTCGTTGGATTTGTCTGTGAAATTTACTGCAAAGGTAAGAAAAAAATGAAAAAATACCCGATAAAATGAAGGATTTTCCTCTGGGGCATTATAGACGTCCGGCGCAGAAAATAGCTGAAATCCTATATGTAGGGGACATGACGGAACTGTTCCTTGAATACACTTGTTTTGTCGCAATGATTAAAAAACTTTGGATTTTTTGTGCGAATGAAAAATTTATTTATAAATTTGCGGTATCGTAACCGTTGTTACGGTATTGGTCGTTACGATAATACTTTCAAATATGAGATTTTTTGATAGAGAAGCAGAATTTGATAAACTTAGAGAGATTGAAAGCCTATCTCATGAGGTAGCTCAATTTACTATTGTTACGGGAAGGCGTCGCATTGGTAAAACTGAGATGATCAAGAAGTTCTATGAGAACAATACAATGCTCTATTTTTTTGTTGCCCGTAAAGCGGAAGCCGATCTGTGTGATATATTCATTGACGAGATTCATGCAAAACTCAATGTCCCAATGCTTGATAGCAAAGGAATCTCTTTTGCTGCGATATTCAGATTCATAATGGAGTTGTCTCAGACGCAACAAATCACACTCTTCATTGATGAGTTTCAGGATTTCTATAGGGTAAATCCATCTATCTATTCCGATATGCAGAATATCTGGGACAGTTATAAAAATAAAGCCCACATCAATCTGATTGTAGCGGGTTCGGTGAACACTTTGATGAATAAGATATTCAGGGATAAGAAGCAACCCCTGTTTGGCAGGCAGACCGGTACCATACATGTCCGTCCTTTCAGACCTTCAGTCCTGAAAGAAATAATGTCAGAATATTGTCCCGGATATAAAAAGTCGGACTTGTTGGCTCTTTATACTCTTACAGGTGGTGTGGCTAAATATGTAGAACTGTTCATTGACCGAAAAAAGTTTACAGAAAAGAAAATGCTGGACATGTTCTTTGAGCGAGATTCATATTTCTTGCCTGAGGGTAAGAATATGCTTGTTGATGAATTTGGCAAGGATTACGGTATCTACTTCTCTATACTTACACTCATAGCCCAAGATAGAAACACGCGTTCGGAACTGGAGAGTGCTCTCAACATAAAAGAGCTGTCGGGTTATTTGAAAAATCTAAGTGAAGAGTATGGCCTGATAAGCAAGATGCAGCCAATATATGAGAAGTCAACCAATAAGAGTGTTCATTATACCATTGATGACCAATTCCTGAAATTCTGGTTCCGCTTCATATACAAATATACGCACATCATCGAGGCTGGTGGCAATGATAAATTGAGAACAATAGCAGAACGTGATTTTGCAACAGTCAGCGGAAAATCTCTTGAGCATTACTTTAATGAAGTGCTGAAAGAGTCCGGTGGGTATACTCGTCTTGGATATTGGCACGACCGCAAGGGAGAAAACGAGATTGATATTGTTGCCGAAGACGAAGTTGACGGCAAGATAGAATTTATTGAAGTCAAGAGACAAGAGAGGAACTTCGATGAAAAGGTCTTGAAAGCCAAGTCTGAATCATTCATGAGAGTTGTTGGCGCTTTCAATGGTTATGAAATTATATATAGAGGGTTGTCAATAGATGATATGTGATTTCGGCGAACTCTCCTTGTGATGTCTTTTGTTAAACATGTAAAATAGAACGTGTCAGTCAAGGGCAGAACGTGCAAGTCTAAACTGTCTGTTCTGAGGGGTAGACTCTGGTTTTACTTGCACAGCCCATCTTGTCGAAATAAAATATAAACAGCTTCTGAGAATATGCACTTAATGAAAAAAATCGTAATTTGTTTTTTGTTCTTCCCCGTTTTCATGTATGCACAGAATGAATATGTGCAGATGAAGAATTGCAGCAGCCTGTGCCTTATCCCTGATTCATATTCTGCAACCGGCACCTCTGTTCTGCATATATTGCAAAATGATGGTGTAGGCATTTATGACAATAATATAAATCTGGTAAAGACAATAGGTCTGAACGAACAGGTATTTGTCTTTCAGTCCTCCCGTACGCGTTCGCGTTCTGTTGTTGGAGTCGAACGTTCATCAATCGTAAAAGTTGAAGACATCACGAGAGTGTATGCCGATTTTGCAGTGGGGCAAGGTCGGGATTTCGCGGCTCTCACTCACGGAGAGAAGCAATCTGTTATCATGGCGTATGACAAACAATTCAACTCAAATGTAGAGATGCGAGCAGAAGATGATTTTACAATATTCGTCAGTAAGGATTATGTAGGCAATAACTATTTTTGCTATCGTACATATCAATATAAATATCCCAAAAACGGTGTTCTGCTTGACACGGACGGAAAGGTATACCGTTTTAAAGCCGAATATAGTTACAATTATTCCGAGTGGAGTGACTATACGGTTCATTACGATACCATCAGAAGTGAAAATAATATACTTGCATGTAACTATATAGGTGCGCAGGGAGTTGTATCTAATCGTTTTTATGTATCCTCGACTCTTTTTAATGAAGAAGAAACACTTGAATATGTTCGTCCGCTTTATACGCTTGTTGATGCTCCCGTTTTTTCATTTGTAACTCCGGATGATCCTGATGAGCCTGTAATAAGCGAGGGCGAATACACGGGTAAAAAACTCGCTGTTAGTGGAATAGAAATTCTTGCCGAGAATGGCACTGTAATAGATATAATCTCTTTTGGGAAAGAGTATGATGAAGTCGGAAATTATCAGCTTCTCAATGGTCATGTGTTATCAATAGGTGATGGCATATCGGTTTTGCAGTTAGGTGAAAACAGGTTCATCTCTTTTGATACAGTCGATGATGAAGAAGGTGTGATATCTGTCTATAAGCATTTCTATAAAATAAATGCAGGAGCAAGTTCGGTTGAGGCTGTGAATTCACCTGCTTGCATTAAGGTATTCCAGGGTGGCCCACAGAGTATTGAGGTGAACTATAATGCAGATAATGACGGAGTTGCAGAGCTAATCTCTGTTGCAGGGGAAAAGTGTGCTTCGCAAAGAGTCTATGCAGGGAGTGGCGACTTTCGTATGAATGTAAACAGGAGCGGGACATATATACTTACTTTAAGCGAGGACGGCACCATAGTAGATTCCAGGAAGATATTGATTAAATGAAAAGGCTTTAGCACTGTCCTTGAAATCACAGATTCCCTGACAGCACCTCTATTACCACGCGCTCCGTCATGCTGTCCTCTCCCATAGGGTCGTAGCTCTTTTTCAGGCTTGCCCCGAAGAGCGATGCAAACGACTGGTAGAAGGCAGCCTTGAATGAACCCATAAAGAGCCTTATCAATTGGTAGGCATTCTGGTCGCATTGTCTGTCGACAAGCTTTATCAGCAGTTTTCCCTGTCGCAAAGAGAGCTTTTTCATCTTAGGGGTGTATGTCTCTTTCAGCTCCTTTTCGAGCTTGTCGATATGTCGTTTTTTTGCCTTTTCATCGGGCAAAATCTGGAGAGTCTCGTATGTCTCTATTATTATTTTGCGTATTTCGGTGGCCAACGGCAGTGTCTTTTTCACGTCGTACACCAAGCGGTCGAATCTTCTTCTCTCTCTCTTGCTCTTGAAGTTGAGAGGGGTGAATATGTAGACGGGCGGCAGCTTTATGTATGCAATGGTCTCGCCATTATGGGTGGTAGTACCCAGAATGTAGGCCTTTCCGTCGTTGTTCTGCGCCTCGGCAGGAAGAGACGATAGGACGAAAAGCAGCGAAATACATATAAGTGCAATCCGATTTTTCATAGTTGCAAAAATAATTGAATTGTTGCAAGTGGTGGCATTTATTGATATTAAAAATGATAAACTGACGTCTATTACGGATAAAAATCCGTATATTCGCAAAATATTTTAATCTATTACCGCAATGAAAGAGTTTTTTAAGGTCTTGAAGAGATATATTCCACCTTACAAGAAAATGCTGCTTCTTTCGCTGATATTTACATTCGTATCGGCAATACTCAACGTATTCTCATTCATGATAATAATACCTATCTTGCAGATTCTCTTCAAGATAACCGACACATCAGATCTTACTCTCATCCCCTGGAGCGAGATGAACTCCGAAAATGCTCAGGAAGTAGTCCTTAACAACGCAAACTACTATCTCAACGCTTTCATAGAGAGCAACGGAGCCTCCATGACACTGCTCCTGCTCGGTATTTTCCTGATAGTGATGACATTGCTGAAGACGGCAAGCTATTTCGGCTCGTCTGCATCCATCATTCCTCTTCGCACAGGCGTTGTGCGCGATATACGTACACAATTGTACGACAAAGTGTTGAGTTTGCCGCTCGGCTTTTTTTCCAAAGAACGCAAGGGCGACATCATTGCCCGCATGAGCGGCGACGTTGTCGAGGTGGAGAACTCGATTTCCGGTTCGATAGATATGCTCATAAAGAACCCTATCTACATTGTAATATATTTTACCACACTTGTTTACGTTAGTTGGGAGCTGACGCTTTTCACCATTACAGTGTTCCCCCTTTTGGGATGGATTATGGGTCTTGTGGGCAGAAAACTTAAGCAGAAATCGCTTCTTGCGCAGGCAAAGCTCAGCGAAACAATGTCTCAGATGGAGGAGACACTCGGCGGATTGCGCATAGTAAAGGCTTTCCTTGCCGAGAAGAAAATGTCGCACCGCTTTCTGAAGGTGAGCAACGAGCTTCGCAATGCAACGATGCGTGTAACCATGCGCCAGGCAATGGCACACCCGGTGAGCGAGTTTCTCGGCACCTGCGTGATAGTGATTGTGCTGTGGTTCGGCGGAACACTCATCCTCGGCGACAATTCTCCGATATCTGCACCTGCCTTCATCTATTATCTGACAATACTTTACAGCATAATAAACCCGTTGAAGGAGTTCTCGAAAGCGTCGTACAACATCCCTCGCGGATTGGCGTCAATGGAGCGCATCGACAAGATTCTCAACAGCGAGAATCCTATCTTCGACAAGCAGGATGCAACCTCGATAAAGAGCATGGAAAAGGGAATAGAGATCCGCAATCTTTCGTTCTCCTACGATGGCGAAAAGAGGGTGCTCAACGACATCAACCTAACCATCGGCAAGGGAAAGACCATTGCTCTTGTAGGTCAGTCGGGTTCGGGTAAATCTACCCTTGTCGACCTCATTCCCCGTTACTACGATGTTGCAGAGGGCGAGGTACTCATCGATGGAGTAAACGTCAAGGATATGACCATCAAGTCGTTGCGTTCGCTTATCGGTAATGTCAATCAAGAGGCGATATTGTTCAACGACACATTCTACAACAATATAACCTTCGGTGTCGAGAATGCGACGATGGAGCAGGTGATAGAGGCCGCAAAGATTGCCAATGCCCACGACTTCATCATGGCAACCGAAAATGGATACGATACCAATGTCGGCGACAGAGGATGCCTGCTCTCAGGCGGACAGCGTCAGCGCATAAGCATAGCTCGCGCAATTCTCAAGAACCCTCCTATCCTCATCCTCGACGAGGCAACCTCGGCACTCGACACCGAGTCGGAGCGTCTGGTGCAGGAGGCACTTGAACGTCTGATGAAGACAAGAACAACCATTGCCATTGCCCACCGTCTCTCTACCATAAAGAATGCCGATGAGATATGCGTGCTCATGGAGGGACGCATCGTCGAGCGCGGCAAGCACGATGAGCTTCTGCAACAGAATGGAGTCTACAAGCGTTTGAACGACATGCAAAGCCTCTCCTGATGCCATGCGAAGTATAGGTCTCTTCTGTGCGGCCTCAGAGATGATTGAGGCGATATATGTCAGTCGTGCACGCGAATTGGGCGAGTGGATAGGCGACAGCCGCCACACGCTTGTTTATGGAGGAGCAGCAAAGGGATTGATGGAGGTTACAGCGTCGGCTGCCAAGGAGCACGGTGCCCGCGTGGTGGGCGTTGTACCCGAAATACTTGTCGAGCGCGGCAGTGTGAGCGCCCTGCTCGACGAAACGGTGGTTGTAGCCAACCTTAGCGAGCGAAAAGATGTTATTCTCGGCAGGAGCGACATACTTGTAGCCTTGCCCGGCGGCATAGGCACGCTCGACGAGGTGTTTCATGTGATGGCGGCGGCAACCATCGGATTCCACGATAAAAAGGTGGTTTTTTATAATGTGAACGGCTTTTGGGACAGTATGGCTGCGCTGTTGGAGGATTATAAGGCAAAAAACTTCCTGCGTGGCGAGACAGACAGGTATTTTGCATTTGCCAATAGTCTCGAAGAACTGATAGATATAATAGGAAAATGAAAAAGATAATAGGAATAGGCGAGACCATTCTCGATATACTCTTCAAGGACAATCAACCCGTAAAGGCTGTTCCCGGCGGTTCGGTCTTCAACAGCATTGTTTCGTTGGGTCGCATGGGGTGCAATGCAGCCCTTGTGAGCGAGGTGGGCAGCGACCGCGTCGGAAACATGGTTGTCGATTTCCTTTCGGGCAATGGAGTGGATGTTTCGTCGGTCTACCGTTTCCGTGATGCAAAATCGCCCGTATCGCTCGCTTTCCTTAACGAAAAGAACGATGCGGAGTATCTCTTCTACAAGGAGAATACAGACGACCATCTCCAGATAGAGTTTCCGCAGATAGCCCCCGACGATATTGTAATCTATGGCTCATATTTTGTGCTTAACCCGCAGTTGCGTCCGAAGGTGAAAAGCTTCCTCGAATATGCACGCAGCCGTGGTGCCATACTATATTACGATGTCAATTTCCGCAAGAACCACGCAGCAGAGAAACTGAAATTGGCAGAGGCGCTTATCGAAAATTACGAATTTGCTGACATTGTGCGCGGTTCCATCGAGGATTTCGGCGTGCTCTACGGCTGCGAAGATGCCGAAAGAATATACAATTCAAACATAAAGTTCTATTGCCCCAACTTCATCTGCACTCATGGTTCAGAGGGTGTAAGGCTCTTTACCCGTAACCTTGCTGTCGCATACGATGTTCCGGCTGTAAAGGTTGTGAGCAGCGTAGGTGCCGGCGACAATTTCAATGCAGGCGTGCTCTACGGATTGCAGAAGGCGGCGCTTTCCCGCGAGGAGATAGGCTCTTTGGAGAGGCAACAGTGGGACGGGATAATAAAATGCGGACTCGACTTCAGTGCTCATGCCTGCACACTTGTCGACAATTATGTGGAACAGTTGTGGGCTGACAACTATTGTAAACAATAATTATATGCTATTAGGATTGCGTACAATATCTCTATATCTGCTGTCGGTGGCAATGACTTTGCTGCTGGCTTTCAGGGTATTGCCGCATCATCATCATACATTGCATCTGCCCGGCACGCTTGCAACGGTCGAAACAATGCATTTAGGTGCGGAGAGTTGCGACGGCGAGGAGTCTCATCAACACGATTCTTCTTGCGATTGCCCCGGCGAGAAAATATTGTACTACACACTGCCCTGCGACGACATTGAGACATATAAGTTTCTGTTCTCATGTGAGTTTTCGCCTATCTTATTAGTAGAACAGGAGAAACTCCAGTCGCCGGCATCTGCTCCCGCTCATGCTCCGCCATACATAGTCCTGAAAATACCGGACAAGCATATAGCCGGGATTTCGCTTCGTGCTCCGCCTGCCGTTTGATTATTCCGATAGAGATTTCCTTTCCCAATAGTCAAACAAAAAAGCAAAAAATGAAAAACATATTTCTTTTTATTTCAATATTTTCCATTGCGTTGTTCTTGACAAGTTGCGGTGGACACAATCACGAAGCACACGACCACTCGCACGATGCCCATGCACATGACCATTCGCACGATGCTCATGCACATGATCACTCGCACGATGCTCATGCACATGACCACTCGCACGATGCCCATGCACACGAACATTCGCATGATGCCCATGCACACGATCATGGCAATGCCTCATCCGAACCGTTGACCTTTACCGCATACGGCGATTCTTTGGAAATTTTTGCCGAAATAGGCAAATTGCACGCGGGAGAAGAGAGCTTCATTCTTGCGCACCTCACTAAACTGAGCGACTACAAGCCTCTCGACGTCCCCGAAGTGCAATTCACACTTAATGTTGCGGGAACATCCGCACAGTTCACAGCAAAAAGGGAGCGTCCCGGAATCTATCGCAGCCATCTTACCCCGTCAAAGGGCGGCAAGGGCGAAATTGTGTGCAAGGCACAGTCCGGCGAAGTAGAGACAACAGTCGCTTTCCCTGTTGCGGTATGCGAGGCAGGACATCACCATCATCACGCAGAGCCTGCACATGAACATGGCAGCAATATGGTCTCTTTTCCCAAAGAGCAGAGCTGGAAGATTGATTTTGCCACAGAAACAGTCTCTCCCCGCAAGATAAACAGCGTAGTGAAGGGAGTGGCGGCTGTATCCAATGCCCCCGAAAATATAACCACCATAGTTGCTGCCACAAGCGGAAAGGTGCATTACACATCTGCTGTGGCGGCAGGCAGCGAAGTGAGAGCAGGAGCCACGCTCTTTGTGCTCGAAACAGGTGATGTGGCAGACGGCAACGCCGCACTGAAATTTGCCGATGCCGAGAGCCGTTACAACTATGCAAAGGCAGAGTATGAGCGAAAATCGGAACTTGTAAAGACAAAAATTGTCTCCTTGAGCGATTTTCAGGCAACAGAGGCAGAATATCTTCGTGCAAAGGCAGTATACGAAAATCTGAGCAAGAATTTCAAAGGCGGCAAAATGCTTCTGAAGTCTCCCGTTACGGGATACATCTCTGACATCATGGTAGCCGGCGGCGATTATGTGGCAGAAGGCACCCCGCTTGCCACACTGCAACGCGACGGAGAACTGCAGCTCTTCTGCGAGGTTCCCGTGAGACATGCGGCAATCCTTCGCAACCTGAGCGACATAAACATAGAACTCAACGACGGCACCTGCTGCTCGCTTGCCGAGGCACAAGGCCGTATCGCAGGCGTAGGCCGTGCCATACAGAGCGATTGCAGCATGCTGCCTGTAACAGTGATGGTGAAGAACCTCAAAGGAGTAGTTCCCGGCAACATTGTGAACCTCTATCTGATAGCACCCGAAAAGGGTGAAAATCTCGTCGTTCCCCGCACCGCCCTCGTCGAGGAGATGGGCAAATTCTTTGTCTTCGTGCAGCACACCCCTGTGATGTTCGAGAAGCGTCTTGTAACTCTTGGCACAAGCGACGGAAAGAACGTGCAGCTGCTCTCCGGTGTTATCGCCGGCGAAAGAGTGGTAACAAAGGGCGCTGTGTCGCTCAAGCTCTCACAAGGTGCAGGTGCACTCGACCCCCATGCAGGACACGTACATTAATATTCGGAGGGAACAGTCATGTTGAATGCAATAATAAGATTCTCGCTCAACAACAAGTTGGCGATAATGCTGGCGGTGCTTCTTGTTACCATCGGCGGAATATATGCAGTGCAGAAGATAGAGGTCGATGTCTTCCCCGACCTCACTTCGCCGACAGTGGTAGTGCTCACCGATGCTACGGGCATGGCGCCCGAAGAGGTGGAGCGCCTTGTAACCTTCCCCATCGAGACTGCCGTAAACGGTGCAACCAATGTGCGTCGTGTACGTTCTACATCATCTCAGGGATTTTCGTTCGTGTGGGTTGAATTTGACTGGGGTGTAGACATTTACAAAGCCCGTCAGGTGGTAAGCGAAAAGTTAGTGACGCTTGCCGATGCCCTTCCGCAAGGAATAACCCCCATGCTGGCTCCGCAGTCGAGTGTGATGGGAGAGATACTTTTCATAGGACTTCAGGCAGACACAACCTCGCTTATGGAGGTGAGGACGCTTGCCGAATGGGTGCTAAAGCCGGCAATCCTTGCCACCGGCGGAGTCTCGCAGGTAACAATCATCGGAGGCGACTACAAACAGTATCAGGTGCTTGCCGATGCAGGCAAAATGAACGTGTACGGCGTGTCGATGGACGAGCTTGAAGCTGCTGTCGCATCAATGAGCAACAACACAGCCGGAGGCGTAGTGCGCGAATATGGCAACGAATATGCCCTCAGAGGAATGGGACGTACAAACAACCTCGACGAGCTCGGACGCACCCTTGTGAAGATGCGTGGCGGCAGTCCCGTCTATGTAGCCGACGTTGCAGAGGTGTGCATAGCCGGTTCGGTAAGAATGGGATACGCTTCGCAGAATGCCACCCCGTCGGTAATCCTCTCAATATCAAAACAGCCCGGCATAAACACTCTGAATGTTACCGAAAACATAGAGCGCAACCTGCAAAGTGTGGCAAAGTCGCTGCCTGCCGATGTCAAGGTCGACACAAGAATATTCCGTCAGGCAGACTATATACACTCCTCAGTGAACAACGTGGGCAAGGCACTCATCGAAGGTGCAGTCTGTGTGGTGTTAGTGCTCTTCCTCTTCCTTATGAGCCTGCGCACGACAGTCATCTCCATCGTGGCAATCCCGCTCTCGCTCTTAGGAACTGTCATTGTGCTTTATCTGTTGGGAATGGACATAAACACAATGACGCTCGGTGGCATGTGCATAGCCATCGGCTCGCTTGTCGACGATGCAATCATAGACGTCGAGAATGTGTATAAGCGGTTGCGCGAGAATATCGCACGTCCCGCAGAGGAGCGTCTTTCGAGCTATCGCATAGTCTTTGAGGCATCATCGGAGATTCGCTCTTCAATCATCCATGCGACATTGATAATAATGGTAACTTTCATGCCCCTCTTCTTCTTGAGCGGGCTCGAAGGGCGTATGCTCAAACCGTTGGGCATAGCCTATCTCATCTCATTGCTGATGTCGCTGATAGTGGCAATGACTGTTACCCCTCTCATGTGCAAATGGATGCTCTCCGGCGAAAAATACCTGAAACGCAGAGAACGCAAGAATTGGGTGGAGCGTCTGGTCATCGACAACTACGCACGCTCTCTCAACAAGGCTCTGCAACATGGAAAGGCAATTGTCTCTGCAATTGTAGTGCTGTTTGCATTTTCATTGCTGCTTTTTGCATTTATGGGACGCAGCTTCTTGCCCGAATTCAACGAGAAGGCACTGACGATAGCAGCAGTGTCGCGCCCCGGAGTGTCGCTCGACGAAGCCCACCGCATAGGCTCAATGATAGAGACAGAGCTCTTGCAGATACCGGAGGTTACAAGCACTGCCCGACGCACAGGACGTGGCGAGCTCGACGAACATTCGCAGACCTCCAACGGTGCCGAAATTGATGTCAACTTCGAACTCGACAGCCGTCCCAAGAGCGAATTCCTGCACGAAGTGCGTAGTCGCCTTGCTACAATTCCCGGAGTGGTAACCTCAGTGGGACAGCCGCTCGAACACCGCATAGACCACATGGTCTCCGGTACACAGGCAGACCTTGCAATAAAGGTGTTCGGTCCCGACCTCAGCACGCTCTTCACGCTCGGCAACAAGATAAAAGAGAAACTGGCAGGCATGCCCAATGTCGTCGACCTTAACGTTGAGCAGCAGGTGGAGACTCCTCAGCTGCAGATACGTGCCGACCGCGAACGTCTCGCGTTCTACGGAATCACGATGGAGCAGTTCAACGGCTTTGTCGAGGCTGCATTTCCCGGAAAAAAACTCGGCGAGGTGTACGAAGAAGAGCGCAGCTTCGACCTTATACTCCGTCTCTCGCACGACAACACCGACAGCATGGAGGGCGTGAAGAATGCCCTCATAGATACACACGATGGCAAGAAGGTGCCTCTCGAATCAGTGGCGAGCATAGTCTCATGCGGAGGTCCGGCAGCCATCAGCCGCGAAAATGTTCAGCGCAAAGTGGTTGTCTCGGCAAACATCACCGGAGGCAATGTCAACGGTGTTGTCGACAATATACGCAACCTGCTCGAAAGCGAGTTTCCTCTTGACGAAGGCTACCGCCTTGAGTACGGCGGACAGTTCGAGAGTGCGCAGAGCGCGGCACGCACATTGTGGCTCACCTCATTCGTGGCACTTTGCATAGTGTTTGCACTGCTGTGCGGTGAGTTCAAGAGCATGACGTTGTCGGCAGTGGTGATGCTCAACCTGCCGCTTGCGCTCATCGGAGGAGTGATTGCAACATACTTCTCTTCGGGAGTGATGAGCATCCCCTCCATCATAGGACTTATAACCCTCTTCGGCATTGCCACCCGAAACGGAATATTGCTTGTGTCGCGCTACAGACATCTGCGCGAAGAGGGAGTGGCGCTTGACGAAGCTGTGCGCATAGGCTCGGCGGACCGTCTCACCCCTATTCTTATGACTGCTTTCACTTCGGCGCTTGCACTTGTGCCGATGGTGCTCGACGGCTCATCGTCGGGCAACGAGACTCAAAGCCCGATGGCAGTTGTGGTACTTGGCGGACTCTTTACATCCACCATACTTAACATATATGTAATCCCCATCGTATATAAATGGCTGGCACGCAAAGAGGAAATCAGCGGCCAACCACTTGCATGACAAAGAAGAACTATAGACAATGGCACTGTTTGCAGATGTACTTTTACCCCTTCCGCTTCCGACGACCTACACATATTCCGTACCCTTAGAGTACAGAGAGCGTGTGGCTGTCGGTTGCAGAGTGGCAGTGCCATTGGGCAAGAGTAAAAAATATACGGCAGTGGTAATGGCGTTGCACGACAACGAACCGCAAGGATATGATGTGCGCCCGTTCAGCGAGCTTCTCGACGAAGCGCCTATACTTCTGCCCAAGCAGATGGAACTGTGGCGTTGGATTGCGAAATATTATCTCTGCACGGAGGGTGAAATTTACAAGGCTGCCGTTCCGCAGGGGCTCAAAGGAGAATTCAAGGCTCGCACCGAGCAACGCATAAGGGTGGCTAAACCGTTTGCCCACGAAAGGGGTATAGAGCTTGCTCTTGCATCCTTGTCGCGGGCGCCTCGGCAGAAGCGGCTGCTCAACACCTACCTGCAATTGGCAGGAGAGAACCCGGCTGTCCCTGCAAAGGAGATTGCCCGGCACAGACTGCTTGAAATTGCCGGCGTAACTCCTGTCGTGTGCAAGGAACTTGTAGAAAAGGGCATACTGGAGTGCTACGAAGTGGAGATAGGGCGTCTGCAACAGACAGACGACGAGGTGGCAGCCCCCAATAGGCTAAACCCCTTTCAGGCAAAAGCGTTCGAGAGCATCAAGGAGCAGTTCAAGAGCAAGAATACTGTGCTGCTGCACGGAGTAACGTCTGCAGGAAAGACCGAAATTTACATCCATCTGATAACGGAGGCGATTGAACGGGGCGAGCAGGTGCTCTACCTGTTGCCCGAAATTGCATTGACAAAGCAGATTGTCGAGCGTCTGCGGCGCTTCTTCGGCAATCGCATAGGGCTCTATCACTCTAAATTCTCCGACGCCGAGCGCGTGGAGATATGGAAAAAGCAGTTGAGCGACGCCCCATACGACATAATATTGGGAGTGCGCTCGTCGCTGTTTCTTCCATTTGAGCGCTTAGGGCTTATTATCGTCGACGAGGAGCACGAAAACAGCTACAAGCAGCAGGAGCCTGCTCCACGCTACAATGCGAAGAATGCAGCCATTGTACTTGCTTCGTTCTTCGGCGCGAAGACGCTTCTCGGCACGGCGACCCCTGCCATCGAGAGCTACTACAATGCGACCACAGGCAAATATGGCCTTGTGTCGCTCACAGAGCGTTACCGCTCTATAAAGATGCCTCGCATAGAGGTGATAGACATTGCAGAGCTCGGCAGGAAAAAACAGATGGAGGGACAGTTCTCCGACCCTCTGATTGAGGCAATGAGCGGTGCGCTCAAAGAGAAGAAGCAGATAATACTCTTTCAGAACCGGAGAGGCTACGCCCCTCTGCTCGAATGTCGCACCTGCGGATGGGTCCCCCGCTGCAAGCACTGCGATGTGAGCCTTACACTGCACAAAAGTGCAGGCAAACTCACCTGCCACTATTGCGGCTACACAATCCCTGCCCCCAAGATGTGTCCCAATTGCGAGGAGTCCAATTTCATAAACCTCGGCTATGGCACAGAAAAGATTGAGGAGGAGTTGAGCAACCTCTATCCCGAAGCACGCATCGCACGCATGGACCTCGACACCACACGCACACGCACGGCATACGAAAGGATAATAAGCGACTTCCAGCAAGGAAGGACCGACGTGCTTATAGGCACACAGATGGTATCCAAAGGCTTGGACTTCGACAATGTCTCCGTCGTGGGAATATTGAATGCCGACATTCTTCTCAACTATCCCGATTTCCGCGCCACCGAACGCTCTTTCCAGCTGATGGCGCAAGTGGCAGGCCGTGCTGGACGCAAGAGCGAGCAGGGCACAGTCTATTTGCAGACAAAAAGCCCCGATGCACCGGTCATTCCCCTTATTGCCGAAAATGACTACCTGCAATTCTACGATTCGCAATTGACAGAGAGGATGCTCTTTCACTATCCCCCGTACTACCGTCTGGTGTATGTCTATATGAAGCACCGCGATATTCGTCTGCTCGACGAGGCTGCCGAGAGATACGGCGCTGCTATGCGTGCCACATTCGGCGAACGTGTGCTCGGTCCCGACCTGCCGCCGGTTGCAAGAGTGCAGCAGCAGTACATACGCAAGATAGTGCTTAAGGTAGAGTCTGGAATATCACAATACAAGGTAAACGAAGCTCTCGCTGCAATAAGAGAGCAGTTCCTCTCGCAAAAGCGCTATGCGGCTATTGCCATTTTCTACGATGTGGACCCGTTGTAAGATAAGCCGAAACAAGCTCGCGAATATAATTATTTTTCTTATAAAAACCTCACAACCTCTTTGAAAACAACAGGTTTCAATAGGTGT
>CAYWIE010000002.1:0-85993 GCA_964458275.1 uncultured Bacteroidaceae bacterium
AGTAGGCTGTGTTGTCGAAGTGCAGGTACACCCTCTCCTGCGGGAAGAGGTTGTTTACCACTGCGGCGTTGAAGACCATCTTGTCGAGGTTCTTCTCGTCGGCATGGGCGCAGAGGGCGACGAGAAGCAATAGTGCGGTATGTAGAAGTTTGCGTAGCATATTTTGATAATATAGTTTCTACTGCAAAAGTAACATGCCAATATTAAAGAAAAAAGGGGAAATTCCCTATTTCTTTGGGGAAATTCCCTATTTATTACTATTAGTGTCGGTAAAAATTTTATTTGTACTTTACTTTCCGGTAATTAGTCTATACATTCAATGGCAGTTTGTTATTATCTCGATTTAAACGAAGTTTACGTTCTTTCTGTGCCGACAGAAAGAACCAAAGAACTCTGCGCATGGGCGCTTTCTTAACGGCAGCCGAAACTGATGACTTTTGGGGCTGCGGAACGACCGTGCCAGCGAATACAATGCAAGCTTGCTTGCAAATTGTAAACGAGCGCAGCCGGTGGTAGGCGAAGCCAACCATATCGCTCGCTTCGCTCACTCAAACAGTCTTTCGCTTCGCGCAAGTTTGGCTGCTCTCGGCATAGTGCAAATGAATTTGCCCTCTGCTCTCGCTTGCACAAACTTTCGCCTTTTCCCAAAAGTCATTGACGCCGTCTGCCTAAAAGCTTAATGCGCATCAATACACCACTCAATGAAGCAAGAAGTGGACTATTTCCAATATTCTTACATATAAGGATTTACAACAGTTTACCGGACATTAATAAATTTTTATATCTGTTCAAGATAAGACTTGGAGGAATGACTGAATTAAAGAGCATATTAAATACTTAATCAGGGGATTTCACCAATGAAATCCCCTGATTAAGTGAAGTTTGTTGCTATTATTACTTAACCTCTACAAGCTGCAGTGCTACGCTTGAGTATTCGGTCTTCAGAAGATTTCTCATGGCGAGTCCCTCCTCCATCAGCATTTTGCCGCTGAATACTTTGCCGTCTACTGCACAAGGTTTCTTCTCGTTTACGGGAGTAAGGTCTTTTACCTTGTAGTTCTTGTTTGCATCGAGACCAGCCATCTTCACAACGGGGATGATAGAGTTGATGAAGTGTGCAGTCTTGTATGCATAGAATACAGCTTCGTTCTGTTCGGGTGTAACGTACATGAGCGATGCGAGACCTTTGTTGTCGTAGGGCGATACAAGGCGGTAGAGATCGCCGAACTGCACTACGGGACGGATGGTCTTGTAGGCTGCAATGGCACGTTTTGCGAATGCCTTGTCGGTCTCAGACATGTCTTTGGGCTGTATCTCCATTCCCAAACGGCCCGACATTGCAACATCGAAACGGAATTTCAATGGTACGCGACGTCCTGTCTGGTGGTTCTTGTCGGCACTTACGTGAGATGCCATTGCAATGGCGGGGTAGAATGTAGATACACCCCACTGCAAATAGATGCGCTGAAGAGCGTCGGTGTCGTCGCTTGTCCAGAACTCGTTGAAGTAGGGGAGCCAGCCGTAGTTGACGCGACCGCCACCGCCGGCACATGCCTGCATCACAAGATTGGGATATTTTGCACGGATGCGCTCGCAAACCTTGTGCAATCCGCGGTGATATTCAATGTAGATGTGAGACTGCTTGTCTTTGGGGAGGTAGTATGAACCATAGTCCTGAACAGAGCAGTTGGCATCCCATTTCATGTACTTGATTTCGGGGAAATTTGTCATCAGCGAGTCTACAACACCGAATACAAAGTCCTGAACTTCGGGGTTGGAGAGGTCGAGGATAACTTGTGTGCCGCCACGACCGGTCGATACGGGACGGTTGTCAACGCGGAGAATCCATTTGGGCTTGTTCTCGAAGAGCTCGCTCTTTGTGTTTGAACTTTCGGGCTCAATCCATATACCGAATTTGATGTTATGATTCTTTGCCGATGCAATAAGACCACCGATGCCTTCGGGGAGTTTCTCCTTGCACACCATCCAGTCGCCAAGCGATGAAGAGCCGTTGTTGCGAGGGTACTTGTTGCCGAACCAGCCATCGTCCATTACGAACAGTTCGCCACCGATGCCGGAAAACTCTTTCATCATGTTGTCCATCTCTTTCTGGTTGACGTTGAAATAAACGCCCTCCCAGCTGTTGAGCAGTATGTCTTTAGTTGAATTGCCGTCCCAAAGCTTGTATTTGCGTGCCCAACGGTGGAATGCGCGGCTCACGCCACCTTTACCGGTTGTGCTGTATGTCATGCAGAATTCGGGAGTGGTGAATGTTTCGTTCTTTTCGAGCTTGTAGAATGATGTCTCTTCGTTGATGCCTGCGCTTACAGAGAGTGCTGTGTTGGAAGCGATGACTTTTATAAGGTAGTTGCCGCTCCATGCAAGAGTTCCTCCGAATACATGTCCATGCTCTTCGCCGGGCTTGCCGTCCATTGAGAGAAGGAACGAGGGGTTGTCCTGCTCGGTGTTGCACATGCCGTCTTTGTTGGAGATGGTCTTCTGGCCGTTTGTGAGCTGCTCCTCAGCCATAGTGTGCTCGGCACCCCAGAAACCGTGGAAGTGTGTCATCCAGTTGTCGCCGCGCTGCAAGGGGAAGAATGCAGATGCAAAGCGATAGAGGGTAATAGGCTTTTTGCCCTTGTTCTCAATCTCTACCCATGTTGAGATGATGTCTGTGCCTTTGTATGCCTTGAAGAGCTGTTTTACAACGAAAGGATATACTTTGTCCTTCATTGCAATCTCTGTTATGTCGCCGTCCTCGGCGCTGAACTGGCGCACACCTGTAACCGCAAGGTCAAGTGTCATGTTGCCATCATTGTGCATGACTGCGATGGCTTTTTCATTGGCTGTTTTCAGACCGAATGCAGGGTAGCTCTCTACATTAAGCGCAAGGCCTGAGTCGAAGATGCCTTGCACATCGCTCTTTTCGATGCGTGCACCATAGTATTGGTACTTGGGTCTTTCGCCTTCGGTTGCCGTGATGAGCAACGAGGTCTTTGCTGTTGAGATTAGATAGTTCTCGGCACTTGCTGCGCCTACGGCGATAAGCAGTGTGAAGAGCATGAATAATTTTTTCATGGTATATGTCTGTTAGGGGTTATTTCTTTATGAGTGATGGCTCCACGCCCTGGAATGTCATTCTTACGGGATTGATGCGGCCATTTTCGTCGAATGTCATCTTGTCGATGCAGGTTACACGGTAGTTGCCGTTTGTCTCGCCGAGAGGACGACGATGGTAGACTATGTAGTATTCGTCTGTCTCAGGTTTGATGATTACCGAGTGGTGGCCTGCTCCGCGTGCAACGGTTGAGTCCTGCTGAAGTATTTTTGCTTCGCGCTCAAAGGGACCGAAAGGAGAATCTGCAATAGCGTATGCAACAGAATAGTTGGGTCCTGTCCAGCCGCCCTCGCTCCACATGAAGTAGTATTTTCCGTTTTTCTTGAACATGAAAGGACCTTCCACGTAGTTCTTGGGGGTTACCTCCTTGAACATTGTGCCGTCTTCGAAGGGTACTATCGACTTGAAGTCGTTGCTGAGTTTTACCATGTTGCAGTGTCCCCAGCCGCCGTAGTACATATAGTATGTGCTGTCGTTCTCGCGGAATACGAACTGGTCGATGGGCTGTGCGCGGTTTACGATTGTGTCTATAAGTGCTTTGCCCAACAGGTCTTTATAGGGGCCTTCGGGCTTGTCGGCTACAGATACACCGATGCCGCCGGGCTGTCCGTTCTTCTGTATGTTGTTGGCGCTGAAGAAGAAATAGTATTTTCCGTCTTTAGAGATTACAGAAGGTGCCCACATTGCGTTTGTTGCCCATTTTACTTCGGTTGTGTCTATGATGTTAGGATGTTTCTCCCAATTTACAAGGTCTTTCGAAGAGAAACAGTCAAAGAATACCTGTTCGTGGAAAGGCTTGCTCCATGTGGGGAATATCCAATATGTGTCGTCGTAGATGATTCCCTCTGGGTCGGCGTACCAGCCTTCGAAGATGGGGTTGCCGCTTGTTGTTGTCTCTTCTTTGCTTGTGTTTGCTGTGCATGCGACAAGGAGAGAAAGCACGATTATCAATGATGCTGAAATTTTTTTCATGACGGTGTTTATTGCAAGAGGCTGTTCAACAAATATATTTTTGCCAAACAGCCTCTTATATTATTATAATGCTAATGTCGTAGAGTTGTTACTTCGCAACTTTCTCCAAACGCTTAAGGATAGCGAAGATGAAGATAGCTGCAACAAGGCAGATTGCGATGAGAACACCCCAAACCACTGTGAGTGAGGCGCCCCACATGAGCGCGGGAATTGCAACAAGGAAGTTACCGATTGCAGTAGCTACGAACCAGCCACCCATCATCATACCTGCATATTTGGGAGGAGCAACCTTTGTTACGAATGAAATGCCGATGGGTGAGAGCAACAGCTCGGCAAATGTAAGCACGAGGTATGTTGAAATCAACCAGTTGGGTGAAACGTCTGCCATGTGCATGGGCTGTCCGTCTGCTGTCAATTCAGGTGCGGGCAAGCCGAGTGAACCTACTGTGAGCAGTACGTATGCTGCGCCGGCTACCAACATACCCAAGCCGATTTTCATGGGTGAAGAGGGCTCCTTGCCTTTCTTTGCCAATGCGCTGAAGATTGCAATAGATACGGGGGTGAGCATTACTACGAAGCAGGCGTTGAACTGCTGGAAGATAGGTGCGCTTACCTCAGTTGTTTCGGGGAGTGTATTGTACTTGTAGAAGAGACCGCCGATTGCTGCCAATACGATGGCTCCTGCAATGCCCTTGCCTTTGCCGGTCTTGCTCTGGAAGAGACCGAAGAGACCGTAAACAAGGAAGATGCAGAATACGAGGTTCACTACATCGAATGCCATGCTCTCGATGCCTGTAGATGATGTTGCTGTGTAGTCGCGTGCAAAGAATGTCAATGTTGAACCGTTCTGGTGGAATGCCATCCAGAAGAAGATTACCACTGCGAACACGAGGATGAGGGCAACAATGCGCTCTTTTGTCTCAGCGGGTGAAAGTTCTTTTACATTCTGGTCGCCTGAGGCTGCTGATGCCTTGCTGCGGTCAGTGTGGCTGAATGTGCTGCGGAACGCATAGTATACAGCGATTGATGCAATCAATGAAAGACATGCAACGCCGAATGCGAAGTGATATGAATCGGCTTCGCTTACACCGAGTGATGTCTGTGCCCACTTCATGATTTCAATTGCTGCTGTGGGAGCAAACATTGCGCCGATGTTGATTGCCATGTAGAATACGCTGAAACCTGCATCGCGTTTAGATGCGTATTTGGCTTCGTCGTAAAGGTTGCCGACCATTACCTGCAAGTTGCCTTTGAAAAGACCGGTACCTACAGAGATAAGCAACAGTGCACCGCCCATGGCTACGAGTGCCAATGTGTTCGCTCCCAAAGGAAGTGCAAGAAGCAGGTAGCCCAAGAACATAATTGAGATACCGATTGTTACCATTTTGCCGTAACCCAATTTGTCGGCAGCAATACCGCCGAAGAGGGGCATGAAGTAAACAAGACCGAGGAACGTTGAGTAGATTGATGCTGCGGCAGCGGCTGAGAAACCGAAGTTTGCCTGCAAGAATAGTACGAATACGGCGAGCATCGTGTAGTAGCCGAAACGCTCACCGGTGTTGGCCAAAGCCAAGGCGTATAAGCCTTTAGGTTGTCCTTCAAACATAGATTTTAATTGATTATTTAGTTAATATTGTTTATTGCTCAGGTCGGGTGTCTTGCATAGTTGGTTTTGCGGTCGGAATGTTCTTATGTTCCAAAGCGTGTGTTTCATATCTTCGCGCATCTTTGCAAAGATACGAAGTTTTTGCGTAAAATACGGTATTTTAGATAAATATCTATTCATTTTGCCGTATTTTGGATGTTTGTTGCCTGTGGCGGAGCGGTTTCTTACCGTTCGAGCTCGCGTGCAAGGTAGGGTGCAGTCAGTCCTGTTCCGGCGGCTGCAACCTCTTCGGGTGTGCCCGTTGCGACGATTCTTCCGCCTTCGCGTCCCCCTTCCGGTCCCATGTCTATGATATGGTCGGCAAGTTTTATAACGTCGAGGTTGTGCTCTATTATAATCACTGTGTTGCCTTTGTCGACAAGGCGGTTGACTACATTCATCAGCACTCTGATGTCTTCGAAGTGCAGTCCGGTGGTGGGTTCGTCGAGCAGGTAGAGTGTCTTTCCTGTGTCGCGCTTCGACAGTTCGGTGGCGAGCTTCACACGTTGGCTCTCGCCGCCTGAGAGGGTAGTAGATGGCTGTCCCAGCTTTATGTAGCCTAATCCCACTTCTTGCAGCACTTTTATTTTGTTAAGAATGTTTGGGACATTCTCGAAAAACTCGACAGCCATGTTTATTGTCATGTCAAGTATGTCGGCAATTGATTTTCCCTTGTATCGCACTTCGAGCGTCTCGCGGTTGTAGCGTTTGCCGTGACACACTTCGCATGGCACCATGACATCGGGCAGGAAGTTCATCTCCAATGTCTTGTAACCGTTGCCTCCGCAGGCATCGCAACGTCCTCCTGAGACATTGAACGAGAAGCGTCCGGCTTTGTAGCCGCGAATTTTTGCTTCGGGGAGTTCTACGAACAGGTTCCTGATGTCGGAGAATACTCCTGTGTATGTTGCAGGATTGGAGCGTGGTGTGCGGCCGAGCGGCGACTGGTCTACATTTACAATCTTGTCGATATTCTCTATTCCCTCGATGCTGTCGTATGGCAAGGGCTGCTGAAGCGAACGGTAGAAGTGCTGAGAGAGTATGGGCTGCAAAGTGCTGTTTATCAGTGTCGATTTTCCACCGCCTGATACGCCTGTGATGCATATCAGCTTTCCTAACGGGAATTCTATGTCGATGTTCTTCAGGTTGTTTCCGCGTGCTCCGAATAGCTTGATGCTCTTTCCGTTGCCTTGCCGACGTTCGGCGGGAACCTCTATCTTCTGTTTGTTTTTCAAGTAACGTGCAGTGAGGGTGTCGCTCTTCAGCAGCTCCTGAGGAGTGCCTTGGAATACGACGTTGCCGCCTTTGCGTCCGGCACCGGGACCGAGGTCGACGATGTAGTCCGAACTGGTCATTATGTCGCGGTCGTGCTCTACAACCACGACGGTGTTTCCGTTGTCGCGCAGGGTTTTCAGTGAGTTTATGAGCCTGTCGTTGTCGCGCGAGTGCAGTCCAATGCTTGGCTCGTCGAGTATATACAGCACGTTCACAAGCTGCGAACCGGCTTGTGTGGCAAGCCTTATGCGCTGCCCTTCGCCGCCCGACAGTGATGCCGACGCGCGGTTGAGCGACAGGTAGCCGAGTCCTACATCAAGCAAGAATTTGAGCCTTGAGGTTATCTCCTTCAATATCTCTTCGGCTATTGTGCGCTGTTTGGGGGTGAGGTGCCGATCGAGGTCGAGCAGCCACGAATGGAGTTCAGATATATCCATTGTGGCAAGTTCGTGTATGTTCTTGCCGTTCAAGCGATAGTGCAGTGCCTCGCGGTTGAGCCGGGTGCCTCCACATTCGGGGCATGCCTTCGTTACAGAGAACTGCTCTGCCCAACGCTGCTCTTTTGCCGAGGAACCGGACTCATACTGCATCTGTATGTATTTTACAAGACCGTCGTAGGTGGTGAAGCCTTCGAAGATTGCTTCGCTGCCGGTGGTATTCAGAGGGACGGGCGAGCCGTAGAGCACTTCGTCGATAGCCTCTTCGGGCAGTTCGGCTACCGGTGTTTCGAGGTCGGCATCGTAGCGGTGCAGTATGGTCTCAATCTGTTTGAAGATGGTCGACTTCTTGTATTTGCCCAATGGGGCGAGTGCTCCTTCGTAAATTGAGAGTTTCCTGTCGGGGATAATCTTCTCTTCGTCAACCTGTGTTACAATGCCGAGACCTTTGCACTTGGGGCAGAAGCCTTGTGGTGAGTTGAAAGAGAAATTGTGCGGGTCGGGTTCGTTGTAGGCGATTCCCGTTACGGGGCACATGAGACGTTTAGAGTAGTATCTCACCTCGCCCGACGGCATTTCCATTATCATTATAAGTCCGTTTCCCTGATGCATGGCTATTTTAAGGCTCTCTTTCAGGCGTTGGGTGTCGGCGGCATCCACTGCGAGCTTGTCAATGACAACCTCTATGCTGTGGTTCTTGTATCTTTCGAGTGCCATGCCGTGTGCCATTTCGCGCAGTTCTCCGTCTACGCGCACATTGAGGTAGCCTTTGCGCATCATCTGTTCGAACAGCTCCTTGTAGTGGCCTTTGCGGGACTTTACAAGCGGGGCAAGCATGTATATGCGTTTGCCGTTGTATTCTTTTAGTATGAGGTCGAGCACCTGCTCTTCGGTGTATTTTACCATCTTTTCGCCCGACAGGTAGGAGTATGCGTCGGCAGTACGCGAAAAGAGCAGTCGCATGTAGTCGTAAATTTCGGTGGTGGTGCCTACAGTGGAGCGGGGATTCTTGTTGGTTGTCTTCTGTTCTATGGATATGACTGGCGAGAGACCGGTTATTTCGTCTACATCGGGACGCTCCATGCCGCCGAGGAAATTGCGGGCATATGTGGAGAATGTTTCGAGGTAGCGGCGTTGTCCCTCAGCAAATATCGTGTCGAACGCGAGCGACGATTTTCCGCTGCCGCTGAGTCCGGTGATTACTGTCAGTGCATCGTGTGGTATCTGCACGTCAATGTTCTTGAGGTTGTGTACACGTGCACCCCAAACTTCTATTCTTCCGTTGTTCTCTTCCACAGTCTCTTCTTTCTATCAGTTGTTGGCAGATTCTTCCGTATAGCCTCTCAGCAGATTGACGGCTTGACGTATGTCGTAGTTTATGCCGTCTGCTCCTCTGGCTTGGACCACCACATAGTAGACTCCGTCCTTTACGGGAGAGCCTTTGTATGTGCCGTCCCATCCGCATGTCTCGCACTCCATCTCGTTGATGCCCCATTTGTGGAGCTGTTGTCCCCATCGGTTGTAGATGGCTGCCGAAAATGAGATTATGGATTTCACTTCGAATACATTGAAGTAGTCGTTTATGCCGTCGCCGTTGGGCGAGAAGGCATTGGGCACTTTCAGGGACGATTCGCTGATGACTATCTGGAAAGGCTCATATTCGTACTCAAGTACAAGCTTGTCGTTTGTCTTGTGCGAGTAGGTTACGTATAGTTGCACCATGAACGAGCCGGCTTCGTCGAAGTCGTAGTCCACATCTTTGTCGTAGCGTGTGAGGAAGGGTGTCTGTTCTTCGTCGCGGGTGAATCGCCATGTGCATACGCAGGTGTAGTCGTCATACTCCTCGGCATTTGCCATGAAGCGTGCTTTCAGTGGTGCTTCTCCGGTGTATGTCTCGCCTTCGCTTAGCAATGTCTCTTCGCTGTTCTTGTCTGTTACAAGGGCTTCGGGTACCGGCGCTTCTACCAGCGATTGGGCATTGACGCAATGCAGCGTTAACGCCATAAATGCCAATAGTGTGAACAGATATTTGTCTATGCTTGCTTTCATCTTTTGTCTTGATTGCTTGATAATGCGTTTTTCTATATAACGCGATTTTTGCAAAGATAGTGTTTTTTTGCGAAAATAGATGCAACCATCAAGAGGCTTGTGCAGCAGTTTTGTCATCTATCGGTTTTTTCGATAGATGCTATCGTTAAAATCGAATATTCGGTGATGATATTATTGTAATAATATAAGTAACTTTGCGCAGTTTGTTTAAATAATACTTAAATCTTATAAAAACCGACAAATTATGTTTAAAAATTTTGCAGGCTTTTCAGTCTTGGAAAAAATCCAGAAGGACAAGCAGGAAAAAAGAAAGAAACAGATTCCTGTGAAGCTGATTAAAATTCTGGTAATCACAATCCTCAGTATTGCGGTTGCAATGTTGCCCACCGAAAGTTTCGGTATCGAAGGGCTGACTGTAGTGCACCAGCGCATTATTTCACTCTTTGTGTTTGCTGCTTTGATGTGGCTTACCGAGGCAATGCCCTCATGGGTAACTTCAATGATTGTGGTAACAGTGATGCTGTTCACTGTATCTACAAGTGCATTCAATTTCCTTCGTCCTGAGGATCCGGCTATCGCTTCGGGGCTTGTTCCTTTCAAGAGCATCATGGCTTGTTTCGCCAATCCCACAATCATGCTCTTCATCGGCGGATTCGTTCTTGCTATCGGATTGACAAAGGTGAAGCTTGACGTTGCTCTTGCACGTTTCCTTTTGAAGCCTTTCGGCACACGCTCAGAGATTGTATTGCTTGGCTTCATCCTTGTAACAGCTACTTTCTCGGCTTTTGTAAGTAACACAGCAACAGCTGCCATGATGTTGGCTTTCCTTACTCCCGTGTTGCGCTCTTTGCCCGCAGACGGCAAGGGACGTATCGCTCTTGCATTGGCAATTCCCATTGGTGCCAACCTCGGTGGTATGATGACTCCTATCGGTACACCTCCCAACATGATTGCTCTCGATTATCTTGCATCTATCGGCATGGGCATCAGCTTTGTTGACTGGACTATCAAAATGACTCCTTTCGTATTGGTACTCCTCTTCCTTGCATGGCTCTTGCTTCGTTTCATGTTCCCCTTCAAGCAGAAGAACATCGAAATCAAGATTGAGGGTGATATTGAGTGGAACTTCCAGACATGGTCAGTGGTTGCAGCTTTCGCAGTAACAATCTTCATGTGGATGTTCGGTACAGACCTTTGGGGTGTTGATACAAACGTTGTGGCTATGTTGCCTATCGCTATCTTCTGTGCAACAGGTATCCTTACTCGCCGCGACCTTGAGGAGATCAACTGGAGCGTACTTTGGATGGTTGCCGGTGGTTTTGCACTCGGTGTAGCTCTTAACTATAAGGGCGCTGGTTGCGACAGCTTGAGCAACTTGATTGTTACCTCTGTTCCTTTCGGTAACTTCTCACCGATTATCGTAATGGTATTGGCAGGACTCATCTGCTTCGGATTCTCTAACTTCATCTCTCACTCAGCTGCAACATCATTGCTCGTTCCCGTACTCGGCGTTGTTGCCGTAGGTATGTCAGACGCTCTTGCAGCAGTAGGTGGTGCACAGGCTATGTTGGTTGGAATTGCAATCGCATCTTCTGTATCAATGATTCTTCCTATCAGTACTCCTCCCAATGCAATTGCACACTCAACAGGCTTTATCGATCAGAAAGATATGATGAAAGTCGGTATCGCAATAGGTATTATGGGTCTTGTACTCGGATATGCAATGTTGATATTCATCGGTTTCTAAAATAGAATCCTAATTTTCGTTTTAATTCCGCCTTACAAACATTTTTTTTCAAAAAATGAGGTTTTGTAAGGCGGAATTATTATATTCGCCAACTAAAATGTTTATAAATTTTTTCTAAGAGCCTAAGAAATGGAGTTGAGACAGCTGAAATATTTTGTGATGAGTGCCGAATATCTTAATTTTTCGGAGGCTGCGAAGCATCTTTTTATCACTCAGAGTACATTGTCTCAACAGATTAAGCAGTTGGAATTCGAACTTGGATTCCCGTTGTTTCTTCGTAACAGCCGTCATATTCTCCTGACGGAAGCGGGCGAGGAGTTTCTTCCCTTTGCGCAAAAGACTATCAGGGATGCCGAGGATGGTGTGCAGCGTCTTTACGATTTGCAGAACGTCAAGGCGGGCACTTTGCGTGTAGGTGTTACGTACAGTCTCAGTTCTGTGCTCACCGAAGGGCTTCTGTGCTTCATGAGGCAATACCCCGATGTGAAACTCGAAATTTGCTATGAGACTGTAAACCGTCTTCTCGAACTTCTCAAAGAGCGCAAACTCGATTTTGTGCTCTCCTACAAGCCGGTGGTCGAAACTCCCGAAATTGATACAATCTCGCTCTTCGAGAACTCCTTGTCGGCAGTTGTAAGCAGCAGCCACAGCATGGCTTCTCTCAAGAGTATCACACTCGAAGAGTTGCGTGGTTATTCGCTTGTGTTGCCTTCGAGGGAATTGCAGGCGCGTATGATGCTCGAAAGGCTTATGCAGGGCAAGGGTTTCAGACTCACTTCGCAGGTGGAGCTTAACGAGACGAACATTCTGCTTCAGATGGTGGCGACGGGCAACTACATTACCGTCCTTTCTGCCTCTGCGGTATTTGGCAACAGCCGTTTCAAAGCCATCCCTCTAAGGGAGCCGGGCAACAGGATGGAGGCTTCGATGCTGACGCTCAAAGGTGCCTATCAGAAGGCTTCGGCAAAGGAGTTTATAAACATTTTGCTCGATACGGATGCTGTGAAGCGGAGGGCAATTATCAGCTTCGATTGACCTGATTGTATGTAGAGGCAATTCTGAGATGTTGCCTTTCGAAATATTTTGTGGAACTTTAAATTTGTTGATTATGATTTGGTTGGCTATTTTATTGGTATTATTTATCGGGTTTGTTTTTTTGTGTATCGGTAAAATGCGCACAGTCTCCCGCAAGGAACGTGAACGCCGTAACATAATCGACGAAATGGAGCTCCACGATCTTTATGAGCATTATAAGGATTTTGACGACTATATTTGAGCAGATGAGTAAATGTAAGTATGGCAATTAAGTGATTTGTTGCCATAAAATGGGCTCTTTTAATAAATTCGAAATAATTCGCATGTTTAATTATACGGTTCTATAAATAGCATCGGGGGACTGACAATTGTCAGTCCCCCGATGCTATTTATAGAATAAATCAGATTATTCAAGTACTACCTTGATATTCAGCTCGTCGAGCTGGGCATCCTCCAGTACAGAGGGGGCTTCAATCATTGTGTCGCGTCCCGAATTGTTCTTGGGGAATGCAATGCAGTCGCGTATGCTGTCGAGTCCGGCAAAGAGGCTCACCCATCTGTCGAGTCCGTAGGCAAGGCCGCCGTGGGGAGGTGCGCCGTATTTGAAGGCATCCAACAGCCAGCCGAACTGCTGCTGTGCACGTTCGGGGGTGAATCCGAGCAGTTCGAACATCTTGTTCTGAAGTGCGCTGTCGTATATACGGATTGAGCCTCCGCCTACCTCCACGCCGTTGATAATCATGTCGTAGGCGTTGGCGCGTACAGAACCCATGTCTGTGTCGAGCAGAGGAATATCTTCGGGCTTGGGCGATGTGAAGGGGTGGTGCATAGCCATGTAGCGGCCCTCTTCTTCGCTGTACTCGAAGAGGGGGAAGTCCACTACCCACAGGCAAGAGAACTTGTTCTTGTCGCGAAGACCGAGCTGCGATGCAACCTCAAGGCGAAGCTCGCACAACTGTTTGCGTGTCTTCATTGTGTCGTCGCCGCTGAGTATGAGTATGAGGTCGCCGGGCTCTGCCGCAAATGCCTCTTTCATCTGCTGCAATACCTCTTGGGTGTAGAATTTGTCGACGCTTGACTTGACATTGCCGTCTGCCTCGACACGTGCATATACCATGCCTTTTGCGCCAATCTGCGGGCGGCGTACAAAATCGGTGAGGGCGTCAAGCTGTTTGCGGGTGTAGGTAGCTGCACCTTTTGCGCATATACCTCCGATATATTCGGCGCTGTCGAATACTCCGAATCCGTGTCCTTTCATTATATCCATCAGCTCTACGAACTTCATCTCGAAGCGGATGTCGGGCTTGTCGCATCCGTAGTATTTCATTGCATCGTGCCATGTGATGCGGGGGAAAGCGTCGTTAATCTCAACTCCACGTATGGTCTTGAAAAGGTGTTTTGCCATTCCTTCGAAGAGTGATATCACATCTTCCTGCTCCACGAAACTCATTTCGCAGTCTATCTGTGTGAATTCGGGCTGGCGGTCGGCACGAAGGTCTTCGTCGCGGAAACATTTCACTATCTGGAAGTAGCGGTCGAAGCCTGATACCATGAGCAACTGCTTGAAGAGCTGGGGGCTCTGGGGCAGTGCGTAGAACTGTCCGGGGTTCATGCGTGAGGGTACCACAAAGTCGCGTGCTCCTTCGGGAGTGGATCCGATGAGCATAGGTGTCTCCACTTCGATGAATCCCATTGCGTCGAGGTAGCGGCGTACCTCCATCGTCATTTTGTGGCGCAGTTCAAGGTTGCTTCTCACACATTCGCGGCGCAGGTCGAGGTAACGGTATTTCATGCGCAGCTCGTCGCCGCCGTCGGTGTTGTTCTCTATTGTGAAGGGAGGAGTCTCTGCACTGTTGAGTATGTTCAATGTCTCAGTTATGATTTCAATTTCGCCGGTGGGGATGTTGTTGTTCTTGCTCTGGCGTTCGCGCACTGTGCCGCTTACCTGTATTACATATTCACGTCCCAGATGCGATGCCTTTTCGCATAGTTCGGGATTGCTGTCTTCGCTGAAGACCAATTGTGTTATTCCGTAGCGGTCGCGAAGGTCTACAAATGTCATGCCGCCCATTTTGCGTGCACGCTGCACCCATCCGCTGAGGGTTACTTTTTTTTCTATATCGGCGATTCTCAGTTCGCCACAGGTTGTTGTACGATACATATTGTTGCTTTTTTTGTTTTCTGATGTCTGCGGGCAGCACCGGTTGTGCGGTGCCGCTCATTCAATCTGCGAAGATAATGAAAAAAACATAATTATAGAAGCTGATTTCCTATATAAGTTTACTTCGCTGTAATGAATTCAATCTTGGATGCACATTCGTATCCTTCGTTGTAGAGGTCTGTCAGCTTTTGAGTGTTGCGCTCCATGCGGTCTACTTCTATCGGCCGCAAGGGGCGAATGACTGTCAGTTCTCCGCGTTCCTCCAGCTCTTCGACAAGAGAAATCTGTTGGTTGTATATGCGGTTGCGTGAGCGTATGGCATCGCGCAATGCGGGGTATTTGCGATAAAGGAAAGGCGGGACTTTGGTCTCCTTTTCGGGCTTTCGGTAGCCCTTGTTGCGGGTAAGTATCACAAGGTTGTTGTCGAATCCGAGCGAGCGTGCGCGAAGCAGAGGTATCGAGTCGGCAACCCCGCCGTCCATCATCGGTTCCCCGTCGACGTATGCGATAGGGGAGACGAATGGCAGACTGCTCGATGCTCTTACTATCTCTATGATGCGGGCAGGATTCTCCTTCTCGTTCATATAGCAGGCATTGCCGCTCTTGCAGCTTGTCGTTACCATTTCGAATATTCCCTCCTGCATGGCAAATTTCTTGTAGTCGTAGGGGTAGATCTCTTCGGGGATTCTGCGGAACAGCAGGTCGAAGTCCATGATGTTCCTTTTCAGCAACAGATGCTTGAACCCTATGTAGTTGTGCTTTTCGAGCAGGTCAATATTGCAGTATTTTGCCCTGCCGCGTTGCTCCGACATGTATGAGAGCCCGTTGCAGGCTCCGGCACTTACTCCAATTGTGTACGGGAAGTGTATGTCTCGGTCTAAGAGGTTGTCGAGCACTCCGCTGGTAAATACTCCGCGCATGCCTCCTCCTTCCAATATCATTCCCGACGATGCTGTAAGGGTGTATCTGTTGTCTGTGTGATTTTTCATGATTATTGATTGTTGACTTCTATTGTGAGTCCGTCGTATGCGAGGTGTATCTCCGGTGGCAACACCTTTTCTATCTTGGCGTGCAGCCCGATGTGGTGCATCAGATGTGTCAGATAGGTCTCTCGCGGCTTTATGTAGTTTATAATGTTGTATGCCTCAAGCACAGTCTGATGCGTGCCGTGAGGCTTTGAGAATCTCAATGCATTGATTACCAGAGTGTCGATGCCTTTCAGCTTGTCCAGCTCTTTGAGCTCGATGAAACTCATGTCGGTGATATATGCAAACGCTCCTATCCTGTATCCGAGTATGGGCAGTCTGCCGTGATAGAGCCTTACAGGTTGTATGTCGAACCCGCCTGCATTGAAGTCTTTACCCTCTTCTATAGTGTGGATTATAAGATTGGGCACCCCCGGATACTTTATCTCTGTGAAGCAGTATGGGAACATATTTTTTACGCAGTCGAGTGTGTGGGCGTCGGCATAGACGGGTATGTCTCCTCTGCGACAGAATGGGCGCAGGTCGTCCAGTCCTCCTACGTGGTCGTAGTGTTTGTGGGTGAGAAGAACAGCGTCTATCTTTCTGAAGGGACGGTGCAGCATCTGTGTCCTGAAGTCGGGACCGCAGTCTATAAGCAACCGTCTGTCGCCATCCTCAATGAGCGCCGATGAACGCAGGCGCGAATCTTTGGGGTCGGTCGATGTGCAGACCTCGCATCCGCATCCTATTTCGGGGACACCGGTCGATGTACCTGTGCCTAAAAATGTTATTTTCATATTTGCTTTACTCTATAACATTCACTTCGGGGAATATCTCTACTCCGAATTTCTCTTTGACGGATTTCTGTACCTCTGTGGCAAATTCAATGACATCCTTTCCGGTAGCGCCACCTAAATTTATAACAACCAATGCCTGATTGCGGTAAACACCGACTGTGGCACTGCTGCGCTCTTTCCATCCGCATTGGTCGATGAGCCACCCGGCAGACAGTTTCACTCCTGTTGGAGCAGGGTATGTGGGCATTGCCGGGAATTGCTCTTTAAGTCCGGTGGCAACGTCGGTGCTGACTACCGGGTTCATGAAGAAACTTCCTGCACTGCCAATCTTTGCAGGGTCGGGCAGTTTGGCGGCCCGTGTCTCGCAAACAGCTCTGCGGATATTTGCGGCATTGACACCGCCGAGAGCTTCGCACTGCTCCTTGAGATTGCCGTATGTAAGCACATATTTCCCTCTCTTGTTCAATCTGAATGTAACATATGCAACTGCATATTTCCCTTTTTCCTCTGCCTTGAATATGCTGTGGCGGTATGCGAAACGGCACTCCTCTTTTGTGAAGGCTCTTTCGCTGCCGTCTGCCAACGAGACGCACTCCACGCACTCTATGAGGTCGCCTGCCTCCACGCCGTAGGCTCCCACATTCTGGACGGCGCTTGCGCCGACCTCTCCGGGTATTGCCGATAGGTTTTCGAGCCCTTGCCAGCCGTGTTCTACGGTGTATGCGACAAATTCATCCCAATTTATTCCGCTGCCGGCACGCACAAGCAAGCTGTCGTCATTTTCGGCAACAATTTCCACGCCTTTGATGGCAGAGTGGAGTATTACACCGTCGAAATCTCTCATAAAAAGCAGATTGCTGCCACCGCCTATGACAAGATGGTGTACACCGTCCAGTTTGCCGGCAATGGACTTTATATCCTCTACCGATGAGAATTCCACAAAATGTGCTGTTTTGACATCTATTGCAAATGTGTTGTGTGGTAGCAGTGAATAATCAGTACTATGCTTAATCATAATTGTATACAAATTCCTTGCGAAGATAATATAAATCGCAGAAAGAGACAAATTATGAAAGAAAGTGTGGCGAATTTGAAAAATAGAATATTTTTATATAAATTTGCCATTCAAAGCAAATTACACAAACAAAATAATTATTTTATGCAAAAGAAAAGGTTTTTATCAACATTTCTTTCTGCGATGTTTTTGGCGGCAGCTGTGTATGCACAGGGGCTTGCCGGATTCGCATACGGAGATGTTGCAGCCCCCACAGGGGGTGAATGGGAGTCGCCTCAACAGCTCTCATTGAATAAAGAACAGCCCAAAGCATGGTTCTTTAATTTTGCAAGTGTTGAGAGCGCACGAAAGGTGCTTCCCGATGCAAGTGAGTATTACCGTTCGCTCGACGGCACTTGGCGTTTCAACTGGGTGCCCAACCCCTCGGAGCGTCCCGCCGATTTCTACAAGACCGATTTTGACGATACAAAATGGGACAACGTAGAGGTGCCAATGAGCTGGAACGTATACGGTATTCAGAAGGACGGCAGCCAGAAGTACGGAACCCCCATCTATGTCAACCAGCCTGTAATCTTCAAGCACGAGGTTGCAGTAGGCGACTGGAAAAAGGGTGTGATGCGCGAACCTGCGCCCCACCACACAACATATAAGCACCGTAATGAGGTAGGTTCATACCGCCGTACATTCACCATCCCCGAAGAGTGGGAGGGCCGCGAAATCTATATCAACTTCGACGGTGTAGATTCATTCTTCTATCTGTGGATAAACGGACAGTATGTAGGTTTCTCAAAGAACTCGCGCAACCTCGCAGCTTTCAACATTACAAAATATCTTGCAAAGAAAGGCGAGAACCTTGTAGCGGTAGAGGTTTACCGCAATTCTGACGCATCGTTCCTCGAAGCACAGGATATGTTCCGTCTGCCGGGTATTTTCCGTACCGTGTCGCTCACAGCAACATCGCCCGTTGAACTTCGCGACCTTCGAGTACGCACCGACCTCGACGCCAACTATTGCGACGGTACAGCCAACATCGAAGTAGATGTACGCAACCTCTCAAAGAAAGAAGCAAAGGACTATACAGTAGAAGCCACACTATATGCCAACAAACTCTTCAGCGACGATAATGAGATTGTTAGCGGTTCAACCACAACAGCAAGCGTGCCGGCAACAGCAACAGGTGCTACAAACACTTCCAAAATGTCTATCGCTGTCAAAGCACCCAACAAGTGGTCGGGAGAGGCTCCCTATCGATATACGCTCGTTGTTCAGTTGAAGAACAAAAAAGGCAAGGTTGTTGAAACAGCATCTACTTACTTCGGCTTCCGCGAGGTTGAAATCAAGGACACCCCCGCCGAAAAGGACGAATTCGGACTTGCAGGACGCTACTATTATGTAAACGGAAAGACAGTGAAACTGAAAGGTGTCAACCGTCATGAGAGCAACCTTGAACGCGGACATGCCATCACACGCGAACAGATGTACAACGAAGTGATGCACATGCTTCGCGGCAACATCAACCACGTGCGTTGCGCCCACTATCCCGATGCACCTTTCTGGTACTATCTGTGCGACAAATATGGTATCTACCTTGAGGACGAGGCAAACATAGAGAGCCACCAGTACTACTATGGTGCAGCTTCACTTTCACACGTTCCCGAATTCGAGGCAGCACACGTAGCACGTGTAATGGAAATGGCATACGCCCACATCAACCACCCCTCAATTGTAATATGGTCGCTCGGCAATGAGGCTGGGCCCGGCGTGAACTTCGAGAAGGCATATGCGAAACTGCACGCATTTGACGCTTCTCGTCCCGTGCAGTATGAGCGCAACAACAACATTGTAGATATGGGCTCTAACCAGTACCCCTCAATCGCATGGGTACGTGGTGCAGTACAGGGTAAATACAATATCAAATATCCTTTCCACATCTCGGAGTATGCCCACTCTATGGGTAATGCCGGCGGTAACCTGATAGACTATTGGGAAGCAATGGAGAGCACAAATTTCTTCTGCGGAGCAGCTATCTGGGACTGGACCGACCAAGCGTTCTACAACTACGACAAGAAAGGCAACAAGTTCATGGGTTACGGCGGCGACTTTGGCGACCGTCCCAACGACCACCTCTTCAGCATGAACGGTATCATGTTGCCCGACCACACTCCGAAGCCCGAATACTATGAGGTGAAGAAAGTGTATCAGAATGTGGGCGTGAAATTTGCCGACGAAGCAAAGACCAAGATTGAAATATTCAACAAACGCTATTTCTGCGACCTCAGCGACCTTGCGGTGAAGGTATCACTTTGGGAGGACGGCAAGCAAGTGTACAGCAACATCTTGCCCGACACAAAGGTGGCGCCTCGCAAAAAGGCAATCGTAGACCTCGGCATCAATTATGCACGCGATGCAAAGAAAGAGTATTTCGTAAAGGTGGAATTCCTTTTGAAGGAGAATATGCCGTGGGCAAAGAAGAACTATGTTCAGATGGCTGAGCAGTTGTTGCTCCAGAGCCCTGCAACCAAGCCAGCAATCGCAACTGTTGCCAATGTTGGCGGAAACCTTGCAATGGAGTGCGACAGCGACAAGCAAGTAACTGCAATCAAGGGTGCCGATGGCGCATTTACCATTGCACTCGACGACAAGAAAGGCGTTCTCTATAATGTCGTATATGGCAACAAAGAGATACTTCCCGTTGGAAACACAATGAAGCTGTGTACTTTCCGTGCACCTGTCGACAATGACAACTGGGCACGTGGTGCATGGTACTCAAACGGACTTTATAACCTTGTAGACAGCGTACTTTCGAAGAACGTACAGACATTGTCCGACGGGACAATAGTCGTACAATACATTGTACATACACAAGCTCCTTGCGGAGGCAAGATTGTGCGTAACGAGGACAATACAATGAAGATTGTAGACAACAAGGTTCCCCTCGGCGAAAATGCCTTCTATTTCACATCAAACAGAATCTGGACTATATATAAGGATGGTTCAGTAGAGCTCAAGAGCAGCATCGTGGGAAGCAACAGTGCCCTTAATCTCGCTCGCATCGGCTACGAACTTCAGTTACCGGGAGAACTTAAGTACTACCACTACTATGGTGCAGGTCCCTACAACAACTACAACGACCGTCGTTCGGGCTCTTTCATAGAGCAGTACGACAGCAAGGTGGCCGACCAGTATGTATATTTCCCAAAACCTCAGGATATGGCAAACCGCGAGGATGTACGCTGGTGCGCCCTTACCGACTGGGCAGGCAATGGTGTTATCTTCGCAGCAACAGAGGGCATGTCAGCATCGGCACTCGCATGGAATTCTGTGCAGCTTGCAGAGGCTGCTCACCCCTATCAGCTTCCCAAGTCAAACAGCACATACCTTAACCTCGACAGAAAGGTTACGGGTCTTGGCGGCAACAGCTGTGGTCAGGGTGGTCCCCTTGAATATGACTGCGTAAAAGCCGGAGACAATATGGTGGGATTCATTATGCGTCCCGTTAAATCGGCGAAATATACAGAAACAGCCAATGTCTCTTCATCCTCAATTGCTCCTATCGTAGTTGTGCGCGACCGCAGAGGTTACGTGTCTATGCGTTGCGAAGATACCAATGTAGAGATATACTACAAAGTGGGAACAGGCCGCAAGGCAAAAAGCATGAAGTACAACGAGCCTATCAAGATGGAACAGGGTGGCACAATAACCGTATGGGACAAGAACCGCCCCGCTATGACATCGGTATACGACTATAAACCGGTAAAGATACAGCCTATCGAAGTGATATACACATCGAGTCAGGAGATAGAAGCTCCTGCAAGCTGTCTCGTCGATGGCGACCTGAACAGTACATGGCACACAATGTACTCAGTAACAGTTGCACAGTATCCCCACTGGGTAGATTTCGATGCCGGCGAAGAGTGTACAGTGAAAGGATTCTCATATCTGCCTCGTCAGGATGGTGGTACAAACGGCATCATCAAAGATTTTGAGATATCAATCAGCAATGATGGTAAAAACTGGAAGAGCATCAAGAAGGGAACATTCAGTTCCGGTAGCAGTATGAAGAAGATTCTTTTCGATGCTCCCGTGAAGATGCGCTACATTCGCTTCACAGCACTAAGTTCGCAGAATGGTGCGGACTTTGCAGGCGGAGCAGAGTTTGAACTTATCAAATAGTTCTGAGCATAAATAAAAACATAGTCAGTTCGGCACACGTGCCGAACTGACTATGTTTTTATTTATGCTGTAGACTCCCGCTATTTCACATGTCTTTCGATATATTCGGAATAATCCTTTATTCTCGGAAAATAATTCATGTTGCCGAGCAGTGGGGATGATATAATGTAGTCGGCTGAGCTTTTGTTGATAGCAGTCGGTACATTGTACACAGATGCGAGCCTGAGCAATGCCTTTACGTCTACGTCGTGCGGCTGTGCCGACATTGGGTCCCAAAAGAAAACAAGAATATCTATGCGGGCTGTAGCTATCAGTGCCCCTAACTGTTGGTCGCCACCGAGCGGACCGGACTTCAGCAGTGTGATGAATGTGTCTACATCGACTTCGGGGTGGTGCGAGTTGAGCGCCTTGGATACCAGACGCCCGGTGGTGCCTGTGCAAATAAGGTGGTGTGCCAACAACGTCTTGTGGTTCCAATCTACCCATTCCACAAGCTCCTTTTTCATATTGTCATGTGCTACAAGAGCTATGTTCAATCTTTTCTTCATAATCTTGTTGTAAAATACGTATTGCCACGAAATAGTGATGCAAACCTTGTAATCTCGTCCGTTTGTTCGTAATTTGGAAATTTTGTCCTAACTTTGCAGAGTCATCGTAAAAACAAATAGCGATGTAATCGGGTTTATAAAAATATAAAAATAAACAAAATGTCGAAATATATTGTAGAAGACCCTCGTAAGGTAACCACTCACCGCCTTATAGAGATGAAGTCCAAAGGGGATAAGATTGCAATGCTCACAGCGTATGACTATACAATGGCATCACTTGTGGATGCCGCAGGTGTAGACGCTATCCTTGTTGGCGATTCGGCTTCGAATGTGATGGCAGGAAACATAACAACTTTGCCTATCACGCTCGACCAGATGATTTATCATGCAAAATCTGTTGTGCGTGCCGTGAAACGTGCCATTGTTGTGGTGGATATGCCTTTCGGTACATATCAGGTCAATGCAGATGAGGCAGTGAAGAATGCAATCCGCATCATGAAAGAGAGTCATGCCGATGCTCTGAAAATGGAGGGTGGCGAAGAGATTCTTCCTTCGGTCCGTAAGATTCTCGACGCGGGTATCCCTATCATGGGGCATTTGGGACTGATGCCTCAGAGCATCAACAAGTTCGGCACATATACTGTGCGTGCCCGTGATGAGGAGGAAGCAGAAAAACTCTTCAAGGATGCTAAGTTGTTGGAAGAGGCCGGTTGCTTTGCAATCGTGCTCGAAAAGATACCCGCATCGTTGGCAAAAAGGGTTGCCGAGAGTGTAAGTATTCCCATCATAGGCATCGGCGCCGGTGGCGATGTGGACGGTCAGGTTCTTGTCTGCACAGATATGTTGGGTATGACCGGTGGGTTCAGCCCCCGTTTCTTGCGCCGCTATGCCAATCTGAATGATGTTATCTGTGATGCTGTGGGCAATTATGTGAGTGATGTCAAGAACCGAGATTTTCCCAACGAAAAGGAACAGTATTAGCGGATAATATACTAAAACAAAAAAGTGTTCAACCTTATTCATTATAGGTTGAACACTTTTTTATTGTCTTGTGCTAATTTTGCCAATAATTTTTCAGTCAAATGAATAAAATAATGTATTTTTGTATTTCAAGTAGTGTATGAACTTAGATATTGCAATATGAAAATAGAAAAGTTGACTTTTTGGAATTTCAGGTGTTTCGATGAATACCAGTTGAATTTCAAGAAGGGTGTGAATCTTCTGTTTGGAGCCAATGGAAGTGGCAAAACCACTATTCTACGAGGAATGAAGGTTGCCATGAGCTCTTTCTTCTCGGGGTTTTCTGATGCTAATACACGTTTTATAGGAATCTCAAATGCTGATTTTATGAGCGAGGTGGAGAATGGCACAGAGTCTTTGGAGCGACCTGTTTCTTTGGAATATGATTTTTCTACGTTCCATGCACTTAAACTGTCACGTTCAGGAAGAAAGAATCGCACCTCTATTATTGGAATAAAAGAGATGAGGGATGCTGCCAAGCAGATTTATTCGCAATTGGCGCAAAAGGACGATGGCAGTATTGCTTTACCTCTTTTTGCTGCATTTTCTACAGAGGATATTCACAGCAGCCGTAAGCTCGACAGGCGTGTTTTTGCAAAATATTTCCAGCCCCGTTCGTTCGGATACTACGAGTGCTTGCAAGGTGATGGATTCTTTGACTATTGGATGTATCGTCTTCTTGTGTTGACAGAAGGACAGAAATCTCAGATGGAGGTTGATACAGTAAACGATGCAATATCTAAGGCTCTTGGTGTGGATGGCTGTAACGTAATCAATGGAATGTCGATACGTCCTTTGAAAAAACAGGTCTTTTTCAATTATGTTGACGGCAGGGAAGTGGAGGCATCGAATCTGTCCGATGGCTATAAGCGTCTGGTAAATATTGTTGTAGATTTGGCAATACGTTGCTGTTTGCTGAATGGAAATAAATATGGTAAAGATTCTTGTAGTCTTACTTCTGGAGTAGTGCTGATTGATGAAGTAGACCAACATCTCCATCCTGAGTTGCAGTCTGTGGTAATGAAAGCACTGCGTGCAACATTTCCCGAATTGCAGTTTGTGGTTACCTCTCATGCTCCTATGGTCATGTCAAGCGTTATGACTAACGAAGAGAATGAAGTTATATATCTTCAGTATCAGGACAATAAATATACGAGAACACCTATTTCGACATACGGTCTTGATGCTAGCACTATACTTGAAATGTATATGGGTCGCATGGCAAGAGTTGCTGAGGTGGAGCATCGTATCAAGAGGCTTTTTGATTTCATAGACAACGACCGCTATGCTGAGGCGAGGATTTTGTTGGATGAACTTGATAAGGAATTCGGTGATTCGATTCCCGAAATAATACAGGCCCGCACAATGTTGGATTTTAATATAGATTCAGATGATTAAGATTACAAAAGGGAGAGAACCGCAGGAGTGGATTGAGGTCAGGAATACCCCCGGTATGACATTTGAGTCTGCTCCGAAAGATGCTCTAAGGCAAGCGCTTCTGAATGAGCAAGGAGGATTGTGTGCATATTGTATGCGCAGGGTAAGTTTTACTCCCGGTATGCCTACTGCCACTCGAATAGAACATTTGAAACCGCGCAAACTGAGTATAGAGGAAGGAAATTACGAAGAAACGCTGGCGTATTCCAATATGGTGCTTTGTTGCGATGGCGATGTAGACGGAAGCGGGAATTTTCATTGTGACAGGAGTAAAGGAGATAAGAGTCTCAGCTTTAGATTATTCGACCAGAATGTATCCGATACAGTTTCGTATTCTTCAAAAGATGGCAGCATCAAGTCTTCAAACCTTGATTATGACAAGGAACTAAATGAAATATTGAATCTGAATCATCCGAGATTAGAGAAAAATAGATTAGCTGTAATTAAGGGTCTGGTGCATGAAATGGGAAGAAAAAAATGGAAAAGGAAGGATATAACAGATAAGTTGCACTATTACAGCAATAGGATGCCTGATGGTAATTTATATGCATATTGCGGTGTTATTATATGGTATCTTAATAAGAAACTGAAACAATACACATAACTGTAAGTTTATTTCATAACAGGTTATATTGTATAGTTTTATTGTGTTCTGTGATATATTCCCGAATAGTATAGGAATGGTGTGCTAGTCGCACCTCAACTCATAAGGCAATATTCAACAAAAAAGTGTTCAACCGATTGAGGATGAACACTTTTTTGTTAGTATGATATTTGCTTACTTCATCAGTTCAATGCTTCGTTTGACGAAATTGTTGAGTGCTTCGCCTGTCAGCATATTGTTCTGCAAGAGTGTGATGTCTATAAGCTGAGATACCTGCTTGTCGGTTACCGCATATTCTGCAATGACAGCCTCTTTGTTGCTCTTTGCCTCGGTGAGCTTACGCTCAACCTCTGCAAGTTCGTCTTTCTCTGTCTGGGGAATATCCTCGTCTTTCTTGTCCTTGCGTGCGTCGTACAGCTCTTTGCGACGTGCATTGAGCTTTTCGCTCTCTTCGTCTATAGGTTGCAGCTTTTCGGCGCAGCTGCTCTTGGCATTGTCAAGGGCACGCTTGATTAAGGGGTGCTCTTCGTTGATGATGACAGTGTACATGTCGGGCATGTCTCCGTAGAAATTCATTCCCGCTTGTATGGCAGCCATCTCTTTCATACGACGCATATATTCAGCTTGTGTAATGATTATGGGTGCTGCATCCTCGCCCATAGACTCTGTCTGAATGTGGAACTCTTTTTTCTCGATTTTGGGCATGCGGCTGCTGAAGATGCCTGTCAGTATTTCGCGTTCGCCGCCGTTGAGTATTGAGAGTTTCTGCTCGTCTTTAACGATGAGACGCTCGATGGTGTCGCTGTCTACGCGAGAGAAACGTGTCTTTTCGAACTTGCGTTCGAGAAGGCTAATCAAGGCAACGTCCAATTGACCGTCCATCAGCAGGACATTGTAGCCTTTGGCAGTGGCGTTTTCTATGAAACTGTACTCTTTCTCCTTGTTGCTTGCGTAGAGGTAGATGATGTTTCCCTCTTTGTCGGTCTGCTCGGCAGATACAAGTGTTTTGTACTCTTCGAATGTGTACTTCTTGCCGTCTGTGTCCTGAAGAAGTGCATATTTGCTTGCCTTCTCATAGAAATCCTCTTCGGTGAGCATTCCGTAGTTGATGAAGATCTTCAGGTCGTTCCATTTGTCCTCGAACTCCTTGCGGTCGTTCTTGAAGATAGATTGCAGACGGTCGGACACCTTCTTTGAGATGTAACCCGAAATTTTCTTTACGTTGGCGTCGCTCTGAAGGTATGAGCGTGATACGTTCAAGGGAATGTCGGGAGAGTCTATCACTCCGTGCATCAGTGTGAGGAAGTCGGGTACAATGCCTTCTACTTCGTCGGTTACATATACCTGATTGCAGTAGAGCTGTATCTTGTTGCGCTGCATCTCTATGTTGCTCTTGATCTTTGGGAAATAGAGCACACCGGTGAGGTGGAAGGGGAAGTCCACATTGAGGTGTATCCAGAAAAGAGGCTCGTCGCTCATGGGGTAGAGCTTGCGGTAAAACTCCTTATAATCTTCGTCCTTGAGCTCTGTGGGCTTGCGTGTCCAGAGCGGGGTAGTGTCGTTGATTATGTTGTCTTCGTCGGTATCTGTCTGCTTGCCGTCTTTCCACTCCTTCTTTTTGCCGAAAGCTATCTCTACGGGCAAGAATTTGCAGTATTTGTTGAGGATAGCACTGATGCGTGCCTCTTCGAGGAACTCTTTGCTGTCCTCGTCGATGTACATGATGATGTCTGTTCCGCGACCCTCTCTCTCTGCTTCGGTTATTTCGTATTCGGGGCTTCCGTCGCAACTCCATTTGATGGCGGTTGCTCCCTCTTTGTATGATTTAGTTACTATCTCTACACGCTTAGATACCATGAAGGCTGAGTAGAATCCTAATCCGAAGTGTCCGATGATGGAGTTTGCTGTGTCCTTGTATTTCTCCAGAAAATCTGTAGCGCCTGAAAGGGCTATCTGATTGATGTACTTCTCAATCTCTTCGGTGGTGAGTCCTATTCCGTTGTCGCTCACAATTATTGCTTCGGGGGTGAGCTTTACGGTTACTTTAAGTTCGCCGAGTTCGCCTTTGTATTCGCCTTTTTCGTAAAGCGTTTTCAGCTTCTGTGTGGCATCGATGGCGTTCGATACTATTTCGCGAAGGAAAATTTCGTGGTCGCTGTACAGAAATTTTTTGATGACGGGGAATATGTTTTCTGTTGTTACCCCAATGTTACCTTTTTGCATACTGTATGATTTTTTATTGTTTTCTATAAAAATAATGATAAATGGTTTTCTGTAAGTATATAAACAAAAAAAATGCCAGATGTATCTACATCTGACATTTTGTCGTGTTGCATGAAATTATTTCATGTTTTTATGCCTTTTTGCAGAGACTATTCTCCTGCGGCTACTTCGAAGCGGAGCTTGTCGTTTTCTTTGTCAGCGGTTACGACAATCTTGTCTCCCTCTTTTATAGTCTGTGATATTATCAGTTCGGAGAGTTCGTCTTCGATGTATGTTTGTATGGCACGTTTCAGCGGGCGGGCACCGAACTGCTTGTCATATCCCTTGTTGGCGAGGAACTCTTTTGCTTCCCTGTCGAGCTGCAGGGTGAACTGCATTTCGGCTGCACGTTTGAGTACGGGTGCCAGTTCAAGGTCGACGATGTTGGTGATTGCTTCGAGGTTAAGTTGCTCGAAGTTTATTATTTCGTCTACGCGGTTGATGAATTCGGGAGCGAAACGTTTGTTCAGTGCTTTCTTTATTATATCGTTGCTGTGCTTGCTGCTTTCTGCATCGGCTTTAGCGAATCCTATGCCTGCACCGAACTCCTTAAGTTCTCTTGTTCCGATGTTGGACGTCATGATTATCACTGTGTTGCGGAAGTCTATGGTGCGTCCGTAGCTGTCGGTCAACCGTCCTTCGTCCATCACTTGCAGCAGCAGGTTGAATACATCGGTGTGTGCTTTTTCTATCTCATCGAGTAGAACGATGGAGTAGGGGCGGCGGCGCACTCTTTCTGTGAGTTGTCCGCCCTCTTCGTAACCGACGTATCCCGGAGGGGCTCCGACGAGCCGGGAGACGGTGAATTTTTCCATGAATTCGCTCATGTCGATGCGTATGAGGGCATCTGTGGTGCCGAACATGAAGCGGGCGAGTTCCTTTGCAAGCAGTGTCTTGCCTACACCTGTGGGACCGAGGAACATGAATGTGCCTATCGGCTTGTTGGGGTTCTTGAGTCCTACTCGGCTGCGGAGAATGGCTTTGGTGAGCTTGTCGATTGCTGCATCCTGTGATATGACTTTACCTGTAAGTTCGCTTTTCATAGTTCTCAAGCGTGCCCACTCGTCCTGTTGCATGCGCTGTACTGGAACTCCTGATATCATTGATACTACTTCGGCTATCTTTTGGTCATCCACAGTCTGACGCTCGCTGCGTGCGGCCTTTTCCCACTCCTCTTTCATCTCTTTGAGACACTCTTCCATCTTCTTTTCGTAGTCGCGGTAGTTGGCTGCGCGTTCAAAGTCCTGTCGCTTTACAGCCTCCTGCTTTTCGCTGCGTGCAACTTCAACGAGTTTTTCCTGCTCTTCTATTTCGCGGGGAACGGTGATGTTTGTCAGATGCATGCGTGCTCCTGCTTCGTCCATCGCGTCAATTGCCTTGTCGGGGAACGCTCTGTCTGTTATGTATCTGTCTGTCAACGATACACAGGCTTTCAGTGCCTCGTCGGTGTAGATTACATTGTGGTGGTTTTCGTATCTCTCCTTAATGTTGAGCAGGATGTGAAGTGTGTCTTCGCGTGTAGTGGGCTCGACAATCACCTTTTGGAAACGGCGTTCCAGCGCCCCGTCCTTTTCAATGCTTTTGCGGTATTCGTCGAGTGTGGTTGCGCCTATGCACTGCATGCCGCCACGTGCAAGGGCGGGTTTGAGTATGTTTGCGGCATCCATCGAACCAGGTGATGAGCCTGCTCCGATGATGGTGTGCATTTCGTCGATAAAGAGAATTATGTCGGGGTTCTGCTCCAGTTCGTTGAGTATGGCACGCAGACGTTCTTCGAACTGTCCGCGGTATTTGGTGCCTGCGACAACCGCTGTCATGTCGAGTGATATGATCCGCTTGTTGAACAGCATGCGTGATACCTTGCGCTGAACGATGCGCTGTGCAAGTCCCTCTACGATAGCCGATTTTCCAACTCCGGGCTCGCCTATGAGTACAGGGTTGTTCTTTTTCCTGCGGCTGAGTATCTGAGATATGCGCTCAATCTCCTTTTCGCGGCCTACGACAGGGTCGAGCAGTCCCTCTTTGGCTGCTTTTGTCATGTCGAATCCGAAGTTGTCGAGTACGGGAGTATCGCCGACAGGTTGTTTCTGGCGGGTTTCGGAATGTGTCTGCTGTTTCCCGAATGTGTTGCCGCTCTCTTCCTCTTCGTCATCCTCGTCGGTGTAGCCGAATCCGTCGCGCACGTCGGGCTTTATATGCAGGGCTTCGCGTACATCGGTGTAAGTTACGTTGTTGTCGGACAGTATTGCTGCCGCGTTGTTGGTCTTTTCTTTGAGTATAGCTAACAGAAGATGTTCTGTATCAACATTATTGCTTTTTAACATACGTGCTTCGAGTATACAAAAACGTAAAACCTTTGATGCGTTTTCGTCGAGAATTACATCGTTGCTTGCTTCGAATTTCTCTTCGCTTTGCGGTATAAGGTTTCTCTCTAATTCTTCTTTCAGTTTCAGAATGTCTACCGACATTGTGGTGAGTATGTTCATTGCGTTCCCGTTCTTGTCGCGCAACAGACCCAACAGCAGGTGTTCGGTGGTTATACTCTTGCAGCGCAGGCGGTCTGCCTCTTCCTTGCTGTATGTGAGTATGCGTGATATGTTTTCTGAAAATTGGTTGTTCATAGTTTCTTCCTCCTCATTCTTTCTATGTGTGAACAATATTGTTTTTCTGTTTGTCGGCGCGAAATTACTATAATGTTCTCTGCCATACAACTATTATTACATAACTTACCTTACAAAAACCGTGCCAAACTATTAAAAATTGTTAGAGGGAGGTTCCATAGATTAGTAAACAATAATTTCTTTGTAGGGTGAGCTCTGTTTCGATCGCTTTTTGTTTTGTTTCGGTATCTTGTTCATTTTTACTCAGTTGCGACACGAAGGTTGCTCCATTGCAAAAATAAACAATCTGCTCTGAATAAATTAAAAAAAACGGCTCGAACTGATGTATGGAACCTCCCTAAAAATATGCAAATTTGACATATTTTTTGTTATGAACACAAATCGGATAGTTGTGCAGAGAGCGGTTGGAAACGCCCTAATCTGTAACCTTTTTTAACTATAAATGCTAATCTCTTGACAACCAACTGAAAATGCTTGATTGAATCTCCGCTTCCTAATTCATAAAATATATTATTTTCTTGCCCGTTTCGCTAAAATTGTGTAATTTAGCACGTTTTTATACGGATACGACAGAAGAATAAAATGTCCCGTAATTGAATTTTAATAATACTTGTAATATAAATGATTGGAAACGACAGAATTATAAAAATCAATATCGAGGAAGAGATGCGTTCTTCCTATATTGATTACTCGATGTCGGTAATTGTTGCCCGTGCGCTACCCGATGTCCGTGATGGATTGAAGCCTGTACACCGCCGTATATTGTACGGAATGATGGAACTGGGAAACACAGCCGACAAACCTTATAAAAAATCTGCCCGTACTGTCGGTGATGTGCTTGGTAAGTATCACCCCCACGGCGACTCATCGGTCTATATGGCACTTGTGCGTATGGCACAGAACTGGGTTATGCGCTATCCGCTCATTGACGGACAGGGTAACTTCGGTTCTATCGACGGCGACTCACCCGCAGCCATGCGTTATACCGAAGCGCGTCTGCGCAAAATCGGAGAAGACATGGCAGAGGACCTCTACAAAGAGACAGTGGACTTCATGCCCAACTATACAGCCGAGACAGAGGAACCCACAGTGCTGCCTACACGCATCCCCAACCTTCTTATAAACGGTTCGTCAGGTATTGCGGTGGGTATGGCGACAAATATTCCTACACACAACTTGAGCGAGGTAATCGATGCGTGCGTGGCATACATCGACAATCCCGATATTGATGTAGCCGGACTTATGGAATATGTCAAGGCTCCCGACTTCCCCACAGGATGCGACATCTACGGACTTGCAGGAGTAAGAGAGGCATACGAGACTGGTCGTGGAAAGGTGGTAATGCGTGCCGTATGCGAAATAGAGCCGGGAGATTATCACGACAAGATTATCGTAACCGCAATTCCCTATAATGTAAATAAGGAGGAACTCATCAAGGATATTGCCGCAATGGTCAACGAAAAGAAAATTGAGGGAATATCAAACATCAACGACGAGTCCGACCAGTCGGGTATGCGCATTGTTATAGACGTAAAGCGCGACGCAAATGCCAATGTCCTTATAAACAAGCTTTATAAGATGAGTGCCTTGCAGACATCCTTCAGCGTAAACTGCATTGCACTTGTACACGGTAGCCCCCGTCTGCTCACTCTCAAGGACTGCATCAGCAACTTCATTGCCCATCGCCACGAAGTTGTAATACGTCGCACAAAGTACGATCTCCGCAAGGCAGAAGAGCGTGCCCACATACTCGAAGGACTCATCATTGCGTCGGACAACATCGACGAGGTAGTGCGCATCATACGTGCCGCTAAATCTCCCGCCGAGGCAAAACAAGGACTTATCGAACGTTTCTCGCTCAGCGAGATTCAGGCGAATGCCATTGTCGAGATGCGTCTGCGTCAACTCACAGGTCTCATGCAGGAACAGCTCCACGCCGAGTTTGATGAGATTCAGAAGAGAATCGAACATTACAAAGAGATTCTCTCAAACGAAGAGATTTGCAAGAAGGTCATCAAGGAAGAACTCATCGAGGTCAAGGAAAAGTACGGCGACGAGCGCCGTTGCCGCATAGAGTACAGCGCATCAGAAGACTTCAACCCCGAAGACTTCTATGCTGACGACGAAATGGTCATTACAATATCTCACCTCGGATACATCAAGCGTACTCCTCTTGCCGAATACCGTGCGCAGAACAGAGGCGGCGTAGGCTCACGAGGCAGCGACACCCGCGATTCCGACTTCATAGAACACATATATACGGCAACAATGCACAATACCATGATGTTCTTCACACAGCGCGGACGTTGCTATTGGCTCAAGGTCTACGAACTTCCCGAAGGCAACAAGAACTCCAAAGGACGTGCCATACAGAACCTGCTCAACATCGCTGCCGATGACTCGCTCAATGCAATCGTGCGCGTAAAGACACTTGCCGACAGCAACTTCATCAACAGCCACAACCTCATATTCTGTACCAAGCAGGGAGTCATAAAGAAAACCTCTCTCGAACAGTATTCACGTCCCAGAGCAAACGGCATCAACGCTATTACCATCCGCGAGGACGACAGAGTAATTTCAGTAGCTCTCACCGATGGCGACAGCGACATCGTACTTGCCAACCGCAAGGGCCGTGCAGTGCGCTTTAACGAAAGCACGGTACGCCCGATGGGACGTACAGCTACCGGTGTACGAGGCATGGCGCTTGACGAGGGCGACGAAGTAGTAGGCATGGTAGTGCTGAACAAAGAGAGCGACAAGAGCATTCTTGTCCTTTCCGAGCAAGGCTATGGCAAACGTTCGGCAAGCTGTGAATATCCAACTGTAAACCGTGGCTGCAAAGGTGTAAAGACAATAAACGTAACCGAAAAGACCGGTGCGCTTATAGCCATCATGGGCGTAACAAACGACAACGACCTTATGGTTATAAACAAGTCGGGTATTGCAATCAGAACAGCCGTAGAGCAGATTCCTGTAATCGGACGTGCCACACAAGGTGTACGCATCATCGACCTCAAGAAAAAGAACGACACAATCAGTTCTGTGTGCAAGGTTAGCCACGAGGTTGAGACCGAGAGCGAGAATACAGAAGACGCAATAACCACAGAAGAAACACCTGCTAATGAATAAGAAGCAGAAACCGGCTTTGCCGGTGATAATTATAAACAGCTTATAACAATCTCATTAAATATTTTTAATATGAAAAAATTAGTTTTATCTTTCGCTTTGGTTCTGGCAGCAAGCATGGTTTCAGGACAACAGCTTACAAAAGAACAGATAAAAGCACAGAAAAAGGAGCGTAAAGCTCTTATGTTAAAAGCCAAAACTGCCGATAAAGCAATCGTGGCAGGTGATCACGCAGGCGCACTCAGCACCATTCAGGACGCGCTCAAAAGCCCCCTTACAAATGAGGATGCATACGTATGGTATGTAGCTTGCAAGGCTAAGAAGGGTGTCATCGACGCAGAGAACTACAAACGTGCACAAGGACAGCCGTTCAATGCCGACCAGCTCTACAATTCGGCATACGACATTTTCGACTATCTCATCAAGTGCGACAAGTATGACAAGGCACCCAATGCAAAAGGCAAGGTGGCACCCAAATACTCAATGGATATTGTACAGATGATGTATGAGAACCGCAACCAGTTGTTTAATGGAGGTGCATACTTCTACAATGCCGAGAAGTACGACGATGCTTTCAAGCAGTTCGACATGTTCCTCAAAACAGCTACACTTGAGCCGCTTGATACACTTCCTGCCGTAAAAGACAAGGAGTTGAATGCTAATGCTGCATACTACGCTGCACTTTGCGGTATGCAGACAGAAAACTACAAAAACGTACTTGCACACATCGACCTTGCAATGGAAGAGCCCTCTTTCAAAGAGAATGCCATGAAGTACAAGTCAATGGCATATGGACATCTTGGCGACTCTGTTGCATGGGCAAACACACTGAAGGACGGTGCAAGAACATTCCCTTCTAATCCTTATTTCTATCAGTGCCTTATTGCTTTCTACCAGTCAAAGAATCAGCCTGAGGAGATGACAAAATTTGCAGATGAGATGATTGCGTCAAATCCCGAAAATCCCTTGTTCTTCTTCGTGAAAGGTATGGTATTGCAGGAGAGCGGTAAAACAGCTGAAGCTGTTACATGGTACAAGAAGACATTGGAGAAGGACCCCAATTATGAGGGCGCACTTGCCAACCTCGGTATCTGCTACACAGTACTCGCACAGGAGTATAGCCAGAAGAATGCAAGCACAAATATAAGGGATAAAGCAAAAATCAAGAAAGACAAAGAGGTTATCAACGGATACTTCAAAGAGGCGCTTCCTCTTTATGAGAAACTTCGTAAGTTGCAGCCTACAAAAACAGAATTGTGGATAACAGGTCTTTCAAACTGCTACTACAATCTTAATATGGAGAAGGAACTTAAGGAGATTGAACAATATCTTCCCAAAGAATAAGTTCTCAAAGTATTGTACAAGAATATGGGTACAGCCGATATCGGCTGTACCCATATTCTTGTATATTTGTCAATGCAGACAAACATCCGTAGCCCTTTGTAGCTTTCATAGGCTTATATAGAGTCAAAAACGCTTATGGTCTGAACGACGGTGGTCTGACACCACCACCCGGAGGATTATTGCCGAACGGCGGTCGGGGAGGATTGCCGCCCGATGGTCCCCACATAGGCGGTCGGGGAGGGCGCGGCGGCAGAGGTCTTATCCCCGGACGCGGATAGGGTGGCCACGGTCGGGGAGGGAATATGCAAACAGGTGCAGAAGCATCAGGCAGTCAGTAGCTCGGTTGCCCCTCGAAAATCCCCGCCGAATTATAAGGATAGAGATAGCCGTTGAACACCATCTTGTTGCCACTGTAATTCGCATTTACCGAAGCGCTCGCCTGATTGGTGCCGGCAGTAAGAGTAAGATAGATGACCGCAGAGATTCCGCTGCCCTGAATAGAACAACTGTAGAATATATTCCCGTCATCGTCCTTCCCCATGCGTTCGCCCCACACGTTGCCCTCAAGCGTAACCCCTCCCAGCCCGTTGGGTGAACTGATGTTCATATTGTTGAAAGCCGTCTGCACGGTACCTTCACCTGCATTTACCGCAACATAGTTGGTGCTCGAAGTAACGAATCGCGTAATGCCGTTGTTGAATGTGATGTTCGATGCTTCCAGTGCCCACGAACCGCTTTCCAGAGCATTTACTGCCTGCGCAAATGCAACAGAATCCTCTTCGGCAATCTTTGCTCTTTCAGTTGCTCTCTTCTTTAATCTTTCGGCACGCCACGCGGCTTCGCGTTCTGCCTTACTCAACTTCTTTCTGTCCGTACCGCCTGTCTGTGCAAATGCAACAAACTGAAAACCGACCATCAAGGCGATGGCTGCAATTAAAAAACGTCTCATAATCAGATAAAATTAGTTTTATTTCTATAAAGCAAAAAGAGGGAACTATGTTTTATAACCAATGTTAATTTTCTGCCGGACAACATCTGTTCATTCTGCTGAAATGCGAAATCTAATCCCATATTTGATAATTACTAAATAAATTATTACCTTTGAACTTTATAAAATTATACAGTATGAAAGCAACAAACATATATATATTGTTCTTCTTGTTTCTGCTTGCATCTTGCGGCACATCAACCACGAATAACGGGAATGGAGTATTGCGTACGGTAGACGGTGCTCCCGCGCGTACAGTCTCCATAGATACAATGCAACTGAGAGACCCGTTTGTATACTTCGACAAGAAGGAGAATGTCTATTATATGACCGGCACCGGCGGCAACGTCTGGACGAGCAAAAACCTCCGTTTGTGGGAGGGTCCATACAATGTATTGCAGCTCGACACGACCATGTGGATGGGCTCTAACCCCACAATCTGGGCACCTGAGATTCATGAGTTCAACAAGAAATTCTATTACATGGCTACATTTACCCGCCCCGATGTTATAATAGACAAGGTAGCCGGGCGCGATATTCCTCGCCGTTCTTGCCAATTGTTTGTTGCCGACAACATAAAAGGTCCATACAAGCCGATACAGGCAGAGCGTCCTCTTCTGCGTGCCGACCAGCCCTCTTTGGATGCCACATTCTGTAGCGATGAGCTTGGTGCGGGGTATATAATCTACAGCCACGAATGGATACAGAATTGGGACGGCACAGTGCAGATAATCCGTCTGACCGATGATTTTGCCAAACAGATGGGTGAGCCTTTTGTGATGTTCACAGCATCCCAGAACCCGTGGTCGTCGGGCGTAGACAGTCTTGGAAACAAATCCTTCTGTCCGGTGATGGACGGTCCTTTCCTCTTCGACACAGACGGCGGAGAACTTGGAATGTTGTTCTCAACATACATCGACGGTGAATATGCAGTAGGAGTGGCATATACAGAGAAGAATCACGGGCTCAACGGTCCATGGCACATAGAGCCCCAGCCACTGCTGCGCGACAACAACGGACACCCTATGATGTTCAATACATTTGACGGTACGCTGGTGATGGCAGTTCACAAGGACACAGTCATAAACAACAAGCGCACAAGCGTTCCGCGATTCATAGAGATGGACGACCAGTTCGACAAACTTGTAATAAAGAGATATTATAAATTCTAACTATTAATATTATGCGTTTAATTATTGAACCCAACTATCAGCAGATTTCTGCTTGGGCAGCATCTTATGTTGCAAAAAAGATTAACGAGTTCCAACCTACAGCCGAGAAGCCCTTTGTGCTTGGTCTTCCCACAGGTTCTACCCCTCTTGGCACATACAAAGAGCTTATCAATCTCTACAATCAGGGAGTAGTAAGCTTCGAGAATGTTGTAACATTCAATATGGACGAGTATGTAGGTCTTCCTCAAGGCCACCCCGAAAGCTACCACTCATTCATGTGGAACAACTTCTTCAACCACGTGAACATAAAGAAAGAGAATGTAAACATTCTCAATGGCAATGCCGATGATCTTGTTGCAGAGTGTGCACGTTACGAAGAGAAGATTGCTTCTTACGGCGGTATCCAGCTCTTCCTCGGAGGTATCGGTCCCGATGGACACATTGCCTTCAACGAGCCCGGTTCATCACTCACCTCACGTACACGTCAGAAGACACTTACCACAGATACAATTATTGCAAACTCCCGTTTCTTCGACAACGACGTAAATAAAGTTCCCAAGACAGCCGTAACTGTAGGTGTAGGCACAGTAATGGATGCCAAAGAGGTACTTATCCTCGTTAACGGTCACAATAAGGCTCAGGCTCTCTATCATGCTGTTGAGGGCTGTGTGACACAGATGTGGACAATCAGCGTGCTCCAGCTCCACCAGCACGGCATCATCGTTTGCGATGACGCTGCTACAGCCGAACTTAAAGTAGGTACAGTAAATTACTTCAAGGATATTGAGAAAGACAATCTCGACCCTGCTTCTAACCTTAAGTAATAATTACGTTATACGTTATACATAAATGCGCCAAGACTCATTTGAATCTTGGCGCATCTCAATTTGGTTCAGTATTTAACTACAATCTCTATTTCCTGAATCTTTTCGTAACATTGGCATATCCGCATCGCTTGCATAGCGGTTCGATTGCCTTGTGGCGTGTAAATCCGTCGTAAATGGCTTTTGCTCTTGGTGAAGAGAGAATTTCGCTTAGTGATTGTGTATGGAGATTCCCTAATTTGACTGCTCCTGCGTGGTCGAGGCAACAAGGGACAACAGAGCCATCCACGAGTACACCTATTTGGTTGCGCAAGGCATAGCAAAAGGATTCGTTCACAGAGAGTTCTTCGCCTCCGGTGTCTGGCCATTCAAATATGGAATCCATCTCAAGATAGATGTTATCACATATCTTCCAACCATCGTAGCGTTCTTCCCATGGACGTTGCACATGCTCTGCAATGAGATTGAGAATCGTCTCATTCTTGGAGTTGTATCCACCCTCGTTCCATAGTCTGAGAACAACTATTATCCCCTTTTTTGCAGCAGAAAGCGAAAATCTCATTACGTCGTGCATATATTCTCCAAGATTCTCCTTTGCATTGCCCTCTTGCGAGTGAAGCGATATCTGTATTTTATGCAAACCTGTCTCAATAAGGGCATGTGCCTTTGAAAGCAATGTACCGTTGGTGGTAATGATGGGTATAAAACCTTTTTCGCGCGCAATAGTTATGAATTCTCCCACACGCGGGTGCAGGAGAGGTTCGCCCATAAGATGAAAATACAGAAAGTTGATTTCTCCCATGAGTTTATCTGTGAGAGTATTGAATTCATCAATAGTAAGATATGTCTTTCTTCTATCCGTTTTTGGGCAGAACTGACAATTGAGATTACAAATGTTGGTTATTTCGAGGTAGCAGCGCGAAATCATAAATACTTTTGCAGATTTTTCTATGCAAATATAGTGAAAGGTGAGAGGAGAATAAAACAAACTTGCTTGTTTTTAATCCCGAGCTGCATCGTATATTCGAATTTGTTTCAAATATATGAACAAACTTTCTGAGACCAAAAAATATCAAGCTCGCTTGAATGTTCTTACAGCGAGTACAGTCAATATTTTTCGCTGTGAGCGCAGTTTATCCTTCTTGAACGTCATAGTTTAGATAGATATTACATTAAAATGTGTGAAAACAACGCAAAATGTTTGTAAGTTTTATAATTTTACTCTATTTTTGCGTAAAAATAACGCAGGTAAATATGAAGGAACAGAAATTTTGTTATGTCTCAACTTCTATAACGAGATGCTTAAACTCGGCTTACTATTGCTTGCAGAGCCGCGTCCGGCAAATGCTTCTCGCCGTATGCCAAGCAAGTACCGCTTCAATGCCGAGAAGTATGCTGAACTGAAACAAAAGGGATTTAGATTGGAATTTTAAAAATTAAACAATGGAACAAGACATATTAAAAGATAAAATCAGAGGTTGTCTGATGGCAGGTGCTGCGGGCGATGCTTTGGGTTACGAGATCGAGTTTATGAGCCATCGCTCAATTCTCTCACACTTTGGGGAGCAAGGCATCACCAAGTTTGCTCTTGACCACTTTGGCAAGGCGCTTATAAGCGACGATACGCAAATGACGCTCTTTACAGCCAATGGATTACTTACAGGTATTACTAAGAATAGAATGGAACATTTGTCGTGTAAACCTGAATTAACAATTACGGCAGCTTATATTGATTGGTACTATACACAAACAGGAGAAAATGGTAGACATCAACAATTTACGTGGTTAAGAGAACTCCCGGAAATGGCTGTTCGCCGCGCTCCCGGCATTACCTGTAAGAGAGCGTGCGCAAGCATGATGTATAATAACAAGGTTGTAAACAACAGCAAAGGTTGCGGTGGTATTATGCGTGTTGCTCCCATGGCACTTTTGGTGGATCAATCACCTGATTCAGGTAGATATTATTGTTCCTTAGAAGAACTTGAAGAGGGAGGATGCTATATTGCAGAACAGACGCACCAGCATCCCCTTGGCTTTCTTCCGGCAGGCTTGCTTACCGTATTACTCTATAAGTTATTACCACTTACTCCAGCGCGAGCAAAAGATTGTATAGAGAATATTGTAGGCGAGGCTTTATCAATCATGGATATTATTTGCAAGGGAAAACACGAGGAAGATAAATTGTACCTCCGGGAACTGACAAACAAGGCTGTACTATTGGCTAAATCAGACATCTCTGATGTAGATGCTATTCGAAAACTTGGTAAGGGCTGCGTTGCTGAAGAGACTTGGGCAATTGCACTATATTGCGCCATTCGTCATATCACCAGTGTGGAGAATGCGATTATTGCCTCCGTTAACCACGACGGCGATAGCGACTCTACGGGCTCGGTTTGTGGTAATATTATGGGTGCTATTTATGGCTATGAACATATCAAGGAACATAATATATTTTGCCCCGAGGGCAAGAAACTAGAAGATACTCTTGAACTTTCGGAGATTATCCTTGCTATTGCCGACGACCTCGCAACGGGCTGCATTATCAGTGAGTATGACCCTATCGACACTCCTGCGAAGCGACAGTGGTATGAACGCTATGTTTTGATGCAACCAGCGGGCATTGGCTCAAAGTAATATACTCTAATTGATAGATTTAGCATATATTTCTATGGTGCCATTATATCTTCTTTCTCTATCGGGATGTCGTATTCCATTTTGGTGCTCTCTACAATAGGATAATTTGTCCCTTCGTAAATATAATAGTTTTTGCACGAATTCAACAGTCCGGTCTTGTTGTCGAAACATCCAATGGTTATTAAATTGCCTCCTTCTATTGTGGCTTCGTGTCGTAGAGTAGTTTCTTCCTCGGATTTTTCAATTACAATATTCTTGTAGACTGAGAATTTTTCAAGAACATTCTCTATCTTCACAATGCTTTTTAATCCGGTCGGGCTTTTTTTGATTCCCTTATAGAGCAACTCCTTGTCTTTCCACATATAAACAGTATCGTTTACATAGATGTTACATATTTTTATTGTGTCGAAGTTTATATCCACTCTTTGTATTATATTCTTTTCATCCTGGACACAAATATACCTGCATTTTGCCAATTCTCCGCCTGAGGAACATTCTGCATAGTCGGGGCTAACCGAACTGATGTGGGCATCAAATTCGAGGCTTATGCTCCTCAACTCTCTTATTGCTTTTATGGCTTTGGTCAATATCTCTTTGGAGGTTACGGGCATTGCCTTCGCGCTGTATGGCTGCAACAAGTTATAAGCAAATGTGAATACAATGGCGACGGTCGCTGCAATTGAAGCAATTTTAATCATTATTAGGCTTTTATTGCCTTTGCGTGGCAATCTATTGAGTTTCATTGAATGATTAAGATATTTAGGAGTGAGTAACTCTATTATTTTGCGGCTCTGATTGTCGTATGTGTTGTCAAAATCATTTTCCATAACTATTTTCTTTTAATTGTTCTCTTTTATAAAACCAGCTTTGAGCTTATCTATGCCATATTTAAAGCGTGATTTTGCAGTTGTTACCGGTATGCTCAATATGTCTGCTATTTCAACAAAACTCCTTTTACCATGAATATGCAACCTTATTACTTCGCTCTGTTCGTAGGGTATGGAGTTGAGCAGTCTGTTTATCAGTGTAAATTCCTCTTCGAGACTTTGCGGCTCTATCGTTGAGGGGTCGAATGCTTCAATATCATTATAACTCTCAAGGCTTATCGTCTTGCTTTGTGTGCGTCTGCGTAACCACAATGCGCAGTTGTTTGATAGTGCACGGTATATGTAGCTTTTCGGATTTGAAATCTTTTCGGTGTCCCCTCTCTTTGAGTGTATGGTGAGATACAGATCCTGAATAATATCCTCTGCATCCTGTATGTCGCCTAAACGGTAGAATGCGTAACGGAAAAGATTGTCGAGTTCTTGCTCTATGATGTCAGTAAGTTCGTCTGTAGTCTTAAATTTCCTTTTAATCATAAGTCTTGTTTTTCTCTTCTGCTAATATGATGCATTTATTTGAAAAAAGACTTAAGAAACCATTTTCTTTTTTGCAAGAGCAGTTTCTTAAGTCTCGGAAATATTTAGCAAATGAGTCTTTACAAAAACTTCCATTTAGCAACCATTATTGCGGCAATCAACGGTGCAATCCAAACAACAGCTCCTCCGAGTTCCATTTTCTTCCGTTGCCAGAATGTCAGCTGCCTTTCCACTTCGACAATCTCTTTTATAGTGTCGCTATGATGATGATAGAACGTGTCGCGCACCAATCTGTCGCGATAGATGTATTTATACTCTTTTTGGTAAACAGTATCGCCTTGCGTCGCAATATATATGCTGTCGCGAATGTATATGCTGTCGTGCTTTAGGACAACACTCGACAGCGAATCGCTTGCTGTTTTTCCACCGATAGAGGGGTGTGTGGTGCGACAGCCTGCGAATAATACTGATAAAAGAATAATGAATATTGTTCTCATGATTATTTTTCTTTGTAAATATTGTTTGGATTTAGGGCAGGTTCTATAAATCCAAAAAGCGACCGAAATAGAACCTGCCCTACAAAGAATTATTATTTACTAATTTATAGAACCTCTCTTAAATGAGCTTCTAAGAACATAGCAGCCTCAATTTCCCTTCTTCTGACGAGTCCGGGCAACCGGCTCCTCTTCCCGTCATCAGTGCCATAGACCCAGCGCGAAAACTCTCCGGCAACAGAGCCGTTGTCGGCACCTGCAAGCAATTTCTTTCGCATGGTGGAGGTGTGGAAAGCTCCTGCCCCCACATTGAAAACAAAGCTTACAAGAGCGTCGAACTGATTCTGTTGCAGTCTTTTTGCAAAAGGTTCTCTGCTCATGCACTTTTCGAATCGTGCAAGGTCCTCGCGCAGCAGCTCCATCGCTTTTTGCTGCGAGATGTACATCCCTTTTCCAACAGGGACGCCGTCAACATCTCCTGTATGTCCCACACCGATAGTCCATACACCGGCGGGACATTTATATGCTTTCTGTTCGAGCCCTTCGAAGGCTACAATCATATCTATCCCCCGTTCACTTACCTGCATGAAGTTCCTCCTTTCTCTCTTTTAGTATTTCGGCAACAAAAGGCAATGCCTTTACAAAAGCAAGTGTCAATGCTCCATAGAGAAGGTCGACTGTACGATATGCCGGTGTGTCGCGGCGCAAGACAGACCGTACATTTCTGACAATGTTCGTAGAGTAGCAATAGATGAGAATCCAGCAGAACGACGATACACACTGATGCAACACATCTGTACACATTTCCTGGTAGAATCCTATACCGTAGAGTGAGGCGCAGAGGGCAAAAAACATTGTTGCGTGAGTGAGGCACGCAATGGCCTTGCGCATCGAAAAGTTTCTGCCGCATAGAGTGTCGGCAAGCAGCCCGAACAGGAAATTCAATGCAAACAGCCATACAAGGGCAATGAAATTTTTCTCTATCGGCGCGAAAAATGCAAACAGTTCGGACAATATTCCTATGATTGCTGCTTTTATGAAAGTTATCAGGTCATTCATTTTCTTATATAACCTCCTATTCTTATTGCAACAGTTTAGCTTCGAGCTCTGCTATCCTTTTTGTCAGAGCCGCTATTATATTGCTGTTCTCTTTAATGGATTCCTTGACATTGAAAGGATATGCGATTTCTGCCCTCATAGGCGCGGACAGTGTGTTGCACATAATCTCTTCTGTACCGAAACGGCTTGTTATAAAGCTGTAGTCCGGGGCAGGAGTTATAATGGAGGGTGTCTCTTTGACGTAGTATGTCTTTTCGCCGTCTGTCAGCACTGATGCGTCCGATTCGTCGCCGTTCGTGTAGTCCCTTGCAGCTATTCTGATTATAACCTTTTCGTCTGTTATTTCGTCGCAGACGGAACCTACACTTTTCATCCCGTCGGGGAAGTACGATTCTATAAGCAGCAGATTGAAATTCTCTATATAATCCTTATACTCGCCATTGTGGCATGCGTTTGATATGTTGATGCAAATATCCTCTCCGCTTGCATGGATGAACCCGTTTGTGGCAGGTGTGTATATTCTCTCTTCTGGAAGTTCAAAAGGTATTGCATCTCCATTCCTTAGTTGTGAAAAGCCTATGCTGTTGTATGTGCCGCCCAAATAATACTGAACATCGGCAAGGACAGATGCAAATTTTCCGTTGAACTGATTGAACGCAGTAGTCTTTATTTCGCCGCCTACAAATGACAGCAGTTTACCGTAGCAATATTCGTAGATTGGTACAGGGAAGAGTGTGCGGAAGGCTTTCAACGTCGACGGCTCGTTGCCGCGTCCGAACATCTTTGTAAGGTCGAATATTTGCGGAGAGAATCTTTGCGGGCTGTTTATATTTGTCCCTTTCGATATCTTAATGACAAACGATTCTCCCTCCGGTGCCGATTCTATTATGCAGCCTTCGCTCGTGTCGCAGAGTCCCGATTTTTCGGCAAGCAGGCAGTAGCTTGCCGCTGAAGAGCCTTTGGGGGCACCGAAGAAGAGAATCTTGTGTCCTGCACATCCCACCAGAGTGTCGGAAACTGCAAACGTAACATCGTTTTCTGCACTTTCGTCTACCAATGTCTGCACATTGTACGAACCGTCGCCGTTGCTCTGTACCGAAACATTGCCTGTTGTCTGTGAAGCGGCTGTTCGGGCAAATTGGTTCCATAATACGCTGTAGCCTTTAATATTATTGATTTTTGCAATGCCATCCGCTACGGGAATGTCGCCTCCTGTGGGACGGTAGGTAAACGGTACCTGAATATTTTGAAAAGTATCGAGCGAAGCGATGATTTCCTGTTCGGCATTTGTGGCACGCAGTTCCTCGTTGTTGCATCTGTCATTGCATTCCGCCTTTGTCCTTTCGAGGCAGTCATGCAAGAGTTTTTCGCTGGGGTAGTGGTTGTTGTCGGGATTGCTTCTGTGTGTAACGACTTTGTTCGTCTTCTCTTCTTTTGTATTGTCGGCTGCGATACGTTCCTCCTTTTCGCGCGAAAGATGGCTTTTCCATCCTGTTGTACTGAATAAAATGTTTCGTTTCATGATTGTCTTTTTTGCTGCAAAAGTATTGGCGAAACACTCTTTCGAGGTTGCAGATTTAATATTTTGCCCGATGCAAAGTGTCGATTCAACAACCCTGCGGGTTTCATGGTGATATACTTTTGCGTGTAAAAACTTATGTTATGCAGAAGATTAATATTCCAATTTCGGGTCTTGCAAGCAATAGCGAGGCACGTGCAGTGAGAGATGGCGAGTGTATGGTGTTGCACAATCTGACAGCTGGGCAGGGGGCGACAACGGTCGTTGCACAGCCAGCCGTGGGCAATGTGGTTAGATACACCGATTACAAGGAGTACTATCATGAGAAGCCGGGACGCTGGCTTGCGCTCAGGAACGGCAAGGTGTACGATGATAAGGGAACGGAACTTTATGTGTGGAACAATGTCTCAGGCAAGGTTTCCAAGATTGCTTTCATGGGCAACATTGTGGTGATGCTTTGCGGCGATGGTATGCGTTATGCCCTCTTCGACGGTGCGGGGTATCGTTTCTTGGGCAAGAGGCCTCTGCTTCCACGTTTGAAAGTGGCGATTGCTCCGGAAGTGGTTACTGTGATGACAGAGAGCAAGTATTACACTGAGCGTGCCGAAGTGCAAGAGAAGGATGCTGCGCTCAGATGGTCTAATGCTTCCAAGGGTTTCTTCGACGAATGCCTTGCCGGTCTGTATCGCAAGGGTGCGTTTGTGGACAGATGTGTGCTGAGGTTGGCTGCGAGGTTGTTCGACGGGAATTATATTGCTTTTTCGCCGCTCTATTATGTGGAGGATGGCGATGAGATGAAGAGAATCACTGTTGATGGCTGGTCGGGTGCCGCGTATAGTGTGGGCAGAGACAATGCCAATTTTGTTTCATGGCCACAGTCGGGCGGTACGCGCAGCAGGTTCTTTGCCTCAGTCAAGGGCTTTGTGCCGTCATTTGAACTTGCGGGTTCCATTGCGGAGTGGAAAGATGTAGTCTTGTCGATTGACCTGTTTGCTTCGCCCTCTATCATGGGACATGAGGCTGTTACGCTTGGCGGCAATGATGCTTTGAAAGGCTCTGTTGTTGTGAGTGTTTCCGACAGTTATGAGAGATATGTGCGTCGCAGTGCAGAGAAGGTGCGCGAAGAGGTGGCTGATGTGTCGATGTTTTACAAGATTGCTGAGTTCGATCTTGATGGCAACGAGGTGTGGCGATTGGAGGATACGGCGCCGTCGCAGTTGGCAGTGCAGGTGGCTTTGCCGGTGGATGAGTATACGCATGAGTTGTCGGGGGTATGTGATTATGTGTACAATAATAAACTGCATCTGACAGGGGTGTCTGAGTGGCTTGCAGATGTGCCGGGATTTGTGTCGCGTGCGGGCAGGAGTGGAAACGCAATTGTTCAGTTGTCGATGGTTGCGACTGTGGCGACTGATTTGGGTGAGAAAAAGGTGGTGTCGTCTTATAGAGGTGCCGAACTTTCTAAGGTAGGGGATGATTTGCTGCTTTCACCATTGCTGATGTATCCCGATGCAAGGGCTGTGAATTTACGTCTGTTTGTCGGGTATAAAAATAGTTTTAACGAAATCTGCATATATTATAGGGATTTCCCGCTAAAGGCGCATCGGTCGAGAAACTATTCATTCTTCTTGGGTGATGCTGTGCCGGGAACCGAGCAGAGTGTAAAGGTTTCTTTGAGTGCGCAGGCCGCGGTAGCTGTGTCGGTGCCGAAGATTGACGGCAGGAGTGCTTTCCTGACAACCTTGCCTATGTTTTTTGGTGAGGGAGTCGAGAGTTTTGCAGGTACTTATCTGTTCATTTGCAAGGAGCATGTATGGAATTTGTCTTACACGTTGATTGGGGGCGTGAATGTGGATGCCGGCATAAGGAGACTGGCAGATTTCGGAATTGACCTCTTTGTGGACGGTGTGCAGGTGAACGAGAATGAGTCTCTGACAGGAGAGGCCGATTACAGTGCTGTGGAGGATGGTGCAACGATTACTGTTGTCGTGGAAGAGGAGTCGACTGGTGTGCTTGCCGGGATTTCTCCTATAAAAGCGGGAGGCGATGACTGGGTGATGAGCTATAATGGGGTGGATGTGAATGTGGATTTCGATGGGGATTCTTTTGTGGGTTTTGAACTTCTGAAGGATGTCGATGACAGGATTTATTCACGTGGAGGTGTTATGAAGGTGTCCGATGTGGATAATCCTCTGTTTTTCCCTGCGGCGTTTACCTATTCGTTTGACGAGGATATTGTGGCTGTGTGTTCTAATGTGTCGGCTGTGTCGCAAGGTCAGTTCGGACAGCATCCTTTGTATGTATTCACTAAGGGTGGTGTGTGGCTGATGACAGTGGATTCGTCGGGCGCGGGAAGCTATCTTTCTCAGGTGCCTTGTTCGAGGGAGATCTGTTCGAATGCAGAGGGTGTAGTAGCAGTCTCCGGCGGTGTTGTCTTTCCTACGGCAAAGGGGCTGTTGCTTATCGGCGGTGCCGAGACCGTTGATATCTCAAAGGAGATAGCGGGGATTGATACACCTGAACTTATCCCCTCCGGTGGTGTTGTTGAACATGTCTGTGATGTTGTCGATAGGGGCTATTTGCCGACGAAAGTGCCGTTTATAGAATATCTTAAGGGTGCATTTACGGCATTTGATGGTAATACAGGGCTGTTGTGGGTCTGCAATGGAGGCTATGACTATGCATGGGTGTTTAACTTGGCTTCGGGTGTGTGGTCGACGGTTGATGGCAGGTTCTCATGCAGGATTGATTTCCCGGGAATGTTGGTGCTTGGCGGAAAGGTTTATGACGGAGGCTATCGCTTTTATAGACGCTGTACTTTCAGCAGGTTCGATTCTTTGGTGTCCGATGTGCCTGTCGCTATGGTGTCGAGGGGTTGTCTCTTTGGCGAGACGGGTTTCAAGCGTGTGGGTGAGTGTGCTCTGCGTGCTACCTTTTACGGCGATAGGATGGGTTTCTATGTGCTTGGCTCGGTGGATGGTGTCTCTTGGCAGCTGATAGGTGGCAGGGAAGTTAAGAATGGTAGGGCTGTACGCGACCTTGTTACAAGATTCAAGAGGTCGAGAGCATTCAGGTTCATTTCGTTTGCTTTTGTCGGGAATGTGAGGAGCGATGCCAAGTTTCTTATGTGTGAGGCTATGGTGGAGACGGCATGGGGAAATAGAATCAGGTAGATGCTATTCCTGTTTGCGGAATATGAAAAAAGAGATGCAGATTAAAAACCTACATCTCTTATGGGGTGGGTAAGCTACCTAAATCGCGCCGCTACAACCAACTACCTTTGCTGCGGTCAAGCCCTGGAGGATTCGCTAGGAGCTGGCCGTATAGGACTTACCCATAACTTGTGCAAAGATAGTGCTTTTTTTGTAATCAGCAAAAAATATGAACGCTTTTTTTGTGTAGCTTCAATATTATTCTACAATCTTCAGTTGGCCGTAGCCTACATTGGTTTTTGCTCCTATGCCTACGGTACTCAGTATATCTTTGAATATTTTGATTTTTTCATTAACAGAAAATTCTTCACCGTTTATCATTGAGCTATGCAACTTGAAACGGAATTCAATGGTGCATCCGGGAGCAATTTTCAGCATAGCAATGGGGATAGGATTCTTCAAAGGTCCCTCCTTATGCGGTGTTATTGAATCGTCTGCAAGAATGGTACCTCCACAACTTTCGGCAATCACTGCATCGAAGAATATATCTCTTTGATAAATCGACTTGTATCCGTTGTCAGTCTTGCCGCAAAAGATGTCATCAATAAGTTTGTCTGCATCAATTTTTCCTTTGTAGAATTCTTTGAAATATGAATGCAGTATACCTTTTACAGATGAACCGTAGATTATAGGCATCCCCATTGTGTAGTCGAAGTGCATGCCCAATTCATAGCCACCGGTTATGCTCTTTGAACTGTGTTCTATGCCTACCCCGGTTATAAGACCCGGGTAGAGTATCTTGACCCGAAATGTATTGCATCTGTCTATTGGTGCCGGTATTTCTACTAATGTGGTGTTCTTTATTCTGTCGTTGATGTTTCCGATTGGTGTCTCCTGCCCATTGATGACAGCATTGAAATCCACTTCTTTGTAGTAGTCTTTATAATAGAGCTTTCCTATATTATTTATCTTTGTCATTATTTTCCAATTTATAGGTGCGTATAACTTGTTTCAGAGCTACGGAGCAGTCTATGAGGTCTCTTTTCCATTGTTCGTCGTTATTGCTTTTCATTACTTCACGTACAAAGTTTTCGGTAGTTGAGTCTGTTCCTATGATTTTATTTATCATTTTTACAATGACATCCAGCAATAGCTTGCGGTAAGCCTTGTCATATCTGTTATCTGCTTTCTTCTTGTCAGGACGGTCTGAATAATATACAGCAAATGTCGCTTTGAGACCTATCATCAGCGTTGATACTCCCAATGCCGATACTTGTCCGTTGTAGCTTTCGTGGATTACGCCCGGTTTTATGTATAGCGGGCAATCCTCTCTCTGCAACACCTCTTCGGCAATTGTCATCAGCTCTTTGTTACGTTTCTTGTCCATATTTGTTCCTCCTTACAATTTAATGAATTTGCAGTATCCGTAACCGATGGTTGCATTTGCACCTATCTGTATTATTGATCCATTGAGACAGTCGAGGTCGTTCTCGCCGTTTGTCTGTAATATTGTTGCAAGCACCGATTGTGAGGGCAGCACCTGCTCGTACCACAAGTTGGTACTTTCGCCGTTCTCCAAGCAGTTGCGGGCTATGATTGGCAGATTGTCGTCGCTGCATAGTGCTTTGAATTCTTCTTCTGTGCTTACTGTGGCATCCCCTCTGACGATGGATATTTCCTTGCCCAGAAGTGCTGCTTTTTCCTCGAATGCCTTTACAGTATTTTCGCTGTATCTTAATGTATATGTAGCGTTGCCATCTGTTGTCTGTTCTGGTATTTTTATAAGGGTGGCATCGAAGAATATGGCATTGCCTTTCTGTGAATCGTTCTTGTTGGCTTTTGACGAACCGAAAATTTCTTTGGTATTTGTTGCTCCTATACTCTCGAAATACTCCTTAATGGCACCTTTGAGCGAACTTGAGTTTATGCAAGGAAGCCCTGTCGTTACATCGCGTTGTATAGCTTTGTCTATTACACTGAAGCTTACTGTGCTTTCGTTTCCTACGTGAAGGTTTGTCTGTGGTATAATCAACCACACTGATGTATGTTTTGCCATATTGTTGTATGTTTAATCTGTTACTTAATATAATATTTGTTGTATCCTATCTGGTTGAAGTCTTTTCTCTCTTCGAGTATCTCGCAGAATTTATCTCTTGTTGCTTCGTCTTTGAAGTAGAATGTAGAACCGGCTTCGTATAGTTCGTATCTCTTTGATGCAGCAGGCGTTTTCTTGCCGTTGATGCGATAGTACGACGCATCTTCAGTGTTCACTGTTTCCAAGAAACGGAATGTACGCATGCTGTTTATCGAGAAACTGTATTGTGCTTCTGCCGGAATGTCGGGTATGTAGGCATCGGACAGCAGCACAACTGTTGTTCCTTGTTTCCGGCTGTCGTATGTAGATGTATCTCTTGCTATTTCTGCTTCGAAAATAAATATAGACGAGTCGGCTCCCAATGATACAGTCTGGTTGTTGTATGCAGTTAAGTCGTGTTCTGTCTCCACTTCGAAAGCGAAGCAGTAACCCTCTTCCAATCGATACGAAATTTGTTTGTAAAGGGTATTGTTGTTGCTCTTCCCTTCGTAGTCCTTGTCAATGCCTATCCGTCGGTCCTCTATAAATAGGTCATCTTCCTCAATCCTCATCTCATCCGTAGAGGGCAGGGGAGCAAAGTAGGGTTTAAGATATTCCTTGCCTGTATAGAGCTTTTCATGTCCATTATCGTCTTTCAGCTTTATTTCGGGCAGCTGCACTTCTTTACCGTTGATGATGGCGGTTGTTGCTGCACCAAAGTCAATCAATGTGAATTGTTCCTCTTTTGGCTCTCTGAAGTATCTTTTTTTATCATTCTTGCAGTATATGAAGCAAGGTCCTAAATTTTTTATCGCACCGAATGTGTTTACGCTTTTCCCGTCTGTTACACTGAAACTTCTTTCACCTATCAGATTGTCTACGTCCGATTTATTGCCGCTTATGGTATTTGTGGCATTATTGAAATATTTACTGTTAGATAACAGCAGAAAGCGCATCATGCCCAACAGCGATGTCTGTTGAGGCATCTTTAACGATTCTATTATGTAGCTCGTGAACTTTTCTTTTTCTCCGTTTATGCCGAAACGCATATCTCCGCCGAAGAAGAATTTTCCGGTAGGAGTCAGTTTTACCAAATATTTACTCATCGTTGTCGCCCTCCCCTTTAATGAATTTTGCTGTACGGAGCATACCGTACATGTTTTCCAATATAGTTGTTATCTCTGTTTCATTATCGGCTACTGTCATCATTTTGCACAGCAACTCTTTGGTAAGTGTTGTGTAACCCTTGTTTCCTTCCTCTTCCATGAACTTTTTGTAGAAGTTATCAAGGCGGTCTTCGAGTGCTCTCTCGTTATTGTCGTTTCTGAATTTTTTCAGCAATATCTCCAACAGACCTTCGTTTGTTTTCAGCTTGTGGGCTATGGCAGAAATTTGTTTTTCCTCGACTATCAACTTTGATATTTTTTTGAATAGAGAGTAAATAGTTTCTCCTGCTGTAGGTATACTCTTTGTCAGTTCACCCACAAAGCCTGTACCGCTATGTTTGCGCAGTTGCCATGATATTGCATTTTTCTCTTTTATGTTCTTGGCTTTTTCGAACAACAGTTTGCGGGCATCGTTGAATGCTTCGTATAGCGGGTATTTGTAGTAGGTGATTGATAGGCCGTATGACAGGCAGGTATGTATACCGCCCGGTCTCAAGTTATCGTTAATCTTTCCATCCACTTCGGCTCTGTACAGATTGTCAATGTCATCTAAAAGGTCGAATATGTTCTTGTCGACAGATTTTACGGGGGCTATGAAAAGCAGGTCGTCGCCGCCTGCATATATGGGCAGACCGCCGTAATCTTCTATCTTTTTGCAAGCTGCTTTTCCATAGCTTAACAATGAATCTGATATCTCTTTTACCTTGTCAGTTGAGACATTTGATATAATCTTGCCCATATTGTCGCCATCGGCTTGCACAATGCAGATGTATTTATAGTGTGAGAAGAATTTTTCTTCTTTGCCGTAGGTATTATTCTTGAACAGTTCTTTCAGATTCTGATAGAATTCATCCTCTTCTTGAACAGCCTTCTCGTTTTCTTTTTGGCGGAAAATGTTACACAGATTTGTCCATTCTTTCTCTTTTTCTAATTCTGATAGCCGCCATGTCGCTATTTCCGCAAGGAATGGGATGTGAAATTCCATTTTTCCAAAAGCATGAATATGCAACGGTGAGCAACTGCCTATTGTTATAAGATTGATCGCACTCTCTCTACATTCTGCATCTGTGGCACGGTTGCATAGCTCGGTTGTGTCAAGCAGCCGGTTCAGTCGTTTAATGGGGCTTTCTGTGTCGCCTGCTTCTGCTTCCGCTTCTATTGTTGTGTACATTATGTTTATGTACTCTTTATTCACACCTGTGAGTCCCTCGAAATTCTTTAATGCACTGTCAATTATATTGCCTGCATCAAATTCACCCTCTACAAAGATGCGGTCAGGGTAGAGACCTACACCTGTCTTGTTTCCTGTTTCGAGTGTGGCCGGTGAGATTATTCTGCAATCGCTTGTCTCTTTTTTTAGCTCCTCTACTATTTTTAGCTCCTTTACTATGCACTGCATCAGAAAAGAGAACATGTAGCTTGCTGCCCAAATTTCTCTTGGGCGGCGTCCCATTGATATTGTGGAAACTATGGGACCTATGTTTATTCCTGTGTATTTCATGTGGTGTAACCTAATTCTTTGTCAATCTTTGCAAATTTCAAGAATTCAGCAAGGCTGAATTCTTTCGGAGTTTTAATACTATCTTTAATTTTTTTATTCTTATTATTTTTGTCTTTTTCTATACTTACCGCAAATTCAAATTCTTGATCAAGGATTTCTTTTGGTATTTCATTAGCCAACAGATATATAGTGCTATCAATTACCTTAAAGAATATCGGAGATTGAAAGCGTTCAACATTTTTGCTATAGACAGTTATGATTGCTTTGTTTCTTTTTATGCCAAATGGAGGGTTTTCGAGTTGAAACTCATATTGTCCGGCTAAGCCTAATAATGCTCTTAAGAAGTAGTAGCTTTCATCTACATTAATCCCGCGAAGAAATTTCTTATTATTGCCTTTTAATTCGTATACCTCGTTATTATTTTTATTTATATAATAATTGTTATAAAAGTGGTCTTTAATGAATTTCTTTTCCCAACGTTGTTTGTAACGTTTTCCATAAAGCATCAATTTCGGTTTTGCGTATGGTTTGTTTATTCCAGATTTAAGAAGTTTATAGTCCTTTGTAATGGTCGAGAATATTTTGCCCAATGTCGCGTTGATCAGTTCTTTCTTGTAATATATGGAAAAAGCCTTTCTTAACAGCGTATCATTATCAATTAGCTGTATATCAGTTCTTGTTTCTTCTCCATTAGAGGTAATAACACCATTCAGTACAGTATAACTGCCAAAACCTTTGTTTTGTCTTGTTCCGAAATTGTTTGCAACAAAAAATTCCTGAATCAACCCTGCTATTTCTTCGATTAACCCATTCGAAACGCTCCAAATATTTACTATGGTGCAATCATGTTTCACTCCCTTGCATTTTGTTTTGTCCCATGCTTCTTTTTGTGCTTCTCGGTTTTCGGTGTTTGCAATTATTCCGTTTTCTTTCTCTTGAGCAAAATATGGTGTGGGAGTCAGCACGTTAATCCCGTTATTCACTAAATCACCTATCTTATTTCTATTTAAATTTGACGCAATCAGATATTCTTCTTTATTTCCTGATGTTTCAATCCTCATTTTGTAGTTTAGCGCAGGATGTTCTCTCTTGCCTATGAGCCAACCTTTTTCTTTTGCAACATTTTTACCATTTTCATAATTCTCTTTCCCTAATTTTATCAAGAGGAACTTATCCAGCTTTGGCTTGACTTCCGAAGCACGCAGTGTTGCTCCTTCTTGATTGTGCTGGAAGTGCAACAGCGGAGTATGTTGCCGTAGTGTTACTGTAAGTGTTTTCATAGTATTTTGTCCTGTATTATTTAATTCTTATTTCCTCAAGTATACTTATTATTCGTTGTTTTTCTTCTTTTATTTTTTCTTTGGAGATATCTCCCAATTTTGAAATCAATATATATTCTAATGATTTGTCCTGTTTTAGCATTTCTATCTCTTTTCTCAACTCTTCATTTTCGCTTTTCAAGTTTTTGATAGTATTTTCCTCTTCTTTTGTTTCTTTTTCTTTTCTTGTTGTTTCGTTTCTATTAAGGATCTCTTTCTCCCATTTGTCTTTCCTATTCCTCTCGTCAAAGAGAATTTCTTTTTCAATGGCTTTTGCAGTACGGCACATGCAATATTTGAATACGTATATTATGACTGTAACCGCAACAATTGAAGTGCAAATAATGCTTGTGATGATAATAGAATCATTCATTGTCGTTTCCTCCTGTTTTGAATTAGTAAATAAATTGATATTAATGTTGCTATTATAATCAGTGCCAGTTCCGTTGTCCAGTCTGCGGCGTTCAAACTGTCTTCTCTGAATAGCGGGTTCATTCCGAAGATACCGGTAAGCAGTGTCGCAGGCAGGAATACCGCAGCCAGCAGATTGAGGAAATCTCCGTTCTCGCTGCGTCGTTGTTCTATCTTAAGTGTTATGTATTGGTGGAGTTCGCTAATCTCTTCATCAAGTTCTTTTATCTGCACTTCTGACTTGAATTGATTCATCATCATACCGTATAGTTCAATGCCTTGGTCCTGTGCTGTTATGTTTCTGAAAAACATCTGGTTGACAAAGCGGATATACTCTTTGTATAGAGATTCGGCATATCTGGCTGTCTCTTTTGAATTTCCATCTTTGATTGCGCTTACTTTAGTTATTTCTTCAGAGAAACGCAGTATCGATGCACGTTGTATAATAACAAGTTCCAACATCCTTGAGTAGATGGTGCGCATGTGCATAGAGAGTATATTTTCTGCAAACCATGAATCGTCTGTCAGGGCGGTGAACGAGTATCGTGTTATGCCGTATAAGGTGCCTTGTTGCTGCCAACGGTAGTATGTGGATTCTTTTGTCAATGCTTTTAGCATCTCTTTGTTCTGGCAACTTGTGAAATCGCCATTGTCAACAAATATGTATTTATACCATAAGTCTTGTTCGTCGAATTCTGTTTTTTCGATTTCTTTTATTTCATTTGCAATGTCTGCGTTGCCATACCAACAGTTGACAATCATGCGGTCGTCAATAACCGGGGTTATGATGAGGTCAGATGACAGCTCTTTTATCAGGTTTCTGATGAAGTGTGCCGGTTCCCAAATATTTGAAAATCCGCGTTGTGTCATGCTGCCTCTTTCTTTTGTGTAGTCAAATGTATCTCTATAGCTTTCTTCTGCTCCATCTAATCCGACGATGTCTATTGAATGTGCTATCAATGAGCGGTTTCCGGTGTCGAATTCTCCGGAATGTGGTGGCATTATGCGACGCCCGAACTGGTTTATGTTTCTAATGTCTGATTCCTCTTTCTGGTCTTCTCTTTCGTTTTTTAAAAAGAAAGACATTATACCGACTCCGGTTGAGTAGAGGTTTAAGTTCAGGGCTTCGAGTCTTAGAATGTAGTTCTTTTCTTTGATTCTTATATGATATTCTACATCCCGTTCTTGTGGCTCACGGCGTTCGTAGTGGTAAATCAGCGGGTTCTCTATCCCTTTTATGTCGTAAAGAACAGGGTGTACAAATTTGAAGTAGTATTGTCTTTCGGCAAACAATTCTTCATGCTCTGTAATGTCTGCACTGTTTATGGCGGCGTTGTCATCTATCTGCACCCTTTGCCACATGCTGTTTTCTGAAATCCGTATGTTGGAAAGAGCTGTTTGTTCCGAAAATGTTTTGCTCTTCTTGTTTTCAGTTTCCCATTTGAAAGGGAAATAGAAAATATGGTAACTGTATGTCTTATTCTCCATGTCTGCCGGTAGTTATTGTTTCTATTATTCTTGTTATTTCTTCGGGTGAACAAGTGTGATACTTCATCCCTATGTAGCCGTCAGGACCTCCGCCATGGAATAGTTTTCCAGCCGATTCTTCTTCGGGAAGCAGTTCCGGTATTCTGTCTGCATCTTTACCGTAGTATATCCATTCGTCGTCTGTGTATATAAGCAGTTTCTTGTATGGATAAAGACGGTCGCATATAGGGGAGAAGCGCGAAGAGAGAGCCTTTATCACAATTATCCCCCCTTTGCGTGTGAGATTTTCTGTTATTGCTTTTTCGGCAAGCAGTTCATCGGTCTCTGTAACTCCTTGTGCGTTGCGGTCGGCATAGCGTATTTTCTCTATTTCCTCTTTGGTGGCTCCGAATTCTTCCAGACCGGGAATATAGGCTTTGTCGTTCATTGCAATGAGTTGCATCATGCGATTCATGGGTATTTGCAGAAGCGACGCAACTTGCTCCAATGCTGAGGGCAGATGGCTCTGCCGGTTGTGATGGTCTATGGTGTGGTAGTTGGCAGGGAGCGGAATGTCTTCCCGGAGTTCTATTCCGTATATTGTGTGGGTAGGGGAGAGTGTATCCAGTGTGTCGGCATATTTGCTCAACAATGCATTGTCCCACCTCAGTTGCAGGTCGGTATATGGTATTCTGTTGCTCTCCAGGAGGTCGCGTATGGCAAGCATTTCGAGGTCGTGTCCTCCGAGAAGAAAGTGCATGTTATCTGTTCTTTTCATCCTTGTTGCGCATTATAATTCCTCTGCCAATGCTTATTGATTTTCCGATACCTATGTAGTCAGGCAAGAGTATGTTGGTCTTAAAACGGACAGTGAATGATTTCAGTGCAATATCTTTGTATGTGAATGGCTCCTCCTCACTTATTTCCTGAATGCAGCAATGGATTGCTGTTGTGAAGTATATTCCTATGCCTTTGGCGAAAGAGAGTATATTGGCAGTCAATATCCGTTCGAGCATTTTTATTCTCTCTGCAAGGCTTTCTGTTTCTTGAAATTTCCGGTAGTTGCCGCTGTTGAGCGGCAACCATCCTTGTATAGTGTATGTCAGGGGCGATTGTTGTGCATTGATTGCAATTCTTTGGGAACGCACTCCTATAAGTTCTAACTCTGTTCTGTGATTGCCGAGTGTGCATGGAATTGAAATTCTCTCTTTCAGCAGTGTTTCGATTGCTTCTCCTCCTTCGTTTATTCCCACTATCAGTGTGTTGTTGTCGCTCGTCTTGTATTGTATAAGCGGATATGTATAGTTGTAGCTTTCGTTAGTGTGGTTGTGAAACAGAGGATTGTTGCATGATTCCTTAATCATGCAACCGCGGAAATATGGAATTTCTTTATCTGTAATCCGTTGTTTGAATGTGGCGATAACTATTCTGGTCTCTTTTTCCATATACTGACAAATGAGCGGGACATTCAAAGTTTTCTTTGAAATTTTAGAAGTTTATACCGTCTATATTCGCGGTTTACTGCAAATATATGGACAAACGAGCGAGAAATATCAAGTTTACTTGAATATTTTTCACAGCGAGTGCAGTCTATTTTCGAGGTTTACCTCAAATATAGTGATAATTCTATAAATAGCTGCTCTATTTAGAAGCTGTTTGAATTATTACTCATTGATGTTGGGGAGGTAAATAATGTTGTCAAGCGCGTTCTTGCCTTCTACGTCGGTTACCACAAATGTGAACATCCATTTATTGAGACGCACTCCGCCGTCGGGGTTGTTGGGAAGTTTCATGAATACTTTGTTCCACCCTTTCTGCAGTGTAATCCGGGTGATGGGACGGGCTGTGAAATTTTCATTCAACAGTTCTTTCTCATTATCAATGGGTTTTCCTGTATTTTCCCACTCCGGAGCTTTTATCTCTTCTCCATTCAACCAAATGCGTGAACCGCGACGGTCCCATTTTCCTCTGTCCGGTGCATAATCCTTTTCGGAACGCCCATAGTTCTGGAATTCGATTTGTGCGCCAGCCTGTTGGGTTACGGGTGAATTTATATATGTCCATGCGTACGCAGTTGTTCCGGTTTGCGGGTTTTCGAAGTGTGTGGGAATTATTCCTCCCCATGTATGACGCAGATAGATGCCGGCTCCTGTTGCCACTCTTGTGCCATATTGCTTTCCGTTGTATGTGTAGCTCTCTTTAGGTCCCTCTGTTTCGGGGGGCAGAATCTTGTCGGCATCTCCGTCATTGGGGAATGCTTCTGTTATGCACCATTGCACGTTGCACTGTTTGACGTAGGGGATGGGCTCGTTTTTCAGCGAATGTGCCTTGTGGAAAAGAAAGCGACGTTCCCAGTCGGCAAATTCGGCAAATTCGGGAGTGTGGGAGTGCAGGGCGGTTCCGCCTTTTTCAATATATTGTGTGCCTCCGCCTTTCCATGCCCTTTCGCACGATGCAAGCACGTTTGCATACAGATTGTTCTGTACGATAATATCTTCGTGGCTGGGAAGTTTGCGGTCGTTCCATAGGGCGGTTATTGTGCCGGCTGTTTCGCTGTCTCCTTTTTCCTTATAGTAGATGTTGCTTTTATATATGCCGGCTACGTCGGCATATATATCAAAATGGTTCACATAGTTGTACCTGCAGTCGATGTTGGGTATTCCTGATACCTTGCGGCCTGCGGTGGACCACATCTGTGTCATGTCGAACCCTGCGTCTGCCGAAATGCGTACACCGCGTATAGGGTTCCACACAATTACCTTTTTGCCGAGTGAATGAACTTTGTCGGTCATTGTCTTAAGAAAGCCGGGGTAGGTGATGCTCTCTTCGTCCGCTCCAATGTGTATGTATGGCGCAAGGGGGAATGTCGAAGCTACTTCGTCCAATATGTTTTTCAGTTCCTGCACTCCCTCGTCGCTCTGCATGGAGTGGCCCATTGCTCTTTTGAATGATGCGCTGTGTCCGGGCATGTCTATTTCGGGGATGATTGTTACGCCTCTTTCTGCTGCGAATGTTTCAAGATTGCGGCACTCCTCCTGTGTGTAGTACATTCCGGGGAAACGGCTCATAGAACTGTCGGCTGTCAGCTGCGGGTATTTCTTCACTTCGAACCGCCATGCCTGATTCTCGGTCATGTGAAAATGGAATGTGTTTACCTTGAAACGCGACAGCAGCTCTATCTCTTTCTTAATCTCTTCGATGGGAATGAAGCTGCGTCCTACATCGTGCATGAATCCGCGCAGCTTGAATGACGGCCAGTCTACAATCTCTACGCACTCCAGCTTCTCTTCTCCTTTCCTGTAGCCCTGGGCAAGCTGCATGAGCGTTTGTGTGGCGCGTGTTACTCCAATTTCCGTTGTTGCTTCTATGGTTATTTTTTGCGGCTCTATTTTCAGGCTATAAGCCTCATTGGGGTAGCCATGTAGACGGTAGTCATAACTGCCTTCTATGCTTTTTGCAAATCTTACGGTTATACTTGGTGCACTCTTTTTATTTGTAATGCCGCCATATTTTTCGACGAATTCTTTTAGAAGTACATTCTTGCTGCCATCGTCTATCCTTATCTTTCTATTAAGGTCGAATTCTGTGCTGTTTGTCAGCTTGACGATTTTAGGCGTGGGCAGCAATTCTGTAACTTTTCCTTCGACATTTGCAGCAATGCCGAACATGGCGATGATGGCTGTAAAAATGTATTTTTTCATATTATTTTATGTTTGAGTTTTCACTTCTCTGCAGTTCCAATATATTCGAAAGTAGTCTGTACCGCTGAATGATCAGAGGGCCAGATGTCATCGATTTCGGGCATGGTCTGCAAAATCTTTGAAGAAAGAATCCGTATGTTTCCTTTGCTGTATATATAGTCAATCCGTCCGAAGTCCAGTTGCCCGTAAATGCCGGCAAAGGTTCCTTCGGGACGCATGACCTCGTCCTTGTGGATGGCTCTGAATGTGTCGGTGTATCCCTTTTCTTGCATATAGCGCGATGTGGGAAACAGCACAGGTCCATATCCGGCATGCAAATGGGCTGCCCGTACAGTCCAGTCAAGATGGCTGTACGAATTGAAGTCTCCGCCAATAATCACCGCTACTTCCCGCTGTTTCAGCACCGGTTCAATGTCCTTTTCTATCATGATGCGGGCATCTGCCATTGGAACCACAGAGTCCTCTTTCACCCAGCCTTCCGTATCGTGCAATACATCCTGGTACGAACCCGTGTAGTCGGGGTGATTGGAATATCGCAGCCAGCAGTCGTCCACTAAAACCTCTTTTCCGTTTGGCAGTCCTATCATTGCTGGATTTGAGCGGAAAGAGTGGTGGGTAGGAAGCTTTTCCAACGGATAGCGGCTGAATAGTGCCAGATTGTCTTTTGCCGAATTGGTTTGCAGATGGAAATCCAGTGCCGAAGCAATGCTTTCTTGTAGACCGTAGCCTTCTTGCATGGTCACTATGTCTGCACCGGATGTACGGATTAATTCTATAATGCGTTCCTTTCCCTTCATGGGTACATGTCTGCCACCATGCCAGATGTTCCATTGCAGTACACTGAATACATTGGCATCGGAGACTGAATTTTTCGTAACCAGAATTGGTATATAATAGGGGCGGTTTGTTGTCGGGGAATATTTCCTTGTACCCAGTAACAGCCCTTCCAACACCGCTCTTACTGTATCGTTCAGCCCGGCATCTGCCGATATATCTGCTGTCACCAATAGGTAATTGGCTCCTTCTTTCAGCTCTTTCTGCAAATTTGGCGACAACTCTATTTCCAATTTCCCGTGTTCGGGCAACCTATCGGTACGGTACAACAGTTCGCGTTGCTTGCTCCGGGCTGTCTGTCCCGTATAATAGACCGATACGGAAGATATGTCCCTCAGACTGCTTGTCTCTTGCAGATTGAGCGTAAAACCTTTGACGAAAATCGGTTTGCGCTTTCCTTGTGTACAAATCCGCATCTTCATCATCTGGTTTTCCTTGCTTCCTCGTACTACGTCCCACTCGCTTTCAATGGGCACCACACTGAAGATACGTTGATTCCCTTCATATGGCGTGAAATCCTTATTGTTGGCTGAGACTGCGTGTGCAACCGGCTTATTGCCGCTATAGTTGACCCGCCCGTTCCGCAAGTGGTAGGACAAGTATCCGCTTCCCATCCAATTCAATGCTGTATCGTCTATGCCGGCATCAAAGTTATAATATGCAACCAAGTCTGATAGTGATTTGTGCTTGGGCGAAAGCGGAACAGCTCTCCATTGCCTTATTGTCTTCTCGGACAGAGCAGTTTTCCACACCCTTACCTCATCTATCATTCCTCCAAAAACAGATTCTGAAGTTTCATTTACTCCTATCGCTCCGGGAATGATTGTTATCGCAGTGTCTTTACTGGCATTTAGCTTTCCGTCCAGATATAGGCACATCTGTTCTCCGTTACAGGTCAATGCTACATGATGCCATTGTTCATCAAGTTCTGTTTCAGAAATCAATCCTGCTTTCATGCTGCACAACCTGCCTTTCGAAATAACCAGTGGCAGATTGTCTGCCTGCGAATATGTGCTGTATTCTCCTCCGCCAAATATCACTTCCTGTTCTTTCCAATCGCTGTCATCTCCCTTTATCCATGCTTCAAGGGTCCACGGGGCTTCAATAAATCCAATCCCGGTCCGCACATTGTTGTCTTCGCCGTCCAGTTTTAATGCAAGATTTTGGGAATGTAACAATTGAAGGCATGAGAACAGACCTATGATTGCCGTAAATATCAGTTTGCTGTTTTTTGCTTTTCTCATCTGAAAGATTCTGCGATTTTTTGTGTGATATTCAATGAAAAACAGTTTTGTCCTTGTTTTGTCAAGACCGATGCTGCTTCTAAAAATAATATGCCCACCGGATTTGTGGGCATATTAAGAAGTTGTTTAAATTTTTGTGAAATAATTATTCGAACAGCCCGTCGCGTTGGATGTAGGCAATAATGTCGCCGCGACGTACCTGCTGACCTTGCTGTGCGCATACTTCAACCACTCGACCGCCCAATCCGGCAGACACCGGTTGCAGCTCGCCCCACGGGGTGATTATTGTACAGAACAGTTCATCTTCGGTTAGTTTCTTGCCTATTGCAGGGGGCATTGATGCTCCGTCGAACGACACTTCCCACAATAATTGTCCCTTTTCGGGTGCTGCTATGGGCTCGGCTTTTGCGTGCTTGATTGCCTTGATCTCTTCTATGCTGATGCCTTGTTTTGCAAGTTCGCCCTCTTTTGCCTTTTCGATGTCTGCGAGGAAACGCTCTTTTGCCGCACCGCTCTTGTAGTCGCGATATTGACGGTCGTGCATGGCAAATTCAAACAATTCTTCATCGTCCTCTCCGCGTTCCCATCCGAGTTCTTCCATCTCTTTGATGTATTTGTCGAGTGCATCGGGATAGAAGTTCTGCGGGTCGGTTGTGGTAAATTCGTATCCTTTTTCTTTGGCAAGTTCCACAATCTCCGGAGCTACTTCTCCCGGCAGCTGACCGCTCTTGCCGAGTATCATTCCCCACATGCTTTCGTCCATGCGGCTGAAGCGGGGCTCGTCCTGTGCGTTGCTGAGCAGGTTCATAAGCGCAATGTTCTTCACATATTGGCTGAAGGGTGTAACAAGGGGAGGGTAGCCCACACGTGGCCACACGTATGCAACTTCGTTGAAGAGTGCCACCATCAGTTCGTCGAGTGTGTTGTAGACAGGCTTGCCTTTGCTTTGCAGAATTCCGTTTATTCCTTTGTAAACACCTGCAAGGTCCGACATCATTGAACCCATCATTCCTCCGGGCAATCCGCTTGTGAGCAGCAACGAACTCATAAGTTTGTTGTTGTTGTCCATGAAGTAGCCCAACCATTCGTCTATGAACTGTTGTGTCAGGCTGCGGGCTTTCATGTATGCGTTCATGTCTATCTCTGCCACCTTGAAGCCTGCATCCTTCAACATTGCCTGCACGCTGATGATGTCCGGATGTACTTTTCCCCATGACAATGGCTCAATGGCTGTGTCTATTATGTCGCAACCGTTTTCGCAGACTTCGAGTATAGATGCCATTGAAAGTCCGGGACCGCTGTGTCCGTGGTATTGTATGATAACATCGGGGTGTTTTTCCTTTATGCTTTTTACCAGACGGCCGAGGAATGAGGGACGTCCGATTCCTGCCATGTCCTTAAGGCAAATTTCGGGTGCTCCTGCCTCAATGAGCTTGTCTGCCATTTCGCTGTAATACTCCACAGTGTGAATGGGAGACGATGTTATGCAGAGTGTTGCTTGGGGAATCATTCCTGCTTCGAGTGCATATTTTATCGAGGGGATGATGTTTCTCACGTCGTTCAGTCCGCAGAATATGCGGGTGATGTCCGTGCCCTGTGCTTTTTTTACCTTATACATCAAGCGGCGTACATCTGCCGGAACGGGGAACATACGCAGAGCATTCAATGCTCTGTCCAGCATGTGTGTCTGTATACCTGCTTCGTGAAAATATTTTGTAAACGAGCGAACAGCCTTGTTGGGGTTCTCTCCTGCCATCAGATTAACTTGTTCGAATGCGCCGCCATTGGTCTCAACGCGTGCGAAACATCCCATTTCTACTATCACCGGTGCTATTTTTTCCAATTGTTCGGCAAGAGGTTGGAATTTGCCGGATGATTGGAACATATCGCGATAAACTAAACTGAATTTTATCTCCTTTTTCATAATCTAATAAATTTGGAAATTCTTTACTATTTCTTAGAAGCCGTAATAACATAGCAAATATGGAAATGTCTTTGAATGAAATTCAAATAGCTTCTTTGCGTAAAGGTAGTGCAAAAAAAGATAAATTCAAATGAATTTTCAGAAGATTTATCCTTCGTTCTGTTAATGTATGTTTTGTGGCTAAGGTGCACCCGTTACTGTCTTCTTAAGGTTGCAACCTGATATTCTGTGCTTTTTCAAATTCTTTCCTGCTTTTTCATATTTCTCTTTGTTGTAGGAAAATATTCCAATGTTTTGGTATGACATTGCAACACTTGGATGTATCTTTGCAGATGCGCTGCTTTTTGTGCAGACAAAAAAACAAAGCAAAATCCAATAAACATTTTATATGCGTAAACTAATGATTACTTTATCTACAGCCACAGCACTTCTATCGGCATGCAGTGGCGGTGTACAGAAACTGGAAGAGACTGTTGCTGATGACTTTAAATACCAGGTGGAGAAGTTCGCAGATTTGGAGATACTTCGATATCAGGTGCCTGGCTTCGAAGAACTCTCGTTGCAGCAGCGTACATTGCTCTATTATCTCTCTAAGGCAGCTTTAGAGGGACGTGATATTCTGTTCGACCAGAATTGTAAATATAACTTGCAGATAAGAAGAACTCTTGAGGCTATCTATGAAAATTATAAGGGCGACCGCAGCGATGAGCAGTACAAGGCTCTCGAACTCTATCTGAAGCGCGTTTGGTTCAGCAACGGTATTCACCACCACTATGCCGAGGATAAATTCAAACCCGGTTTTTCCGCCAAGTTCTTTGCTGAATGTGTGAGTGCATTGAATCCCGAAACTTTGCCGTTGAAAGAGGGACAGACTGTGCAGCAGCTGATTGACGAGCTTACTCCCGTCATTCAGGACTCTACTGTGTTGGCAAAGCGCACTGTGCAGAGCGGCAACGAGGACCTTATCCTTGCTTCGGCAAACAACTATTACGATGGTGTTACACAGGCAGAGGTAGAGACATTCTATGCTGCCATGAAAGACCCTGATGATGAAAAGCCGGTTATGTATGGACTCAACAGCAGGCTTGTGAAAGAGGATGGAGTTATAAAGGAAAAGGTATGGAAAGTCGGCGGACTCTATTCCGACGCCATAGAACGCATTGTTGCATGGCTGGAGAAGGCTGCCGGGGTAGCAGAGAACGATGCTCAGAAGGCTGTGATAGAGTCGTTGATTGAGTATTATCGCACAGGCGACCTTAAAAAGTTCGACGACTATGCGATATTGTGGGTCCACGATTTGGATTCGCGCATTGATTTTGTCAACGGATTTACCGAATCATACGGAGACCCTCTTGGAATGAAGGCCAGTTGGGAAAGTGTAGTGAACTTCAAGAATCTCGAAGCAACAGAGCGTACAGAGATTATCAGCAACAATGCACAATGGTTCGAAGACAACTCCCCTGTTGCAAAGGAATTCAAGAAAGAGAAGGTGAAGGGTGTTTCGGCGAAGGTAATAACTGTTGCAATGTTGGGCGGTGATTGTTATCCGGCTACTCCCATAGGAATAAACCTCCCTAATTCGAACTGGATTAGAGTTGCTCATGGCTCAAAATCGGTAACCATTGAGAACATAACCGAGGCATACGACCGTGCAAGTGCCGGCAGCGGACAGACGAAAGAATTTGCTTGGAGCGATGTTGAGGTAAATATGCTGAAGGAATATGGTTTTGTAACCGATAATCTACATACCGATTTGCACGAATGTTTGGGACATGGTTCTGGTAAACTGCTTCCCGGTGTGGATCCCGACGCGTTGCGCTCTTATGGCTCGACTGTGGAAGAGGCGCGTGCCGACCTCTTTGCCCTCTACTATCTTGCCGACGAAAAGATGATTGAGCTCGGTCTGCTCGCTAATAAGGATGCATATAAGGCTGAGTATTACAAATATATGATGAATGGTCTGATGACACAATTGACTCGTGTGGAACTCGGCAACAATGTTGAGGAGGCTCACATGCGCAATCGCCAGCTGATAGCCCGATGGGCATTGGAGAATAGTGGCAAAGATTGTGTCGAATTGACGAAGAAGAATGGTAAGACCTATGTTGTAGTCCACGACTATGACAAGCTTAGAGATTCATTCGGAAAGTTGCTGGCAGAGGTACAGCGTATAAAGTCTACCGGAGATTACGAGGCTGCAAAACAGCTGGTCGAGAATTACGGTGTAAAAGTTGATGCCGATTTGCACAAAGAGATACTCGAACGTTTTGCTCCGTTGAATGTCGCTCCGTACAGAGGCTTTGTCAATCCTCGATATGTGGTTACGACAGATGGTGATGGTACAATCACTGATGTGCAGCTCGACTATACTGAGGGATATGCCGAGCAAATGATGCGTTATTCCAAAGAGTACTCTTCGTTGCCGTCGGTAAACAAATAGTGAATTTGCAAGTATATACAATCTGATGCATACATTGAAATTAATTGCCCCAAAAGCCGGTTGGCTTTTGGGGCAATTAATCTTTTTTCGAGGTATTGTTATTTTATCTTCTGCCAATAGATTGTTGTTCCTATTCCGAATACTGTACCGCGAAGCTTGAGTTTCTTTTCGCTTACAAATTCTGCGGTTACATTTACGCGGATACCTTTAGAGGGGTCGTAAATTTTTGTGTCTCCCCACTGCTTGTCGCCTTTGAGATATTTGAGACCTTTTACGATAACTACTTTGTCTATATCTACATTGCGGAGGTTCTTGTCGGGGTTTTTTACGTCCTTGCGCTTCTTGCCGTTTGCGTCGTTGGGGTTCTCAACCCAGAAGAGCTGTGCTGTATATGTGCCGTCTGCTGCTTTTGTTACTCTTACCTTGCTCTTGCTTCCGCCACGGTCGGTAAGATACTCACCTACAATGTTGTCGGCTTTGCTGTTAAGGTTGCTTTGTGCGCATACGGGGAGGGTCATTGCTATTGCGCAAAATAGCGTCATGATAAGATTTTTCATTTGTTCTGCGTTTTTGTTGTTATTTTGCGCAAAATTAAGCCGATTTTTGCACACTTTGTGTCTATTTGTGCAGAAAAATATATTCCTTCCCTCCGAAATTTACTTTAAATTTGTCATTTATGTATGTTCGTTTGCTGTTGAGTATGTTTTTTAATCTCCTTTATGAACCTTGAGTAGTACAGCAGTGCCGCAGTTGTCAATCCGAAAGGCAGTCCCAATGCAACGCCTATTGCTCCCATCTGCATGGTGAATCCTAAGAGATAGCTGACAGGAAGTGATATGCACAGGTAGGCTGTGAATGCGTATCCTATCAGTGGCTTTGTTACAGCTATTCCGCGCAAGGCATTGGAGTAGTTTATCTGTATGCCGTCGCTAATCTGATAGGCGAGCATGGGGATGAGCAGAGCTGCGAACATTGTCTGTATGGCATCGTCTGTTGTGAAAAGCATTGCCAATTGATGCTGGCTGATGGCTATTGCAACAGACAACACTGCTGCTACAAGCATTATTATGTGAAAGGCGGCTGTTGCGGTAATGCGTATGTTTTCCCATTCGCCTCGCCCATAGTGATGGCTGATGCGTATGGAAGCTGCCGCTCCTATGCCGTAATATACAAGGAAGCAGAGTGAACCTGTGATGCACATCACCTGAAATGCTGCCAGTTCGGTCGCTCCCAGCCATCCCATAAGCAGTGATGCAAGTGAAAATGAGGCCGTCTCCATGCCCATTTGCAGTGCAAGCGGGGTGCCTATCTTGCACAATTGCCTGATTTCGTCTTTTTCTATGCCTCTTTCGTGGAATCCTTTGGAGAAGTTCTTGAAACGTTTTTCGCGTTTGATAAGTACGACAAACAATACTACCATTGATATTCGTGCAATGAGTGTGGCTATTCCTGCTCCTGTAAGTCCGAGTTCGGGGAATATGCCTATGCCGTATATAAGCAGATAGTTGAGCAGAATGTTCACAATGTTTCCTGTCATTATCACCCACATTGCAATTTTGGTGGCTGCCACAGTGTCGGTAAATTGTTTCAAGGTATTGAACATCGCTGTCAGCGGCAGAGTGAGCAATAGTATAATGAAATATGGGCGCATAAGAGGAAGAAGTTCTTCGGGCTGTCCCAAATTGTGGAGGTTCAAGAAGAGTAAAGCGTATATTGCAGTGATGATTCCTCCTGCTATTGTGTTTGCCCAAATGCTGTCCTTGAATGATGCGCCTACTTTGTCATTCTCGTTGCGTCCGAAGTATGCTCCTATGACGGGGGTGGCTCCGTAGCTGAATCCGAGCAGGGTGATTATGCCGAGGTTGAAGATGTTGTTTACGAATCCTGATGCGGAGAGGGCCTCCGCACTGTATCTGCCTACCATTATGGTGTCTATAAAGCCGAGGATGATGTTGCCTAACTGTCCTATCACTATGGGTGTTCCCAGACGTATTATCCTTTTATAGTTGGTCAGGTATTTTTCGTTCAATGCGTACATTCTTTAGTCTTCTAAAACATGAGACTGTGTCAAATCTTGTTTGACACAGTCTCAGTAGTTGGGTTGTAATGTTGGGTTATTTTACAGGAATAGCTTCTATTCTACGGATGTGTCTTCCGCCTTCGAATTCGGTATCGAGGAAGGCTGTTACGCACTCTTTTGCGGTTGCTTCTTCGATGAATCGTCCGGGCATCACAAGCACATTGGCATCGTTGTGCTGGCGGGCGAGAGTGGCTATCTCAGGTTGCCAGCATAGTGCGCTTCGTATGCCTGCGTGGTGATTGAGTGTCATGTTTATTCCGTTTCCGGTGCCACAGATTGCAATTCCTTTTTCGAATTGTCCCTCTTCGATGGCTGCCCCCAATTCGTGTGCGAATGTGGGGTAGTCGCAACTCTCTGTACTGAAGGTTCCGAAATCCTTGTAACTGTATCCTTTGGCAGTGAGCCACTCTTTTACCTGTTCCTTAAGGGGAAAACCGGCATGGTCGCTTGCTAATCCTATTGTTGTTTTATCCATTATAACATTTCTTTTACCTGTTTGTATACATTCTGCGCGGTGAATCCGAGCTTCTCGTCAAGCACTTTGTAGGGGGCTGAGAATCCGAACGATTCGAGTCCGTATATTTTGCCGTTGTGTCCCACAAGACCTTCGAGGTTTACGGGGAGACCTGCTGTCAAGCCGAATACTTTTGCACCGCAGGGAAGTATGCTCTGCTGGTACTCTTTTGACTGTGAACGGAAGAGACCTTCTGAGGGTACCGATACGATACGTGTCTTTATGCCATCTTCTTTGAGAAGTTTCGCGCCTTCTACCAATGTCGATACTTCGGAACCTGAAGCGAGAAGTATAATGTCGTAGTCTTCGTCGGAGCCGGCTACAATGTAAGCACCCTTGTCGGCTTGTTTGTAGTCGTTGCCTGCGGGAAGGTTGGTTACGTTCTGACGTGAAAGGATGAGAGCTGTGGGGCTGTCTGTATTCTCCATTGCCATCTTCCATGCTTCGGTCGTTTCGTTTACATCGGCAGGGCGCATCACAAGCATCGAATTCTTGCCATGGTGGTTTCTGAGCTTTTCCATGAGGCGTATCTGTGCTTCCTGCTCTACGGGCTCGTGGGTAGGACCGTCTTCGCCTACGCGGAAAGCGTCGTGTGTCCAGATGAATTTAACGGGCAGTTCCATGAGGGCAGCCATGCGTATTGCAGGTTTCATGTAGTCGCTGAATACGAAGAATGTTCCGCAGGCTGCAATTACTCCGCCGTGCAGTGTCATACCTATACATAGACATGCCATTGTGAGCTCCGAAACACCTGCATGAAGGAATGCTCCGCTGAAGTCGCCGGGGGCGATGGCATGAGTCTTCTTTAGGAATCCGTCGGTCTTGTCGCTGTTGCATAGATCGGCAGACGAACATATCATGTTTTCGTATTTCTCGGCAAGGATACCGAGGATTGTTGCCGATGCGTTGCGAGTGGGGGCATCTGCTTTCTGTTCTATTGAGTCCCAATCTATTGCGGGCTTTTTGCCGGCGAACCACTCAGCCTCTTTTATTGCAAGGTCGGGGTGCTGTGCTGCCCACATCGCTTTCTTCTGTCTGCGCTCTGCTACAATGGTCTTAAGCTCTTGCAGACGTGCATCGTACATAGCCTTGACTTCGGGGAAATACTGGAACGGATTCTCTACATCGCCGCCGAGATTCTTTATAGTGTTGATGTAGGCATCGCCGCCGAGGGGCGCACCGTGTGTGGCGCAGTCGAACTCGTAGCTGCTGCCGTCGGCACGTCGTGCTCCTTTACCCATTACAGTGTTGCCGATGATGAGGGTGGGGCGCTTGCTCTCTGCCTTTGCCTCTGTAAGTGCGGCGCGGATTGCATCGCTGTCGTTGCCGTCGATTGTGATGACTTTCCAGCCCCATGCTTCGTATTTCATGGCGGTGTTTTCTGCCATCACCTTGTCGCAAGCTGTCGATAGCTGTATCTTGTTGGCATCGTAGAACATGATGAGGTTGTCGAGACCGAGGAAACCTGCCATTCGTCCTGCTCCCTGTGAAATCTCTTCTTCTATACCTCCGTCCGAAATGAATGCGTATATTGTCTGGTTCATTGTCTCTTCGCCCAAACGTGCTTTGAGGAATTTTGCGGCAATGGCTGCTCCGACTGCATATACGTGGCCTTGTCCGAGGGGACCTGAAGTGTTTTCAATTCCGTGTTTGAGGTCTACTTCGGGGTGTCCGGGTGTACAGCTTCCCCATTGACGGAATTGTTTGAGCTCGTCAAGTGTGTATTTGTCGCACAGTGAGAGTACCGAGTAGAGCATGGGAGACATGTGCCCGGGGTCGAGGAAGAAACGGTCTCTCTCTTCCCATGTGGGGTTTTCGGGGTCGAATACCATAAACTCGGAATATAGTACGTTGATGAAGTCTGCACCTCCCATAGCACCGCCGGGGTGTCCCGATTTAGCTTTTTCTACCATGGCTGCCGTCAATATTCTTATGTTGTCGGCTGCTTTGTTCATCAGTTCTTTGCTATTCATGTCTTTACAATTATATGTTTATATATTGTATGGTTTCTTTATATATTCTCTTGTTATTTTACAACGGTAAAATATGCTGTATTGTTTTGTTATTTTTCTACACCGAACTTGAAGATGCAGTGGCTTGTATATTTCTCGCCGGGTTTGAGGATGGCTGAGGGCCACTCAGGCTTGTTGGGTGTGTCGGGGTACTTCTGTGTTTCGAGACAGATTGCAGAGCGCTGGGGATAGGCTATGCCTTTCTTTCCTTTTACTGTGCTGTCGAGGAAGTTTCCTGTGTAAATCTGTATACCGGGCTCGTCTGTGTAGACTTCGAGTGTGATGCCTGTTTCGGGGCAAACCACTTTAGCTGCAAGTTTTGTGATGTCTCCGGCTGTGTTGAGTACCCAGTTGTGGTCGTAACCGTTGCCGTTCTTCAACTGTACAAAGTCGTAGTTGTTGATTTCTTTGCCTATTGCCTTTGCTGCGCGGAAGTCCATGGGTGTGTTCTCTACGGGGAGAATTTCACCTGTGGTCATGAATGTGCTGTCTACGGGTGTGTAGTTGTCAGCATTGATTGTAAGCAGACAGCCGGTGATGGGTTTTGAAGCGTCGCCTGTGAGGTTGAAGTATGAGTGGTTGGTCATGTTTATGACTGTTGTCTTGTCGGTTGTTGCTTCATAGGCAATGTCTATTGCGTTGTCATCTGTGAGGGTATAGGTAACTTTTGCCACAACGTTGCCGGGGAAGTTTGCATCGCCGTCAGGTGAGTTGAGTACAAGTGTGAGCTTGTTGCCTGATACCTGCTCTACATCAAATACTTTGTATTGCCATCCTTGGGGACCGCCGTGGAGACAGTGGCCGTAATTGTTCTGGGGAAGCTGATATTCTACGCCTTCAACTGTAATCTTGCCTTGATTGATACGGTTGGCGTAGCGTCCGATACATGCGCCGAAATCCGAAGATATGTTCTTGTAGTCATCTACATTGTCGAAGCCTAATACGATGTCTCTCTTTACACCGTCCTTGCCGGGTACCATTATAGATGCGATGCGGCCACCGAGGTTTGTGATACATACTTCAACTCCGTTCTTGTTGGTAAGGGTGTAGAGCGCGGTTTTTTTACCGTCAAACTCCTTTACGAACTTTTCGGGGTTGAGACCAGATTCTGTCAATGTGCAATTCTGCTGTTTTTCGCCTCCGCATGAGCAAAGTACCAATGCGGCAAGAGCAATGCCAAAAAGGCTTCTTGTGAACTTTTTCATTATGTGATGAGTTTGGTTTATAATTTCGCTTTACGTAATTTTTTGTAAAATTACTACAAATTGTCCGATTGAGGAATATTTTTCTTTAAAAACATTCTCTTTTTTTTGTTTTCTTGCCGTATGAACTCCTATTTGTACTTGTTTCTGTATCTTAAAGTATCTGAAAATGCTGCTCGTTTCTTAAACCTTGATGCCTTAGTGCAGTCTCTTATATGTTGGAAGCACATACTGCCGCAGTTTGTCGATTGTTTTGCTGCTGGAATGCAGTATGTCTTGTTTGTTAATTTATAACTTAGAAAGATTTTAGTATGAGAAAAAGAATTGTTTATCTCTTTGCGGTGCTGTTTGCTGTTTGTACCGCAGGTGTTGCACAGAATTCAGTGGACGGTCAGAGTGGAGCAGACTATGATGCCAAGGCTAAGAAGATTGCCATGCGCATGAAGACACAGCTCTCTCTTACCGATGAGCAGACAGAAAAAGTTGAGGCATTGAACAAGGAGTATCTGCCTAAAATGAGACAGGGACGCAAGAGACAGGTCGGCTGTGATAGTATAGGAGTTGGTCCGAAGAGAAATGCTTCGTGCGATTCCTGTCCTTCTTGCAAGATGGATTGCAAGAAAGAGGGCAAAAAGGAGCACAAGATGCCTCATCGCAAGGGTAAGCCCGGTAAAGGCAGAGTAGCTCCTGATGATTCGCGCAAGGCGTATGTCTCTGAACTGAAAAAGATTCTGACTGCCGAGCAGTATGACAAATATAAGTCTATGCGCAAGAAAAGACCGGCAAAGCGTAAATGAATTTATCAGCATAGGGCTGCGGTACTCCGCAGCCCTATGCTGATATTATGGGGTGTCGATGAACAGTTTCTAAGAAGCTGACAATAGATAAGACCTTACTGAAGATAGTAGTTGCCCATTTTTTCTGCTTCTATGGTGGTAGATTCGCCGTGTCCGGGGTAGACGATGGTATCGTCGGGCAGTGTAAGCAGTTTTTCTTTTATGTTCCTTATTAGTGTGCCGTGGTCGCTGTCCTGAAAGTCTGTGCGGCCTATGCTTTGACGGAAAAGCACATCGCCTGCGAATACTGCTTTTTCTTCGGGGATATAGTAACCGAGACTGCCGGGAGAGTGTCCGGGCAAATGCAAGACTTCTATTTTATATTTGCCGAACGTGATTGTGTCTCCTTCGTTGAGTATGCGTCCTAAAGCGGGAATTTTGCCTGTGTATCGTATGCCGAACCGGGCAAGACGTTCGCCAATTGTTTCAGCCCATGGCCAATCTGCATCGTGTGCTTCGCTCTTCAAACCGAATTCTTTCTCTATGAATGAGTTGCCGAATATGTGGTCGAAGTGCAGGTGTGTGTTCAGACTGTGGACAGGCTTAAGACCGTTTTGCAGTATGAACTCTTTCAGCTCTTCCTCTTCGTCAGGGTAGAATGCTGCGGGGTCTATGATTACTGCCTCTTTGCTGTCTTCGTCCCACAGCAGGTAACAGTTGACGCCAAGGTCGTTGAATATGAATTTCTTTATCTTCATTCTTTCTTTCTTAATTTACAGGTACATATACGACTTTCTTCTTTTTGAAGAATTCTTCTGCGAAGTAGTCGTGCAGGTCTATCATGTCCACACAGTTCTTGTAGGGGCGTATCTCTTCCTGCAATTCTCCTCCTTTGAGGCATATTATACCGTTGGGGAGGGCGTTTTTCTGCTCCTTGTTTATGTTCTTGCGGCATATTTTCACAACATCGGGCAGAGGCATTACTGCTCGGCTTACCACGAAGTTGAACTTTTCCTTTATCTCTTCGCCACGGCTGTGGGCAAATGTTATGTTTTCTAATCCGATGGCTTCGGAAATTTCGCGGGCTACCCTCACTTTTTTGCCTATGCTGTCGACGAGGTGGAATTTTACTTCGGGGAAAAGTATTGCAAGCGGCACACCGGGAAAGCCTCCTCCACAGCCGAAGTCCATTACGGTTGTTCCGTCGCGGAAGTTTATCATCTTTGCTATGCCTAAGGAGTGGAGCACGTGGTGCAGGTAGAGATTCTCAATGTCCTTGCGCGAGATTACGTTAATCTTGCTGTTCCAGTCGGTGTAAAGAGGGTAAAGGGCTGTGAATTGTTCCTTTTGCTTGTCGCTGAGATTCGGGAAGTATTTAAGTATATGTTCCATGTTATATAGGGGTGTTGTTTATGGGAGGTCTGCTCCGTCAACGTTTTGCTTTAATTTATGGACCTCACTTGATTATGTCTGAAAGTTCGTCGTATGAGAATCCGAGTGTTGTTGTTCCCTGTTCGGGAGGTGCAATCTCGTATGGGTTGTAAAAGAATACTATGCTGTCTCTTTTCAACAGGAAGTTCTCTGTGGGGTAGATGTCGTTGAAGTTGAGGTATCCTTTTGCTTTTATCTCTTGACGGCTGTTTGCTCCTATCTTGCCGGCAAGTGCATCGGTGAGCCGGTTGCAGAGATGTTCTTCATACCCCTCTTTGAAGATGTCGGCGAGATGTATTTCCTCTCCGCTCAGGGGGTCGAAGTTAATATAGGTGTATATGTTTGCGGGCTTTGAACCTCCGTTGTGGCTATAGCAACTGATTTCGTATATGATGGTGCCGTCCCGTCCGTAATCCGCTTTAGTGTTCAGGTGGTATGTAAAGTTGAACCATTCGGCGCTTTCGTTTATATGTTTTTCGTTGATATATTCGGGACGAAGGTCGTAGTAGTCGCTGCGTATGGAGGCAAGGAATGTGTCGATGCCGGCTTCGAGGCTGCTTACGCCGTTGCCGAAGATGGTGCGTAGGATTGCATTGTTGATTCTTTCCTCTCTCTCCTTGTTGTCCGACTCAATAGTCTGTATTGAGAGCATACACTCATACTTGGGGGACTTTGCACTTGTGGTATCAAGTATGAATGTGCAGTTGCGTTTGCTCTCCTTGAAAGTGTCGTTGGTCTTTCTTGCTGTGTTGTCGGATGCAGGGTTGCATGCAGCGAGCATGCTTGCAACTAAAATTATGTATAATGCGCACTTTTTCATCTGTCGATTGTTATATTGTTACCTTACGGATACATCTTTCTTGCAATTACCGCAAAGATAGTGATTTTGTTCGAGATTATTGTGTGTGCGGTTATTTTTCTCTGTTTGGAGGATGTGTCAGCCGGGGTTTTGTTAATTTTAAAAATTTTACCGATTATGAAACTTTGTTATTTATTGGCATTCGGTGGCGGTGCGGTTGTAGCCGGCCTTGCAATGATGTTGCTTGCTCCACGTTCGGGTGAGGAGGCTTGTGTAAACTTCAGAAGAAGAATGGAGGATATGAAACGCTGTGTGGGCGATGCTGTAGAGGAGGCTTTGAAGAAGCAACATGAGCAGCATGGCAAGTCTAATGCAGGGCCCGAAGTTGTCTCTTCGCAGAAGTAGAAACTGTTCTTTATGGATTTTGAACAAAATTTTGATAATCTCTCCGAAAGTACGCGAGAATTTCTCTACGCAGAGATTGATTCTCTCAAACTCTATGCAGTAGAATATCTTGCTCTGCTTTCGGGCGAGATTGTTACAGCTGTTGTACTTGCTTTTTTGTTGACAGGAGCAGGTCTGTTCTTTTTGTTGGCTTTGCTGGTGGCTCTCTCTTCCATTGTAGGCCTTCTGTATAGCTGCCTTATCGTTGGCGCTGTTCTTCTTGTTGTTGCAACTGTTGTTTATCTTTGTGGACGACGTTTGCTGGTCGATATGTTTGTTGGCAGGTTCTGCAAAATATTCTTTTCTGTTTATGAGGATGATAGACAAGGGAATGCGCAGGAGTGAATTTTCGAGAATCGTCAGCCTGCGCGGATTGAGAGCTGCGCGGTATAACAACGGATTGCGTCTGGCGCATCTCCGTTCTGAAATCCTTGAGGAGTGTGATGGGTTGAGACGATGGCTTACTTTTGGCAGTGTCGTTTCAGGGATAATATCTTCTTTTGTGTCATTGTTTGCGAGGTTTGCTGTTTTGCGCAGGGGTTTTCTGTTGTTGCGTATGTTGTTCAGAGGTGGTAAATAATATTCTTCAGAGATGAATTCTTGGACAGTAGACTTCACTTGCTGCAAAAAACATTCAAGCAAACTTGATGTTTTTGCTTTCAGCGAAGTTTAGCTGCGTTCATTGCATGTAAAAATGAATTTTTGCCCATTCTCTTGCACAACTTTCGCTCGTTTGTTTGTATCTTTGAGGTAAACCTCTAAAATAGACTGCACTCGCTGTGAAAAATATTCAAGTGAACTTGATATTTCTCGCTCGTTTGTCTGTATATTTGAGGTAAACCTCTAAAATAGACTGCACTCGCTGTGAAAAATATTCAAGTAAACTTGATATTTCTCGCTCGTTTGTTCGTATATTTGAGGCTAAGCTCGAATATATGTGGCACTCGCTTAGATAAATATTCAAGCAAGCTTGATATTTCTCGCTCGTTTTTCTTATCTTTGCGGTAAACCGCGAATGCAGCTTGCACTCGCGGTGAGAATTATTCAAACAGCTTCTTATTCTCACAATTCAAACATTTTCCATTATGCTGGTAATTCACCCCAAAGACAGAACGACTGTCGTGCTCTCTGTTCTCTATGAAGGAACAGAATCGAGGATTTTCGATCAAAGCAGCAGCAATCGTGAGATTGAAAGCCTGTTACGCCATTGTTCGCGCCAAGAACGCATCATGTTGCTCGGACATGGCTCCAATACGGGACTTTTTTCTAAAGAAAATGACGAACTCCCCGATTTTGACCGTATAATTGTGGGACATCCGCATGCTTATCATCTGAGACGACATAATGGAAATATTGTAGGCGTATGGTGCCATGCAGAGATGTTTGCGCGCAAAGAAGGGTTGCATGGACTGTTTTCGGGGATGATTATTTCCGAGAAAAGCGAAGCTGAGGAGTATGGCATTATTACCTTACAACATATTATTGAAGAGTCTAACATTGTGATGTGCAGAAAACTGCGCGAATTGTTGGACGAGGGTTGTCCTTTGTCCGACATTCCTGAGCGTATGAGAAATGCTAACCCTCACCGTTCGATGATAGATGATTTCAACTACGAAAAGTTCTATTATTTGTAGCAGCCATACAGTTTCAGACAAAACCGCTTCAAGATACAACGCTTGGGCGGTTTTTCGTTTTTTAACATTTGCGTGAGAACCCGACAAGCCCGACGCGTGTTATTCTGCATATAACCTAAAATTTATAAGCGGAATGAAAAAAAATGTTTTTTTAGCAGCCTTAGCTGTATGTACATTTATGACCACACTCATGGTCTCTTGCAGTTCGTGTGGCGACAAAAAACCTCAAGGCATTGTTCTTGAAACAGAAACTGACAGTATCTTTATGCCCAATGATTCCACGATAGCCGACCTTCAAACCGTTGTCTACGAGGGACTGATGCCAATGGATGACGGCAATATAGCCGAGTGTAAGCTTACAATCACAAGCTTGGGCTGGGATCAGAACGGTACTTATACAGTACTAAGCACTTTCACAGTGGATACAGCAACCATCAGAGAGAAAGATTCCGGTAAGAAGATTGTGAAGAAAGGAACCCCAAAAGATGGTTCTGCTGTCGTTTATCATCTGGTGTCGGACAACAAGAAGCCGCAAATCAACTTGATGGCTCACGGCGATACGGTACTCACAAAGCTTGACAGCCAAATGCAGCCCGTATCCGACAATCCCAACCATAAACTTATTCGCAAGAATTGATTTTCTGTATGATTGCGTTCATCAACATCAATAATCACTTAAAAACAAATAATCATGAGAACCAAATTGCTATTTTTACCGCTCATGCTGTTGCTGTTGGCAGCTTGTGAACAGACTCCCGATACGGATAAACTCGATAATGATTATCTTGTATATACCAATTATGACAAGGGTAGCGACTTCAGTTCTATAAATACTTTCTATGTCATCGACAGCATATTGCTTATAAATGACCAGAGTACTCCTAAATACTGGAACGATGCGGCGTCGCAGAAAATCATATATGAATTCGGCAATAATCTTGATGGATACGGCTACACCCGCGTAGATACTCCTGAGGAGGCTGATGCGATAATGCAACTAAGCTATGTGAGCAGCACATATTATTATTACGACTATGTGAACGGCAATCCATGGTGGGGTAGTTATCCGGGTTATTGGAACTGGAACAGTTACGGGTGGTATTATCCTTTCTTTGTGCCGTACACATTCAGCACCGGTTCCATCATTTGCGAACTTATTGATATGAGACAGCGTGCTGTAGATACAAATAAATATCCGGTTGTGTGGAATGCATACATCTGTGGTCTGCTTAATGGCAATTCGTTGAGCATGAGCAAGACCGTTGATGGCATCAGACAAGCATTCAAGCAGTCGAGGTATCTGTTGAAGAATTGACCGTCTCTGTTGCACGAAGCTCTCTGTGTGTATAAGAATATAATGTTTCTAATATTAATTTAATGTATCAAACAATATGAAAACCATCAGATATATATTGCTTGCGCCGATAATGTTTGTGGCTGCATTATTCCCCTCAGCGGCAAAAGCGCAAGTCTCGCTCAATAGTTATTTCAATGTCGATTGGCAATTCAACATTCCTCTTGGCAACAGTTTCTCGAATGGTGCAAGCGGATGGGGCATGAACTTCGAAGGCGGATATTACATTACGCAGGATATTGCGTTGGGAGGTTTTCTGAACTTCCACACAAATAACGAGTATTTTCCCCGTCAGACAATATCTCTCAGTGAGACGCTCTCGATGAACACCCGTCAGCAGCATCAGATGTTTACAATGCCTTTCGGTGTTTTGGCGCGCTACCGCATCATGGAATCCGATTTTCAGCCTTACGTCGGAATGAAACTCGGTATGTGTTATTCCGAATTCAATAACTATTATTACATTTTCGAGAAGAGTCAGGACCGTTGGGGATTCTACATGTCTCCCGAAGTGGGATTCAATTATTATCCGTGGCCTAACGGTATCGGGTTCCACATGGCACTGTACTACAGCTTTGCTACAAACAAATGCAATATAATGAGTTACAAACAAAGTACTCTGAATAATATTGGATTCCGTTTGGGTATTGCTTTCTGAGTGTAACATGTGGCATTAAGTACAATAGGGTGGTGCGGCAATACGATTGCTGGCCACTCTGTTTTTTTTCGCTATAAAAGCAAAATGAGGAAAAAATAAGGTGCGTTTCTGAGAATTTTAAGTGTAAAATGCAATTTTTGTGGAAAAATATTTGCATACTCAAAAAATAATCCATATCTTTGCATCGCTTTTCCAGAGGGAAGAGCAGTAAGTGATATACGGAGGCTATAGTTCAGCTGGTTAGAGCGTCAGATTGTGGTTCTGAATGTCGTGGGTTCGAATCCCACTAGCCTCCCCAAGCATACAGAGGAAAATCAGAAATGGTTTTCCTCTGTATGCTTGTTGCAAATCAATGATGTAAATGGGGCAAGTAAAATGTGTTTGCGGATTACCGGCAAAGCCTGGGGCTGATGTAGATATTGATTTCGCGCCCTGAAAGATTTGATGATGCAGACAAAAGATATTGTTCCATCTGTACTTTGCAATTAAAGCCAAATAAATGTTACACCAACAGAGCCAAAAAGCGTAAAGTGCTTTTTGGCTCTGTTGGTGTCTGCCTATTCGTCGAAGTCGAATTCGTCGAAATCGAATCCGGATGAGTCTTCGATGAAATTGTCCATTTCGCGGCGTTCTTTCTTGGTGGGACGGCCTGTGCCGCGTGCTCTGTCGATAAAGCCGCTGATACGGCTCATTTCCAGAAGTTCGTACTGTTCGGCACTTGTTACGTTCTCCATAAGTTCAGGAACGAGTTTTGCGCCAACTCTGTTTTCTGCGCATTTGAGCACTTTGAATGAGTATGTTACAGGTGATTTCTTTACCTCCACGATATCTCCTTCCTTAACGGTGAACGACGGCTTAACAGCCTTTCCTCTGACATGAATGTGCCCTTTCTTGCATGCTTCTGCGGCAATGCTGCGTGTCTTGTATATGCGTACTGCCCACAGCCATTTGTCTATGCGTGCCTGAGTATTCATTCTTTTGCTGCCGGTGTTTTGCGGTTGCAGGTGTTCATGGTGCGCGCAAGCCCGATGAAACAGAAGCTTTTTATTGTCTCAACTGCAACCGGTATCTGTTGTTCTATTATAGGCTGTTCTTCTGTGGGGTCAAACGTGCCAAGCACATATTGCACCTGTCTGCCTTTACTGAAATCGTTTCCTACACCGAAGCGTAGCCGTGCATACGATGTGGTGCCGAGAGTTTGAGCTATATGCTTCAGCCCGTTGTGTCCCCCGTCGCTGCCTTGCCCTTTCAGACGCAACGTGCCGAGAGGCAATGCAATGTCGTCTGCTATTATAAGTACGTTTTCCAAAGGTACTTTTTCGGCTTGCATCCAATAGCGTACAGCGTTGCCGCTGAGGTTCATGTATGTGGATGGCTTTAACAGTATTATGCGGTGTCCGCGCATGGATGTCTCTGCGACATAACCGTATCGCTTGTCGCTAAAAACGGTATTGGACGCCTTTGCAAAGGCGTCCAATACTGTGAATCCTATGTTGTGGCGGGTGTTATCGTACTCTTGTCCGATGTTGCCCAAGCCGACAATCAGATATTTCATTTGCTGTCGTGTTTATGTTTTATTTCTTTGAAGCGGCAGCTGCTGCAGCAGAAGCACGTGTTGCCTTAACTGCGCATACGAGTGATTCTTTGGGTGTTGTGAGCTCAAGGTTCTCGAATGAGAGATCGCATACTTTGATAGATTTGCCCAACTCCAAAGCTGTTACGTCGATGAACAACTTTTCGGGGATGTTGTTGTATGTAGCCTTAACCTTGAGGCGACGCTGCAACTGAACGAGCTTACCACCGGCACGAACACCTGCTGCAAGACCTTCGAGCTTAACGGGTACTGCCATAACAATGGGTTTCTCCTCTGTTATTTCGTAGAAGTCTACGTGGAGTACATTGTCCTTCACGGGGTGGAACTGTATCTCGCGCATAACGGCTTTTGTGGGGTTGCCGTCGATTGTGAGTTCTACTGTGAAGATGTCGGGTGAATAGATGAGTTTGCGGAGACCTTCAACGGGAACGCTGAATGCTGTTGCAACGGGGTTGCCGTTCTCGTCTTTTTTCTCTCCATAGAGACAGCAAGGTACCAAACCCTGTTTACGCAACTCGTTTGTGGCGCGTTTGCCAACTTCGGTTCTGCTTGAACCAACTACGCTGATTGTTTTCATAATTCAATAAAATTGTGTTACTCTAAATTAAGTTTCTTGATACTGCTTAATTCACCATCACACGGGTGTCTTAAAAAGCGGGTGCAAAGATACGGAATATTTTGTAAATAAAAAAATATCTATGTTAGAAATCAATGTCTATTTTGAATTCGTCCTCTGTTGCTTTGTATTCGCTTTCGGGAGCATTTGTGGCTTTTTCGCCGCTTGATTGCGCATCGTAGTTATATCGGGGCTTGTACTCTTCCTGGTTGGCTGTGATGAATCCGATAGCTTCTTTTAAACTTGTTGCGAATTTCTCAAAATCCTCCTTATAAAGGAAAATTTTGTGCTTTTCGAATGTTACAGTTGCATCATCGCCTTCGCCTGACACAATTTTTTTACTTTCGGTAATAGAAATGTACATCTCTTCCTTGCGGTTCTTTTTTACATCAATGTAATAAATTCTTTTACCTGCTTTGATGGCTTGAGAAAAGACAATCTCCTTTTCATTCTCGCCCATTCCGGTCTTTTTGTAGTCTTCCATCGTTAAATAGATTGTGTGTTTTTCTAAATTCGCTCCAAATTTGATGATTTTTTTTCATATATGAGCAAAAAACGGAAGAAAAAATCATTTTATTTTGTTATTTTGTATAAAACGGCGTCAGGAAAGAGCTCAATAGTCTTTCGCGGCGAATTTATATCGGTTTCAAAAGAAAATGCAGATTTTGTTTGTGAGAATCACAATAAAATGCGACCTTTGCAAACGATTTCACAAGAGATGTTATTTTTATGATAAACAGAGTTCTCATTCGTCTTAAAGTAATTCAGGTAGTTTATGCCTATTATAAAAACCCCGGCAAAAGCATAAGAAATGCCGAAGATGAGGTTTTTTTCAGCCTTTCAAAAGCTTACGACCTTTATAAGTTCTTGTTATTGCTCATCGTTGCTGTAACACATTATGCCGCAGACCGTGTTGCATTCAACTTGAAGAAAGTGCGTCCAACCGAGGAAGACCTTAACCCTAATCTGAAATTCGTGAACAATCGTCTTGCCCGCCAGATTGAGAGCAACGAAGAACTTTTGAAGTTTGCTGAGCAGAGCAAGATTGACTGGGTGAATCATTCCGACTTTCTTCGTCGTCTGCTCGATACAATAATAGAAAGTGATATTTATAAGGAATATATGGCGTCAGAATCATCTTCATACGAAGAGGACAAGGAATTGTGGCGCAAGCTTTACAAGAATTTCATCTTCGACAACGAAGACCTGGATGCTTTGCTTGAGGACATCAGTCTCTATTGGAATGACGACAAAGGCATTGTAGACACTTTTGTTCTTAAGACAATCAAACGTTTCAACGAGGAGAATGGGGCAGAGCAAGAACTGTTGCCTGAATATAAGGATGATGAGGACATAGAGTACGCTCATAACCTTTTCAGAGCTACAATCCAGAATGCAGAGGAATACCGTCGTCTGATGAGCCAGAATTCCAGAAATTGGGATATGGGACGATTGGCTTTCATGGACGTGATTATCATGCAGACTGCACTCGCCGAGATATTGACATTCCATCAGATACCTGTAAATGTCTCACTCAACGAGTATGTGGAGATTGCAAAATACTACAGTACTCCAAAGAGCGGGGCTTTCATCAACGGTTTGCTTGACAGCATCATAAAGACATTGAAAAAAGAAAACAGAATAAATAAATAATCAAAAGCAAAGAAATTATGAATACATTACTCGAAGCAGCAGGTGGATTGCAGGCTTTACTCGGCAGTCCTATATTTATGTTTGTCATCATCATTGTAATCATGTACTTCATGATGATACGTCCTCAGCGTAAACGCCAGAAGGAGATTGACAATTTCCGTCGTGGCTTGCATCCCGGGCAGGAGATTATCACAAGCGGTGGCATTTATGGAAAAATCAAGAGCGTAGAGGAAAATGTCGTTGTGTTGGAGATAAGCCACAATGTATATATCCGCATAGACAAGAACTCTGTATATGCAAGCCCCGCAGCTATGCAGCAAGAGAATAAATAACGTATATAGACGAGGTCTATAAAGAATAGAATGAGTATGAAATTTGACTTGGAAACTTTTAAACTCACTCTGAAAAACAAAAAACTATTACCGGGAAGAGAATTTCTACTCTTCCTGTTTTTCTTTTTTATCTCATGCTCCCTGTGGCTGATGATGACGCTCAACAGATATTACGAAATGGATGTTGAGGTGCCTTACCGCATAAAGAAAGTACCCGGTGATGTCTATGCTGTTTCAATGGACAAGGAGATTGTAACACTGAAACTTAAAGATCGTGGAACAGTCTTGCTTAATTATTATACACGCAGTTTCCTGCCTGTAACAGTAGATTACAGTGATTTTCAGCGTCAGGATGGCAGGCTTACATTATCCTCGTCTGTGCTTAAAAAACAGCTGAACGGACAACTGGCGACGTCAAGCGAACTTGTGTCGATTCATCCCGATACTTTGATATATTATACCCAAGAGAGCTTCAATAAATATCCAGTTGAGATTAGTGGGGAAATCTCTTCAGCCAAGCAATACGAAATAGGCAACATCAAGATAACCCCCGACTCTGTATGGGTGTTCGGCTTGACGAATGCAACCGATACGATGAACGTCGTATTCACAGAAGCCATAAGCCGCAAGGAGGTTCGCGACTCATTGTCGTTTGACGTTAAACTGCAGAAAAGAGAAGGGGTGAAGTACAGTGCAGATGTCGTAAATATAAAAGTGCCGGTTACGCCATATACCGAAAAGTCTTTCGATCTTGAGATAAAAGCTATGGGCTTCCCGGCAGCATATGTGCTGAAAGCGCTGCCTTCAAAGGCAAAAGTGTTCTTCAATGTCAATTTGCTTCAGATAGATTCTATAAAGCCATCGGATTTCGAGGTTGGAATAATGTATGGCGACATACACGGCAACAAATCGGAAAAGGTGGCGCTTACACTGCTCAAGTACCCCGAAGCTGTGCGAGACATACGTATTATTCCCAAAGAGGTTGAATATATCATTGAATACAGATAGAATGCAGACAAGATTAGGTATAACAGGAGGCATCGGGAGTGGAAAGTCGGTGGTATCCGCTATTCTGCGTTCCATGGGGATACCTGTATATGACTGTGATGCAGCAGCAAAAAGAATAATGAACTGCGATGCAGAAGTCCGCGACAGGCTTGTAGGGCACTTCGGCGAAGAGTGTTATTCCGGTGCAGCACAACTCAACCGTAAATATCTGGCAAGCTGCATCTTTGGCAATCCCGAAAATCTGCAAACCGTGAACAGTATCGTACATCCTAAAGTAAAGGATGATTTTGTCGAGTGGTGCGGGAGAATAAAAGAACCGGTTGTGGCGATAGAGTCGGCAATCCTGTTCGAGTCGGGATTTTCCGATACGGTCGACTACACAGTATGTGTTCATGCCGATAGAGAATTGTGTATCAGCCGGGTATGCAGGCGCAATGCAATGCAACGGGATGAGGTAATAAGCCGTATCGAAAGACAGGCTTCAGTCCAATTGCTTATCGAAAAGTCCGATTTTTCGATAAGCAACAATCCCAATACGCCCATATTGCCGCAAATCCGCAGCATTATTGCAAATATTAGCAGTAATTCAGAAAAATTCCTAAAACATTAAAACATTTCAAAAGCCGAAACAAAGCCGCGAATATAGAAAACTTTTTCAATAAAATTTAAACTGCTTCTCAATTTAACGGCATATAAAATTTTGTAATCCCGTTTCTGCATTGTACTTTTGCAAGAAGTAACATTTATAAAAACCAAATAAAATATAATTTGATATGTTCGAAACAATTCTGACAATTTCCGGAAAGCCCGGACTGTACCGTATGTTGTCTCGCGGCAACAATATGTTTATCGTAGAGACAGTTGATGCAACACACAAGCGTATTCCTGTTTACAATAGCGACAAAATAGTGCTTCTTGACGACATTGCAATATACACCGACACAGAAGAGATTCCGCTCCGCAAGGTTTTCGAAATAATATACGAAAAAGAGTCGGCTGTTCTCCCTTTCAATATAAAAGAGACTACCCCTGAAGAACTTGTTGCATATTTCGAATCAATTCTTCCCGACTACGATAGAGAACGTGTATATCTTACCCATATAAAAAAGATATATTCTTGGTACAACATTCTTGTAAATGGCGGAGTTACAGACTTTTCAGAACTGGAACAAGAGCCGGAAACAGAAGAGTCTGCTGCTGAATAAATTTAAAAACTATACACAAACACATAACTGAATATGAAAAAGATTGCATTTTTGGCATTTGTTGCCATGATGTTTGTAAATTCTGCAAACGCACAGTCATTCCTTTCAGGATTGTTGAATAAACTGTCAGGCTCAAGCAATTCCGAAGAAATACAAGGCACTGTAACAAACGTTCTCGGTTCGCTCTTAGGTGAGAGTATAACCCTTTCAAAGTCTGCAATCAAAGGCACGTGGACATACAACGGCACATCATGTGTGCTTGACAGTGAGGATGCTCTTTCTAAGATAGGAGGCAGTGTCGTTACATCAAAGGTCGAGGAAAAAATGAACGGCTACCTGAAGAAAGTTGGTGTAAAAGAGGGCTCTTGCTCATTTACATTCCAAGAGAATGACAGTTGTATTTTCAAGGTAGGAAGCAGAGAGATTAATGGTACATACGTCCTCGATGGCGAAAACAAGACAATACAATTAAGCTTCCTTTATGGACAATTCACTTCAACGGCTCATGTTGCATACAATATAAATTCATTGAACATCGTGTTTAATGCAGACAAACTTCTTACACTTGTTCAGAAGGTAACACCGACGGTGGCAAAATACAATGCTACACTCGGTACACTTGCTACTATGCTTGAAAATTATAAAGGTATGAAACTTGGAATGAAATTGAAGAAATAAGGGGTGTTTCGCTATTGTCTTAGAAAACACAAACTTAGCAAATATACTTCACAAACAATAGAATCCCGACCGGAAACGGTCGGGATTCTATTGTTTGTGAAGTATTTGTGTCCGGTAAACGGTCATAAGTGAAGAGGAGGAGTTTATTTGAAAAAGAAACAGAAATACTCTCCCTCTGAGGGGGGTCTCATATCGTCTGCTTCCAATTCAGAATGATGCTTATACCATGCTTGTGTTAATTGCCGAAAAGCAAAGTACAAAGTATGATATAACATGTGACAGAAGACGCAATCGAGTAGTGAAACTATTGGAGACGGTAGTGTACTACCCAATATGTTTGGAGTGTTACAGCAAAATAGTCTATCAGC
>CAYWIE010000003.1:0-73424 GCA_964458275.1 uncultured Bacteroidaceae bacterium
GCACGTGATTTGTAATCTCGGGGTCGTTGGTTCGAATCCGACAAGAGGCTCGAAATTTGAAAACGGCGGGTTTGTTTAAAGCGATCGCAAATGCGTTTTCTAAAATAGTGAATCAGGGCAAATACCAGAGTGGCCAAATGGGGCAGACTGTAAATCTGCTGGCTTACGCCTTCGGTGGTTCGAATCCATCTTTGCCCACAGCAATTGAAAAAGAGAATGCAAACCGGCCGTGATATCTCCTTTGTAAAAGGGAAAATCTAAGTTTGTTTGCAAACTTTTTGTGCAAGTGTTTTGCGGGAGTAGCTCAGTTGATAGAGCATCAGCCTTCCAAGCTGAGGGTCGCGGGTTTGAGCCCCGTTTCCCGCTCTTTTTCAATGCTGTTATAGCTCAGTGGTAGAGCACTTCCTTGGTAAGGAAGAGGTCCCGAGTTCAAATCTCGGTAACAGCTCTGAGGAAGATCACTGTTATTCTTTAGCGTGAAATAATTTGGTAAATATATTAATTAATAGAGAAAAGAACTATGGCAAAAGAAAAATTTGAGCGTTCTAAACCTCACGTAAACATCGGAACCATTGGCCACGTTGACCACGGTAAGACCACTTTGACTGCTGCTATCACAACAGTATTGGCAAAGAAAGGTTTTTCTGAGATGAAGTCATTCGATCAGATTGACAATGCTCCCGAAGAGAAAGAGCGCGGTATTACAATCAATACATCACACGTAGAGTATCAGACAGAGACACGTCACTATGCACACGTTGACTGTCCGGGTCACGCCGACTACGTTAAGAACATGGTAACTGGTGCTGCTCAGATGGACGGTGCAATCATCGTTGTTGCTGCAACAGACGGTCCCATGCCTCAGACAAAAGAGCACATCCTTCTCGCTCGTCAGGTGAACGTTCCCCGCTTGGTTGTATTCTTGAACAAGTGCGACGTTGTTGATGACGAAGAGATGCTCGAACTCGTTGAGATGGAGATGCGTGAGCTTCTCGAATTCTACAACTTCGACGCTGAGACTCCTATCATCCGTGGTTCTGCACTTGGTGCATTGAACGGTGTAGCAGAGTGGGAAGAAAAAGTTATGGAGTTAATGAATGCGGTTGACGAGTGGATTCCTCTGCCTCCCCGTGATACAGATAAACCCTTCTTGATGCCCGTTGAGGACGTATTCTCAATCACAGGTCGTGGTACAGTTGCTACAGGTCGTATCGAGACTGGTGTGATCAAGGTAGGTGATGAGGTTGAAATCCTCGGTCTTGGTGAGAATAAGAAATCAGTTGTTACAGGTGTTGAGATGTTCCGTAAGCTCCTCGACCTCGGTGAGGCAGGTGATAACGTAGGTCTTTTGCTCCGCGGTATCGACAAGAACGAAATCAAACGTGGTATGGTACTTTGCCACCCCGGTCAGATTAAACCTTACTCTAAGTTCGAGGCTCAGGTTTATATCTTGAAGAAAGAAGAAGGTGGTCGTCACACATCATTCCGCAACAAGTATCGTCCCCAGTTCTACCTCCGCACTATGGACTGTACAGGTGAGATTACTCTCCCCGCAGACGTAGAGTTGGTAATGCCCGGTGATAACTTGACAATCACAGTAGAGTTGATCTACTCAGTAGCATTGAACGAAGGTCTTACATTCGCTATCCGTGAAGGTGGACGTACAGTAGGTGCTGGTCAGATTACTAAGGTATTGGAATAATAACCAAAACATAATTATCAGTTCCGGGAAACCGGAGCTGATAATATACGGGAATAGCTCAGTTGGTAGAGCACTGGTCTCCAAAACCAGGTGTCGGGAGTTCGAGCCTCTCTTCCCGTGCTATAAAATATAAAATCATGCTTAATCAATTCGCTCAATATTGTAAGGATTCTTACATCGAACTTGTGCATAAGACCACTTGGCCGACAGCCAAACAGCTGACAAGTCAAGCTGTTCTTGTCTTATATGCATCTCTTCTGATAGCGTTGGTAGTCTTCGCGATGGATCAGATATTCCAGTTTGTGATGGAGATGATATATCCCAATTAATTGAACAGAGATGGCAGAGCAAGAAGTGGAATTCAAATGGTACGTTCTTCGTGCCGTTAGTGGTAAAGAAGCTAAGGTTAAGGAATATATCGACACGGATGTAAAACTCCATAATCTCAGCGATTATATTTCGCAGGTGCTTATTCCTACCGAGAAGACAGTTCAGGTTCGCAACGGCAAGCGTGTCGTTAAGGAGAAAAATTGTCTCCCCGGTTATGTCTTAGTTGAAGCAAAATTAGTAGGTGAAATTCCCTATATACTACGTAATACTCCTAATGTACTTGGGTTCCTTGGCGGGACAGAGTCTCCGACTCCTATCCGTCAGTCAGAGATTAACCGCATTCTTGGTACAGTAGATGTACTGCAAGAAACAGAAGAGGTTGCTTCTCTTGATTTTACTGTAGGCGAAACAGTAAAGGTGAACTTTGGACCGTTTACAGGTTTCAATGGTGTTATCGAAGAGGTTAACGTCGAAAGAAAGAAACTTAAGGTAACAGTAAAGATCTTCGGTCGCAGTACCCCGGTAGAATTAGGATTTACGCAGGTCGTAAAGGAATGATGCGGCTTCCACACATCATTCAAAAAACAGTTGTTAATTTATAGATTTTTTTTAAAATGGCAAAAGAAGTTGCTGGACTTATCAAGTTACAGATTAAAGGTGGCGCAGCAAACCCCTCTCCTCCCGTAGGCCCTGCTTTGGGTTCCAAGGGTATCAATATCATGGAGTTTTGCAAAGCGTTTAATGCCAGAACCCAGGATAAAGCCGGAAAAGTTTTGCCTGTTATCATTACTTACTACGCAGACAAGTCTTTCGATTTTGTCGTTAAGACTCCTCCTGTGGCAATCCAGCTTTTAGAGGCAGCAAAAATTAAAGGCGGTTCGGCTGAGCCTAATCGTAAGAAAGTTGCTTCAATCACTTGGGAGCAGGTAGAGGCTATTGCAAATGACAAACTTGTAGACCTTAACTGCTTTACTGTAGAGGCTGCTATGAAAATGGTTGCCGGTACAGCGAGAAGTATGGGTATCAGTGTGAGTGGAACTTTTCCCGGTAACAATTAAAAAATTAAATTAGAATGGGTAAACTGACTAAAAATCAAAAGTTGGCAGCCGCTAAAGTTGATACAGCCAAGTCATATACACTTGACGAAGCAGTAGAACTTTTGAAAGAGATTACTTTCACAAAGTTTGATGCATCAGTGGATATCGATGTACGCTTGGGTGTTGACCCCCGTAAGGCAAACCAGATGGTGAGAGGTGTCGTATCTCTTCCCAGCGGTACCGGTAAGGTGGTTCGTGTACTCTGCTTGTGTACACCCGACGTTGAGGAAGCTGCAAAAGCTGCAGGCGCTGACTATGTTGGTCTCGACGAATATATCGAGAAGATTAAAGGTGGTTGGACAGATGTTGATGTTATCATCACTATGCCTTCAATCATGGGTAAAATCGGTGCCCTGGGTCGCGTACTCGGTCCTCGCGGATTGATGCCTAACCCCAAGAGCGGTACCGTAACAATGGATATTCCCAAAGCTGTTAAGGAAGTTAAACAGGGTAAGATTGACTTCAAGGTAGACAAGGCTGGTATCGTACACGCTTCTATCGGCAAGATCTCTTTCGTTCCCGATGCTATCAAGGCAAACGTTAAGGAGTTTATGAACACAATCATCAAGCTCAAGCCTGCTACAGCTAAAGGTACATATGTAAAAAGTGTATTCCTCTCAACCACGATGAGTAAGGGATTGAGAATTGATCCTAAATCCATCGAAGCTTAATTTGTTTGAATATGAAGAAAGAAGATAAATTTAAGGTAGTCGCCCAGCTTGGCGAGGTGTTAAAGGAGTACCCTCATTTCTATTTGGTAGACGTTACAGCTATGAATTCTGCAAGCACTAATGCTATGCGTGCAAAGTGCTTCAAAGCCGGTGTTAAGATGCTTGTTGTGAAGAACACACTTCTTCATAAGGCACTTGAGGCAGCAGAAGTTGATTACGCTCCTCTCTATCCTTGCCTTAAAGGTACTACAGCTCTCTTGCTTTGCGAGACAGCCAATGTTCCCGCTAAACTTATCAAAGATGTAGCTGGCAAGGCAGAAGTTCCCGCTCTTAAGGCTGCTTATGCAGAAGAGAGTTTCTATGTGGGTGCAGATCAGCTTGACGCTCTTATCCACATCAAGAGCAAGAACGAACTTATTGCAGAGGTTGTTGCATTGCTGCAATCACCCGTCAAGAACGTTGTTTCAGCTCTACAATCCGGTGGTAACACCATTCACGGAGTACTTCAGACACTCAGTGAAAGATAAACAAACTTATTTATTATTAGTAAAAAACAATCTAAATTTATACGAAAATGGCAGATTTGAAAGCTCTTGCAGAAGAATTGGTTAACTTGACAGTAAAAGACGTTAACGAACTTGCAACAATCCTTAAAGAAGAATATGGTATCGAACCCGCTGCTGCAGCTGTTGCTGTTGCTGCTGCTCCCGCTGCTGGTGCAGGTGAGGCTGCTGAGGAGAAAACAAGCTTCGATGTAGTTTTGAAGAGCGCAGGTGCTAACAAACTTCAGGTAGTTAAGGCTGTTAAAGAGGCTTGCGGTCTCGGTTTGAAAGAGGCTAAAGAACTCGTTGACAACGCTCCCAGCACACTCAAAGAGGGACTCGCTAAAGGTGAGGCTGAATCCTTGAAGAAGACAATCGAGGAGTCAGGTGCTGAGATTGAACTTAAATAAGAAACAACCACCCTTTTATAGGGTCAGTGGTTAAGAACCCTCTGAGGGTTCTTAACCTTTTGTGCATTAAAAGTAAATAAGTTCTATAAACATTTTCAACAATGTCTTTACAATCTAATAATCAAAGAGTTAACTTTGCTTCCATCAAAGACCCGATGCCTTGTCCCGACTTTTTGGAAGTACAGATGAAGTCATTTGAAGACTTCCTCCAATTGGATACCCCACCGGAAAAGCGTGTTAACGACGGACTCTATAAGGTTTTCGCCGAAAACTTTCCGATTGCGGATACACGAAACAACTTCGTATTGGAGTTTTTGGACTATTATATCGATCCACCCCGCTATTCAATAGCTGAGTGCCTTGAGCGCGGACTAACATACAGCGTACCTTTAAAAGCAAAGTTGAAGCTTTATTGTACCGACCCTGAGCATGAGGAGTTTGATACCGTAATACAGGATGTATTCCTCGGTCCCATCCCCTACATGACACCTCGCGGAACATTTATCATCAATGGTGCAGAACGCGTTGTCGTTTCTCAGTTGCACCGTTCTCCCGGTGTATTCTTCGGTCAGAGTGTCCATTCAAACGGTACACCTCTTTATTCGGCACGAATCATTCCTTTCAAAGGTTCTTGGATTGAGTTTGCCACAGACATCAACAATGTGATGTATGCCTACATCGACCGTAAGAAGAAGTTGCCTGTAACAACTTTGTTGAGAGCCATCGGCTTCGAAAGCGACAAGGATATCCTTGATATATTCGAGCTTGCCGACGAGGTTAAGGTTAACAAGGCTAATCTGAAGAAGGCTATCGGCAGAAAAATGGCTGGTCGTGTTGTAAAGACAAAGCAGGAGGATTTTGTTGATCCCGATACCGGTGAAGTTGTTTCTATAGAACGTACCGAAGTGGTAGTAGAGCGTCAGATGGAACTTACTCAAGATCTTGTTGACCGTATTCTTGACAGTGGCGCTGAACGTATTTTATTGCACAAGGAACAGAGCGAGTCTTCCGACATGTTGGATTGCTCTCTCATTCTTAACACTTTGGACAAAGACCCGAGCAACTCTGAACAGGAGGCTGTAAATTACATATTCAAGCAGTTGCGTAATGCCGATCCCGCTGATTATGCCAGTGCGCGTGAGGTTATCAATAACCTCTTCTTCTCAGAGAAACGTTACGATTTGGGTGATGTAGGACGTTACCGCATCAACCGCAAATTGGGTTTGAAGACAGAGATGTCCGTAAGAGTCCTGACAAAAGAAGACATTATCGAAATTATCAAATATCTGATAGGTCTGGTCAACTCAAAAGCAGTAGTCGATGATATCGACCACTTGAGCAACCGTCGTGTACGTACTGTTGGCGAACAGCTTTCCAACCAGTTTGCCATCGGTCTTGCACGTATGGCGCGTACCATCCGTGAGCGCATGAATGTACGCGACAATGAGGTGTTTACACCCACCGACCTTATCAACGCCAAGACTGTGTCTGCAGTTATCAATACCTTCTTCGGTACAAATGCTCTTTCACAGTTCATGGACCAGACAAACCCCTTGGCTGAGATAACACATAAACGTCGTCTCTCGGCACTTGGTCCCGGCGGTCTTTCACGTGACCGTGCAGGCTTCGAGGTGCGAGACGTACACTATACACACTATGGACGACTTTGTCCCATTGAGACCCCTGAGGGTCCCAACATCGGACTTATCTCTTCATTGTGTATCTATGCAAAGATAAATGAACTCGGATTCATTGTTACACCTTATAGAAAGGTGGAAAACGGCGTTGTTGACATTAACAACGACAATGTCGTATATTGCACCGCCGAGGAGGAAGAGAACCTGATTATTGCTCAGGGAAATGCTCCCCTTGACGAGAACGGCAAGTTCATCCGCAAGAAGGTAAAATCGCGTCAGGATGCGGATTATCCTGTAGTCGAGCCCGGCAGAGTGGATCTTATGGACGTATCTCCCCAGCAGATTGCTTCAATCGCTGCGTCGCTCATTCCTTTCCTTGAGCATGACGACGCCAACCGTGCGTTGATGGGTTCGAACATGATGCGTCAGGCTGTGCCCTTGCTGACTACTGAGGCGCCTATCGTAGGTACAGGTATCGAGAAGCAGTTGGCTGAGGATTCACGTACACAGATTGTTGCCGAAGGTGACGGAGTAATCGAATTTGTCGATGCAACCAGAATCAGAATAAACTATGACCGTACAGAGGAAGAGGAATTCGTAAGCTTCGAGCCCGCATGGAAGGAGTATATAATTCCCAAGTTCCGTCGTACGAACCAGAATATGACAATCGACTTGAGACCAATCTGTGTGAAAGGTCAGAGAGTCAAGGCGGGCGACATCCTTACTGAGGGTTATTCAACCCAGGCAGGTGAGCTTGCGCTCGGAAAGAACCTTCTTGTGGCATATATGCCTTGGAAGGGATACAACTATGAGGATGCTATCGTGCTCAACGAAAGAGTTGTACGCGAGGATGTACTCACTTCTGTGCATGTAGACGAGCTTTCATTGGAAGTTCGTGAGACCAAGCGCGGTATGGAGGAGTTCACATCGGACATCCCCAACGTAAGCGAGGACGCTACAAAGGATCTCGACCAGAACGGTATAATCCGCGTGGGAGCATACGTTAAGCCCGGCGACATCATCATCGGCAAGATTACTCCCAAAGGCGAGTCAGATCCTTCGCCCGAGGAGAAACTTCTCCGTGCAATCTTCGGTGATAAGGCTGGCGATGTGAAGGATGCTTCTCTTAAGGCTTCGCCCTCTCTTCAGGGCGTGGTTGTAGGACGCCGTCTTTTCCAGCGTGCCGAGAAGAGCCGTTCGGCAAAACTTGCCGACAAGGCAAAGCTTCCCAAAATCGATGACGAATTCATGGAGAAGGTGAGCGCCTTGAAGGAGATACTTGTAGAGAAACTCATCAAACTCATAGGCGGTCGTGTGTCTCAGGGAGTAAAGGACTTCATGGGTACAGAGGTGATTGCAAAGGGTGCCAAGTTCACAAAACATGAGCTTGATGCTTTGGACTTCACAGCAATCCAGCTCAGCAAATGGACTGCCGACGCACATACAAACGAACTTATCCGTACACTCGTTATAAACTACCTGCATAAGTACAAAGAGTATGATGCACAGGCGAAGCGTGAGAAGTTCGCATTGCAGATAGGCGACGAATTGCCCTCAGGTACAATGAAGATGGCAAAAGTCTATATTGCCAAGAAACGTAAGATTGGTGTCGGCGACAAGATGGCAGGTCGTCACGGTAACAAAGGTATCGTATCGCGCGTAGTGCGCCAAGAGGATATGCCTTTCCTTGCCGATGGTACACCTGTTGACATCATTCTTAACCCGTTGGGTGTGCCTTCACGTATGAACATCGGTCAGATATTCGAGACCGTGCTCGGCCGTGCGGGTAAAGAGTTAGGTGTTAAATTCGCGACTCCCATCTTCGACGGTGCAACACTCGACGACCTCTGCGAATGGACAGACAAGGCAGGTCTTCCCCGATTCGGAAAGACATACCTCTACGACGGAGGTACAGGCGAGCGTTTCGACCAGCCTGCTACAGTAGGTGTCAGCTACATGCTCAAGCTCGGCCACATGGTAGAGGACAAGATGCATGCCCGTTCAATCGGTCCGTACTCGCTCATTACACAGCAGCCTCTCGGCGGTAAGGCGCAGTTCGGTGGCCAGCGTTTCGGAGAGATGGAGGTTTGGGCGCTCGAAGCATTCGGCGCAGCACACATCCTTCAGGAGATTCTGACAATCAAGTCCGACGATGTTGTAGGCCGTTCAAAGGCATACGAGGCAATCGTCAAAGGCGATGCAATGCCTACACCCGGAATACCCGAATCACTCAATGTGTTGTTGCACGAGCTTCGCGGATTGGGCTTGAGTATATCATTCGAATAATAATTCCATCACGTTTGTCAATATAGTATTATGGCTTTCAGAAAAGAAACTAAGACAAAAAATAATTTCACAAAAATCACCATAGGATTAGCCTCTCCGCAGGAAATCCTCAGTGGTTCAAGTGGCGAGGTGTTGAAACCCGAAACCATCAACTACCGTACATACAAGCCTGAGCGTGACGGATTGTTCTGTGAGCGCATCTTCGGCCCTGTTAAAGACTACGAATGTCATTGCGGCAAATACAAGCGTATCAGATATAAAGGTATCGTCTGTGACCGTTGCGGTGTGATGGTAACAGAGAAGAAAGTCCGTCGTGAACGTATGGGACACATACAACTCGTAGTGCCCGTAGCCCACATCTGGTATTTCCGTTCGCTTCCCAACAAGATCGGTTATCTTCTCGGACTTCCCACCAAAAGCCTTGACGCGGTAATATATTATGAGAAATATATCGTAATACAGCCCGGTGTCATGATGCGCAAGGAAAGCGATGCGCGTCAGGAGGTAATCGGCAAGGAAAATGTGGTAACAAGCGGTGTTACACCCAATCAGCTTCTTACCGAAGACGAATATCTCGACATAATGGACAATCTGCCTGCCGGAAACGAAGAGTTGGACGACAGCGATCCCAACAAGTTCATTGCCAAGATGGGTGCCGAAGCAATTCAGGACCTTCTTGCAAGAATCGACCTCGATGCACTCTCTTTCGAACTGCGTAACCGTGCAAATACAGACATGTCGCTGCAGCGCAAGAATGAGGCACTCAAGCGCCTTCAGGTGGTAGAGTCATTCCGTTCCTCAATGGCGGCATCCGGCGGACGCAACCGTCCCGAATGGATGATTATGACCGTAATCCCCGTAATTCCCCCCGAATTGCGTCCTTTGGTACCCCTTGACGGCGGTCGTTTCGCGACATCCGATCTCAACGACCTCTATCGTCGTGTCATCATCCGTAACAACCGTCTCAAGAAACTGCTCGAAATAAAAGCTCCTGAGGTAATCCTCCGCAACGAGAAGCGTATGCTTCAGGAGGCGGTAGACTCTCTATTCGACAACTCACGCAAGGCGAGCGCGTTGAAGTCAGAGGCAAACCGTCCTTTGAAATCCCTCTCAGACAGCCTGAAGGGTAAGCAGGGACGCTTCCGTCAGAACCTTCTCGGTAAGCGTGTCGACTACTCGGCACGTTCGGTAATCGTTGTCGGTCCTGAGCTGAAGATGGGCGAGTGCGGACTTCCCAAGCTTATGGCAGCAGAGCTTTACAAGCCGTTCATCATACGTAAGCTCATCGAGCGCGGAATTGTAAAGACCGTGAAATCAGCCAAGAAGATGGTTGACCGCCGCGAACCTGTAATTTGGGACATCCTTGAGCATGTAATGAAAGGACACCCCGTATTGCTCAACCGTGCGCCGACACTTCACCGTCTCGGTATCCAGGCATTCCAGCCCAAGATGATTGAGGGCAAGGCAATTCAGCTGCACCCCCTTGCATGTACTGCGTTCAACGCCGACTTCGACGGTGACCAGATGGCTGTCCACTTGCCTTTGAGCAACGAAGCCGTGCTTGAGGCTCAGATGCTCATGTTGCAGTCGCACAATATACTTAATCCTTCGAATGGTGCTCCTATTGCCGTACCCTCACAGGATATGGTTCTCGGACTCTATTATATCACAAAACTCCGCGAGGGTGCAAAGGGACACGGAATGACATTCTACGGTCCCGAAGAGGCGCTCATCGCGTACAACCAGGGACGCGTGGACATTCACGCACCCGTAAAGGTCCTTGTAGAAGACCGCGACGAAGAGGGCAACTACATAAATGTCCTTCGTGAGACTTCAGTGGGCCGCGTTATCGTAAACCAGATTGTTCCACGCGAAATGGGTTACGTAAACACAATCATCTCAAAGAAATCTCTCCGCGACATCATCAGCGAGGTAATCAAGCGCGTAGGTGTTGCACGTTCGGCAGAATTCCTCGACGGAATCAAGAACTTGGGTTATCTGATGGCGTTCAAGGGCGGCTTGTCATTCAACCTCGACGACGTTATCATTCCTAAGGAGAAAGAAGAACTTGTACGCAAGGGTAACGAAAAGGTTGAGGAGATTCTTGCAGAATACAACCTCGGTCTTATCACCGACAAGGAGCGTTACAATAAGGTAGTCGACGAGTGGACACACGTGAATGCCGACCTTGCAAATGTGCTCATGAAGACAATCTCCGCCGACGATCAGGGCTTCAACTCGGTATATATGATGCTCGACTCAGGTGCCCGTGGTTCTAAGGACCAGATTCGTCAGCTCTCAGGTATGCGTGGTCTTATGGCGAAGCCCCAGAAAGCCGGTTCAGAGGGTGCACAGATTATCGAGAACCCTATTCTTTCGAACTTTAAGGAGGGACTTTCGGTGCTTGAGTACTTTATCTCTTCACACGGTGCCCGCAAGGGTCTTGCCGATACAGCGCTTAAGACTGCCGATGCCGGTTATCTGACACGCCGTCTTGTGGACGTATCGCACGATGTAATCATCAACGAGGAGGATTGCGGCACATTGCGTGGTCTTGTATGTACAGCACTCAAGAACAACGACGAAGTTATTGCCACACTCAGTGAGCGTATTCTTGGCCGCGTATCTGTCCACGACGTGATAGACCCGGTAACAGGCGAACTCCTTGTAGCATCAGGCGAACTCATAACAGAGACAATCGCCGACAAGATAGAAAAATCTCCCATCGAGAGTGTCGAAATACGTTCTGTATTGACTTGTGAGTCTAAGCATGGTGTCTGTGCAAAATGTTATGGACGCAACCTTGCAACAAGCCGCATGGTCGAGAAGGGCGAGGCAGTCGGAGTCATTGCAGCACAGTCTATCGGTGAGCCCGGTACACAGCTTACACTCCGTACATTCCACGCCGGTGGTACAGCTGCCAACATCGCAGCAGATGCAAGCATCAAGGCTAAGCATGAGTCTCGTGTCAAGTTCGATGAATTGCGTACCGTAAATGCGTTCGAGGCAGACGGAAGTCCTGTAAAGATTGTTGTCAGCCGATTGAGCGAAGTACGTTTCATAGATGTCAACACAGGAATCGCATTCTCTACACACAATATACCTTACGGTTCTAAACTCTATGTTTCAGAGGATGAACTTGTACAGCCCGGAAAAGTGGTTGCTACATGGGACCCCTTCAACGCCGTAATCGTAACCGAAGTTGCAGGTATAGTAGACTTCGAGTCAGTTATTGAAAATGTAACCTACAAGGTAGAGACTGACGAGAGTACAGGTCTTCAGGAGATTGTAATCATCGAGTCTCGCGACAAGAACAAGATACCTACCGTCCGCATAATGGACGAGGATGGCAATGTGCTCCACAACTACAACCTTCCCGTAGGTGGACACGTAGTCATCGAGAACAAGCAGTTGCTCAAAGCCGGTGATATTCTTGTGAAGATACCTCGCGTGTTCGGTAATGCCGGTGACATCACCGGTGGTCTCCCCCGTGTAACCGAGCTCTTCGAAGCACGTAACCCCTCTAACCCCGCAGTTGTTTCCGAAATTGACGGTGAAGTGAAAATGGGCAAGGTCAAACGTGGTAACCGTGAGATTGTCGTTACCTCTAAGGTCGGTGACGAGAAAAAATACCTTGTGGCGCTTTCAAAACAGATTCTTGTACAGGACGGCGACTATGTACGTGCCGGAACACCTTTGTCGGACGGCGCAATCACACCTTCGGACATTCTTGCAATCAAGGGTCCCACCGCCGTACAGGAATATATCGTCAACGAGGCACAGGATGTGTACCGTTCACAGGGTGTTAAGATCAACGACAAGCACTTCGAGATTATCGTGCGTCAGATGATGCGCAAGGTTCAGATAAACGAGCCCGGCGATACACAGTTCCTCGAACTTCAGATTGTCGACAAGCTCGAATTCCAGGAGAAGAACGACCACATCTGGGGCAAAAAGGTTGTAACCGATGCCGGAGACTCAGATAATCTCAAGGTTGGTCAGATAGTAACAGCCCGTAAGCTCCGCGACGAGAACAGTATGCTCAAGCGTCGCGACCTCAAGCAGGTAGTAGCGCGCGATGCCGTTCCTGCAACCTCAACACAGATACTCCAGGGTATCACACGTGCTGCGCTTCAGACAACAAGCTTCATTTCGGCTGCATCGTTCCAGGAGACCACAAAGGTACTCAACGAAGCTGCAATCAACATGAAGAAGGACTTCCTCCTCGGTATGAAGGAGAATGTAATCTGCGGACACTTGATTCCCGCAGGAACAGGACAGCGCGAATACAGACGAATCGTTGTCGGTTCGAAAGAGGATTACGAGCGCATGATGGCAAACAGAAAGAATGTACTTGACTTCTCAGATGTAGAAGACGAGGACGAAGAATAAGCCAACATAAAATAACAGCAGAAAGAGACGGGATCGGCAAACGGTCCCGTCTCTTTCTGCTGTTATTTTATATGTTAAAATTTCATTATCTGAAAAATATATCATATTTTTGCATGAACTAACAAATGCCTATAAGCCCATGAGCGAAAAAATGTTGATAGATATAGATGCTATCCTTGCGAGCAAGGCCGGCAAGAAAGCGCGCTACGTGCCCGGTTTTTTGGTATCTTATCTAAAGAAAATAGTGCATCAAGAGGAATTGAACGGTTTCCTTGAGAATGAGCAGGAAACATTTGGCGTAGAATTCATAGAAGACTTTTTCCGTTTCTTCGACAACAGCTTCGAGGTAGAAGGCAAGGAAAACCTCCCCTCTGAGGGATGGCATACATTTGTGAGCAATCACCCGTTGGGAGCACTCGATGGCATGGGGTTGGGCATGATACTTGGCAAGCACTACAACGAAAGGATAAAATATCTTGTCAACGACTTGTTGATGAATATTCCCCAGCTTAAATCTCTTTTTATCCCGGTTAACAAGACAGGACGCCAGGCAAAGAATCTTCCCCGTCAGGTTGACGAAGCCTTCAAGTCCGAGAATCACATCCTTATGTTTCCCGCCGGTATCTGTTCGCGGCGCACAAACGGAGTTATCCGCGACCTTGAGTGGAAAAAGACATTCATAACAAAAAGCGTGCAGACACAGAGAGATATAATACCTATTCATTTCGAAGGCCGCAATTCCGATTTCTTTTACAATCTCGCCAATCTTAACAAGATGCTTGGCATAAAATTCAATATAGCAATGCTCTATCTGGCAGACGAGATGTTCAAGAACCGCGGCAAGACCTTCAAGGTAACAATAGGCAAGCCGATACCTTGGGAGACTTTCGACAAGTCTAAGACCGCCAATGAGTGGGCGCAATATGTGCAAGATATCGTATATTCACTAAACAGACACTAACACACACGCAACATGGAAGATATAATAGCACCGGTTCCGGTGGAACTGCTCAAAGCCGAACTTACAGAAGACAAACGCTTACGTTTCACTAACCGCAGCAAGAACGAAATTTATGTTCTCACGGCAGCCGACTCTCCCAATGTGATGAGAGAGATAGGCCGTTTGCGCGAAATTGCATTCCGCGCAGCAGGAGGCGGAACGGGGCTCTCTATGGATATCGACGAGTTCGACACAATGGAGAAACCCTACAAGCAGCTGATTGTATGGAATCCGGAAGCAAATGACATAATCGGCGGCTATCGCTTCATCGTCGGCTCTGATGTCCGTTTCGAAGAAGATGGAACACCGATTCTTGCAACAGCCCACAATATGTTTCATTTCTCAAAACGTTTCATCGAAGAGATTCTTCCGGAGACAATTGAACTTGGACGTTCGTTCGTAACACTCGAATACCAGTCGACAAGAATGGGTTCCAAGAGCCTTTTCGCCCTCGACAACCTGTGGGACGGATTGGGCGCGCTCACAGTAGTGCTGCCTAATGTGAAATATCTGTTCGGAAAGGTAACAATGTATCCGTCGTACCATAAGCAGGGACGCGACATGATACTCTATTTCCTGAAGAAACATTTCGCCGACCCCGACAAGCTGATAGTTCCTATGGCGCCTCTCCAATTGGAGACCGACGAGAAAGAGCTTGAAGCAATCTTCAGTGAAGATACATTTGTCGAAGATTACAAGATTCTCAACCGCGAAATACGCGCATTGGGCTACAATATCCCTCCGTTGGTAAATGCCTATATGAACCTCTCTCCCACTATGCGTACATTCGGAACTGCTGTAAATACAGAGTTTGGTAACGTAGAAGAGACCGGAATCCTGATAGCAGTAGACGAGATAATGGAAGACAAGCGCTTGAGATACATAGAATCGTTTGCCAAGCAGAACCCCGAACTGATAGAACTGAAGACTGGTGCACACAAGGTCTTCTATTCGAGCAACGAAAAATAAAGTTTTTAGAAAATACAGAAGTGAACCCCAAAGTTTGGATAAAAACTTTGGGGTTCACTTCTGATTTTTTCGCTCGTTTGTTTATATATTTGAGGTAACCTCGAAAATAGACTGCACTCGCTGTGAAAAATATTGAAGCAAGCTTGATATTTCTCGCTCGTTTGTTGCTATATTTGCACAAGTTAAAACAACCGCAAACAGACAGTCATGAAAATAGAGATAATAAACAAGTCAAAGCACAAGCTACCCGAATATGCCACATCACAGTCGGCGGGAGTAGACCTGAAAGCCAATATAGATGCCCCCGTAGTCCTTGCACCGCTTCAGAGAGCGCTTATCCCCACAGGACTTTATATGGCACTGCCCGAAGGATATGAGGCGCAGGTGCGTCCACGCAGCGGTCTTGCCATCAAGAAAGGTATAACAGTGTTGAATTCTCCCGGAACCATTGATGCCGATTATCGTGGCGAGATATGCGTGATATTGGTAAACCTCTCTGACACTCCCTTTGAAATAACCGATGGCGAACGCATAGCCCAAATGGTTATTGCACGCCATGAGCAAGCAGAATGGGTGGAGTGTGAAAGCCTCGACGCGACAACCCGTGGCGCAGGTGGCTTTGGACATACAGGAGTTTGATTGACATGAACATTCGTCGGCTCATATACACGATAGCAATCTTCCTTATCGGTGCACTGCAGCTTCCGATAAGTGCAGCCGTGCCCCCCGATAGCATAAGGCCGGCACATGGCGCAGCTCCCGAACATCGCCGTGCGTTCGACTATTACTATCTGCAGGCATTGGCACTCAGAGAACAGGGCGCACACGATGCAGCCCTCGAAATGTTCGAGCATTGTCTCTCGCTTGCGCCATCGTCTCCCTCCGTGCTCTTCGAACTTTCCACATACTATATGTTTCTCGGCAAAAAGAACGAGGCACTGCAAATGATGCAGCGTGCAGTCAAGGAGGAGCCTGCCAATTTCTGGTACCGTCAGATATTGGCGAGCGCATATGAGAACAATGGTCAGCGCAGCGATGCAATAGCCGTTTACGAAAGTATGGCTGCCGACTTCCCTGCGAACTCCGAAATTCATCTTATCCTTTCGGGGTATTACAGCGAGGAGAAAGAGTACGACAAAGCCCTTTCAGCCCTCGACGACTACGAACGCAAAGAGGGCAAGAACGAACAGATAAGCATGCAGAAGTATAACATCTGCCTGTTGATGGAGGACTCTGCCCGTGCAGTTGAAGAGGCTGAAAAACTTGTAGACGCCAATCCCGAAGACCTCCGTTTCTGGGTGCTCTTAGGAGATGTTTATCTTCACAATGAGAACTATTCCCGTGCCCGCGAGATATATGAGGGTGTGCTTAGCCAAGAGCCCGGCAATACACACGGACAGTTGGCAATGGTCAATCTTCACAGGATGGCTGGTAACGACTCGCTCTTCAGGGTTGAATTCGAAAATCTGCTCATGAATCCCGGCGTATCGCCTGAGGCGCGCTCCGAACTGCTGGCAAAGGCGCTTCCCGGAATGGCAAAGAGCGATGCAGACAGTTTATACATCGACAACCTCTTCCAGAAACTAATATCTTTGCCCGGCAAACAGTTGCCTACTGCTGTACTCTATGCCCACTATCTTTCAATTGTAAATGCAGACGAAGAAAAGACTGTCCCCGTACTCAACAGAATCCTTCAAATGGAGCCTGAGAACAAAATGGCACAATTGAAGCTTCTGGGCTATGCAATAAAGCACGAAAATTATGACGAAATAATATCCCGTGCCGACACAGCCATTCTGTATAACCCGGAAATGCTGCAGCTCTACTATTACCGTGGTCTTGCCAGCTATCTGAAGAAACAGCCTGCCGAAGCGGCAGAAATCTTTCGGCAGGGACTGAAGAGACGTGCAGAGGATACTGAGGAGAAACTCGTCTCCGAACTATACACCCTTCTTGGCGATACAGAACACGAATTAGGCAACCGGGCAGCCACTCTCGAAGCCTACGATTCGGCTTTAGTGTACAATCCTCGCAACATACTGGTGCTCAACAACTACGCCTACTATCTTGCGCAAGCCGACAGTGCCCTTGAACGTGCCGAGGAGATGAGCCTCATAACCATTCAGGAGGAACCCGAAAATCCCATATACATTGACACATACATGTGGGTGCTTTTCAAGCAGGAACGCTACAAGGAGGCAATGGCGTATGCCGAAAAGCTGATGATCGTGAACGAAGAGATGAGTGCGGTAGAGTATAGCCACTGCGGAGATATTTTTGCCCGGTGCGGAGATATTGAACGCGCTCTCGATTGTTGGACAGAGGCTCAAATGCGTGGCGACGACTCAAAAATACTGAAACGCAAGATTAAGAAAAAACGATATATCCCCGATGGAAAGAAAAAGAAATAGAATACGGCATATAGCATGCCTGCTGCTTCTGGCACTGACACTGACTGCGCTCAATGCTTGCCGCTCGTCAAAGCAGACATATGCGACAGGCGGCATCACCCTTAAAGAGATAAAGAATCTGCCGCCCGTAAAGACAGAGACAAAATATCTGAGTGCGAAAGTAAAGCTGAGTGCCAATCTTAAGGGCAAAGAGTTTTCTGCCGGCGGGAATCTCAAGATAAAGCGCGGCGAAGGCATCCTTATAAGCATAAATGCCTTAGGAGGCATAATAGAGGTGGCGCGCATCGAAATAACGCCCGATGAAGCACTTTTCGTTTACCGTTTAGGACGCAAGTATGCCAAATTGCGGTACAACGGAATAGAGACATTCAACGAACTCGGACTCGACTATGGAAAGCTCGAAGCCATTCTGCTGAACGAAGTCTTCTCGCCCGATGGAGCATCGGCAGACAAGGCAATTGACAAGATGGACATAACTTCCGCCAATGGCGAACTGATACTCAGCGCGGCAAGCAAAAATATAGAATACAGCTTTCATATTGCACCCGGCGAAGGCAATCTGGTACTGACACAAGGCAAATATGCACAACGTCTGAATGTCGATTGCAACTACTCCGGCTTTGTTGCCGCTGAGACACGCCCACGCCCCTCTCGTCTGCATTTTTCGGCAGGAGACATAAATCTTCAGCTTCAGTTGAGCAACATCAAAGAATCTCCTTTCAAACTCAATCGTACAACAGATACCGCTTCGTATGAAGAGATAGACCTTCACAAACTCCTGAACAACCAGAACCAATAATTACGGACAAACGACGATGCACAGAATCAGAATAATACTGACGGCTATATTCTTGCTGCTGTTCCTTGCGCCGCTGCCGGCGCAACGTAACACAGTCAAGGATATGCGCAACCGTGTCAAGCGATTGAAGCAACAGATAAAAGAGAAAGAGAACATACTCTCTTCCTCAGAAAAGGATGTTGCATCCAAAATGAAAAGACTGCAATCCTTGACGGCGCAAGCCGACGAACAGAAGACACTGATAGATTTGCTTTCGAAGGAACTGAAGACCATTGACACGGAAATAACCTTTCTCGATAAAGAGATATCCGAAGATGAAGCAAAGGTCGAAAAATCCAAGAAAGAGTATGCTGCGGCGCTCTCCAGAGCGCGCCGTTACGGCACACTCCAGGATAAACTGCTGTTTATAATCTCTGCTGAAGATTTCAACAAGATGCTTCATCGCTACCGATATGCTCGCGAGTATATGAATGCTCATCGCAAACATGCCGAGACGCTGAAAGCGAATATTGCTGCTCTGCAATCCAAACGTACAGAAGCTGAAAATGTGCGGGCGCAGAAGAGCGCATCTATCGAGGAACAGAAAGAGGAGCAGGCAAAGCTCAAAGGGCTCGAAGAAAAGCAGCGTACCCTCATTGCCGAACTTAAACGCGAGAATGCTGCCGTAAAGAAAGAACTCGACCGTCGCCGCAAAGAGCTTGACGGGCTTAATGCTGCAATAGATAAAGCCATAGCCGAAGAACTTGAAGCCCGTCGCAAGGCAGAGGAACTTGAGGCGCGTCGCAAAGCCGAAGCGCAGAAAAAGCGCAAGCAAGCTAAAGGAACAGTAGCCAAAAAAGAGAAAGACTCTCCTTCGGAACGGAAAGCAACCTCCGGAAAGCAACCGGCGACCACTGTGAAAGAAAAAGAGATGCTTTCCGACAATACAGAATCCTTAAAGCAGCAGAGTGGTTCGTTCCTGCAAAACAAAGGCAGGTTGCCCGTCCCCGTAACAGGCCCCTATCGCATGATAAACTCCTATGGTCTGCAACGTGCTGTTACAGGAAAAGGAAACGTCAACATCGACCTCGGCGGAATAACCTTCGCCTGCAAGAAAGGTGCAAAGGCGAGAGCAATCTTCCGTGGCGAAGTGATGGGAGTGTATGGCGACCACGAGTATGTGTTTCTTCTTGTGAAGCATGGTACGTACATAACCGTTTATTCAAAACTGGCAAATGTCAGAGTAAGCAAAGGCGACAAGGTGAAAGCCGGCGACACCCTTGCAGATATTGCGACAGATGCCGACGGCGACACTTCAATGCTCTTCCAGATACGGAACGGAAAGACAAAACTCAATCCCAAAAATTGGCTTAATCTATAAAACAATGAATATGAACCGGACACAACTGAAAAAATATCTGCTTGCAACGCTCTTTGCACTCTTCTCCATTGCCTCATACTCGCAAATACTTGACGGAACTGTGCAGTCGGCGCGCTACCGCATATCGTTGCCGTTGACATTCAATTTCGATGACGGCTCTGTAAACTCCTCCCCCTACATAAGCTACAAGCACGACATAGCTTCGTGGCTTAAGGGCGCAGCGTTTGCACAATACAATATAAAGCAGGAGGCATTTGTTCCGCAAGCGTGGTTTGAGTTCTCATATGCCAAGCGATATTATCTCCTTTCCCGCTCCATCTTCAATACCCGCACAGGCAAATACTCCCACGGGCTTGCAGCAACAGTCAAGCTCCCTTCGAACCTGTCGGTCGATGCCACGTGGGACAACATGTTCCAGCAAGCGGGTACAAGGCATACCGACCGTTTTCAGGTAGTCGGCGGCTACATAAACAAACGTTTCATAGCCAATGCCGGATACTCCATGCTCTACAAGAAGGGCTTGGTGGCAAACTTGCGAGTGATATTCTCGTCGGCATATTTCCTGCAGATGAAGTACGACGGCGGACAAAACTGTTTCGTCCTCACTTCTTATGTAAACATGTAGCCTGCATGTCAAACAATAGAACCTCCCTACACTTTGGAGTAAAAGAATTTTATAGTATCTTCGCTACGAATATTGAGATATACACACATTTATTATAATGGCAGACAACGAAATAAATATCCCCGCAGGTGAACAGATGGTGCTTCAAGCCGAAAATCTTGTAAAGAGATACGGCAAGCGTACTGTGGTAAACAATGTCTCCTTTAATGTTAAACAAGGAGAAATCGTAGGTCTTCTCGGTCCCAACGGAGCGGGAAAGACAACCTCTTTCTATATGACCACCGGTCTTGTCGTGCCCAACGGCGGCCGCATATTCATGAACGATACCGAGATAACAAAATATCCCGTCTACAAGCGTGCCCGCATAGGAATAGGCTATCTTGCCCAGGAGGCAAGCGTCTTCCGCAAGATGACGGTAGAGGACAATATCGCTTCAGTGCTTGAACTTACGGACAAGCCCAAGGAGTATCAGCGCGAGAAACTCGAAAGCCTCATAAAGGAGTTCCGTCTCGAAAAGGTGAGAAAGAACCTCGGCGACCGTCTCTCCGGCGGCGAGCGCCGACGTACAGAGATAGCCCGCTGTCTTGCTATAGACCCCAAGTTCATCATGCTCGATGAGCCCTTTGCCGGAGTAGACCCGATAGCAGTCGAAGACATCCAGTATATAGTGTGGAAGCTCAAGGACAAGAATATCGGTATCCTCATTACCGACCACAATGTGCAGGAGACCTTGAATATCACCGACCGCGCCTATCTGCTTTTCGAAGGACGCATCCTTTTCGAAGGTACTCCCGAAGTGCTTGCCAATAATCCCGTAGTCCGCGAGAAGTATCTCGGCAGTACATTCGAACTGCGCAAAAAAGTCTTTCAGGAAGACGACCCCCGCGCAATGGACTGATTCCCGCAGAGGGTTCCATGATTGGCGTTTTATAGGACCTTCATTCAAGAATAAAAGAATGTGTGCAATTGCATAAGAAACAATTGCACACATTCTTTTATTCTTTCGAGGTTAAAGTCTTATGGCTTTGCAATGAACTTCTTGCCGCCTTGTATATAAATGACTCCCGGAATCGGATTTGCGACTTTGCGTCCAAATATGTCGTATACAGGTGCTGTGCTGCCGTTGTCAGGGTCCTCTTTCGGCTGCTCAATTGAAGTGTAGTTGTCGAGGTCTCCTACAATGGTGCCATATTGTGCCCAATCAGATGCCTTGTAGGCAGCCAATGCTTCGGCATATACGTGTATGACAGGTTTGCTTGAGAAAAGGTAGGCGGAGACGCTCGGAGGTGTCAACGGGGCAACGTATGCATCCTTTACGGGTGAACTATAGAATACACCTTGTGCCATAGTCTTCACTTTAGAGCCAACGGTTACGGTAGTCAGGCTTTTGCAATATGCAAACGCATCTCCGTTGACGGTAACCACATTGTCGGGAATGACCACCCCCTTAATGCCGGAGTTTGCAAAGGCGTTGCTTCCGATTCTTGTGATGCTCTTCGGCAGAACAATGCTTGTGAGGTTGTAGCAGTTGTAGAATGAATAGTTGTTTATTACGTTGGCTACGCTTTTAGTCGTTCCGTAATATGCGAGACCGCCGCTTTTCACTTGCACGTCGGACAGGTCGATTGACGACAGACTGCTGTCGTTTACAAGAGTACGCATATGCTTTATGTCTGTACCGTTTATGGGACCGCTGATGACAGCCTTGATGGCTGAACCCGAAATTGAATCGGGCAATGTTCCGGCTGTGGTAAGTGTTATATATTCTGTGCCGTCGCCGGCTTTCTCAACCTCGTGCAGTGTGCCGTCGGCATCCACAGAGTATATGGTGAAATCTGTACCGATGCTGCCGGGGATGCAGAAATCCAAAGAATTTGCCGCATAGACGAAATTGCTGTCCTTGTCGAGCATCAGGAATCCTATACCGCCGCTGCCGGTCATACGGTAAAGCGAGTCAGACTGTATGTAGGTGTAGCTTGAAGGCTCTGCATCCTCGTCCATGAAGTCTGTGAACTGACCGAGGTCGCCGTACTGTCCGAGCTCGTCATATCCGTTGCGTACCTTGCCTGCTGCTTGGAAGAAGTCGTTGGTAAGCATTGTGGCAGTTCTGTCCTCTACGAAGAGGATGGTGCGGTTCTTGGGATACTTTGAAATCTCTTCGAGAGTCTTGTTTATCTGATATTCAGTTACGGTCATTGTGTAGTTGCCATAATCCTCGATTTTCAGCTTCTCGACCGGCTCAAAGAATCCCCATGCTCTGAAGAAGTCCGAGAGGTCTTCCTGTGCAACCTCGCACGCCTTGCGCACAAACTTGAGCGAACCGTTCTTGCCGTTGCCATTGCTGCTGTAGAGTTTCATGGGGTCCTCGCGCAATGCCTTGAACAGGTTGGGGTAGAAGGATGTGTTCTTGCGTGCCTGATGGTAGTAGAGATAGAGCTGATAGTACATACGCAGTCTTGTTCCTAAATCGCGTACCGAGAAATATGTACCGTTTGCATATTCGTTCATTACAAAAGAGAGCGAAGAGCCCGAAGACATGTTGCGGCCGAAGAGGAGACGGCAGACGTTGGCGAAAAGGTTGTTCGAAGCCTCTCCGCAAGCCTCAAGGTTGATGGTTCCCTGATTGTTGTGTCCGCACTCATGACCTGCACACCATTCGTCTATATTGCTGCGGTTCACGTCAAATGAGTTTCTAATGCACTCGACAGAGTTGTACATTGTACGGTAGGTGCTTGAGTTTGCATAGCCGGCAGAGTTTGCATCGCCCTGAATTGCAAAGTTGGGGTTGTTGTAGAACAAGGGAGCAATTGCCTCGCCGCCCGAAAGGTTGTGTGGAGCATAGTCGCGCATGCCGTTGGCTACAGTCGCGCAATATCCCATAAGTTCCTGCTGCCATACAGTGAGGCTGTCGAACCATTCTATGCTGCGGTCGATGGTGCTGGGCCATACCTCTTTATACGCCGAGGTCTGGAAGTTGAATAGCGCGTGCTCGCTCTTTACGGTGAAGAGTTCATGTGTTGCATTGTTGAGCAGTTTTACGTAATCGCTGTCGCTTTTGCGAGCAACATCATAGTAGCCGTTCACTTTGCCGCCCTCGATGTGAATCTTTATTTCGGGCCACTCGTCAAGAGTCTTTGTCTTCGATTTGGTGTCGGCGGTGTACAGGATGTAATAGAGTGCGTTCTTGTCGCCGTCTATGATGTTCAATCCCTTCTTGAGCTCCTTGCCGCTTTTTGCATTGTTGATTAGATGGTTGCCCATGCATCCTGCCATGTACAGAGTGGCATCGGCGGGTATGTCGCTGTCTACAAAGACGTAAAGCGATTCAAGATTACCGGAGTAGATGCCGGTGGGGTTGCCCATGTATGAGCCGCCTGTGCTTCTCATCTTTTCGTTCCAGTAGTTTGCATCGCTGAATGCCTTGTAGCTGTGGATACGGAAGTCTTTCTCGTATTCAGCCCAATCTTCGTTCTTCAGCTTTATGGCAATGTCTGCCATGAAGGAGGGCATTCCGACTGTGGTCATTGCAGCAGCCAACTCCTCGTCGCTCATGGCAAGATATTCGGCTTTGAGTCGGGTGCAGGCTGCATCCTCGAAGAATGTTTCGCGCAACTTGTTTACAATGTCTGCGGGGTCTGCTTCCAGAGGATATATCTCTTCCAGTCCTCCGACAATCGAGCCGTAATAGTTGCTCCAACCGCTCTGCTTGTAGTCGTCGAGCGCGTCGGTGTAAACCATTATCTTGGGTTTCGAAGAGAAAAAGTAGGCGGGAGTGCCCGGAGGTGTGATTGGCTTGATGTATGCAAACTTTACACTTGATGAGTAGAATACTCCTTGTCCGAGGTTCGATACGCGGCGTCCCATGATTACCGAATCCAGCGAACTGCAGTAGGCAAAAGCGTCTCCTCCTATGCTTGAAACGCTGTTCGGAATGTCAATCTTTCGCAGTCCCGAACCGGAGAATGCACAAGCCTGGATTGTGTAAGCAGTGGCAGGCAGTTCGATGTACTTGAGGTTCTTGATGTCTTTGAACATTGAATGGCCGATGACGTCGTCGTCCGTGGTGTAGCTTTCGAAATAGGCTTCACCGCCTTTGACAATGGCAACTTCGGACAAGTCGAGGCCGGTAACTGTTCCGCCGTTGATGAGTCCGCGCAGATACTTGATGTCTGTTCCGTTGATGGAACCGGTAATCTTCAGAGTTGATTCACTTGTAGCAAGCAGGGTCGAAAGTGTACCTGCCTTCTCAACGTGTACTTCTGTTATGGCCCATAGCGCCGTACTGTTGCAGAACAGTACAAGAACGGGCAACAACAGCCTGAAAAAGAATAAGAACTGATTTCTTTTCATGTGCTTGTTCGTGGTTAGATGATTATTGTTTTTTGTATTTATTGTACGATTTTAGGCTTTGATATGCAAATGTCTTGATTTTGCATGATATATCCAATTGTTTTTGTCGAAATTTATACAATTCTCCTCGTCGCTTTACGATGAATCTTAGAAAGTTCCTTGACGAGATACAATGCTGTTTTGTGCCAAAAAAAAGTCAGTACAAGCAAAAATGGCGATTTTTTTTTGAAAATATGCCTAATATGTCTTACTTTTGCAGTTCTATTCAAATATACCTATTAAATTAAGGATAATTAAAATAAATTTATTATATGAATTTTACTTTGAAAGATCAGGACGCAACAAGCGCCCGTTTGGTAGTGAGCGTACAAGAGGCTGACTACGTTGCATTGGTTGAGAAAACCCTTAAAAACATCAGACAGAAGGCCAATATCCCCGGCTTCCGTCCCGGAATGGTTCCTATGGGCTTGATAAAGAAACAGTACGGTACAGCAGTCAAGGCAGAGGAGATAAACAAACTGCTTCAGACAAAAATATACGAATATATCAGAGAGAACAACGTTGACATTTTGGGTGAGCCTCTTCCCGATGAGGAGCAGCAGAGCACATTGGATCTTGTAAACGGCAAGGATTTCGATTTCGAGTTCCGTATTGCATTGGCTCCCAAATTTGACGCAACTCTTACAAAAGAGGACAAAATACCTTATTACCTCATAGAGCCCACCGAAGAGATGATTGACGGTCAGGCAAAAGCATACGCGCAGCGTTGCGGCGAGTACAAGCAGGTTGACTCATATGAGAGCGGTGATATGCTCAAGGGCGCACTTGTAGAGGTGGTTGAAGGCGGTATTGATGTCAAAGAGGCAGTCATGATGCCTTCATACATGAAGAACGACGACCAGAAGACTCTATTTGCCGACAAGAAAGTAGGCGACACAATAACATTCAACCCCAATGTCGCATTCGACGGTCATGCAGCAGAGCTTGCATCACTCTTTATGGTTGACAAGGAGAAGGCTGCCGAGATTAAGAGCGACTTCAACTTCACAATCAAAGAGATTACACGCTTCGTTGCAAGCGAGTACAATCAGGCTGTATTCGATGCGGCATTCGGCAAGGATGCTGTAAAGACCGAGGAGGAGTTCCGCGCACGTATCAAAGAGGAAATTGCAGCCCGTTTCGCTGTTGAGAGCGACTATAAGCTTCTTCTCGATACACGCAGCTATCTTGTTGAGCGCGTGGGCAAACTTGAGTATGCAGAGCCTATCCTCAAAGAGCTTATGCTCGCCAACAAGGAGGACAAGAATGCTACAATCGATGACGAGACATTTGCAAAGAGCCTCGACGAACTCACATGGCATCTTATCAAGGAGCAACTGGTCAAGAATGCAGGTGTGAAAATCGAAGATGCAGATATCCTCGAAGCGGCAAAAGATGTTACCCGTTCACAATTTGCACAGTACGGCATGGGCAATGTACCCGACGAACTTCTTGAGAACTATGCGATGGAGCTTGTAAAACAGGGCAAGTCAAAAGAGATGCTTGTTAACAGAGCAATCGATGTAAAGCTCATCGGCGCAATCAAAGAGGCGGCTACATTGGTAGAGGAGTCTGTTTCTGTTGAGGATTTCAACAAAAAGGTCGCAGAAAACGATTAATATAACAAATACGTGAATTATATAAAGAACTGTTTGTTTTGAGCAATCTCGAAACAAACAGTTCTTTAAGCCTAAACAGATAATTTATAAAAAGATGAAAGAAGATTTTAGAAAATTTGCAGCCGGGCACCTCGGCATAAACAGCATGGTGCTTGACGATGTGCTCAAAGCGCAATCGCAGTATCTGAATCCTTATATCCTCGAAGAGAGACAGTTGAATGTTACTCAGATGGATGTATTCTCGCGTTTGATGATGGATAGAATTATCTTTTTGGGAACACCAATCGACGACTATACAGCAAACACTTTGCAGGCACAGCTGCTGTATCTCGATTCGGTTGACAGTGGAAAAGATATTTCCATCTACATAAATTCTCCCGGCGGCTCAGTGAGTGCAGGTCTCGGTATATACGACACCATGCAATACATAAACAGTGATGTCGCGACAATCTGCACAGGCATGGCAGCCAGCATGGCAGCAGTGCTTCTTGTTGCAGGTACCGAAGGCAAGCGTTCTGCGTTGACTCACAGCAGAGTGATGATACACCAGCCTATGGGCGGTGCGCAAGGGCAGGCCAGCGATATCGAAATTACCGCGCGCGAGATACAGAAACTCAAGAAAGAACTCTATACAATCATAGCCGACCATAGCCACCAGCCCTACGATAAGGTTTGGGCGGACAGCGACCGTGACTATTGGATGACAGCCCAGGAGGCATGCGAGTACGGAATGATAGACAGAGTTCTTGTGCGAAAGAAGTAAATGATCTATGGCAGAAAAACCGAAAAGAATATGCTGTAGCTTCTGTGGCAGAAGCGAATCGGAAACAGGTACGCTGATAAGCGGCAGATACGGCTTTATATGCGCTTCGTGTGCAGAACAGGCGTATGGGATTTTTCGCGAAGAGGGAATGAGGGAGAAGTCGGAGTTTAAGCTCAGAGAGCTTCCTAAACCTCAGGAAATAAAGGCTTTCCTCGACAGCTATGTGATAGGGCAGGACGACGCGAAAAAGGTGCTTTCTGTGTCGGTCTACAACCACTACAAGCGTCTCATGCAGGCCGATAACGGCGACGAGGTTGAGATAGAGAAGAGCAATATTATCATGGTGGGCAGCACCGGAACCGGAAAGACACTACTTGCACGTACCATTGCCCGTCTGCTGAAGGTCCCTTTTACGATAGTGGACGCAACGGTCTTGACCGAAGCCGGTTATGTGGGCGAGGACATTGAGAGTCTGCTTACGCGTCTGCTCCAAGTCTGTGACTACAAGGTCGAAGAGGCGGAAAGAGGCATAGTCTTCATTGATGAGATAGACAAGATAGCACGAAAGGGCGACAATCCGTCAATCACGCGTGATGTGAGCGGCGAAGGCGTTCAGCAAGGACTGCTGAAACTGCTCGAAGGCTCTGTCGTGAATGTGCCGCCACAAGGCGGACGCAAGCATCCCGACCAGAAGATGATTCCCGTAAACACCCGCAATATCCTCTTTATCTGTGGCGGTGCATTCGATGGAATAGAACGCAAGATAGCCCAAAGAATGAATACTCGTGTAGTGGGCTACAACTCGGTGCTCAATACCCAGGCGATAGACAAGGAGAATATAATGAAGTATATTCTTCCGCAAGACCTTCGTGCATTCGGGCTTATCCCCGAAATAATCGGACGTCTGCCGGTGCTCACGCATCTCAAGCCGCTTGACCGTACTGCGCTCCGCAACATATTGACCGAGCCCAAGAATTCCATCATCAAGCAATATGTAAAGCTTATGGAGATGGATGGAGTCAAACTGACATTCGATGACGATGTGCTCGAATATATAGTGGACACAGCCCTTGAATACAAGCTCGGCGCGCGCGGTCTAAGGTCTATTGTGGAGTCGATAATGATGGATACAATGTTCGAAATACCCTCCGGAACGACGAAAGAGTGCCGTATAACCAAGGAGTATGCCGAACAGCAGTTGTCCAAAAGCAAATTGAGCGCTCCTGTTACGGAATAAACAAAAACAGCTTCAACAGATGCCCTGTCGGTCTTTCGACAGGGCATCTTGGCAAACATAAAATAGCTCTCAAATAAATTTAAACAGCTTCTAAACCTCTGTTTGTGGAAAATAATAAAGTTTTTTGCAAAAACAGCCAAAAATATATCCGTAAAAATTTGCTCCATTCAGTAGTTGTTTTATAACTTTGTTATCCAAATATTGCCTTACATAGCGAAATGACAAAAAAGTATAATCTGACAGAAGTTCTTAAGAAGAATTTCGGTTTCGACACATTTAAAGGGGATCAAGAAGCCGTAATCAAGAATTTGCTTGACGGCAATGATACATTTGTGCTGATGCCCACAGGCGGAGGCAAGTCCTTGTGTTACCAGCTCCCATCGTTGATAATGGATGGCACGGCAATAGTAATATCCCCGCTAATAGCCTTGATGAAGAATCAAGTGGATGCAATAAGAAACCTCAATGAGGCAGATGGTGTTGCACACTTCCTCAATTCCTCGCTGACAAAGCAGGCGATAGAGGGTGTGAAGGCTGATGTCCTCTCCGGCAAGACCAAACTGCTTTATGTCGCTCCCGAATCCTTGACAAAAGAGGATAACGTGGAGTTTTTCAAATCAATAAAAATATCTTTCTATGCAGTGGACGAAGCGCACTGTATATCGGAATGGGGACACGACTTCCGTCCCGAATACCGTCGCATACGTCCCATAATAAACGAAATAGGTCCGGCTCCCATAATAGCCCTTACAGCAACAGCCACCACAAAGGTGCGTGATGATATAAAGAAGAGTCTCGGCATACAGAAGGCCAAGGACTTCAAGTCATCGTTCAATCGTCCCAACCTCTACTACGAGGTGCGTCCCAAGACCAAGAACATAGACAAAGACATCATTAAGTTCATAAAAAGCAATCCCGGCAAATCGGGAATCATATACTGCCTGAGCCGCAAGAAAGTAGAGGAACTTGCCGAAATACTCCAGGCAAACGACATCCCTGCAAAGGCTTATCATGCAGGAATGGACTCAGCCATGAGGTCGCAGACACAGGACGACTTCATCATGGAGAAGATAGACGTGATAGTCGCAACCATAGCATTCGGCATGGGAATAGACAAGCCCGATGTACGCTATGTCATACACTACGAAATTCCCAAGAGTCTCGAAGGATACTATCAGGAGACAGGCCGTGCCGGTCGCGACGGAGGCGAAGGACAATGTATCGCTTTCTACAACAACAAGGACCTTCAGAAACTCGAAAAATTCCTCGAAGGCAAGCCATTGGCAGAACAGGACATCGGCCGTCAGCTGCTCAGAGAGACAACAGCATACGCCGAATCGTCGGTATGTCGCCGTAAATTGCTTCTTCACTACTTCGGCGAGACATTCGATGTGGAGAATTGCGGAAACTGCGACAACTGTCTCAATCCCAAGAAGCAGATAGAGGCACAGGATATGCTCGAAGGTCTTTTGGAGGCAATAATCGCGTTGAAGGAGAATTTCAAGGCAGAATATGTGATAGATGTGCTGGTAGGTAAAGAAACCAACGATATACTCTCTCACAAGCACGAAGAACTGGACTGTTTCGGCAGTGGTTCCGACGACGATGTCAAACGTTGGAACGCAGTTGTACGTCAGGCGTTGATAGCCGGTTACATAAGCAAGGATGTCGAGAACTACGGTCTTCTGAAGATTACCGATGCCGGCAAGGAGTTCCTGGAAGAGCCCGTGTCGTTCAAGATTGTGGAGGATAAGGACTTTGACGAAGAAGAGGTGGTAATGCGTGGAGGAGGCACATTTGCGGTAGACCCCGAACTTTATGCAATGCTCAAGAATCTTCGCAAGAAAATAGCCAAACAGTTGGAACTGCCGCCTTATGTGATTTTCCAGGACCCCTCATTGGAGGCAATGGCAACCACCTACCCCATAAAGATAGAAGAACTGCAGAATATTACAGGCGTAGGTGCCGGAAAGGCAAAGAGGTACGGCGAAGAGTTCTGTGCCCTAATCAAACGTCATTGCGAAGAGAATGAGATAGAGCGTCCCGACGATTTCCGTGTCCGCACTGTTGTCAACAAGTCCAAGATAAAAGTGAGCATCATACAGGCAATAGACCGTAAGGTGGCGTTGGACGACCTTGCAATAAGCAAAGGCGTGGAGTTCGAGGAACTGCTCGACGAACTGGAATCAATCGTATATTCAGGCACAAAACTCAATATTGACTATTTCCTCGAAGAGATAATGGACGAGGAGAATATTGACGAAATATATTCATACTTCAAGAGTTCCGATACGGATAATCTCGATGATGCGATGGATGAGTTAGGTGCCGAATACAGCGAAGAAGAGGTACGGCTCGTACGTGTTAAATTTATATCAGAAATGGCAAACTAAAAATATATCTTATGAATTTTATTACAGACAAAATCGTGATGGACGGTCTCACATTTGACGACCTTTTACTTGTCCCTGCATACTCAGAGGTACTCCCTAAGGATGTTAGCTTGAAAACAAAGTTTTCCAAGAACATAACCTTGAATGTTCCCTTTGTGACAGCGGCAATGGATACCGTAACCGAAGCCAAAATGGCAATAGCCATAGCACGCGAAGGAGGTATCGGAGTTATTCATAAGAATATGTCGATAGAGGAGCAGGCTCATCAGGTGGCAATCGTCAAGCGTGCAGAAAACGGCATGATTTACGATCCGGTAACAATCTCTGTGAATGCAGTGGTAAAGGATGCACTTGACCTGATGGCAGAATATCACATTGGCGGAATCCCCGTAGTGGACGACGAAAAGAAACTTGTAGGTATCGTTACCAACCGCGACCTCCGCTTCGAATCGTGTGTAGAACGTCCTATCAGCGAGGTGATGACAAGCGAGAATCTTGTGGTAACCACACAACAGACAGACATGGAGCTTGCAACAAGAATCCTCAAGGAAAACAGAATAGAGAAGTTGCCCGTGGTTGACGGAAACGGCAAACTCGTGGGACTTATCACCTACAAGGATATCACAAAGGCACAGGACAAGCCAATGGCATGCAAGGACAGCAAAGGACGTCTGCGCGTAGCTGCCGGAGTGGGTGTAACACAGGATGCGATGAAGCGTATTGCCGCACTCGTCGAAGCCGGAGTAGATGCAATCATCATAGACACGGCTCACGGACACTCTGCCGGTGTTATACAGAAGCTCAAAGAGGCTAAAGCAATGTTCCCCGGAATTGATATAGTAGTAGGCAATGTCGCAACCGGTGAGGCAGCCAAGATGCTTGCCGATGCAGGTGCCGACGCTGTGAAGGTGGGTATAGGTCCCGGCTCAATCTGCACTACACGTGTGGTTGCGGGTGTCGGTGTGCCCCAGCTTTCTGCCATCTACGATGTAGCAAAAGCGTTGGAAGGAACAGGTGTGCCCCTTATTGCCGATGGCGGTCTGCGCTATTCGGGCGACATAGTAAAGGCGTTGGCTGCCGGCGGATATTCAGTGATGATAGGTTCGCTCGTTGCCGGAACAGAAGAGTCTCCCGGTGATACAATCATCTTCAACGGACGAAAATTCAAGTCGTACAGAGGAATGGGTTCTCTCGAAGCAATGGAGAACGGTTCTAAGGACAGATATTTCCAAGCCGACCAGGCAGACAAGAAAAAGCTCGTTCCCGAAGGAATTGCAGCCCGCGTACCCTACAAAGGAACTCTTTTCGAGGTAATCTACCAGCTCGCAGGAGGTTTGCGTTCGGGAATGGGATATTGCGGAGCACCCGACATTGAGCGTCTGCACGATGCTAAATTCGTGAGAATAACCAATGCCGGAGTACTCGAAAGCCATCCCCACGATGTTGCAATAACCAGCGAAGCACCCAACTACAGCCGTCCCGAATAATTTCGGGACAGGCTTCCAATGTTATACACTCATAAAAGTATGAAAAAAAGCAGTCTCTTTTCTCTTTTGCTCTTTGCGGCAAGCACAATGTTTGCTCAAACCGACGACACGGTAATAATGAAGATAGGCGATACGGAGGTAACGAAATCCGAATTCGAGTATGCTCTGAACAAAAACAATGCGGCGACAGGACGTGATGCAAAAGCAGCCAAAGAGTATCTGCCAATGTACATTGACTTCAAGCTGAAGGTAGAAGAGGCGAAAGCACAACGGCTCGACACGCTCTCTTCCTATAAGGAAGAATACCTTGCAGGCAGAGCCCGTCAGGCAGAAGACTATCTCATAGACAAGGAATATCTCGAACGCGAAGCGCATAAACTCTATGCCAAAGACTCGGCAACTATAGGACGCGACGGCTTCCTTCGCGTATCGCACATCATGTTCCCTCTGCGTCAGGATGCACCGGCAGACGTTGTAGCTGCTACAAAGGCAAAAGCCGATTCGGCATATCAGATGTTGAATTCGGGCAAAGACTTTACAGCTGTAGCAAACCAATATATGGGAATGTTGCCCGATACGTTTGAGATATTGTGCGGGCAGGCATTCAAGGAGTTTGAGGATGCAGCATACAATTTGCGTAACGGCGGCTTCACACACCCTGTGATGTCTCCTGCGGGTCTGCACATCATCAAACGCATATCGCACCGTCCTTTCGGAACGTACCAGGAGTATCGCTCAAACATCCTCGCCATTCTCGAAAAACGCAATGTGAAGCAGGTGGCGCGTTATCGTCTGGGTTACCAGCTTGCAAAAAACATGGCGCCGGGAACCACTCCCGAAGAGGCACTTGCACGCGAGGACAGCCTCCTCGATACAAAGTACCCCGAATTCGGCAACCTGATGCGCGAATATCGTGACGGGCTGCTCTTTTTCGAAATAAGCAACCGCGAAGTGTGGCAAAGGGCTGCCAACGACGAAAAGGGACTCGAAAAATTCTTTAAGAAAAACAAGAAAAAGTATAAGTTCGACGCTCCCCGTTTCCGCGGAGCCGTAATATACGCCAACAGCGACGAGGATATGAAACTCGCCAAAAAGCTCTTGAAAGATGCTCCTGTCGACAGCTATAAGAGTATCGTCGAGCAGAACTTTACCAAAGACTCGGTGTGTACCATAAGGCTCGAAGCCGGTGTCTTCCCCATAGGCGAGAACGCTTGGGTGGATAAAGAGGCTTTCGGACAAGGCAAGGGCGGTCGTCTCAAGCGTGGCTACAAGATGGCAGGCACTGTCGGTACCATATTGAAGAAAAAGCCTGAGACCTACAAGGATGTCAAAGGGGAAGTCGTGAGTGACTACCAGCAATATCTCGAAAAGGAGTGGGTAAAGAGTCTGCGCAAAAAATACAATGTTGAGGTATATGAAGATGTTTTAAAAACGGTTAATAAAAACAAGTAAAACATTGCAAACCATTATCTTTGCAGGCATGAAACATCGGAATGCTACATATTTGTCTCTTATAGCCCTGATAATCGCAGCAATACTTGCATCGTGCAGCGATGCTGTAGATCATGGAGGCAAGACACCTTTGGTGTCAGCCGGCAGCGCATACCTCTACAAGGAGGATATAGAGCAGCTTGTAGCTCTGAACCATACTGTGGAGGACAGTGCGGCATTCGTGGACAAATATGTGAGACAGTGGCTTGAGGATGCTTTGTTGTACGACCGCGCCAAACGCAATGTCTCGTCCGGCAAAGAGATAGCACGCTTGATAGAAAATTACAGAAAATCGTTGCTGCTGAACATTTATCAGGAGCGTATCGTCGACCAGCAGCTCGACAAAGAGATAACTCCCGAAGAGGTAGCTTTGTTCTACGAAGCCAACAAGTCGATGTTCAAGGTCGAGGAGCCGATGCTCAAAGGACTTCTTCTGAAACTCTCTCTGAAAGCTCCTAAACTCGATGCGGTCAGAAAGTGGTGCAAGAGCGCCGAGCCCGACGAACTGGAGAAATATACTCTGACCAATGCCCAGGTGTACGAATATTTCCGTGAGACATGGACGCCCCTTTCTGCCATAGCCTCCAAGCTTTCATTCTCTGAAGAGGAACTGAAAGGGAAAATCGCCCTGCAAGGGATGACGGAGTTTCGCGACACTGCTTCCATTTACATTATAAACATTGACGAATATCTGCCCTCAGGCAAAATCAAGCCGCTCGACCTTGCCGAGCCTGAGATAAAAGAACTGCTTGTGAACTCCCGCAAGGCAGAATTCTTGCAGGAGATGAAGCAGAACCTATATAACGAAGCATTACAGAGCGGAGACATAAGATTTTACCAGACGGAACAGAACAAAGACAGTCTCTCCGCCGAAAACAGATGACCGAAATGAAAATATATAAGACCATAAGCAGATTGCTGCTGATGACATTGTGCAGCTTTCCTTTTGCATCGCTCGTTGCACAAGATAATGTCATAGACCGAGTAGAGTGGGTGGTGGGCGACAAGGCCATACTGCGTTCCGATATTGAGTCTGCCATAGATTTCTGGGTTGAACAGGACCGCAGATTCGAGGGCGACCCCTATTGCGTAGTAGGCGAAGACCTTGCCGTACAACAGCTCTTTATCCATCAGGCAAGCCTCGACAGTATAGAGGTAGGCGAAATGGAAGTAATGCGGCAGGTAGATGCTCAGATGGACCGTTCGTTGGCAAGAGCAGGTTCAAAAGAGAAACTCGAAGAGTACCTCGAAATGTCCACCACAAGCATTCGCGAAATGTATTACGAATACTTCAAGAACCGAATGCTCACAGAGAAGGTCAAGAACAAAGTCATAGGAGACATTAAAGTCTCTCCCGCCCAAGTGCGCAAGTTCTACAAGAACCTTCCCGAAGACAGCATACCCTATATGCCCATGCAGGTAGAGGTTCAGATAATCACCCAGAAACCCGAAACAGAGATAGAGGAGATTGAGCGCGTGAAAAGCGAGCTCCGCGAATATGCCGAGCGTGTAAACAGCGGCGAAGCATCATTCTCAACCCTTGCGCTTCTCTATTCCGAGGACAAGGGAACTGCACGCGTAGGCGGTGAGCTCGATTTTCTCGGACGCGGACAGCTTGCCCCCGAATTTGCGGCTGTTGCTTTCAACCTCACAGACCCCAACAAGGTCTCCAAAATAGTAGAGACAGAATTCGGTTACCACATTATACAGTTGATCGAAAAGCGCGGCGACCGCGTTAAAGTACGTCATATACTGCGCAAGCCGCAAGTGTCAGGCAAGAGCATCAACCGTATGATGGCACGTCTCGATACTATAAAAGAGGATATCGACAGCGCCAAATTCACATTCGAAGAGGGAGCGGTGGTAATCTCGCACGACAAGGATACCCGCAACAACAACGGAGTAATGTTCTTCAACAGGGAGTCGGACGGCACCACAAGCTCAAAGTTCCAGTTGCAGGACCTTCCCGTAGAGATAGCCTCTGTAGTAGACGGACTCAAGGTAGGTGAGGTTTCCAAGCCGTTCGTGATGGTACGCGACAACGGTACAACCGTATGTGCAATCGTCAAGCTGAAAAGCCGCATAGAAGGCCATAAGGCCAATATGCGCGACGACTATGAATACCTCAAGGAACTATATGCTTCAAAAATCGGCGAAGAGAAAGTGAACCGTTGGATAAAGGAGAAGCAGAAGACCACATTCGTGCGCATAAACAGAGAGTACCGCAACTCCAAATTCCTCTATCCCGACTGGAAATTCTACGACGAAGAATAAACAGCACCAATCCTACATCTGTTGAAAAATCTGATAACCATAATAGCAATCCTCTTCGCAGCAGTTGCTGCACATGCGCAGACTGCAAGTGATACGCTGTCGGCAGGTAACCAGCCTGCCGATACAGCCGCTGTGAAGAGAACTTACGTGCATCTTCTGCACGCCGATGTTACAAAATACGACAAGAAGAACAATCCCGATGCCTGGGTGCTTGTAGGCGATGTGGCATTCCGCCACGACAGCATGTACATGTATTGCGACAGCGCATATTTCTACAACCGCAAGAATGCGTTGAAGGCTTTTAGCAATGTGCGTATGGAGCAGGGCGACACGCTCTTCCTCTATGGCGACTATCTCGACTACGACGGCGACGCCAATCTTGCCAGAGTGCGCAGCAATGTCCGTCTCGAAGACAAATCCTCTGTCCTCGAAACAGACAGTCTCGACTATAACCGCACTCTCAACCTCGGCTACTATTTCGATGGCGGAACGCTCTACGACAGTCAAAGTACCCTCGATTCAAGATGGGGAGAATACAACACTGTAACCAAAGAGGCTGTGTTCCACGATGATGTTACTCTGATGAATCCCCAATTCTTCATGACTTCCGATACCCTGCATTACAACACAGGGACGAAGATAGCCAAAATCGTGGGGCCTACCCGCATACGTAGCGAAGCCAACAGGATATACTCGGAACTCGGCTACTACAATACAAGCAACCGCCAGGCGACACTGCTCAACCGTTCAACCGTAAAGAGCGGTACCCGCAACATAACAGCCGACACCCTTTTCAGTGATGAGATGACCGGTATCAGCCAAGCCTACGGCGACATACTGCTTACCGACATAGTCAACAAGAATCTCCTGAGCGGCGGCTATGGATATTTCGACAACTTCCGCGATTCGCTGTATATAACAGATATGGCGCTTGCTGTGGACTATTCGCAGGGCGACTCGCTCTTCCTGCATGCCGACACAATATGGATGGTTACGCAAAATCCCGATACCGACAGCCTCTATCGTCAGATAAGGGCTTATCACAAGGTGCGTGCATTCAGAAAAGACATACAGGCAGTTTGTGACTCCCTGATATTCGACTCCCGCGACTCGTGCATGACAATGTACAATGACCCGATACTTTGGAACAATGGCCAGCAGCTTGTCGGCGAAGAGATAAAAATGTATATGGACAGCAGCTCCATCGACTGGGTGCACGTGATAAACCAGACACTCTATGCCGAAAAGGTCGACAGCACCGAGTACAATCAGATAAACGGCAAAGAGATGAAATTCATCTTCAAGAACAAGAAACTGCATGAGATGCAGGTGATAGGCGGTGTCCACATAATATATTTCCCGCTCGACGACGACAGCACCATGATAGGTATGAACACCACTATGGCAGGAAAGCTCATCGGAGTCATGAAGGATGGCAAAGTACACAAGCTTGTCATACCCACCCAGTCCAGCGGAGTGCTTTATCCCATGAGCCAGATACCGGAGAAGGCACGTTACCTCGAAAACTTCGTCTGGTTCGACTATGTGCGCCCTATCAGCAAAGAGGATGTCTTCTATTGGCGTGGCAAGCGCAAGGGCGAGGAACTGAAGAAAATCAAACGCGGTTCTGTGCCATTGCCTACTCTCGACCGTTTCAAAAAACAATAACAGACCAAAACAGATATTTATGGGATACTTCAAGATGCCTGAGCCTCGCCGATTCAACCACACCTATATATATGTCGATGAGCGCAAGGAGAAACTGAACAAGATAGAAGAGAAGGCAAAGCGCGAATTGGGTCTGTTGCCTCCAGAAGAGACCTCTTTCGAAGAGCGCATACGCGGTACGTTTGCCGATGAGACAACCCACCTCAAGCGCCGCAAGGAGAATGGTCAGCGCCTCTCTTCAAAAGCTATAATCATAGCACTTGTCGCGGCTCTCTTCCTCTTGCACTATCTGCTGACAGGCAGATGGAGTTTCTGATGCACATTCCCCGTGCCGGAATGTTGGATTCTTAACATAAAAGACTCATAAGATAAACCGCCTTTTGCGGAATTGTCATAGCGAAGCTTAGAAACTTCTTAGAATAGCATAACAATGAAAGATGTAATATCCTTGCTCCCCGATTCGGTAGCTAACCAAATAGCAGCGGGAGAGGTAGTGCAGCGTCCTGCCTCTGTCGTCAAAGAACTCATGGAAAACGCCATAGATGCAGGCGCCACCAAAGTGAGAGTGCTTGTGGTGGATGGCGGACGTACATCTATACAGGTTATAGACAATGGCGTGGGTATGTCGGAGACAGATGCGCGTCTCTCGTTCGAACGTCATGCAACGTCAAAAATCAAAAAGGCCGAAGACCTCTTTGCGCTTACAACGATGGGATTCCGTGGCGAAGCCCTTGCTTCGATTTCGGCAGTGGCTCAGGTGGAGCTTGTTACCCGTCGCAGCGATGACGAATTGGGTACAAAGGTGGTTATCTCAGGCTCCAGGCTCGAAGAACAGGAACCCGTTGCAGCTCCCGTAGGCAGCAACTTCAAGATAAAGAATCTCTTTTTCAATATTCCCGCCCGACGCAAATTCCTTAAAAGCACACAGACGGAGCTCAACAATATAGTGACGGAATTTGAACGTGTTGCACTTGTCAATTGCGGAGTGGAACTCACGCTCTCCCACAACGATACTGAAATAATCTCGCTCCCGGCTTCGACATTCCGTCAGAGAATCTGCAATCTCTTCGGCAAAAAGGTCAATTCACAGCTTATTGAGGTAGCCGTGAAGAGCAGCATGATAAACATAACCGGCTTTGTCGGCACGCCGGAGAGTTCCCGCAAAAAGGGCGCACTGCAATATTTCTTTGTCAACGGGCGGTATATGCGCCACCCCTATTTTGCCAAAGCAATATCCGAGGCATATGCCCAGCTGATACCTGCCGGCGAGGCAGTGCCGTTCTTCCTCTCTCTCGAAGTGGAGCCCGAAAGGATAGATGTGAATATTCACCCCACAAAGACCGAGATAAAATTCGAGGACGAACAGAATATATGGAAGATAATTTCTGCTGCGGTACGCGAATCTCTCGGACGCTTCAATGCAATGCCCGGACTCGATTTCGAGATGGGCGATGTTCCGGAACTCCCGGATATCCCCATATATGAGGGCGGCAACAAGGCGGTGGAGGCACCCAAAATATCCTACAACCCCGACTATAATCCTTTTAACAGCCGTACATCGCAAGAATACATCCGTCGCGAAATGCCGTGGGAAACACTCTACGAAGGAATCAAGCCCGACGTTGAACATGAGCCGGCAGACACAGGCAGGTGCGAAGAGCCGGCTGTGGAAATCTCGCAGGCAGATGCAGCCGGGAGTCTTGCCGCTGTGGATGAATATCTGCCAATCTGCCAATACAAAGGCCAGTATATATTGGTCTCTGTCTCCTCAGGACTTATGTGGATACATCAGCGTCGCGCCCACATAAGAGTGCTTTATGACTCCTACCGCAAACAGCTCGATGAAAAGCAGGGCTGTTCGCAACGTGTGCTTTTCCCCGAACAGATAACCCTTTCGGTGAACGAAGGCTTGGCGCTTGACGGGATAATGGACGAACTCTCATATCTGGGCTTCGAAATATCTTCTCTCGGAGGGGCAAGCTATGCCATACAAGGTGTTCCGGCGGGAGTAGAAGGCCTTAATCCCTCTTCTATGCTGTGCGATATACTTCATTCGGTTATGGAGTGCACATCCGATGTTGGCGAAAAGCTATACGACAGTCTCGCCCTTGCAATGGCTCGTCAAGTTGCGATAGTTCCCGGACAGATACTGACAGATGAAGAGATACATGCATTGGTGAGAAAGCTCTTTGAATGTAAAATGAATGCCCGCACGCCCGACGGCAAATCCATCCTGTATGTAGAAACCGATTCTGACATAGCACGCTTCTTTAAAAATTGATGTTAATATAAGTTAAAGCCGCAGTCTTTCTTTTCTTGCAAATATCTGCATTAATGTTTTTTTTATAAATTTGCACAACTGAAACTGTTTCTTAGGTGAAATGTTCTTCTCCTTTGAGTAAAAACTTTTTTCGGAAACATGTGTTTTAGTTGTGGGGTATATTCCCTGCGAAGTATTATTAAGAATATTTTAGTGTCTAATTAATACAAACAGTATGAGAAAATTTATGATGGCGCTGGCTTTTGCCGGCATTGCAATGGTTTCTTTCGCACAGGAGACTGTTACCAGCGAGGTTGTAGTTCCAACTCTCAAGAAGAGTGTTATTACAAACGGCTTTTGGAGCAATTGGTTCGTAAGTGTAAACGGCGGTTATCAGTTGTTCAATGGTGTTAAGACCAACGGCGAGAGCATGTTCGATCATGGAACAGCTGCAATCTCTGCATACGTTGGTAAATGGCATACTCCCGGTTTCGGTTGGAGAGTTGCTTACAACGGCTTTGAGGTTAAGCCTCTTGAGGATGCCGACAAGAGCAGCTTCTACAACGTACACGCAGACGCTATGTTCAACCTTAGCAATCTGTTCTTCGGATATAACGAGAAACGCGTTTGGAACTTGATTCCTTACATGGGTCTCGGTTACGGTGCAAACTTGGATGTTGACGGCGTAGGCGGCAATGGCAAGAAAGGTTCTTTGACAGCAAATGCAGGTCTTTTGAATACATTCCGCATTGCTAAACATTGGGCTATCAACCTCGAACTCTCTGCAACAGCTGCTTGCAACGGTTTCGGTGGCGTAGTTGCCCCCCGCAACGGTTATGATATGATCTTTGCTGCAACAGCCGGTGTTACTTATAAATTCAACAAGACAGGCTGGCAGAATACTCCCGATGTTGACGCTATCACAGCTGCCAACGCTGCTGCTCTTGCTGCTCTTGCTGCACAGATGCAGGCTAAGGAGTCAGAGAATGCACAGTTGAAGTCTCAGCTTGCTGCTGCTAAGGCTGCTTTGGCAAAATGCCAGAATGCTCCCAAGGATGTTGACATGTTCGACGCTGCTCAGTCAGTATTCTTCTCAATCAACTCTTCAAAGATTGATTCTAAGAAGGAAATCCTCAACCTCAAATCTTTGGCTGCTGCAGCTAAGGAGACAGGCGTGAAACTCGAAGTTACAGGTTATGCCGACAGCGCAACAGGTTCTGCAACATACAACCAGACATTGTCCGAGGCACGTGCTAAGGCAGTTGCTGCTAAGCTTGTAGAGATGGGTGTTCCCGAAAGCCAGCTTATCGTATCAGGTAAGGGTGGTGTTGATACAGAGAAACCCATTCAGTTGAACCGTCGCGTAATCATCGCTCCTGCGAAGTAATAGCGATAACAGCTTGATAATATAAACAATGAGCACCCTCGCGAGGGTGCTCATTGTTTTATTGTGCGTTATGTGTCGGGGTCGGTGTGCCTTGTTTGCGGGTTGTGCGCAGTATCAGTTCCTAATGTCGGCTCCCCACATCATTTTGTCGTGAAGAGTCTTGAAGAAGGTCTGTCCTTTTATCCTTACAATCTTTATGTTGTAGTCGGCCTTGCCGAGTGTGAGTGTCGTACATTCGTTGCAGCTTTCGTTGCGGCCGTCAATGGCTACGAGGTAATTGTGGCTGCGGCTTGTTACCCTTAAGGTTATTTGAGTGTTGTCGTTCACCACCACAGGTCTTGCGTTCAGGCTGTGTGAAGCAATCGGGGTAAGCACAAAGACGTTGGCATCGGGAGCGATGATAGGCCCTCCTGCGCTGAGGGAGTAGCCTGTGGAGCCGGAGGGAGGTGCAATGATAAGCCCGTCTGCCTGGTAGGTTATGAAATCCTTCTCGTCGAGTGAGACCTCAATGCTTATCATTGATGAATTCTCGTGCTTCATCACTGCAATTTCGTTGAGTGCATAAGGGTTGTTTGTCAGTTCCTTGTCTGAGGCTTCAACCTTTATCAGACCGCGTTCCTCTATTGTGTACTCTCCGCGGTGGAGATACTCGAAGAGTTCTGAAACTCTGTTTGCCGAGTACGAAGTGAGGAAACCCAGCCGCCCGGCGTTTATGCCCAATAGAGGAATGTTCTTTGAACCGACTCTTCCGGCTGTACGCAAGAACGTGCCGTCGCCGCCAAAGCTGATGGCTATGTCTGCATCAAAATCGTCATTGTCGATGATTCCCTCAGGCTGCATGAAGAGCCTGTCCTCTTCGAGCAGGTACTCGTAAAAGGAACGGTCGATGTAAAAACTGTCTTTCCACTCGTTGATGGCTGCAAAAAGTTTGTCGATATTCTCCGACTTTTTCGACTGGTGTCTGTTTCCGAATATGGCAAATCTCATCTTTCAGTTTCTTGGAATAGTGTGTACTGTTTTCTCGGCTGTTTGTGGACAGCTTCTATCTCTCTGTAAACATTCAACTGCAAAATTAAGATAAATTATTGTCTTGTTTTGCATATTTTGTCGTACTTTTGCGAAAAATACGAAATTGGAGATAATTTCGCCGTATTTGGCGGCGACAAGAAATGTTTATAAGATGACAAAGTTAAGTGTAAATATAAATAAGGTCGCTACGGTGAGAAACGCGCGTGGCGGCAATACCCCTAATCTTTTGCAGGTGGCACAGGACTGCGAACTCTTCGGTGCCGATGGAATAACTGTTCATCCACGTCCCGACGAAAGGCACATACGCAGAGCCGATGTCCCGATGTTGCGTGCTGTTGTCCGCACCGAATTCAATATAGAGGGCTATCCCTCGAAAGAGTTTCTCGACCTTGTGCTCAAGGCAAAGCCCGACCAGGTTACACTTGTGCCCGACAAGCCCGGACAGCTTACCTCGAATCATGGATGGGATACGGTTGCCGAGCAGGATTTTCTGCGAGAGGTGCTCGATGACCTTCGCAGTGCCGGTATACGTACTTCTGTCTTCATAGATGCAGATTGCCGCATGGCAGAATTTGCCGCAAAGGCAGGAGCAGACAGAGTGGAACTCTATACAGGTCCGTATGCAGAGGCATACTCCCGCAACCGCGAAAAGGCAATAGAGTCTTTTGTGCAGACAGCCACCCGTGTGCGTCAGTTGGGATTGGGACTCAACGCAGGGCACGACCTCAGCCTTGAAAACTTAGGCTATTTTGCCGACGTCATACCCTGGGTAGACGAAGTTTCGATAGGGCACGCCTTGATATGCGATGCACTATACATGGGATTGGAAAAGACAATCGCCGAATACAAAAAATGTTTGATAAAGAAACAATAAAAATATAAAAGCTATGGTTTTAATGACACTTCTTGCACAAGCTGCAACAGTTGCACAAGACTCGATAATGGCACTTACAGAGGTAACAGCCGAAGAGGGATTGAATGTATTCGAACTTGCCGTAAAGGGCGGGTGGATAATGATAGTATTGGCATTGTTGTCAATAATCGGAGTATATATATTCTTCGAACGTTACTCCACACTGCGCAAGGCAATGAAGCGCAATCCGCTCTTTATGGACCGCATACACGACAACATTAAGGACGACGACCTTAAATCGGCAGCCAACTATTGCCGAAGCGAGAATACCCCTCTTGCACGCATCATTGAGAAAGGCGTGAAGAGCTTCAACTTCTCGGCATCGTCAATACGCGAAAGTGTCGACAACAGCGCCAACCTCGAAATAGCCAACCTCGAGAAGGGGCTTCCCATCCTCTCCACCATTGCGGCAGTAGGTCCCATGATTGGCTTCCTGGGAACAGTAACCGGCATGGTGCGCGCATTCTGGGAGATGGCAAATGCAGGAAACAATATAGATGTCTCTCTCCTCTCAGGCGGTATCTATGAGGCTATGGTTACAACCGTAGGCGGTCTTATCGTCGGCATCATCGCCATCTTTGCGTACAACTATCTTGTGGCATTGGTCGACAGAGTGCAGAACGACCTTGAGGCAGAGATAATCTCGTTCATGGAGATTGTACGCGAAAAGAAAGAGAATCTTTAAGCCTGAAAACTGTATACAAACAAACATTGCAGAGCCATGCTAAAGAGAAAGACAAGAACAATAGAGACCTTCTCGATGTCTTCGATGACAGATATAATCTTTCTGTTGTTGATATTCTTTATGATAACATCGACGATGGTAACACCCAATGCCATAAAGGTGCTTCTGCCTCAGGGCAGCAAGCAGACATCGGCAAAGCCATTGGCACGAATAATCATCGACAAGCAGCTCAACTACTATTCGGCGTTCGGCAACGAGGATGAAATGCCTATCGACCCCGAAGAGATAACTGCTTTCCTTCAGAAGTGTGCCGAAGAAGAGCCCGAAATGTATGTAGCCCTTTATGCCGACGAGAGTGTGCCATACAGAGAAATAGTAAATGTGCTGAACATAGCCAACGAAAATAACTTCAAAATGGTGCTGGCAACGCGCCGCCCCGATAAGAAGAGACGATGAAACAGCTCACAAAAGAACAGATACACGGAATTGCAGGTACGCTTGTGGCGCACCTCATACTGCTGTTGATACTCCTTTTCGTGGTGATAGAGAAGCCGCAGCAACAAGAAGAGGAGGGAGTCCCCGTTGTTCTTGGCAATGTGGAGCGTGCCAAAGGCGACGCTTACAACTATACGGAGGTGAAAGTGGCACCTCAGCCCGCTCCGAAGCCCACAGTTGTAAAGCCCGTTGAAAGTCCTGCCGACCCTCTGATTACTCAGACAGAAGAGAAGACAGTAGCTCTCAACAGTGCTGAGGAGAAAAAGAAAGAGGCGCCCAAGCAACCCGAAAAGACAGCCGAGCAGATAGAGGCTGAACGCAAAGCTCTCGAAGCCGAGCGCAAACGTCAGGAGGCAGAGCGCATAGCCCGTGAAGCAAATGCCAAAATATCGAGCGCCTTCGGCAAGGGTGCAACCATGAAGGACAGCGGTGCATCCGCAGAGGGCACAGGCAACGAAGGCTCCACAAGCGGCAACGAGTCCAGCGGAGTAACAAAAGGTCTCGGCGGATACGGAACATTCGACCTTGCAGGGCGTAACCTTGTCGGTTCACTGCCCGTACCTCAGTACAACACACAGGAGGAGGGACGTGTTATAGTAACAATAACAGTTGCTCCCAACGGCAGGGTTATCAATGCAGAGATAAACAGACGTACCGTAACATCGAGCACCGCATTGCGTCAGGCAGCCTTGAAGGCAGCGCGCCAGGCGGTCTTCAATACAGTATCCACCGTGAACAATCAGATGGGTACAATAACATACTATTTTAAACTTAAATAAACAACATCAGGTCATGAGCAAAGTATATATGTTCCTCGCCGACGGCTTCGAGACAGTAGAAGCCCTCGCACCGGCCGACGTAATGCGTCGTGCAGGCATAAATGTAGTAACAGTCTCCATCATGGGACGCAAGGCAGTAACATCGGCTCATGGCATAAGCGTAGAGGCAGACGCCCTCTTCGGCGAGACAGACTATTCCGACGGTGATGCACTTGTGCTCCCCGGCGGTTCATTGGGTACAGAGAACCTCTCGGCATGTGAGCCTCTTCGCGCGGAGCTTGCGCAGGCAAACAGCTCCGGCAGAATAGTAGCAGCCATCTGTGCGGCACCAATGGTCTTCGGGCGCATGGGAATCCTTGCAGGCCGCAGAGCCACCTGCTACCCCGGATGCGAAGCTGAACTTGCCGGAGCAAGATACACTGCCGCAGCCGTAGAGCAGGATGTTAATATAATAACAGCATGCGGTCCCGCAGCATCCTTTGAATTCGGCTTTGCAATAGTAGAGAACCTTTGCGGGGCAGATGCAGTGGCAATCATACGCGAACAAATGCGCTTCAACGACCTATGAAAAGATATATTATAGTGGTGGCAGGCGGAAAAGGTCTCCGCATGGGAAGCAATGTTCCCAAACAGTTCATGTTGCTCAACGGCAAGCCGTTGGTGATGACAACGATAGAGAACCTTTGCGCGATGGATGTAACCCTGCGCGTGGTATTGGTTCTGCCTAAAGACCAGATGCAGCTGTGGGAGGAGATGTGTGCAGAGTATTCATTCACAATTCCGGTGAAAGTGGTGGCAGGCGGCACAACGCGCTTCCACTCTGTGCAGAACGGTCTTGCAGCAATCGAAGAGCCTGAAGAGGCACTTGTGGGCGTACACGACGGAGTGCGTCCCTTTCTCGCCATGAAGGTGTATGATGAACTCTTCCGCGAAGCAGCCATAAACGGCGCAGTGATACCTGTAATCCCCGTACACGACAGCATGCGCCGCTTCATCGGCGGTCAAGGTGCAACCGAGTCGGTTCCGCGCGACAGATACCGGCTTGTGCAGACTCCTCAGGTCTTCAAACTCTCCATTTTGCGCAAGGCATACGAACAGCTCTACTTGGAGCAGTTCACCGACGATGCTTCGGTGGTGGAGGCAATGGGCGAATTTGTGCACATTGTCGAAGGCAACCGCGAAAATATAAAAATAACAACCCCGTTTGATTTTGTTCTTGCAAAGGCGATAGTCGAATGCTTGACCCAACAACCAGAGACATAAAATATCTTCCGGGAGTAGGCGAACAGCGTGCAAACCTCCTCAACAGAGAATTGAATATACATTCCCTGTACGACCTCCTGTACTATTTCCCATACAAATATGTCGACCGTAGCCGCATCTTCACTGTAAGTGAGATTGACGGCCGTATGCCGCATATACAGCTGTGTGGCGAAATACGCAGTTTCGAGGAGCTTGGCGAGGGGGTGTCGCGCAGGTATGTGGCACATTTCACCGATGGCACCGGCTTTGTCGACCTTGTGTGGTTCAAGGGAATAAAGTTCATAAAGTCGAAATACAAGATAGGTAAGAGGTATGTAGTCTTCGGCAAGCCCACAATCTTCAACGGCAGGGCAAATATTGCCCACCCCGACATTGACGATGCAGAGACAGTGCAGCTCTTGGCAATGGGATTGCAGCCATTCTACAATACCACAGAGCGCATGAAACGCAGCGGGCTCAACTCGCAGGCAATGGCAAAGCTCACCTCTAATCTTTTCAGTCTGTTGCCCGAGGCGATGGATGAGACACTCAGCCCCTACATATTGCAAAAGTACAAGCTGATGCCGTTGGGCGAGGCACTTCGCGTCATACACTTTCCTAAAAGCACAGCGGAACTGCAACGTGCAGAGTATCGCCTGAAGTTCGAAGAACTCTTCTACATACAATTGGATATACTCAGCTACTCCAAGGAACGGAAGCACAAATTCGCAGGCTACAGCTTCACAAAGGTGGGTGAGATATTCAACCGTTTCTACAAGGAAAACCTGCCATTCGAACTTACGGGAGCCCAGAAACGCGTCGTGCGCGAAATAAGGCGCGATGTCAACCGCAACATACAGATGAACCGTCTTGTGCAGGGCGATGTGGGTAGCGGAAAGACATTGGTGGCGCTGCTCGCCATGCTTTTAGCAATAGACAATGGCTATCAGGCGTGCATGATGGCGCCGACAGAGATTCTTGCCGAACAGCATTTCTCCACCCTAAAGCGTATGCTTGCCGGCCTGCCGGTGCGTGTGGAACTGCTCACAGGCAGCACAAAGCAGAAGGAGCGCGGTCCGCTTTTGGCATCTCTCTTGTCGGGCGATACGGATATACTTGTCAGCACCCACGCGGTACTCGAAGATAATGTGAATTTTGCCCGTCTCGGCTTTGTGGTAATCGACGAACAGCACCGCTTCGGAGTGGTGCAGCGTGCCAAGATGTGGGCAAAGAGCCGCATCCCGCCCCATGTGCTTGTGATGACTGCAACCCCAATTCCGCGCACTCTTGCAATGACACTCTATGGCGACCTCGACGTCTCTGTTATCGACGAGCTGCCTCCCGGCCGCAAGCCAATAACCACGCGCCACATCTACAGGAGCCGCATCGACGAGGTCTATTCGTTTATCGAGAAACAGCTGCGTGCAGGACGTCAGGCGTACGTCGTCTATCCGCTTATAACAGAGAGCGAAAAGATAGACCTCAAGAACCTCGAAGAGGGCTATCTGCATTTGTGCAACCGTTTTTGCGACTACAAGATTGGCAAGCTGCACGGAAAGATGAAACCTAAGGAGAAGGATGCTGAGATGCAGCGCTTCTCATCGGGCGAGACACGTCTGCTGGTCTCTACAACTGTGATAGAGGTGGGCGTGGATGTTCCCAATTCCACAATAATGGTCATCGAAAATGCCGAGCGCTTCGGGCTGTCCCAGCTCCACCAGCTTCGTGGCAGGGTAGGGCGCGGTGCCGAGCAGTCGTACTGTGTTCTTGTAACGGGCGAAAAGCTTTCCGACGTTACGCATAAGCGTATGGAGATAATGACCGGCAGTAACGACGGTTTCGAAATTGCAGAAGCTGACCTGAAACTGCGCGGTCCCGGCGATATTGAGGGCACGCAGCAGAGCGGAATTGCTTTTGACCTCAAGATTGCCAATCTTGCACGCGACGAGCAGCTGTTGCAGTTTGTGCGCGATATTGCCCGTGCCATTGTCGACGACGATCCCGATTGCAACAAAGAGCACAATAAGGTGCTGTGGCGCCGTCTTGCCGAGATTAAAAAGCGCAACAACCGCTATTGGGGGGCAATTTCATAGCGCGATTTTAGGAAAGCGCACCTCGCTTTACAGAGTGCGCTTTATTACCTTCTCAATCCTTAAAGAATACTTTCCCCGGCTTAGGGTATCTTTTCTCAGCATCGTCAACCACCAATACCCAGTCGAGTGCTTCGCCGGCGGCTGGAGGTGTAAACTCCACTGCGTTGCCATTGTTGGCGAACCGTCCTATCTTTTTGGCTTTTCCTGTGCGTGGAGAATACCACCATGCAACAAGTTTTTCGCCCTTCAGCTTCTTGCAGTCTATGGAGAAGACGCGTCCCAATGGAGCGTAGACCATAGCCCATGAACCATCCTTGTCCATTGTCGCCACGTAGCGGTAGCGCCCTGCTCCGGGAACAGATGAATGCACCTCGTCGTCGACAATAAGTTCCGGTGCGGGTATGCGCGAGAAGTAGGGGCGCGATTCCATCAGACTGCGCAGATGCCGGGCTTGTCCGGCTGCAGGCTGGTCTATCGCCTTTTGCCAGCTCATGAGCGGGCAGTTGATGGGGCCTCGTCCTTTTTCCTTGTCGTACATCTGCCACACAGAGTGATGACCGTATGTGACGCCGGCAGAACCGCAGAATACGCTCCAATAGAGTGTGCGGCGCACATCCCACGCGCAGGAGTGCCCCTCGTTGTCGGGGTTGAACTCAAGCGGATGGTCCTCGTAGAGAGGTTCCAGCTCCATTATTGGCTTCGCTGGTGTACGGCTGAAATCGTCCAATATCTGCATGTTCGAGTTGTAACGCTGGTTGTGCCCGCTCTGACGGCCGTTGAAACTGAGCCACTCGTCTGTGTGGAACCATTTGGATGATGTCTGCCATCCAGTAGGATGGAATGTTATAAGATTCGTCTTGTCTACACTTCGTATTCCGCGTGCCATTGCCCGGATTATAACTTTTTTGTCTTCGTTGTCGGGATTGCGGTCGCCGCCGAGTATCCAGATTACGTTGTATGCGGAATATCTCTCGGCTATCCAGCGGCCATATTTTTCGGCATTCTCGGCATTGAAGATAGGGTTGCCGTCGTTCCACCAGCGTCCCCACGTTGGCAGCATGCCCACGTACATTCCCTTTTTGTTCGCATGACTGATAATGTAGTCGACGTGGTCCCAATAGTCGTTGCTGTCGCCCGCTTTGCAGTCGGGGCGCGCAGGGTCGCGGTCAATCAGAGGCTTGTGTCCGTAGGCATTTGCAACATCCACTCCGTCGAGTTCGGCAAGCGCTACTGCCTGAATCACGTTGAAACCCTTTTCCGCGCGGTTCTTTAGGTATTGCAGCGCCTCTTCGCGATTGAGACGGTGGAACAGTTCCCACGCTGTGTCGCCAAGATAGAAGAAGGGCTTGCCATCGGCTGTTTGCAGGTAGTGCCCGTTGGCAGATACTTGCAGGCGGGGAAGTTCCTGAGATGTTGCTGCTATGCAGAATGTGCATAGTGCAATAAGGATTATGGCTTTTTTCATATCGGGCTGTTTTGTCCTGTTGTGTACTTCTTATAAAAGAAGAGCCTGCTCCAAAACTGAAGCAGGCTCTTCATATGCATAATTGGAACTTTATCTTGATTAGTTATAGCGAATGGTTTGTCCAATTCTGAGTGTTGTACGTGAGTTCACTTTATTGAGCTTGTACAATGTCTTTAAGGGTACTCCATGTTTCTTTGCTATTTTTGAGAGTGTCTCTCCGCGACGCACTTTGTGATATTTGGGCTCGTCCGACTCAACGGTTACTTTTCCTGTCTTTGAATCCACCTTGCGGCGAACAGCCTTCTTGTAGTCGTAGAAGTCGCCGGTTACGTCCTGATTCACAAAATCGAACATCAGTGCAGGGTCTATAGCCTTGCCCAAGAAGAGTGTCTCGAAGTGGAGGTGCGAACCTGTTGAACGGCCTGTGTTTCCGCCAAGTCCGATGGGGTCGCCGGCTTTTACGTACTGGTTTTCTGTAACAAGCCATTTTGACAAGTGGCCGTATACTGTTTCGAGTCCGTTCTCGTGGCGTATTACCACATATTTGCCATAACCCTTGCGGCGTCCCTGATTCTTTACAATGCGTACTTTGCCATCGAATGCCGAACGGATGGTGTCGCCTATCTGCACCTTAAGGTCGAGACCGTGGTGTACGCGACGGCGGCGGGGACGGTAGCCGTATATGTCGGTTATCTTTGTATTTGTGGTGGGCATTGCGAAGCCTGTAAGGTCTATGCGGAACGAGTCGGGGCGCTCAACCTCGAAGTGTACGCGTTCGTTGCTCCATTCGGGGTAGAGTTCCTGAGAGGGGAAGAGGTGTGCTTCGTTGAGCAACATTCTTCTCAAAGAGATAGAATCGACAAGGCTCATCTGTTTGTCCAGAGGAGCTTGTTCTACCAACAGGTCTTGTGCCGATGCGGTTGTTGCGAACAATCCTAACACGGCAAATAGCATGGCTTTTATTTTCTTTGTTGTTTCCAATGGTCTGCGTGTTTACATTTTTGACTTTTCGCCGCGTCCGTATTCGAAGGCGGTTACTGCCGATTCGTAATTGAAAATTTCGTTTTCTTTGAAAAAACGGTCTATTTCGATAAGTGCGTTTTCCACAGAATCCGACGCATGTATCACATTCTGTTCGCCGCTCATCGAGAAGTCGCCGCGGATGGTTCCAGGCAGTGCTTTGCGTGCATTTGTTGCTCCTACCATCAGCCGTACTGTCTCTACGGCGTCCATACCTTCGATGCAGAGGGCAACGACGGGTGTAACCATCATGGACTCCTTGAGGTCTGTGAAGAAAGAGCGCTCGCTCAGGTGTGCATAGTGCTCGCTAAGTATAGCATCGTCGAGCTGCATCATCTTAAGACCGGTAATGTGCAGGCCTTTGCGTTCGAAACGGGCAATTATCTCACCGATAAAACCGCGTTGTACAGCGTTGGGTTTTATTAGGACAAGGCTTTTTTCCATGTTAGGATGTGATTTTTTTGCGTCAATCTGGTGTGAAAATATACGTTTAGCGCATATTATCGTATAATCTTCGCAAAGATAAGGAATTTTATTTGATTTCGCTTATATAAACGTTTTATTTTCTTTGATTATTATGCTTTTAAACTCTTTTAAGTTTTGTTAAGCTGTGGATTAATCAATCGGGCAGAGACTGCATTCTGCGTTCTCTGCCCGATAAATTGATTCTGAATTTGCTGTATAGAATATAGGACTTATATAAGTCCCGTTGTTTCATTGAGTGGTGTATTGATGCGCATTAAGCTTTTAGGCAGACGGCGTCAATGACTTTTGGAGCTGCGGCTGCCGTTAAGAAAGCGCCCATGCGCAGAGCTTTTTGGTTCTTTTTGTCGGCACAAAAAGAACGTAAACTTTGTTTAAATCGAAATAATAAAAACTGCCATTAGATGATAGGTTAATTGCCGAAAAACAAAGTACAAATAAAACTTTTACCGGACACCGATTAATTTGAACTTCTAAAGTTCTGTCGACATGTATGCTTTGGGGAGTTCCCGGCAGTTGTAGCCGAATGCCATTGCTTCGCCATATGCTCCTGCCGAACGTATGGCAAGAATGTCGCCACGTCTTGTTGCCGGCAGTTCTCTCTCTTTGGCAAAAACGTCTGACGATTCGCAAATGGGACCTACAATGTCATAGCTTTCCTTGTCGGCTGTGGAGGTCAGGTTGTCAATCTCGTGATATGCCTGATAGAGAGCGGGGCGCACAAGGTCGTTCATGCCTGCGTCCACTATCACGAATTTTTTGCAAGTGCCTTGCTTTATGTACGTTACGCGAGTGATAAGGGTGCCGCACTGTGCTACGATGCTTCGTCCCAGTTCGAAGTGTATCTGTTGTCCCGGACGCCGTTTGAGATTGTCGGCATAGGTGGCAAAGTATGTTGCAAAGTCGGGGACGCAGTTTGTGTCGGGCTCGTTGTAGTCGATGCCCAGACCGCCTCCTACGTTCAGGTGGGGGAGGGTGATGCCGCGTTCTTCGAGTCTGTCCTGAATCTCGTTGATGCGTCCGCACAGTGTGGCGAAGTCCTGCATCTCCAGAATCTGTGAGCCTATGTGAAAGTGCAACCCTATGAGGGTTATGCTTTTCATCTGCTCTATCGCTTTTATTGTCTCATCCAAAAGCTCATAGTTGATGCCGAACTTGTTTTCGGCGAGCCCGGTGGTGATGTTCGCATGTGTGTGCGCTCCCACGCCGGGGTTTACTCTTATTGCGATGTTGGTGCTTTTGCCCTTTTGCGTTGCAAGTTCATTGATAAGTTCTGCTTCTGGCAGAGATTCGACGTTGAAGCAGAATATGCCTGCGTCGAGCGATGCCGAGATCTCTTTTTCGGTCTTTCCTACACCCGCGAATACCACCTTCGAAGCAGGTATACCGGCTGCAAGGGCAGCTTTGACCTCTCCGCCGCTGACACAGTCGGCACCCATGCCTGCTGTGTTTATGACTTGAAGCAGGCGGGGGTTGAAGTTGGCTTTGATGGCATAGTGTATGTGGAATCCGTCGTACTTTGCTGCCTCTTCCTGTGCAACGCGGAGCGTCTTTTCGAGAAGTTCCGTGTCGTAGTAGTAGAACGGGGTATCTATCTCCTTGAACTTTTCTATGGGGAAATTGCTCATAGCTCTCTGTTAGTTGAAAATGTGTGCGCTGAGTGCTCTCAAGGCTTTCTCCTTGTCCTCCATGCGGATAAGGAACGAGATGTTGTAGTTGCTGCCGCCGTATGATACCATGCGTACGGGAATCTCTTTCATTGCCTCCATTGCGCGTGATTCGAATCCAGTGTTCTCCCATGTGAGGTCGCCTACCACGCAGATGATGCACATGTTTTTGTCGACTGTAACGGTGCCGTATTTTTGCAGTTCGCCTGTAATCTCTTCGAGACGGTTGGTGTTATCGATAGACATTGATACTCCTACTTCGGATGTACAGATCATATCTATTGATGTGCGGTAGCTCTCGAAAATTTCGAATACCTTGCGCATGAATCCGTATGCAAGGAGCATGCGTCCCGATTTTATCTTGATGGCTGTGATGTTGTCTTTTGCGGCAATTGCCTTGATGGTTCCCGGCTCGGTGAGGTTGTTGTCGATGAGTGTACCCTCAGCCTTGGGGTCCATTGTGTTGAGAAGACGTACGGGTACGCCTGCGAGTTTCGCAGGGAGTATGCAGGTGGGGTGAAGGATTTTTGCACCGAAGTATGCCAACTCTGCCGACTCGTCGAAGTGAAGATGTCGCACGGGACGTGTGCCGTCTACTATGCGGGGGTCGTTGTTGTGCATGCCGTCAATGTCTGTCCATATCTGTATTTCCTCTGCCTGAAGGGCTGCGCCTATGAGGGTGGCTGTGTAGTCGCTGCCGCCGCGTTGCAGGTTGGCGATGCGGTTCTCGTTGCTCATGCAGATGAAGCCTTGAGCGATGTATATCTTGCCGTCTGTGCGGCTCTCTATCATGGGTGTGAGGTTTTCGATAAGATATTCCATGTCGGGCTCCTCGTTGGCTTTCAGACGCATGAACTCCAACGAGTTGAGCAGCTTGACGTTGATGCCCTGCTCCTCCATGTAGAGGGCTACCATGTTGGTCGACATCATCTCGCCCTGTGCGATAATCTCTTTTTCGTTGTCCGAGGTCAGGGGCTGTGAAGCGAGTGTGCGCAGATGGTTGAATATTTCTGCTATTTTCTTGTTTGCTTTCTCCGCGAATGATTCGCTTGTATAGAGGTCTTTTATAGTCTGCTTGTATTTGCTCTGGAGATTGGTTATGTGCTCAATGGCTCCTGTGGGGTTGCCGTTGCGCAGATAATTGGTGAACTCTATGAGCGAGTTGGTTGTTCCCGACATTGCCGATAGTACCACGACTTTTGTCTCGCCGTCGGCTATGAGGTTTACTACGCCCTGCATGCGGGTTGCGGAACCGACTGAGGTTCCTCCGAATTTCATTACTTTCATCTTCTTTATACTGTTTCTATTGTTGTTTCACTGTTGTTGTCTTCGTGCTCTGCGTCGCTGTCTGTTGTGTCTGCAGGAGATTCGGTGGCGAATCTTTCCGTTACCTTTTTCTTCTTGCAATTGAATTCTCTGCCGGGAAACATTGTGAGCCACTGTTCGTTGTGGGTAATCATCAGAATGGCTGTGTTCTCCTCTTTGCAGATGCGGTGCAGCAGTTGCATGATGTTCTTTCCCGTTTCGTTGTCGAGGTTACCGGTGGGCTCGTCGGCAAGCAGCAGGGCGGGGTGGTTGAGTATTGCCCGTGCAATGACTATGCGTTGTTGCTCTCCGCCTGACAGTTCATGGGGCATCTTGTACCCTTTGCTCGATAGGTCTACAAGGGCGAGCACCTCTTCGATGCGTTTTTTCCTTTCGCTCTTCTCTTTCCAGCCGGTACATTTCAGCACAAATTCGAGATTGTCGTTTACCGAACGGTCTGTAAGCAGTTGGAAATCCTGAAACACTATGCCCATGCGCTTCCGCAGTGCCGACAATTTGCTGCGGCGTATGTTCTTCATCGAAAATTCATCGAAAATGATTGCTTCGCCACTGAATATGTCGACCTCGCCGTATATTGTCTTCAGGAGTGATGATTTGCCCGATCCTACCGCTCCTGTGATATACGCAAACTCTCCTGCATCCAACGAGAATGTTACGTCCTCAAGGATGATATTGGAGTCTATTTGTATCTCTACGTTCTTGTAATTGATTATAGACATAGTTTTTGTGCTGTTTTAATCTGCAAAGATAGTGAAAGGCGAGAGAAGAAAAAACAAGTTCCCTTGATTTTTTATTCCGAGCCGCATCCTATCTTCGCGGCTTTGCCGCAGAGTAGTGAAAGGCGAGAGAAGAAAAAACAAGTTCCCTTGATTTTTTATTCCGAGCCGCATCCTGTCTTCGCGGCTTTGCCGCAGAGTAGTGAAAGGCGAGAGAAGAAAAATTGTATTCTTTCCTTAAACAGCTTCTAAGAAAAAAATCTTACATTTGCAAAAAGTCATTCCTTCTATTTGAGTATAAGATAAAAACAATAAACCTATGAGAAAAAATTTACTTCTGTTGCTTGTCGCTTTTATGGCAGCAATTACAGCGGGTGCAGTGGACAGATGGCCCGTAACGTTGACAACAGCCGATGGACTGCCCGGAACAAAGCCGCTGTTCGACAATACGATAGCAAGATTCATCTACAGCTATAAATCTCCGCTTTTGACCTTTGACGAGGCTACCGACAAGCTCCGTATCACAGTTTGCGAAACAACGGCAACCGAGTCTGCAAAAGCTACATATTCGGGACGTGCCAATCGCGGTCCGGGATTCCCCTACTTTGCGATAGCCGAACTTCGCGTCTACGACGCAGACGGAGTTTCGCTCTCTTTCGAAATGTTGTCAAATGCAATCGGTGCAAACTCTTCGCTCTCTTCGCTATGCGACAGCGATAGCATGACCTATTTCCAGAGTACATCGGGCAAGGGAACATTCGATGGCAATTACCACTATATAGAACTGAAATTCAGTGAACCGATAAACAACTTTTCGGTATTCTGGAGCTCTCACCCTATGTATGCTACCAATATCCCCACATGCGTAGGTCTTACTCCCGGTACGGATTATATGCCCCGTCCTGAGCAGAACCTCACGACAGAGAAGGTAACAAGCATTGATGAACTTGACGATGCTGCTTCCCTTTTCATTCTCGAAGGACACAGTCCTGAGTGGAAATATGCCTCATACAACCGCACCCACCCCGGCGGCGGATATTTCGAGGCACCCTGTCTCACAACCTCAGCGCCATCAGCGCTGGGCTTGCTTTCTCTCATCCCGGTAGAGGGCAGAGAGAATACCTACAAGATGAAGTATATCAATCAGGACCGCTACATTGCAAAATTGACGTCAAAAGGTCCCGCAGAGGTATCTTGGACAAACATCAAAGAGGATGCAGCCGACATAACCTTTACACAAATGGACGACGGCAGTTTCGAACTCCAAATGATGAACGAGGGCTTTCTTGTAGTGCAGAATGCGTACATGCGCATGGCAACAGTGGAGAGAGGGGATGATGGTACCACAACCGGTTCGGATGTGCCTTTCAGCTCTGTGTTTACACTCCATAAGGCGAATGTGAGCGGTGCGGCATTTGCGCCCCGCTTGCAAAAGGCTATCGACGATGCACGTACGCGATTGGCAAAATACTCCGATTATCTCCATCTGTACGATTGCGAAGGCTTGAATGAGGAATTTGCCAAGGCGATAGCCGTTGCAGAGGAGTGCGTCGCCAATCCCGACATCACGTACGCCGAACTGTACGAAAATGAGCTCCTTCTCAACAGCGAGATTTGTGCCTACACTGCCGAATATGCCTATCTCGGCGTAGACAGCATCGAGGCCTTATGCGAGAAATTGGTAACAGGCGACCTTGCACTCTCGTCTGCACCCAATTGGCAACGGGACACTTACCCGGAGGGTATGGACGAACGTATGCAGGTTCTCATCACCGATATTTGCGAGGTTATAGAAAACAGCTCCGAAGTATCGTCGATTGACGAATCCATAGACCGTCTCCACGCTGCTATAAAGGCTTTCTGGGCATCACGCATCCAATATATTGCAGAGTTCCCGTTTATGGTCGGCACGCCCGGCGACAAACTCCCCGGTGAGCTGCGGCCTTACGGAGGATATGTTTGGGAATCTCCACTCTACTATATGAACGATGCTGTGTCGTCGTTGCGTTTTACAGTGATAAGCACCGACGGTCCCACAGAATATCTCGGCTATGATGTTCCCTCAATCTCGGAATTTGAACTTTACGACAATTTTGGCGACAAGATAACAATAACAGAGGATATGATAACCATGAATTCTCTGACGACATTCGGAGGTTCGTCGTTGAAAGCCCTTGTCGACGGAAAGGAGACAAGCTTTGCGAGAGGCGCATTCGATGCCTCCCGTACAGATGTTTACGGCTATGCAGACAATCCTCAATATTTCTATTTGGATATTCAGCTGAAGGAGCCAATCAACTGCTTCCGCTATGTGCAGAAGGGTTACAAGCTCGGAGAGGAGAATCCTGTGAAGTTTGTCTTTGGCGAGTACGGCGTGAAGATTGCCGCCGATTCGGTTGCATATGCCGAAAAGTATAACGCGACAGAGATTGAAAAAATCACCGATGTTTCGCAGATAACCGACGATGGCGTTTATGCAATCTTCGGGCTCGACGATTGCGACAAGGTCAATTGTCAGGCTGGCGACGGAGGTTTCTATTCCGACGCAAAGAAGCTCTCGCCCTATTTCAACACCCAGTGTGCCTACACAATAAAGTCGGCAGGCGATGGCAAGTATTACATCCGCAGTCTAAGCAGCGGTGCATACTGGGGCAGGAAGGAGACAACGTTCGCAAAGACCGCCTTCCGCTCCGAGGCATCGGAAATTACAATAGAGAAGCGGACAGTGGGCAATTTCCCCGGCTCGTTTGCCATATACGAAGCGACCGACGACAGCACCTTCCCCTACATGGTGTTCGAGGATTGGCAGGGCGAACTTGGAATAAACCCTCTTGCGTCGCTCGAAGAGTGTGAATTTGACGGGCAGTGCGATTGGTATATCTATCGCGTCAATGTCGATAATCCCGAACTGCTTCTTCTGGACGCAGTGCTGAATAGCGCCAAGGAACTTGGAATAACAGTGAGCGACGACCCCGGCTGCTATGCAGCAATGTCGCCCTTCCTTGCAACCATTGCCGAAGCAGAGGCAGTTGCGGCTGCGGGCAACAACGATGCAGCAGCTTCTGTGGCAGAGCGTCTGGACAATGCAATCGAAGCCTCTCTCGCTGTGGCGCCCAATCCGGTTGTCGAAGGCATTTATGTGATAGAGAGCGCTATGGAGCGTTTCGAAATAATTTCGGGTACGAAGATGGCAATCAATTGTGCAAAGGATGAGAAGAACCCCGATATTTACATCTATCGTTGGGAGGCAACTCCTTTGACCGGCGAGGCTGTCGATTCCTCTTTCTGCTTCGAATTGATTTCTGCCGCAGCTTCCGATGTTGTCAGCGAGTGGCTTACATTTGGCTACATCTCTGAGAGTGATGTCAACAGCACATTCTATATAAGAAACGTGGGCACAGGGCTTTATGTTGCCGGAGCAGAGAGCATGGACGAGCCTCTTGGCACATCCGAAGAACCCGAACAGCCATTCCTGATAAGTTACAAGGGCAATGCTTCGTTCAAGATTTCGGACCCGTCGGTGGCATATAGAAATATCTATGCCTACAACCATCAGGAGGGCAGCACCATCATAGGTTATGTGGTGTTCGATGTCGCAGAGAATGATGCAGCTCATTGGAATCTGCGTCTGTTGGCTGCGAATACCACTTCGATAGATACTCCGGTGCTCGATGGCGATGAGATTGTCTCTGTTACATATTTCACACCTGCCGGTGTTGCTTCTGCTTCCCCCGTCAAGGGATTGAATATAGTGAAGCGTCTCTATCGCAACGGAGCAGTGAAGAGCGAAAAGATTTATGTGAAATAGCATAGAAGGTATTGAGAAATTCAAAAGGATACAGCGTCAACATTTCGACGCTGTATCCTTTTGAATTTTGTTATGTTGGTCGGTTTTGGCTTTGTTCTAAAATTGGTGATTTCCCCGATTCCCCGCAAATTTAAGGATGCGTCTGTTTATTGCATCTGATAAGAACCTTGCGTTCATCGGCAAGGGTGGTGGCAAACAGATAGGTCTCTCCGCCTTCGCTGAGTTTAAGTTTCTTGCGCAGTTGCTGCACAGTTTCGGGAAAATTGCGTACAGTGATATTTGCTTTCTTAAGGTCGCCTATGCACTCCTTTATTTCGTTTTTCGAAAAGCCGCCGACAGCCTCCACCTTGAATGTGCGGCCGGGAAAGCTCTCTACAAGCTCCTCTGATGTGTAGAGATTGCTGTTGCGGTGCAGTTTCTTTACTCCGTATGCCGTACACAGCGACGAAGGGCATCCGGCTTTTTGTATCGAGGCGTTAGGTTCGTACAGGTATTTTTCTATCTTGGTTGCACAGATGCCGGCGCTCTCTTCGCCGAGTGCAAATGTGTACTCCTCTTGTTCGCCATCTTTTATGTTTATGCAGTGAACGGCTGGTGTAGGGCACTCTTCGGCAGTGAGTATGAAGAGCAGCTCCTTGCACTCGTTGTTGACCGAAACTATATGCACGTCGCTCACTGTGCGCAGTTGCCGGCAGGCGGCGGTAATGTCGAGCATGGGCGAGCACTTTACCATTATCCTCTCTGCCTTCCTGAGCAGCGTGGTGCGCAGTGCCGCAATGTCGGGCTCGCAGTCGTCGAGGGCTACGACCTTTTTGCCGGCTCCGTCCCTGCGGGTAGGGTCGAGGTATATCCAATCGAGGTTTTCGAGGTTATCAACAGCTTTTTCGCTGTCGTTGTTAATAACTTCTATATGGTGCAGTCCGAGCAGTGAAAAATTGTGCGTGGCTATTTCGCACAGTTCGGCATTGCGCTCAATGTAGTATCCTTTGTCGAAACGGCGCGATATGTAGCTGCAGTCTATGCCGAAGCCACCCGTGAGGTCGGCAAAGCTCTTGCCGCCCACAAGTGAAGCCTTGTAGAGTGCAGCGGGCTGCGACGAGCACTGTTCCATAGAAATTCTTCGCGGGTATATGATGCCTTCGGTCGCAGCCCATTCGGGGAGCTTGGATGCAGCATGCTGCCATGCTTCTATCTGTGTGAGGGCGAGGCGCATATCCACGTCGGGGAAACGTGCCGATTGAAGCGCGAGCTTCTTGACATCGTCGTTCCTGTGTTCTGCTATGAATCTGTATGTGGCTTCGGGTATCTTCATGCTATGCGTTGTTTGTGCTTTTTTCGTGGTTCTTGCGATAGAGCTGCCATGTGTTCACGCTGTTGTGCCAGATGCTGTAGAATCCTCCGGCAATGGAGGTTACGGGTGTCAGGAAGGTGTAGGCGAGCCATATTGCAAAGACTGTGTTTTTCTGTCCTAAGGATTGCCCTCCTGCTATTGTGTCGCCATATTTGGAGCCGACGTACCGTCCAAAGGCAAACTGCGCAATGCAGCAGATGAGCGATACGATGGCTATCCCTATCTGCACATATATTGATATGTTGCTGTGTACTATGGACTTGACTGTGATGGCTATCGCCAATGAGAGTGCTACCAGCCACAGATAGAAGGGGAGGTTGCGGCACTTCTTCACAATAAACTCCTGCAACTTGGGCACGAAATGCCGCACAAGCGATGCTGCTATCAGCGGGCAGAGCAGCAGAGGGAAAATCTTGCCGAGTATCATCAGGAACGACGACACGAAGTCTGTTCCTTCGACGGGATGTGCGAGGGTGAGGAAGAATGGTGCCACAAGTGCCACTGCAAAGTTGATTGTTATTGTATATGTCAGCAGCGAGGCTGCACTGCCGCCCAACCGTGCGGTGATTACTGCGGCGGCTGTTGCGGTGGGGCATATGAGGCAGAGCATGAACGACTCTGCAAGTACGCGCATCGAGGGGGGCAGCGGTGCATATGCTGCCACAAGTGCGAAGAGTATGAATGTCAGCAACTGGAAGGCAAGCAGTATGAAGTGCCATTTCTCTAACCTCAGCTCGCTGAAGCGTATCTTGCAGAAGGTTACGAAGAGCATTGCGAAGATGAGCCCCGGTTGCAGATAGCTTATGATGGTGTTTGCAGCTGCGTGTGTGCAGTCGAGTTGCGGGATGCTTGTATATATGAAATATGCGGCTGCTCCCAAAAGCATGGATATTGGCAGTGACCAATCCTTTAGAAAACTGAAAAATGTCATTTTCTTATTTCTTCTTCATCAGTAGGGCGTCGGTATCGCGCTCTTTTATCAGTTCAATCGCTTTTTTTACAATATCGTCCTCTTGGTTTATAATCTGGAAATATTCATTCATGTTCCATAGGTCGCGTGCGAGCAGTGCTTTCATCTGCAAGGTAATCTGCGGGAGTGATTTTTCATACTCCTCCTTGTCCTTGGGCTTCACACTGTCGCGCTCGGCATATTGTCTGAGGCGCGACAGAATCTCCTCGTCGATTTTGAATTTCTTGTTGAACTCCTCGAATGTGGGGTACTGCTTCTTCATAGCCTCGCGTTTGTCGTCGAGGTAGCGCAGTGTTGTCTGTATGATTGTGCCCTTGCGTGCGAGTTCGCGGTGGTATTTTGTGTATTTTGTGGTGTCGAGCGACACAAAGTAGTCGGGCATAATGCCGCCACCGCCATATACGGGACGTTTCAGGCGTTTGGTGAACACTTTGAGCGAGTCGGGGAAGTGTGTGCTGTCGGCAACGGTAAGTTCGCCACGGTTGTAGCGTTGCAAAATGTCTTCTCTGTATGGTATCGAGTCGCCGTATGGCTTTTGTATGTTGCGTCCCGACGGGGTGTAGTAGCGTGCCACGGTCAGTCTTATCATAGAGCCGTCGGGCAGGTCTATTGGACGCTGCACCAGTCCTTTGCCGAAGCTGCGGCGGCCAACGATTACTCCTCTGTCCCAGTCCTGTATGGCGCCGGAGAGTATTTCTGCTGCCGAGGCTGTGTTCTGGTCAATGAGCACTACAACCCTGCCTTTGTTGAATCGTCCTCCTCCTTTGGCAAGGTAGTCGTAACGGGGGAATACACGGCCTTGTGTGTATACTATAAGCTCGCTTTGGTTGAGGAATTCGTTGGCAATGTCTACCGATGCTTGCAATAGTCCTCCACCGTTGCTCTGAAGGTCGAGCACAAGGTCCTTCATTCCTGCCTTTTGCAGTGAGTCGAGTTTTGCGAGGAACTCTTCGTGGGTCTTCTGCCCGAAGCTCGATATGCGTATGAAGCCGGTGCGCTTGTCAATCATGTAGGCGGCATCTATCGTGCTTGTCGATATCTTGTCGCGTATAATGTCGAAGGGGATTAGTCTGTTTACACCGCGACGCATGATTTCGAGATGCACCTGTGTGCCTTTCTTTCCGCGCAGACGGCGCATTATGTCGTATCTGTCCATCTTCACTCCGGCTATGGTGGTGTCGTTGACGGTGATGATGCGGTCGCCGGCAAGTATGCCTGCTTTTTCTGAGGGGCCGTTCGTGGTGGGCTGCACTACGACGAGCGTGTCTTCAACCATATTGAACTGCACGCCTATTCCGTCGAAATTGCCGCGCATGGATTCCATGATGCTTTTTACCTCTTTGGGCTCGGAGTAGGTGGAGTGGGGATCGAGTTGCTTGAGCATTGCCTTTATTCCCTCTTCCACCATCTTCACTTCGTTTACGCTGTCTACATAGAAACGGGTTATCATGCTCTCTGTGAGCATCAGTTTGTTGAGCTGTTCGGGGAGTACCGAGCTGCGTCGTCTGTTCTCTTGCGCCGGAAGTATGATAGGTGCAAGTATAAGAAGTGCTGCGAATATTGCTTTTTTCATAGAAGAAACTGTTTAAATTTTATTGAAAAATATTGTTATCATTGCGAAGCTGGTCTAGGTCTCTTTGAGTCTATTTTAGGCATTTTTTCTTTGTTACCTTGCAGGGAATAGCGGGCTATTTCCAAAAGGTAACAAAGAAAATCTACTCTAAAGTTGCGGTTAAACGAGCGCAATGTGAACTTGTTCACAAATTGCTCAGCGAGTGATAGCAACTTCAACAAGGTTAAAATAGCTCTCAAATAATTCCGAAAGATAGTGCAAACGAGCGAAACGTAAGCTTGCTTACAGGTTTTACAGCGAGTGCAGCCTATCTTATCAAAATAAAATTCAAACAGCTTCTTATTCAGATTGCGGTATAAATTTTGTTATGTCTTTTCCGTAGCTCATAAGTTCGCGTACTGTGCTGCTGCTTATGGCTGCATATTGCGGTTCGCTGATGAGTATCACTGTTTCGAGTCCGCTTATTTCGCGGTTGATGTCGGCGAGGTCGCGCTCATATTCAAAGTCCTTTATGCTGCGCACACCGCGCAACAGGCTTTGTGCGCCGCATGCTTTTGCATGGTCGGCGGTGAGACCTTCGTATGCCGTTACCTCTATGCGCGGTTCGTTGCGGTAGAGGTTGCTTATGGCTTCAATCCGCTCTTCTATGGTGGACATGGTTTTCTTGTCGGGGTTGTGCCCGATGGCTATGACCACCTTGTCGAAGAGGGCGAGTGCCCGCTTCGCTATCGAGTGGTGCCCGATGGTGTAGGGGTCGAATGTCCCTGCAAATAGTGTCTTCTTTTCCATGATTGTCTCTCTCTGCGGGTTACTCTTCGTTTGCTTTGTCCTCTTCGACAACAAGGTTGTCTATGATGAAGTTCTGTCGTTCAATGGTGTTCTTGTCCATGTAGTAGCGCAGAAGTTCGTCCACTTTGTCGTCCTTGTGCATGGTTACACGTTCGAGCCGTATTTCGGGACCTATGAACTTGCGGAATTCATCGGGTGAAATCTCTCCCAATCCTTTGAATCGTGTGATTTCGGGGTTGGGCGAAAGCTTTTCGATGGCTTTGATGCGCTCTTCGTCGCTGTAGCAGTATATGGTCTCGAATTCGCCTTTCTGCTTGTCGCTGTCTGCCTTCTTGCCACGCTGTGCCTTGCGCTTGTTCCTTACGCGGAAGAGAGGGGTCTGCAATATGTAGACATGTCCTTTCTTTATAAGTTCGGGGAAGAATTGCAGGAAGAATGTTATCATTAGCAGGCGTATGTGCATTCCGTCTACATCGGCATCTGTCGCTACAATTACTTTGTTGTAGCGCAGACCTTCGAGCCCGTCTTCTATGTTGAGTGCCGCTTGCAGCAGGTTGAACTCCTCGTTCTGATAGACTACGGCGCGGCTTTTCCCATAGGTGTTCAGGGGCTTTCCGCGCAGGCTGAAGACTGCCTGTGTGTTGGTGTCGCGGCTTTTGGTGATGGAGCCGCTTGCAGAGTCGCCCTCGGTGATGAATATGCTGCTCTCCTCCTGACGGTCGCCTTTGGGGTCGTTGAGGTGTATGCGGCAGTCGCGCAGTTTGCGGTTGTGAAGGTTCACCTTCTTGGCTTTCTGCTTTGCCTGTTTGGCGAGTCCCGACAGCTCCTTGCGCTCCTTTTCCGACGCTGTTATCTTGCGCAGCATCTCTTCGCTGATGTCGGGATTCCTGTGCAGGAAGTTGTCCAGTTCCACCTTTATGAAGTCGCCTATGAATTTCTTTACGCTGACACCGCCGGGCGACATGTAGAGCGAGCCTAACTTTATTTTTGTCTGGCTCTCGAACATCGGTTCTTCTACGTTTATTGCGATGGCTGCAACCATTCCGTTACGTATGTCGCTGTATTCGAAGTTCTTGGCTGTGAAGAAGTCGTGGATGGTGGAGGCAACAAGTTCCTTGAAGGCGCTCTGGTGTGTGCCGCCTTGTGTGGTGTGCTGGCCGTTTACGAAAGAGTAGTACTCCTCGCCATACTGTTCGGCGTGGGTGATGGCAATCTCTATGTCCTCTCCTTTGAGATGGATTATGGGATAGAGACTGTCGCTGGTCATATTGTCGGTGAGCAGGTCGGCAAGACCGTTGCGCGAGAGTATGCGCTTGCCGTTGTGCAGTATGGTCAGACCTGTGTTCAGGTAGGTGTAGTTGCGGAGCATTGTTTCTATGAATGCGTCGCGGAATTCGTAACCTGAGAAAAGTTCCGGGTCGGGCGTGAAGGATATGTATGTTCCGTTCTCGTCGTTGGTCTTTTCTGTGCGGTCCTCTACAAGTATGCCTTTTTCGAATGTGGCTATGCGCACAGTGCCTTCGCGGTAGCTGCGGGCTTCGAAGCGGCTGCTGGTGGCATTTACGGCTTTCAGACCTACACCGTTGAGTCCTACCGACTTCTTGAACGCCTTGCTGTCGTACTTTCCTCCGGTGTTGAGCATGCTCACGGCTTCTATGAGCTTGCCCTGCGGTATGCCTCGTCCGTAGTCGCGCACCGTTACGCTTTTGTTGTCGATAATGTCAATCTCTATGCGTTTTCCGGCATTCATCTTGAACTCGTCGATGCTGTTGTCGAGTACCTCTTTGAGTAGCACGTATATGCCGTCTTCGCTTTGCGAACCGTCGCCTAACTTGCCTATATACATACCCGGGCGGGTGCGTATATGTTCCATGTCGCTCAGGTGGCGTATGTTGTCTTCGGTATATTCAACCGTTTGTGCGTTGTTGTCGAGAAAGATATTTTCGTCCATTGCTGCGTCTGTTGCTTTTGGTCTGTTGTCTATAATTCTTTTTTGTATGCGCGGCGGCGTTTGTGCTGTTCTTTGTCGAAGAGATCCCACTGTGCCTGTACCTTGTCGTTGCTTTCGAGTTCGGGGTTGGTCTCAATGTCCTTGAAGCCCATTTCTACATAGTTGGGTAGTATGTTCTTGATGATGACGGCGCTGATGCCTTTGCCTTGATATTCGGGGTCTATAGCCACAATCAGGAAGTCGAGGCGTGTGGAGCGCTTGAAGAAGAGCGCCTTTACTATGTGGAACCAGCCGAAGGGGAACAGCTTGCCTTTTGCCTTTTGCAGAGCTTCGGCAAGTGAGGTTATTGTGATGCCCACTCCAATCAGCTTTTCCTCTTTGTTGGCAATAAGGGTTATCATGCGTCTGTCCACAAGGGGCAGATACATTTTTATGTATTGTTCTATCTGTCTGTCGCTCAGTTCCGAAAAGCCGTAGAGTGGGGCGTAGCACCGGTTTATGAGCTCAAATATCTCTTTTCCGTACCGGCGTTCGAGTTCGCGGTTCGACTTGAACTCCATCGTCTTCAGCTCGAATCTCTTTTCTATCATCGTAGCTATGCGGTCTACCCTTTCGGGTGCCTTTTCGGGTATCTTTATCAGGAACTCTATCCAGTCGGTGTCTTTTATGTAGCCCAGCTTTTCGAGGTGTTCGGGGTAGTATGGATAGTTGTATATTGTAGCCATTGTGCTTATGCGGTCGAAGCCTTCGACCAGCATTCCCTCTGCGTCGAGGTCTGTGAAGCCCAACGGTCCTTGTATCTCTGTCATTCCTCTTTGCCGTCCCCACTCTTCGACTGTTTCGAGCAGTGCCTTTGACACTCCCATGTCATCGACAAAGTCTATCCAACCGAAACGGACAGCCTTGATTCCCCATTTTTCGTTGGCGCGTCTGTTGATGATTGCTGCTACTCGTCCTACGGTCCTGCCGTCGCGCTTGGCAAGGAAATATTCTGCTTCGCAGAAGTCGAATGCGGCATTGCGTCTCTTGTCGAGCGTGCCGAGCATGTCTTCGTAGAGGTCGGGGACTGAGTAGGGATTCTCCTTGTAGAGCTCGTAGTTGAAGCGTATGAACTCCTTCAGCTCTTTTCGTGTGGTTACGGGGTGTATGGTTATTGGCATCTTTCTTTTGTTAGCTGTTCAGTATAAGGTAGACTGTGTATGCTATGTAGCAGCATATGAGCAATACGCCCTCTGTGCGTGTGATGGTGGCTTTTCCGCCGAAACGTCCTACTATGTAGATGAGTATTGCCGAACCTATGAGGGTGTAAAAGTCTATGAAGTTGAATTGCGACAGTTCTATCGGGCATATTGTGGCTGTGCATCCGAGTATAAGGAATATGTTCAGTATGTTGCTGCCGAGTATGTTGCCGAGTGCTATGCCTACATTGTTCTTGCGGGCTGCATCTACCGATACTGCAAGTTCGGGGAGCGAGCTTCCTGCCGATACAATGGTTATACCTATGATTGCTTCGGAAAGTCCCATAGCTGTCGCTACTTCCGTTGCGGCATTTACAAACAGTTTGCCGCCGAATATCAGTCCGGCGAGTCCTCCGACGATGCTGAGTATTATTTTTATTGTGCTCATCTGCGGTCCGCTCTCTTCCTCCTCAGCACTTTCGTCTTTGGCTATTGAGAATGTGTAGCGTATGAATATGGCAAGGAAGCAGAGCAGTATCATTCCTCCGTTGCGTGTGATTTCTTCTCCTTCGCCGCTGCCTGCGTATATCATGCTGCCTGCAAGCAGGGTGAGTGCTATCGACGCCAGCAGGTTGAAGGGTATCTCGCGTGAGAGCATTTTCTTGCTGAACGTTACGGGGGATATGAGCGCCGTTGTTCCGAGTATGAAAAGTCCGTTGAAAATGTTGCTTCCGACGATGTTGCCGAGCGAAATGCCCGAACTTCCCTCAAGGGCGGCGCCGAGACTGATGACGAATTCGGGCAGCGATGTTCCGAGTGCCACTATCGTGAGTCCTATTACAAGTTCGCTTATCTTGAACCGGCGTGCGAGTGCCGATGCGCCGTCAGTGAGCAGACCGGCACCGTACAGGATGATTCCCAGTCCGACCACGAAGAGTATTAAAGTAAGTATCATTAGTTTGTAGTGTTGTTCCTAAAAAGCAAAGATACAAAATCCGCTCGGACGAACAAAGCGTTTGTCTCTTTTTGTTCTGCCGAGCGGATTCTGCTTGTTTCCGGTTGTTATTCAAGCATCTCTTTTCCGCTGAATGTGAAGAGGCCTCTTGTGCATACGGCTGAGAATTTAAGCTCGCCCTCCTTTATTTCGCCATTGATGCTGCTGAATGTGTATGCGGGAGATGGCACTACTCCTATGAGCGGAACGATTGTGTCGCCTGAGAATGTTACATCGTCGCCGTTTACAGTGGCGGGGATGCCGGGGATGGCAATGTCTATGCTTACGGACATTGCTTCGGCAAATTTCACTTTATAGATGTCAAGTGTGAAAGATTTCTTGTCTTCGGCAAATTCTACTTTGCAGTCGACGCTGTCTCTTGCGTATGTGCCGTTTACAATGAGCTTGCCGTTGTAGATGGTGCTTGTTTCGATAGTCTCTCCTCCGCCGCCGTTGTTGTCATCGTCTGAACATGAAGGCAGGATGATTGCCATCAGCGCGAAAAGGGGTAGTAAGAACAGTTTTTTCATGGTTCGTTTTTTTTATGTGATTAATGTTTAAAGATTGAAGTGCAAAGATATACCAATCTGTCTCAATTTTCCAAGAGAAAAGAATGGATGTTGCATAGAAACGAAATAAAATGCTTTATATTCTTCGTTCAGGAGGTTTTTTCCCCACACCGACGCTCCGAAATGTCCCTTCTCCCAATTGAGTGATGCCGACAAAAGGCTGTAGAAGGGTTGTGAAAGGGTGTTGCTCTCGTCCCAATAGATGCGTCCCGTTCCGTTCCATCCGAGGTTGAGTGTCATGTGTTTGGCGAATTGTTCGCTGACGGGTATTCTGTAGCTTATGTTTGCGGAGGCTGTTTCGCATGGGGCAAGCGGCAAACGTTTTCCTGAGTAGTCGTTGTTGCCGCTGCGGTAGGTGCGGAATTCTGCGTGGGTGTATCCGTAGCTGCCGTCGATGCGCAGTCGTCCGTATGTGTAGTCCATGCTTATTTCTGCGCCATGGCTGCGCGACTCGCCGGCGTTGGACATCATGCGTCCGGTGGTCATTCCTTCGGGGAATATGGTCAGTTGTTGGTTCTTGCAGTCGATAAGGAAGAGTGTGGCTGATATGTTTAGCGAGCCGTCGTCGAGCGGTGCAAGATGTGTGCCTATTTCGTAGTTCCAGCTTTCTTCGGGACGATAGGTGGTTGCTGAGGCGTCGTCATAGACGGGGTTGTTTTCGAGGTGGACGCCGAACTGCTTCATGAGGTCGTCTCTCATTCGGCTTTGCAGTATGTCTGAGAACAGCTGTGTGTTGAAGCCGCCTGCTTTGTAGCCTCGTGATGCTGATGCGTATATGCTTCCCTTGCTGTGCTTGTAGGTGAGCGATACTTTGGGCATTATTTCTGTTGCATCTATCGAATTGTCGCCTTTGAATACAGTGCTCAGTGGCAGGTAGCTGTTCATCATCGGGTAGATTCTGTAATTTATCAGCGAGTGGCTGTTGTAGTCCATCGTCGACTTTTCGTGGTCTATTCTCACTCCGGCGGTTATGTTCCAATGTTCGTCGTCGTGGCTCACCTGACCGTAGAGCGACGCTCCGTATGTGGGTGTTTCGAAGTGGTCGTTGATGAGGAACCTGTTGCTGTCGAATTGCAGTTCGTTGCCGGGAAATGCAGTTTGCAACCCTTTGTTGGCGTTGTCGAGTATCAGGCTTCTTATACCTTCCTCTTTGAAGAGCACGGGGGCGTTGAGGTTCTGGTGCTTGTAAAACGCAAATATTCCGCCCAGCCAGTTTATTGTGCCGCTGTTTTTTGATTTTGCCGTAAATTCTTGGGTTATGGAGTGTTCTCGTTGGTATTGTCCGAGAGTGAAGTATGATTGTGGCAGAAAATCGTTGTCTATGCGCATGCGGTCGTCGGTGTAGCTGTATCCGGTGGTGGATGAGATGGTCAGGCGCGGGAGATTGTATTTGATGGTTACTCCATCGCTGATGTTCAGTCGGCGGTAGCTGCAATTGTCGTTGTAGTTGACGGGCATCAGTCTGCCGCTCTCTTTGTCGTAGAAGCGGTAGGCGTATCCTCCTTCGTCGGTGTATCCTATGGTGAGGCTGTTGTCGAGGCTCCACCTTTCGCCCCACAGGTGTTGTGTGCGCAGGCGGATGGCGAAATTGTCGCCCCCGTCGCATTTCTGTCCGTTGTAGCTGTTTGTGAAAAATCCGTCGGTGTGGTTGTAGTGTATGCTTGCTGCCCAGCCGAATTTGTCGCTTGGGGCTGCATAGTGCGATGCTTTTAGCCTGATGGTGTTTGCTGTGCCGTATTCGAGCGTGAACCGTTTCCCTTGAAAATTGAGGGGCGAGAGGGTCTTTATATTGATGGTGCCTGCGGTGGTGTTGCGGCCGTATAGGGTGCTTTGTGCGCCGCGTATGATTTCAATCCCCGAAATGTTGAACAGCTCAAAGTCGTAGTTGTTCTTGTTCATCACTGGCACTTCGTCTATGTTCATTCCTATTACGGGCTGGTCGATTCGCGAACCGAATCCGCGTACATATATCGATGAGGTTATTCGCGAACCGTAGTCGGGCTGGTAGAAGTTGGGAGCTATCGAAGAAAGTTCTTTCAGCGAGGTGATGTGTCTTTCTTCTATCTCTTTGCGTCCTATGGTTGTGGACGAGTAGGGCTTTTCTTCGTCGGCAAAGTTGCTTTTCAGCGAGGATACTATGTCTATGCCTTGCAGGGTGATGCTGTCGCTGTATATCTCTTTGTCGGGAATAAGCAATGTCAATAGGGCTATGAATATATATTGCATTTTGTCGGTTTCTGCTTCAAAAGATTGCAAAGGTAGTGTTTTTCGAGGGATTGCCCCGTTGTTTTAAGAGATTTTAATTTTTTGTTACAAATTGTCGGTTTCTGCTTCAAAAGATTGCAAAGGTAGTGTTTTTCGAGGGATTGCCCCGTTGTTTTAAGAGATTTTAATTTTTTGTTACAAATACAGAAACAGTTGTATAACAAAAGAAGCGGTTGCGTCGACGCAACCGCTTCTTTTGTTGTCCCACGAGGATTCGAACCTCGACAAACAGAACCAAAACCTGTTGTGCTACCATTACACCATAGGACAATCCTGATTGTGCTTTCTTTTGAAAAGCGGTGCAAAGGTAAGAAATATAAATCTATTTTGCAAGTGATTTGTGCTAATTTATTAAGAAGCCGAAACAAAGCCGCAAATATAGAAATATCATTTCACACCCGGCGGTTTTGGGCTGTTGTATGTAAAGAACTTCAAGGATTCAAACTCTTTGACTTTGGCTATCGCAAATTCGTTGCCTTTCTCGGCAAGCCGTTTGTACAGCCTGTATGCCAACGGATGGTTGACATCTGTGCCGCGACCCTTTTCGTAGCAATAAGCTACATACATCTGAGCTTCCTCGTCGCCGAGATCGGCAATGGACTTCATCCATTGGAAACTCTTTTTGCGGCTTTTTTTCAGATATTTTCCTTCGGCGAAACATTTTACGATGAACTTCTGTGCCTCTTTATTGCCGCCGCGTGCCGCCTTGCGCATATATTCTATTGCAGGCGATTTGCGCAGTTTGCGCTTGCTCAGTCCGTTAATGGAATCCTGTTCCACCTGATACATGCCCACCTTGTAGAGCGCGTCGGACTCATTCTGCTTGGCTGCAAGGGTGTACCATCTTAGTGCTTCATTGCGGTCGGGAGCTATAAATATTCCCTCTTCATAGAAGCGTCCCATCATGCGCTGCGACTGCGCATATCCGCCGGCTGCAGCCTTGCTGTAATACTCATATGCCAACGAATCGCTCTTTTTACAATATCGCCTTCGTGGTAAATGTCGCCCAAGCAGTGCATCGCAAGATGGTTGCCCTTTTCGGCGGCCATACTGAAATAGCGCATGCTTAATATCTTGCTCTCGCTCACACCTTTGCCATCGTAGTAACATTTTCCGAAGTTGGCGAGGGCGGGAGCAAAGCCATATTTTGCAGCTTCGCGGAAACATTTTACAGCACTCTCATATTCTCCCTTGTCGTAATATACCAATCCCATATATGTGGTATTGTTGCACTTTGTTATAATCGTGGGCGGCAATTCGGTGTTCGACAACCTTTTCCATACTTCCATGTGGGCTGTTGATAATCCGAGACTGTCTGTTTTTACGCGTGTCTCTATGGATGTTGCATTGCCATAAATGGTCTTTTCTCCGCGACCTTGTATGTCTACATCAATGTGCATAGTCTTTGTGCCGTTGAAGAAGGTATATTTTACCTCTCCCGCAGTGTCGCTCTTGGCTGTCGGCATCCACAGCAGTGTGCGACGGTAGTCCTGTGTCTCTTCATCGGGCTTGCGGTTGCTGTAGTCGGGTGAGTAGAACTGCTTGCTTTCGGTGTATCCGCGCATCATGGTGTAACGCACCTTGTCGGCTTTTGAAAAATCGGGAATGTGTATGCTGTCCTTTCTCTCTTCCTCGCTGTATGGAATGAAACAAGCAACGTAGTTGGGATGTTTCGGTTTGTAATGTCCTATTCCCCTTGTTATATTCAGCGCGTATTCGGGCTTGAACTCCAATGCATTGCCGCCCATTCTTTGGTGAAAAAGAAGTGTGCCGGGAAATCCGTCAATCATTCGGTTACCCTTGGTGTGGATATAGTGGCGTGTGAGAAATCCTTCCGTAAGCAGCGAATCCACTGCGTGGCGAGGAGACATGTCATTGAACCATCTTTCTGTTTCGTTGAGAAACATTCTACGTAATTTTTCGTCGCTTCTGATTGTCAATTCTTTGAAATTCATCATATAAGAAATGTCTTTCTTTCTGCGTCTCAATAAAAAGAGTACATCGCTGTCGGGAATGTCGTCGCTGCTGTACTCTCCATTGACAACTATCGACTGCACCCAATATGCCCAATTGAAATTGTATCGCCAAAAGATGCTTTTTAGTACCATTGCGGAGGTTAGTCCGTTGGTGATTTTATTAAAATAAGCATCTGCTGTGTCTCTGTATTCTACGCTATATGCATCTGCAAGTGCATTGTATATTTTCCCGTTGCCCGACTCCTTTATAGGTTTTATCTTTTCGTCGTTGTGCTCTATTACATTCTCGCTTCGTCTGTTTGCAATATTGCCCGTATTTGCAATGTCAAGCGGTACTGCAACCTTTGTGGTGTCAAAATCGCGTTCAAGATTGAAGTAGGTAACATCCTGCGCATACTCCCATTCGTCGACGAAGTTGAACCGTATTTCGCTGCGTGGCGGACGGCTTGTCTTGTCCTTCTTCTTGTCCTCGACAACATCAACTTAGGCAAGTTCGTATTGCAACGGGTTTTTCTTTACAACGGTAGTGTCGATGCCGGCTGTATAGCCTACAGCCTCGCCGGGGTTGCACTCCCAATAGTTGTAGAAGCGGGACGATGGCGAGAAATAGCGGTCGAGCACAAAGCGTATGCCTGTAATATTTTTAGGCATGAAAGGTATATACCTTGACGACAGGCAGGCTGTCCTGTTGCCGTAGAAATCATCCAACCGCATTCTGAAACGGCCGTTTCGGGTGGTGTAGAATCTGTAAAGCACGCTGTCCTGCATGAATCTGAAGTTCATTGTTCCGAATTTCAGGGGGTAGAGCAGGAATGTGCCCAACTGTCCCCATCTCTTGTTCGGTTCGCGGGTGTATACTTCTCCGCTGAGCTCTATTCCCTCCTCTGC
>CAYWIE010000004.1:0-73371 GCA_964458275.1 uncultured Bacteroidaceae bacterium
GCCGCTCCCATCCACAGTACGTCGTGGTTGCCCCACTGGATGTCGAGGTTGTGGTAATTGCACAGAGTGTCCATTATGAGGTGTGCGCCGGGACCTCGGTCGAATATGTCGCCGAGTATGTGCAGGCGGTCTATCGCAAGACGTTGTATTAGGTAGCAGAGCTGTATGATGAACGGTTCGGCGCGCCGGGTGCGTATAATGGTGCGTATGATGATGTTGTAGTATTCGTGCTTGTTGTGCCCGTCTGATGTCTCATGCAGCAGCTCTTCGATGATGAATGCAAACTGTTCTGGCAGGCTCTTGCGCACTTTGGAGCGTGTGTATTTTGACGACACGTTGCGGCAGACCATTATCAGACGGTTGAGTGTTGTCTGGTAGAAGTCGTTCATGTCTACATTGGAGAGTCTGACAAGTTCGAGTTTCTCTTCGGGGTAGTATATGAGTGTGCAGAGGTCTTTTATCTCTTTCTCGCTGAGGAATTTGTCGAATATCTCCTGAACCTTGCGCTTTATGTTTCCCGATGCGTTGCGAAGCACATGCTGGAATGCCTCATTCTCGCCGTGAAGGTCGGCAAGGAAGTGCTCGGTGGCTTTGGGCAGTTGCATTATCGCCTCTAAGTTTATTATCTCTGTGGTTACTTTGGGGACATTGGGAAACTCTTTTGCCAGCAGTTGCAGGTATCGCATGTTGTCATTAATGTTTTTCATGGCTTACAATCTCCTCTCTTACTTTTTGTGTTGGTTGTTGTGCAAAAGAGCCCGCCTGACTTTCTGAAAAATCGGGCAGGCTCTTGTTGTGTTATGGATTTATGCTCTATTATATAGCACTGTTGTTGATGTAGTCCACAATCCAAGCGCCTACCTCTGCTGTGCCATATTTGGTGTCGCTTTCGGTCTGTATGTCGGGTGTGCATACGTTGGCTGCCATTGATGCATCGACGGCTTTGCGTATGAGCGCTCCCTCTTCGAAGAGTCCGAAGGCATATTCGAACATCATGGCTGCCGACAGAATTGTAGCCAAGGGGTTGGCTATATTCTGACCTGCTGCTTGAGGCCATGAGCCGTGTATGGGCTCGAAGAGTGAGGTGTGTACGCCTATCGAAGCTGAGGGGAGAAGTCCCATTGAGCCTGTGATTACAGAGCCCTCGTCGGTGAGTATGTCGCCGAACATGTTTTCTGTAACCATCACGTCGAATGATGTGGGCCACTGTATCAGACGCATGGCTGCGTTGTCGACGAACATGAATTCTGTCTCTACTTCGGGGTATTGGGGGGCAATCTCGTTTGCTATCTGACGCCACATTCTGGATGTTGCAAGCACGTTTGCCTTGTCTACGACGGTTACCTTCTTGCGGCGCTTCATTGCATATTCGTATGCGAGCTTAACGATGCGCTCAATCTCTTCGCGTGTGTAAACGCATGTGTCGTAGGCTGTGTTGCCGTCCTCGGAGCGTCCCTGCGGGCGTCCGAAGTACATTCCGCCTGTGAGCTCGCGTATGCACATGAAATCTGCACCTTTGACTATATCGGCACGCAGGGGCGATTTGTCGATGAGCGATTCGAATGTGGTTACGGGGCGCAGGTTGGCATAAAGACCAAGCTTTTTGCGCATTGCGAGGAGTCCCTGTTCGGGGCGCACCTTTGCCGAGGGGTTGTTGTCGTAGCGCAGGTCGCCTACTGCTCCGAAGAGCACTGCGTCGCTCTCCATGCAGAGCTCGTGTGTCTCCTCAGGGTAGGGGTTGCCTGTCGCGTCGATGGCGCATGCGCCCACAAGACCTGTCTTATATTCCAATGTGTGGCCGAACTTGTTGCATACGGCCTTTGTTACTTCTAATGCCTGTGCAATTATTTCGGGACCTATTCCGTCGCCCGGTAGCACTGCTAATTTTATATTCATGACTGTTTCTTTGTTTTGTGGTTATCGTGCTGCTTCCCAGCTCTCTATCTTGTCTTTGTTGCTCAACAGGTAGTCAATGTCGTCGAGTCCGTTCATCAGACAATGCTTCTTGTAGGCGTTGATCTCGAATGTCTCGGATTTTCCTGTTGCTGTATTGGTTATTGTCTGTTCGGGCAGGTTGACAATCACCTCTGTACGGGGGTTGGCGTATATCGAGTCGAAGAGCTCTTTAAGGAATTCTTCTGTTACGACTACGGGCAGTACGAAGTTGTTGAGTTCGTTGTTCTTGTGTATGTCGGCGAAGAAGCTTGATACCACTACGCGGAATCCGTAGTCGGCTATTGCCCATGCTGCGTGTTCGCGGCTTGAGCCTGAACCGAAGTTCTTGCCTGCAACAAGGATGCGTCCCGAATATGTGGGGTCGTTGAGCACGAAACTTTCTATCTTGTTGCCCTGCTCGTCGAAGCGCCAGTCGCGGAAGAGATTCTCGCCGAAGCCTTCGCGTGTGGTTGCTTTCAAGAAGCGGGCCGGTACTATCTGGTCGGTGTCGACATTCTCCAGAGGCAGGGGAATGCACGAATCTTTTATTATGTTGAATTTCTCTTTTTTCATCCTTAGGGAGGTTCTATAAATTAGTAAACTATAATTCTTTGCAGGGTGGGTTCTATTTCGGCCGCTTTTTGTTTTATTAAGGCATCTTGTCTATTTTTACTCAGTTGCAACACAAAGGTTGCGCCTTCGCAAAAATAAACAATCTACTCTGAATAAATTCAAAAATCGACTCGAACTAATTTATAGAACCTCCCCTTATGCAATTAAAGGAATTTACGCGGGTCTGTGATTGTGCCGGTGATTGCTGCGGCTGCGGCAACGTAGGGGCTTGCAAGGATGGTGCGTGCGCCCGGTCCCTGACGTCCTTCGAAGTTGCGGTTGCTGGTCGATACGGCATATTTTCCTGCGGGGATTTTGTCCTCGTTCATGGCGAGACATGCCGAGCAGCCGGGCTGACGCAGTTCGAAGCCAGCTTCGGTGAATATTGCTGCGAGTCCCTCCTCTTCTATCTGACGGTATACGTTCCATGAGCCGGGTACAATCCATGCAACAACATCTTCGGCTTTCTTGTGTCCTTTTACAATCTCGGCAAATGCTCTGAAGTCCTCTATGCGGCCGTTGGTGCATGAACCGATGAATACATAGTCTATCTTGTGGCCGTCGAGCTTCTCGCCGGGTGCGAATCCCATGTATTCCAATGATTTGATGTATGATGCACGACCTGCTTCGGGCATTGTCTCCACTGCGGGAACAGTTTCGCTTATGCCTATGCCCATTCCGGGGTTTGTGCCGTATGTAACGCGCGGCTCAATGTCGGCTGCGTCGAATACAATCTCCTTGTCGAATACGGCGTCTGCATCGCTGGGGAGTGTCTTCCAGTATGCTATTGCCTTGTCCCACTCTTCGCCCTGAGGAGCATATTCGCGTCCTTTGATGTACTCGAATGTAACCTCGTCGGGAGCGACCATGCCTCCGCGTGCGCCCATTTCGATAGAGAGGTTGCAGAGTGTGAGACGGCTCTCCATGCTCATTGAACGGATAGCCGAACCTGCATATTCAACAAAATATCCTGTTGCACCGCTGGTGGTCATCTTCGAAATTATGTAGAGGGCTACATCTTTTGCTGTTACGCCTTTGCCAAGTTCGCCGTCAACGGTTATGCGCATTGACTTGGGCTTTTGCTGCAATATGCACTGCGATGCAAGCACCATGCCCACTTCGCTTGTGCCGATGCCGAATGCGATTGCGCCCATAGCACCGTGTGTCGATGTGTGTGAGTCGCCGCAAACGATTGTCATGCCGGGGAGTGTGAGACCCAATTCGGGGCCTACTACGTGTATGATTCCGTTCTTGGGGTGCTTCATTCCGAAGTGTGTGAGACCGAACTCCTGTGCGTTGCGTGTGAGTGTCTCCACCTGATTGCGCGACACGGGCTCCTCGATGGGCTTGTCCTGATTCAAGGTGGGGATGTTGTGGTCGGGCATACAGTAGATTCTTTCGGGACGAAGGCATTTGATGCCACGGCTTCTGAGGTCGTCAAAAGCCTGTGGTGATGTTACTTCGTGGCAGTAGAGCCTGTCGATGTAGAGCTGTGTGGGCCCGTCCTCTACTTTGTGGACGATGTGTGAATCCCAGATTTTATCAAAAAGTGTGTTCATTTTTTTCTGTTAGTCGCGGAATTTGTTTATACAATCTATGTATGCCTCAACCGAAGCAGATACAATGTCGGTATTTGCGCCGAAACCGTAGTAGTTCACGCCGTTGTATTCTACCTGCATGTGTACTTTACCTACGTCGTCGCTACCCTTGCTTATGGCTTGGATGGTGAACTCGCGCAGTGTCATGTCGCGCTTGATTATCTGCTTCAGTGCGCTGATTGCTGCGTCGACGGGACCGTTGCCGGTTGATGCTGCTTCGAAAAGCTCGCCGGCTATGCGCAGGCCGATGCTTGCAACCGAACGGAGGTTGATGCCTGTTGTAACCTGAAGGTGTTCGAGCTTGATGCCTTTGTTTGAGCTGCGGTCTGCACCTGCAAGCATCAGTATGTCGTCGTCGTTTATCTCCTTCTTTCTGTCGGCAAGGCGGAGGAACTGCTCGTAAATTTCGTTGAGCTTGTCGCCATCGACCTCAATGCCGAGAACTGAGAGACGGTGCTTGAGGGCTGCACGTCCGCTGCGTGCTGTGAGTACGATAGAGTTGTCGTCGATACCCACCTCTTTGGGGTCCATGATTTCGTATGTGCAAACGTTCTTCAGCACGCCGTCCTGATGGATGCCCGATGAGTGTGCGAACGCGTTGCGGCCCACGATTGCCTTGTTGGGCTGGACGGGCATGTTCATGAGGCTTGATACCATGCGGCTGGTGGGGTATATCTTCTGTGTGTTGATGTTTGTCTCGATGCTGAGGTCGGGGTGGGTCTTGAAGATCATTGCCACCTCTTCGAGTGATGTGTTTCCGGCACGCTCACCGATACCATTGATGGTAACCTCTACCTGACGGGCACCATTGAGTACGCCTGCTACGGTGTTGGCGGTTGCCATGCCAAGGTCGTTGTGGCAGTGGGTAGAGAGGATGGAACGGCCTGCTGCAAAAGCATCCACATGCTCATAGAGGTACTTGATTTTCTCGCCATACTCATAGGGAGTGCGGAAACCTGTTGTGTCGGGGATGTTGCACACTGTGGCACCAGCCTTGCATACTGCATCGATGACACGTGCAAGGTATTCGTTGTCGGTGCGGCCTGCATCTTCGGCATAGAACTCCACATCCTCAACGTAGCGTTTTGCGTACTTCACTGCTGCAACGGCACGCTCGATAATCTCTTCGGGGGTGCTGTTGAACTTGTATCTGATGTGTGAGGGGCTGGTACCGATACCTGTATGTATACGCTTGTGCTTTGCATATTTCAATGCTTCAGCAGCGCAGTCTATATCTTTTTCAACGGCGCGGGTAAGTGCGCATATTGTAGGCCATGTAACTGCCTTTGAAATTTCAATTACCGAATTGAAGTCTCCGGGGCTGGAGATGGGGAAGCCTGCCTCTATCACATCAACTCCGAGCTGTTCAAGCTGCTTTGCAACCTGAATCTTTTCTACGGTGTTCAGCTGGCATCCGGGCACCTGCTCGCCGTCGCGGAGAGTGGTGTCAAAAATGTAAAGTCTGTTGTCCATAGTTCTTTATTTGTTTTTTTTTGTTATTACTCTTTTTTGTATGGTTTTAAGCCTGTTGACACCAATTAAGATTGGTGCTTCGGATAAAATTTCACAAATATACTGCTTTCTTTTCAAACAATCGCTGTTTTTAAAGTATTTTATATAATAATAAACGTGCGTGCGCTCGATTTTATAATTTGCTTGGCTTGCTTATATAATTGGTTCGTTCGGCTCGGTTGCCGTGCAAAGAGATATTTTTGCTTTTATTTGACAATTTCAACGTAACTTTATTATATTTGCGTTTCAAGTTAAAAATCAAGAACCGCAATCGAATGATTCCGGTTCTTGATATGTAAAATATTTTCAAATATATGCGCAGGCTTAATTTCAGAATAGAATTCAATGTCTCTGAGGGTGATGTTCTCAGGGTTAATTATCGTTTTTGCAGACCTACGGGCGAAGAGGCTAAAGGCAAGCTTTTGCTCGATGAACTGAATCCCGGTGTCTGGACCGGCTATCTTACCCTCGGATGTAATGTGGGCAGTATAAAATATGGCTATGAAATAGTACGTGGCGACGAATTGGTCCGTTGCGAGTGGGGATGTATGCCCCACGCGGTGAAGTTCAACAGCGGACGTTCGTCGTGGATGGTTTCGGACAAGTGGCTCGATTCTCCGTTCTGTAATTACATGCAAACGGGATTGTTTAAGAAATTTTACCAAAAGTCCTCTTCGGGTTATGGCGAAATACGGCTTCCCGAAGAATCTCAGGATGCCCTGATTTTTGACCTTCCCATGTGTGGTCTTAAGGATGGTGAAACTCTTCTTCTGGCAGGAGATGCCGAGGAGTGTGGAGCGTGGTCGCTTGAGCGTGCCGTTCCCATGGTCTGTACAGGCTTCAACCGTTGGCAATGTGTGTTGGATACATCGGCGTTGCGTGGCAGGATATTGAGCTTCAAATTTGTTGCTTATGACAAAAAGAGTGATGCGGCACGTTGGGAAGAGGGTGGCAACCGCACTTATTATATTGCCGATGAGGGCAAACCGGTTGTGCGTCGTGTAACATTCGAGGGACTCGATTTCGGTGCGCCGCGTCTGCGTGTGGCAGGAACTGTGATTCCTCTCTTCTCGCTCCGTTCCGAGAATAGTTGGGGTGTGGGCGACTTCGGAGATATAAAGCTCTTTGCCGAATGGCTTGCCGAGACTGGACAGCATGTCTTGCAGCTGTTGCCTGTCAACGATACGACGATTTATGGCGGTGAGGGCGATTCCTATCCATATAACTGTGTGTCGGTGTTTGCGTTGCACCCTCAGTATGTGGATATTTCGGCGCTGCCCGAACTTAAGGATGGCAGGGTGCGTGCAGGCTTTGCACGTCGTGCCAAACGTTTGAACAGCGGAGATACGTTTGACTATCCTGCTGTGAATGAGCTCAAGGGCGCATATCTGCGCAAGCTTTACGAAGAGCGTGGCGATGAGTATATCGCATCAGATGGCTTCAAACAGTTCGAGAATGAGCAGCAGGAGTGGCTGCGTCCCTATTGTGTATACCGTTTCCTTTCGGGCAAAATCTCTCCCGGCCCCGGCAATTGGGGTAAATATGACACGTACGACAACAGGACATACGAAAGGGTGCTTAAGGAGTATCCCGATGCCTTGCGCGAAATTCAGTATCATGCAGTTGTTCAATACATCCTCTACACTCAATTGAAAGATGCCCATTCATATGCGCTCTCGCTCAATGTGGCGCTCAAAGGGGATATACCCATCGGCGTCGCTCCCGACGGAGTGGACGTCTGGTGCTACAAGGAATTGTTCAACCGTCGCGGCTCGGCTGGCGCACCGCCCGATGCTTTCTCGGCAGACGGACAGAATTGGGGCTTCCCTACATATAACTGGGAGGTGATGGCACGCGACGGTTACGCATGGTGGCGTCGCCGGTTGAAATATATGGCAAACTTCTTCGATGCTTTCCGCATTGACCACATACTCGGATTCTTCAGAATATGGGAGATACCTTCGCATGTTTCAAGCGGATTGTCGGGACACTTCAGACCAAGTATGCCTTTGTCCGCAGATGAAATAACTGCGGCTGGATTCAAGTTCGATGCCTTGTTGCACTCATGTGCATCGTCGGCCGACCTGCCCTCTGATGCTCCCGCCGACCTGCTTTTCATCCCCGACGATGCCCGTCCCGCGCATTATCATCCGCGCATAATGGCATTTGATACACAATGCTATAAACGTCTCGACGAGTGCAACCGCAGGGCGTTCGACAGGATTTATGAGGATTATTTCTATCATCGCCACACCGGATTCTGGTTCGAGGAGGCAATGAAAAAGCTCACTCCTCTGTTCAGTGCAACGTCAATGACCGTCTGCGGCGAAGATTTGGGAATGATACCCGCTTGCGTACCTTGGGCGATGAAGAATCTGCAAGTGCTGTCGCTCGAAATAGAGCGTATGCCCAAAGAGTACGGCGTGAGGTTTGCCCGTCCCGAAGAATACCCCTATCTGTCAGTGGCTACCCCCTCAACTCACGACATGAGCACACTGCGCGAGTGGTGGCAGGAGAATGACGGAGACACTCAGTGCTTCTACAACGAATCGCTGCATCTCGAAGGCAGGGCACCAGTTGAGATGGACGGTGCAATAGCAAAGGCTATCGTAATGCAACATCTCCAGTCTCCTTCGATGCTGGCGCTGATAGCATGGCAGGACTGGATGGCTACCGATGGGAAATTGCGCCGCAAGGAGCCGCGCGAGGAGCGTATAAACATACCTTCCAACCGCGGACATGTCTGGAATTACCGCATGCACATGACAATAGAGGCGTTGGCAAAATCACGTGCTTTCAACAAGGCTCTGATGCGTATGATAAGCGAATCGGGACGCAACACAAACGATAAGTAGCTGTAATTTTCGGGCTTCAGTCCAAAATATAGGCAAATAACGTATAAAATTTGTTTTTTTACAAAAAAAGTACGTTATTTGCCTATATATTTCTTAATTTATAATTAAAGGCTTATGAAGAAATTTTTATCACTTCTGATAGGACTTATGTTTTCTGCAGTCCTGATGGCCGGCGATGTGTTGCCAATCACGCTCACAACAGCGGATGGACTTCCCGGTCGTTTCACAGGCGATAGTAACGAATTTACTACCCGCCTTTTCGAATTTGACGAACCCGTCAGTTCGTTCCGGTTCACAGTTATAACCACCAATACCACCGACACGCTCTCCCAGCATAGCTATGACGGACTCTGTGCCGGTTACGGTCCCGGTTTTCCGTTCTTCACAATGTCGGAGTTCCGTATCTACGATGCAGACGGCAACGATGTAACATTGACAGAAGATATGCTTTCGTCCAATGCTGTTGCGACAAACGACGGCGGTGGTCTTGCAGCGCTGATTGACGGTTCTACCGGTACTCACTTCCATGGAACATATTCTATGGGAACACTTCCTCAGGCATATCATTATCTTGAGGTTACATTGCCCGAACCTATGTCTAAATTCCAGCTCAGATGGTTCTCCCGTTCTAACAGAAAGAACATGCCTACAACAGTAGGTATTACAGCCGGCGGCACAGAGTATCTCCCTTATCCTGAGTACGGGTTCGAACTTGGCGAAAAGGTAACTACACTCAGCGAAATTGCCGAGGGTGGCGTCTTTGTCATGAAGGGTAGCGACTATACATACGATTACGGTGCAGACAACCCCGATTATGGCCGCGAGGATGTATATTATGGCAATGCATTCTATCATTCTCCCTATGGCGCCGCTCTTACTGCATCAGCAGCCGACCTCATCACATTCATCCCCACAGGCGAGGAGAATACATACTTTATCTATTGGCCCGTTAACGGACACTATGTTTATAATCCCGCAGGCCGCGTAGAGGGTTCCGAGTATGCACAGTGGGTAAACAATTCGTTCTACGCAGGCAAGTACAAATTCCAAGAGTGCGACACTGTTCCCGGTTCGTTCATCATCACTTGCGACGAGAATCTCTACCTCGGTCAGAGACGTTTCATCAAAATGGCAATCATCAACGAGGCTGTAATGGCTGAGGATGCTGAATATACATACAGCTATGCATGGAATGTTTATCGTGCAAATGTAAAGAATATCAAGGGTACAGCCATCGAATCACAGTTGCAGGCAACTATCAACGTGGCAGATTCTCTGCTCGCAATTCAGGGTTATATTGAAAGCGAGGATGACGGCGAGTATGAAGGATTGAAAGCTGCTGTTGCAGAAGGCCGCGAAATTATAGCTTCAGAAAATGCAAATGCAGACGAAGCTGTCCGCAAGGCAAACCAGATAGACCATCTCTCTGCACAATACCGCAAGCAGTACCTCTATCTGCTCACCGACTCAATCGAGTATCTCACAAACGAGGCAGGTCTTACATTTACAGACGGCAGCGACGGCTGGACAGTGGGTGCATATCCCGAACAGTACGTTGATCGTCTTATCTCGCTTGTCGATGCAGCAAACATCCGCATCGACAACCTCACAGCATTGGTCGATGTAACACTCATGATAGAAGAACTTACCGCCGGTCTTGACGAATTCTTCGCATCACAGGTATCTGACGTTTATTCTCTCCCCATCCGTTTCAATGAGAAGGACGGACTTCCCGGTGCCCGCGAGAATGGCAACGTTAACAACAGCTACATATGGGATTCTCCCGTACTCTACCTTAACGAACCCACAGATGTAGTCCGTATAACAGTAACAAAGGCTACACGTCAGGATAACTACAGCGGAAGCGGTACAGTTATGTTCTGTCTCGGCGAGTTCGAGCTCTATGACGCAGCAGGCGAACTTATCCCCTTGCGCGAGGATATGTTCGAGGTCAACTCGCTCTGTTCAACTGACGGCGCCGGTGTACCCGCACTTGTCGATGGCAACTACGGAACATACTTCCACACAGCTTACAGTGACTCCCATGACATAACTCCCGATGTAGGCGAGTACTCTTATGTTCAGGTAAATCTCGACGAACCTGTATCTGCGTTCCGTTACCGCATGGTGAGCCGTGCAAACAACTCATACAACCGTGCTCCCATCGACTTCGGTATTACAGACGGTTCGACATACGATCCCGACGATGTTCCCGAACAGGATCCCTACAACCTCAAGGTTGTTGAGAAGGTAACAGATGTTTCTCAGATTGTTGACGGTGAATTCTACATCATCTATGGTAACTTGAACAAATTCGATGCAGATGGTGCTGAGGTTATCGGCAACGGTTCGGGCTACTACACTGGTCTTAAGGTGTACGAGAGCAAATATCCCAACAGTGTATGTCTCTTTACATTCGAAAATGCAGGCGAAGGAAAATACTACCTCCACAGCTTGTCTAAGGACTATTACGTGAAGACTCCCAATGTATGGGGCGATGTAACAAGCACATACTTCAAGGGCGAGGCTGCTGCAATCACCATCAAGGAGCACGCTTCACATGCCGACATGTTCAACTTTACATGCACCGGCATTGTTGAAGACGAATCTTCAGAGCTCAACGGTCAGGAGGCTACATTCCTCTTGCAAGACTGGGGCGGCGGCATGGGTGCATGTCCTTTTGCTGACGTCGAGACAGAACTCTTTGAGTTTGACGGTCAGAGCGAGTGGGAAATCTACAAGGTATCTGTTGACAACTTCGGTATCATGTGGTTGCAGAGCGTGCTTTCTGCTGTGAACAATGCAGGCTTCACAGCCGATGCGTTCGGCAACAACCCCGGACAGTACAACGGTGAAGGTGTTCCCGCATTCAAGCAGGCTCTTATCGAGGCACAGGCTCTTGCCGATACAAAGGATGCTGCTGCAGCTAAAAAGGCAGCTGATGCTTTGCAGAGCAATATCGAGGCTCTCACAAGCATGGAGATTGTTCCCATCGTATACGGAAATGAGTATTACATAGTAAGTGCTAATCCTGCATTCTATGATATACAGGGTAAGGAGATGGCAATCTTTGTTGACAAGAACGACAAGGCAGATCCCAAGATTACCAGCGAGTACCAGCCCTACTGGGGTATAATGCTCGACGAGGCAAACGGAACAGCCGATGCCTATACATGGATTGTAGAAGAGGGTGATACAAGTTCTATCGAAACAATGGAGAACTGCAAATACATGTACCTCAAGAACAAGGCGACCGGACACTACATGGGTACATACAGCGAATGGTCTGTACGTCTGCCTATGAGCGAGACAAAACTGCTCTACTTTGCAAGAAGCGCAGGCGGTGTCAAGTTCAACATCGGTTCATACGACGCATACCTCACTCTCCCGTCAAACAACGAAACTTATCCTTTCCTCCACATCCTCGGACACGACGATGGCAAGGCAAGCTGGGGACACATCTGTTTCTGGAGCTACAATACCGATGCTTCAAGATGGAAGTTCATTCTTGCGAACGAAACATCTATCGGCGACGACATAGTGGATGATGCTGAAGGTGAAGTTGTTTCTGTAACATATTACAGCGCCGACGGTAAGGTTGCTGCAACTCCGTTCAATGGCGTAAACATTGTAAAGACTGTTTATGCAAATGGTGCGATAAAGACTACAAAGACTATCCGCTGATTCAGGCAGATAAACGATAACTGAAAAACAGAGGCTATCCAAGATAGCCTCTGTTTTTCAGTTTATTGGTGTCCGGTAAGAATTATATTTATATTTTGTTTTTCGCAAATTAGTCTAAACATTCAATGGCAGTCTGTTATTATATAGATTTAAACAAACTTTCGCCTTATTCCAAAAGTCATTGATGCCGTCTGCCTAAAAGCTTAATGCGCATCAATGAATCACTCAATGAAGCAATAGAGCTTGTACAGACCCAATTACTCCAATAAAACAACTTATAACTGTTTACTGGAGGGTTCACATTGCCAGAAGGCAAACAAAAATGTGATATAACAAAAAGGTTTGTTATGTAGAAGCAATATTTTCAGTTATATAAAGTTAGGATTGTAATGTGGAATATACTTATAATCCTAAAATAATTTTAGGTAACTCTGTTATGTCGTTTATAACGGCAGTGGGCTCTGCCCCCTCTATTACCGGTTCTTCTTCCCAACACAATTTTTTCAGCCATACAGCCTTGCATCCCAGTGTCAGTGCAGGGTATATGTCCTTGCGGTATGAATCTCCTATGACAACCACCTCTTCGGGAGTTAGCGACAGCGCTTCCACTCCGAGTGCAAAGAGGCGAGGGTCGGGCTTCCGTATGCCTACTATGGCAGATTCTGCAATTGCTACGAAATATCTGTCAAGCGAAAATTCCTTCAAGACAACGGGCATATTCCCGTAGAAGTTCGTTACAAGCACTGAGGGGAATCTCTCGGATAGCTCTTTGACTATTCTGCAACTCCTCTCTATTGTCTCCTTGACTTGCGAGTAGCAACCCTCTACAATGTGGCTGCGGCATGATTCACTGATGGAGGTTGTGCCCGACGAGGCAATAAAGTCTGCCTGTATTCCTATCTTCAATTCAAGCAGCCGGTGAAAGGTGTGTGTGGGCTCTATGATGCGGTTCTTGCCCAATGTGCGCTCGGCATGTACGTATGCTTCGCGGAACTGCTCCTTGCTTATGCCTGCGTCGGCTTTCAGGTATTCCTCCCAGATGACTTCGCTCCAATGGATGCCGTTGGTGTCGATGGTGCCGCCGTAGTCGAATATTATACCTTTAATTGTATTTGCCATTCTCAATCTCTTTTGTAAGCCGTTTGCAAAGTGATTCGTGGCGGTAGTTCATATATATGAACAGTGCGCCCAAAATGAAAATCTCAAAGAACAGGTAGAGCCACAGCTCTCCTATGAGTAGCGTGAACCACAGGAACAGTGCGCGGCTGTTGAAGGTGAGTATGTTGGTGTATTTCATCAGCGGAAGGCTGCCCTTTCTGAACTCCTCGCGCAATTTCGCGGGTATACGGTTGCTGAACCTTTCGTTCACGCACTTTATGAATGTCTGAAAGGCGGGCGACATGCGTTCCTGATTGGCTGTGTAGCCTATGTAGGCGGTTAGGAATATCTTCCAGAAGAAGTTTCCTTTCCACGGTGTCTCTTTGTATCTTGCCTGCTGTGCGCGGGAGTTGTCGAATTCGTTGCCGTTGCTCTCTTTTATGAAGTAAAGATGGATGTTGCGGTAGTAGTCGGCAAGCTGGCACTGCGAGCCGTGTATCCAGAATCCGGAAAATGAACACAATATCCATATTATCACTCCCCATTGATATTCAGGGGCAAAGGGGATGGGGTTGAAGGTCTCGCGCACTGCTATTGCGAAATATATCATGAAGAACCATACGTCGCCTGCAAAGCCGTCGAGTATTCTGCCCCAACGTGTCTTCTGTCCGGTGAGACGTGCCAACTGACCGTCTGTGCTGTCGTACAGATTTGCCCACAGCAGAAAGAATATGCCGAGTATGTTCCAGCGCAATTCGGTAGAGAGGAAGCATATGCCTGCGGCTATTCCCAAAAATATTGATATGATGGTTATCACATTGGGGTGAACGTCACGGTTGCGGAAGAATAGTGCGCAGCGGTAGCCGTAGGGACGGTATATCCACAGGTCGATAAATTCCTCTGTGTCGTATGACTTTATTGTCGAGTCGTATGCTTTCTGTTCCTCTTTATTCATTGTCTTGTCTTTTTCTTTATTATTAGCTCTGCAATCTTTTCGGCAGCCTCTTCTCTGTATGCCGAAAAGCTCGGACAGTCGTTGAAGTCTATTATATAAACTTCGCTGTCGGGGGCGACTATGCAGTCTCCGCCGAAAATCTCCACTCCTATTGCTGCTGCGGCTCTGAATACGGTTGTGTGCAACTGCTTTTCGTCGAATGGATACCCGTGCGCTCTCCCGTTTATCTTCTCTTGTCCGAATTTGCTGTCGGTGGGGTAGTGCAGACGGAAAAAATTGTCTGCTGCGTCGGGCGATTTTATGCCATAGAATTTTATCAGGTCTCCTTTTATGTGCTCGCAGTAGATTGCTTCGTTGATGCCTCTGTCGCAGAGCCTCTTTGCGGAGTCTTTTAATTCCGCTTCATTGGTTATATATTGCACGTCGTCGGGGTGATTGGACCACCCTATGCTTTTTTTCAGCCATCCGGGGTATTTTAGTCCGCGCGAGGCAGGGATGCTTGTGTCGAGCAGCGCGTATGGCGGTTGTTTCATTCCTGCTCTTGCGAGTATTTCTGTGAATGTCCGTCTCGAACAGTTCTTTGTGCTCTCGCTGCTGTTTATGGCTATGATGCCTTTTCTTTCGCATGCAGCTATTTGCTCCAGTCTCTGTGCGGTGCGTGTCATGTGGACGATTATTTCGCACTCCGATGGAATTTCTTCTCCTGCGCCAACTGTTTTTGTGCAATGACCGCGCTCCGATAGCTTTTCTGCTATCAGATGGAACAGTGCCATGTCCTTGTCGGACATGTTTGGCGAGTCGGCAGAATCTCTCGGTATTGCGGCAATCCTCATTCTTCCTCTATGAATTTTTCGGCTTTAGCAATGTCGCTTGCGTGGTCGATGTCTATAATCTTTTCTATCGGGTGTGCCTTTAGTCTCAATCCGTCGGCAATGAGGGCGCGCTGGAAGCTGCGCATGCGGGTTTTCCCCTCTTTCATGCATCTTTCAAGCGTGTCGAGCGCCTTTTCGGTGAGTCCGTATATGCCGCCCGATATATAATGGCAGCCGGGCTGTTCGCTGTCGTGGAATCCGGTTATGCGGAGTGCATCGCCGGTGCTCACGTAGAGCGGCTTCTCGTCGTCGATGTAGGGGGTAACTGCCATTATGCCGTCGCCGTTGTCCTGTTCGAGAGTGGTGATGTAGTCCTGAAAATCTTTTTCTCTGAAAATTGTGTCGACGGTGGTCAGACAGAACTTGCCGCCTCGCAGCAAGGGGCTCAGTTCGTAGAGGCTGTGCATGGAACCGGGTGTGTCCTTGACGACAATGTTTATGGGGAATTCCCTGCGCAGTTCTTCGAGCAGTTTGAGGGTTTCGGGCTGCCGGCTGTTGATTATTATGCTGATTGATTCGGCATTGTGGCGTCCGAACACTCTTATGAGGCGCTCGATTATAGGTACACCATCAAGCGGCACAAGGGGTTTGGGGTACGATACGCCCTCCTGTGCCAGCCGTGAGCCTTCTCCTGCCGCTATTATGGCAAATTTCATTCGTCGTCGTTTTGTTGCAGGTTCAGGCGGTTGCTGTCGTCGCGCTTTTCGAAGTATTGCTTGCGCAACGGGTTGCGGTGGGCGTATGAGTCGCTGCGTCGGTTGCGGTAGATGTCAATTGCTGTATATATTGCCTGACGGAACGAGTTCTCGTCGGCACATCCTTTGCCGGCAATGTCGTAAGCCACTCCGTGAGCAGGGGAGGTGCGTACTATGGAGAGTCCGGCGGTGAAGTTCACTCCGTCGTCCATGCCCAATGCTTTCATGGGGGCTAATCCTTGATCGTGGTACATTGCGAGTATTCCATCGAAGCGTGCGTAGTTTCCGCTGCCCATAAAGCCGTCGGCAGGGAAGGGGCCGTAGCAGAGTATTCCCTCTTGGCTCATTTTCTTTATTGCAGGCTTGATAATCTCTTCTTCTTCGCTGCCTATGAGACCGTTGTCGCCGGCGTGGGGGTTGAGTGCAAGCACTGCTATCTTAGGGGCGTTTATGTTGAAGTCGACTTTGAGGCTTTCGTTGAAGAGCGTGATTTTCTCTTCCAGCAGTTCGGGGGTGATGGCTGCGGGTACATCGCGCAACGGCAGATGCGATGTGGCAAGTGCGAAGCGCAGCTCTCCGCTGCACAGTATCATCAGTGCCTTTTCTTCGCCGCCCATACATTCCTGCAGATATTCGGTGTGTCCGGGGAAATTGAATTCTTCGCTCTGTATCGCTTCTTTGTTTATGGGAGCTGTAACAAGCACGTCCACTTCGCCCTCCTTGCAGGCTGTGATGGCCTTTTCGAGGGCTTCGAAAGCTGCCTTTCCGCTCTCTTTGGTGACTGAACCAAGCTCTATGTGTACTTCGTCGTCGTTGCAGTTGATTATGTTGAGACGGTCGCCAAGCGCTTCGGATATATTTTCAATAGCGTTGTATTGTGTGGGCAGTTCGAGTGCTTTTCTGTGGTATGCTGCCAATTTGGGCGAGCCGTAGACTATGGGTGTGCACAGTTCGAATATCTCCGGGTCGGCGAAGGTCTTGAGAATTACTTCGTATCCTATTCCGTTTATGTCGCCTTGCGTGATGCCTATGCGTATTTTGCGTTCTTCGCTCATGGTCGTGGTGTTATTTTATAGTGTCTTCTATTATTATTTCAGGTATCTGCATGCTGTTCTCTATCTGTTTGTCGGCAGGGAGCTTGAGCGAGAAGAGGGCAGCCTCAAGCTGGCGCATCATTTGGCGTTTCTTTGTGCCGGGGGCATACACGAATGCTTCGGCGACAATTACTCTGCCGTTTACCTCGTCAACGAATGAATGTGATACAAAGGGGCCGCCCATCATGTCGTTCTCCATTGCCCAAAGGCCGCGTGCTTCCTGCATGTATCTGTCGCGGAAGGATTTGTCCTTTACGGTTACAAGCAGCGAATCGGTGGTCATGTATCTGTCTGCCTTGCCGCGGATATGTTTTTTGAGAATCTCGTTGCGCTTCTTTACGAAATATTCGTGAGTGAATGTGTTCTTGTCGGTGTATGGGAACGAATATACAACAACGTTCATTATGGTCTCTTTGCTTGAATTGTTCATGTCCGATACCCATAAGAAGTTGTCGCGGCTCATTATTGCTGTGAGTGATGCAGGTATGTGCATGTCGCAGTCGAACTTCTTTTGTATTGAATCGAGGAATGCTCTGTTGTACTCCTTCTTCAGGTTGTCGAGCTCGCGGTTCATCTCCGCAGAGGTAAAGAAATCTATGATGGTCTGTTCGTATTTCTCTACAAACTCCTGCAACTCGGTGGCATTGGGGCTTTGTATGGTAAGCACCATCTGTGGTGTGGCGTATTTGTCGCGTGTGTATTTGAATTTCGGCTGCGTGTAGCGTGTAGGGTCTATCTGTATGTCGATGATGTTGCGATAGGGCTTGAAGATGTGCGTGAATGCCGCATGGCTTGTTTGGGATACACGGAACGCGGCTTCGGGCTGAGGAAGTCCGGGTACATCCGGGGTGATTGCGTTGTAGAGAGCGCGACCGGCTGGTGCGTCCCAAAGGTCTTGGTCGCAGACTACAAGCAGCTCATACGGTGTTCCTACTGAGGTCTGCATGAAGAGTCCGGCGCTGCTTCCGCCGCCGCTGTTGCAGCTTGCTAATAATATGGCTGTCAGTAATGAGAAAATCAGTTTCTTCATAATTTGTGGCTTTATGTGGTTTGCTTTTTTTCGTTGTTCTGCTTCAGGGTGGACAACATTCCGCATGCCGCGAAAATGTCTTCGCCGCGCGATGCTCTTATTGTGGTGAAGATTCCGTTCTTTGTGAGGTAATCGCGCAGACGGGTCATTTCCGGCTCTGATACCCCTTCCAATGGGACGGACGGAATGGCATGGTAGCGTATCAGATTGACGCGGCAGTCGAGGCCTTCGAGCAGCTTCAGCAACTCGCGCCCATGATAGAGCGTCTCGTTTACTCCCTTGAATACGATGTATTCGAATGTGAGCCTTCTTTGATGGCTGAAGTCGTAGTTGCGTAACAGCTCAATGACCTCCTTAATGGAATAACCTCTCTCGGCAGGCATTAGTTCGCCGCGCTTTTCGGGAATGGGGTGGTGCAGGCTGATTGCAATGTGGTAGTCTCCGGCTTCCAGCAGCGGTTTCAGCCCCTTGCGTATTCCTACCGTAGATACGGTTATGCGGTGAGGGCTCATAGCCGCTCCATAGTCTGCTGTGAGGATTCTGATGGCTTGCAACAGGTTGGAGAGATTGTCGCATGGCTCTCCCATGCCCATGAAGACAAGGTTCGTGAGTTTGTCGAACTCAGGCAATGCAAATATTTGATTGAGTATTTCGTTGGCGGTCAGGTTGGCAGTGTAGCTTTGTTTGCCTGTCATGCAGAAAAGGCAGTTCATCTTGCAGCCGACCTGCGACGATATGCATAGTGTGGCTCTGTCGCCGTCGGGTATATAGACAGTCTCCACAAAGCGGTTGTCGCTTGTGGCATAAAGGTATTTTATGGTGCCGTCTGCCGAATGTGCCGCCTCTACGGGAGGCTTTATTCCTATTTCGTATGATGCTGCAAACTTTTCGCGGTTCTTTACCGAGAGGTTTGACATCTTGTCGATGGAATCTACTCTCTTCTTGTATATCCAGTCTGCAATCTGTTTTGCTGTAAAACGCGGCATGCCCTCCGCAGCAACCGCATCTTGCAGCTGCTCCAAAGTCATTCCCAATAATTGTTTTTTTTCTTCGCTCATCAAAAAAATGTTATTTAAGATTATAGCAGAAACTCTGTTTGCAAAGATACAATTACGTTCGGAAATACCAAAAACGAACTCAAAGAAACCGAAATAAACTCGCGAATATAGAAACATTGTCGAGTAAAATTCAAACAGCTTCTTAGTGTTGACGGGTGTTGGTGTAAGAGGCATAGTCAATGGTAATGTCGTAAATAGTGAAGGCTGTGGCAAAAAAAGACTGCTTCTTATAAATTATACACTACTGTTCCTTTTCTCGAAATATTAGTTGGGCATTTGGAAATTTTAAGGTTCCTGTCGTTATAAAAAACATGTAAAACATTGCTTAATATAAAAAAAAACACGTATCTTTGCACCCTGAATTTTGTTAGAGTAAGATATAAGTTGGAGTAAGATATAAGATAGAAGTATAATTTAAATTTTTAACTAAAAGTGTTATTTATGAGAAAACAAATTGTAAACTTACTCACTGTTGCAATGCTTGCACTTACAGTGGGAACAATCTTCTCTTCTTGTAAGGACTATGATGATGAAATCTATGCAGATTTGAAAGGTCAGATAGTTGATATGAATTCAACTTTGAGTGACCTCATCAATGCACAAGGTGAGGATTTAATTGAGTTGAGAGATTCGTTGAACAAAGCAAAAGAACGCTGTGATGACAGATTGAATAAGGTAAATACTTCATTGAAGAATAAACAGGATTCAATCGTTGCGCTTGATAATAGAATTAAGGCGCTGGAAGCAGACACAGCTAATTATGCAACTAAAGTTGAGCTTGAAAAAGCAAAGAATGCATTAAATGATAGTATTGATGCTCTTGAGACCGAACTTAAAGGTATGATTGCAGACTTGGCAACCAAAAGCGAATTAAACGCAGCTATAGAGTCTGTAAACGAAAAGATTCAAACTAACTTGGATTCTATAAATAGTTTTTATGGTCAGATTACTACTATAAACAATAATTATACAACCATAAAAAATACAGTTTCTACGCTTGAAGGCAGGGTTGGTACTTTGGAATCTAATATGATCTTGAAGTCTGATTTTCTCAATGTTCAGACAACTGCAAACAATGCAAAAGCAAAGGCTGATGCAAATAAAGTGTCAATTGACAGTTTGGGTGATTTGATTGATAAAATCAAGTCATGTGCTTGTATAGACTTGACAGACCGTTTGACTAATATAGATACGAAACTTAAAAACGATTCTATAAGATTGAATGGTATAGATGAGGATATTGCAGAAGTTAATGAAAGAATAGATAACTTGAAGATGGATTCCGTTATTAATGCGGAAATTACTAAGATTGCAGGTGTTACTGAAGAAGGCGCTACTGTTCCTACTATTAAAGATTTGAATGATGCATATCAAAAAGCCGATCAAGTAGCGACCGATAGTATTGATGCTTTAAGAGAAAAATTGAATGAGCTAACTGAAAGACTCGACTCTACTATTAATAGTTTGAAAGATGAGATTGCAGATGTTAAGGATGCGCTTAACAAGCGTATCTCAAGCGTAGTGCTTCAGGGTGCATACAGCCCCGTTGTAGGTTACTTCGCATTGCCTACCGGTGTGAAGTCAAACATTCTCGCTGCATACTATGGCATGCCCATGTTTGACGTTAACTTCCCCACTGCGTCAACAATCCGCTATGTAGACGCAACTGTGGTATTCGACGAGAGAACAATGGAACTTCTCGGATTTGACGAGAACGACGGAAGCTTCTCCGCAGGCGTTTCATATCCCGCAAACCAGCCTCTTGTAGCTGATACAGCAAATGCAGGTAAACTCTATATGACAATCAACCCCAACGATGTAGACCTCAGCGGAACAACATTCAAATTGGTCAACAGTCTTGGCGAAGAGTCTTCCGCAGTGTTGGGCGAGGCTAAAAAATCTTCTGATAAGCTTACATTCGGCTATACACGTGCCGGTGCAGACAACGGTTTCTATGAGATTACAGCAAATATTGCTTCAGACAAAGCTCAGGATGCCACAGTCAGAATCAACAAGAACGATATCAAAGATATTGTAAACGAATTCAAGAACTTCTCTAATGGTATAAATATCAACGATGTTGCTACAAAATTGTATTCTGTAATCAATGACATTGCCGATGCAAATGCAATCGAGGCTACATGGACCGATTCACTTGGAGAGCACAGTGTATATTCAGATTACGGCATTGCAGCAGTCTCTGTAGAGCCCCTTTCATACAACTTTATGAAAGATGTAAACATGACATCTTTCCCCGGTCTCAACAGAGTAAGCAACTTGGTTAATAATATCATAGATAAGGTGAATATCTCAATCCCCGACTTCGGAATCGGAGAAATCAAAGTTCCTGAGATCTCTAAAATCGAGATTAAAGACCTTTCACCCGAATTGTTGGCTAAGTTCAACATAACAATCACCAAGACTGTAGAATACGAGCTCGACTTGGATGTACCCGTTGATGATGTAATCGTGAAAGGTCAGAACATCAATGTTCCCGGTACAGTAGTTGTTGTTCCTGCTCAGAAAATTACTGTACCTTCAAGAGAAATAGATGTAGTATTCTCTGACGGAACAACCGGCAAAACAACAATCCCCGCTCAGCAGGTAAATGTTCCTGAGCAGGAGGTAACAGTTGACGGCAAAACAGTATGGGTTGAGGGTCAGACAATCAAGATTCCTAACGTGAAATATAAAGATACTCTTTACATTCCTGTTGAGGTTTCATACGATATGCGCGACGCAGTAGAGGACTTGTACGGTGAAATGACCGGTTCAATCGAGGATGTTAACAAAATGCTCGGCGAACTTGAGGAGTTTATGGACGACATCAACAATATCTTGAGCGACCTTAAGAAAATCGAGGATATCGAAACATCTATCGTTGACGCAAAAGATAAAATCAAGAGCGAACTCAACAAGTATATCGACAAGCTTAACAACAAACTTTGCAATCTTGTAAATTCAATCAATGGCAAGATGCAGCCTACAATGCTTGTTAAGACAACCGATGGCTTCAGCATGTTGAGCACAATCAAGGCTAAACCTTCTGTATTCAATGCTGAAGACGCAATACTTGTTCCCACAAGTTTCAATGCTGAGATTCTCGCACCCGCGTTCAAGAAGTACATTGCAGTAAGCAACGTTATCAACGCGGAAACAGGTGCAAATGCATACGATGGCGATGCAACTTGTGTAAGCGCTCTTAAGGCTGCTAACAGCGGTGATCTGAACAAAGTGCTTGAAGGCTCTACAAGAGAAGTGTCATTCAATGGTCAGGCAGGATACATCTATGAGATTGTATATTCAGCTGTTGACTATGATGGATTTATCTCAAACTCTAAGTATTACGTAAAAATTCAGTAATCAGAGTATACGAAAAGTGTATTTCATTGAAAAGGTGGAATAGAACCACTGTTTCACCTTTTCATAAATCTATAAAAACAAAAATTTATGAGACTGAAGAAATTTATATTGTCTTGTCTTGCTGTGGTTGCTGCTTTTTCAGTAAATGCACAGGAGGTTGAGAAGACTGAAAACGTTTTTAAACCTCATTGGTATCTTCAGGGACAGATCGGTGCTCAGTATACACTTGGCGAGATCTCCTTTGGCGATTTGATATCTCCCAATGCTCAGTTAGGTGTAGGTTACAACTTCAATAAGGTTCTTGGTGCCCGTTTCAGCGTAAACGCTTGGCAGAGCAAGGCCGGATGGGAAACAGAAGGAAACAACTATGAGTGGAAGTGGAAGTATGTAGCTCCCGCTATAGATGTTACAGCCAATCTTTCTAATCTTATCTGCGGATACAACCCCAACCGTTTCCTTAACATCGGTGTATTTGCCGGAATCGGAGCAAACATCGCATTTGACAACGATGAGGCAGGCGAGGTTAACACAGCCCTTAAATCTTTGCACAAATACAGCGACGATTTCCAGCCCCTCTCTTACTTATGGGATGGAACAAAAGTACGTGTATTGGGTCGTGCTGGTATTACAGCGGATTGTCGTGTGAGCGATGTAGTAAGCGTTGGCCTTGAGCTTCAGGCTACAACAATCAACGACCACTACAATTCTAAGCGTGCAAAGAATGCCGACTGGTATTTCAACGCGCTTCTCGGTGTAAAAATCAACTTAGGCAAGACACACACAACACGCGTTGTTCCTGTAGCAGTTCCTGTCAAGGAGGTTGAACGTGTCGTAGAAAAGGTTGTGTACAAAGAGTGTACACCTGATACAGTGGTTATCGTAGAACCTCTCCGTCGTGATGTGTTCTTTACAATCAGCTGCACAAAGATTGTTCCCGCAGAGATGACTAAGGTAAAAGATATTGCAGACTACCTCAATAAGTATCCTAAAGCAACTGTTTCTATTACAGGTTATGCCGATAAGGGTACAGGTAATGCAAAAATAAATGCTTCTCTTGGTGAGAGACGTGCTCAGGCGGTTGTAGATGCTTTGGTAAACAAGTATGGAATCTCATCTTCTCGTATCAAGGCAGACAGCAAAGGCGATACAGAGCAGCCTTTTAAAGAAAACGTTCTTAACCGAGTAAGTATTTGTATTGCTGAATAATTCAAATTCAACATCTAATCCAATAAACGTCCATGAATCACCTTCAAGGTGATTCATGGTCTTGTTTTCTTATTATGAAAAATATTCTTTCGTTAATATTAGTTCTTGTAATATCTTCTTCTCTTTCGGCGCAACTTTCGGGTGACGGGTATTACAGAATCCGCAATGTAGGTTCTACGCGCTATCTCACTGTAAAAGACAATAAAGGCAGTATTGACATCAGTTCAACTTCAGCCGATCTCGGTGCTGTAGAGTTGTATAAAAAGTTTACATCGGTTGTCTCAGACCCGGGTTCTGTCCTATACGTAGATAATGCCTCTGCTTCAAACTATAAGTTCATTACTCAAGGAACAGATACTTACAAGATTATTGGCTATTATCTTAAATTGAAGAAAAATGCAGATGGCTCATATAAAGCGTATCAGGAGAAATCCATGATGGTGATGTATCTTTGCGATGCAGAGAAAGGTACGTTCAATAAAGGTGCGCTCGGCACAAATGACAAGGGTACCAATTATCGCGACTGGAATTTCTTGCCGATGGATGTGAACGGGGACAACTATTTCGGCCTTACACCTGAGGTAACAGCCGGTTCCGGATATTATGCTTCATTCTATGCCTCTTTCCCCTTTACTGCCGTATCAGAGGGAATGACAGTCTATTATATCTGCAAGGTGGATGGCGACAAGGCGGTTTATAAAGAGCTTAATGGTAATGTTGTTCCCGGTGCAATGCCGGTATTTGTCAAGTGTTCATCTCCCGAAGCTACAGACAACAGATTGGATATTGTTGCCAACAGTGCTTCGATACCTGCCGACAACAAGCTTGGAGGTGTCTATTTCTGCAATACGACAAACGCACACAAGAACCTCACCCCTTACAACGCTGAAACAATGCGCGTATTGGGCGTAACATCAACAGGTGAAATAGGCTATATAAAGTCGAGTGTCGCAAATCTTCCTGCAAACAGGTCTTATTTGAAAGTTCCCGCAGGTTCTCCCGACGAGCTTACCCTTATATCTTACGATGAGTACATTACTGCGATAGGAGAGATAGAGAGTGAGACCGATTATTCGGCTGTATACAATCTGAAAGGTATAAAAGTTGCCTCTTCTGAGGAGGAATTCAATTCTCTCCCCGCCGGCGTATATATTGTAAACGGTGCAAAGATTAAGAAATAATAATTTATCGGACGGTAATAATATAAACAAGAGAAAGCGCAAAAGCAATTTGCGCTTTCTCTTGTTTATACATGGAGACAATCATGCCACCATTCGTGCAATCCATATCCACAGCGGCGCTGCCACAATGAATGCGAAGATGCTGAATGTAAGCGAAGATGTTCCGGTGCGGACGTAAAGTTGATAACGGCTTCCGATGATAATTCCTGAAAATGCAGGAGGCAAGGCGCCTGCAAGCACCATCATCTGCAAGTTGTCGGAATTCATGCCGAATATAAGTCCCACGATGAGCAATGCAGCCGGCATAATGAGCAGTTTAACAACAGCATTGTATGCAACCTCCTTGTCCATCTGGAACTTCATGCCCGACAAGGTAAGTCCTGCTGCAAATACGGCGACTCCGGCATTGGCCTTAGCGATAAGTTCGAAGTTGGGGTCGAGTATCGCAGGGAATCTGATGTCGAGCAACACAAGAACCACAGCCAGAATAGGCGCCCAGCAAACGGGCTGTGAAAGTGCGCTGAGTACCGGGTTGCTCTTTTTGCCTCCTTCCTGCTCGTTGCCCTTGCCACCTCCGGCATTCATCAGTGCAAGACCTATCGGAATGTTTATCGCATTCACAACAATGGAGATTATTGCAACGACAAGTCCCGTACTTGCTGTGGCGCCGTATATAGGCTCCAGCACAGCGAATCCTAAAAAACCGATGGTCGGAGAGCCTGAGATGAGAGCACAGACGGCAGCCTCGCTTTTCGTATGTTTAAAGAACTTGTAGCACGAAAAATAGGACCACAGAAATACTCCGGTTATAATGATGAAACTGATGATCGTCAGCTTTATGTCGTCGAACAGCATGGTCCTGTCTGCCTTGACAATAGAGACGAACAGTGCAGCCGGAAGCGCGTAGTTGAGCACCAATTTGTTGAGAATCTGCGCATCCTCGTACTTGAAAGCCTTGCTCTTTCCCGATGCGAAGCCCAAGAACATTATGACGAATATGGGCAAAATATCTTTAATAAGTATATCAAGCATGGTTGTTGCTGTTAATGGTTGATTTTGGATTAAGATTGCCTATGTGTCCGCTCTCCGCTCCCACTGCGGGGTCAATCACGCAGTTGACAAGTGTTGGCTTTCCCGACTCGATGCCCGTGCCGACTGCCTTGCGCAATTCGTCGGGGGTGGCAGCGTTGAAGGAGACTCCTTCAAATGCTTCAATCATCTTGTCGTAGCGCGCACCTATCGTAAGTGTGGTGGGAGAAGGGTCGCTGCCGCCGCTGAGGTTCTTGTCTGTTCCGCGATATATGCCGTTGTTGTTGAAGACAACAACCGTTACGGGCAGCTTGTAGCGGCAGATGGTCTCAATCTCCATGCCGCTGAACCCGAAAGCACTGTCTCCCTCTATGGCAACCACAGGGCGTTTGCCGGTTACGGCTGCGGCGATGCTGTATCCCATGCCCACGCCCATGACACCCCACGTGCCGCAGTCGAGACGGCGACGAGGATGGTACATGTTTATAACGTTGCGGGCATCGTCGAGAGTATTGGCACCTTCGTTTACAACGTAGATGTCCTTGTGATTGTCAAGAACGTCGCTGATAGCCTTCAGAGCATTGAAGTAGTTCATGGGCACACTGTCGCTGTTGAGCTTGGCTGCCATCTTCGCACTATTGCTCTTTTTGATTCCATCTATGCTGTCGAGCCACTCCTTGCAAGGCTGCATGGGTTGCGCTTTCAGCTTTTCGAGCATAAGAGAGAGCGATGAGCCTATGTCTCCGACAACCGGTGCTGCGATGGGGCGGTTGCTGTCAATCTCGGTGGCTTCAATGTCCAGCTGGATGAACTTTGCATCGGGGTTCCATTTCTTGCCCTTGCCATGAGTGAGCAGCCAGTTGAGACGGGCGCCAATGAGCATGACAACGTCCGCATTGCCAAGTACATATCCACGCGCCGATGCTGCGCACAGCTTGTGGTCGTCTGGCAGAAGACCTTTTGCCATAGACATTGGCAGGTAAGGTATTCCGCTCTTTTCCACAAAGTTCCTTACCTGTTCGTCGGCTTGTGAATAGGCGGCACCCTTGCCTATGATTATCAGTGGCTTTTTAGCCTGCGAAAGTATTCTCATGGCACGTTCGACTGCTGTTGCCGCAGGTATCTGCGCTGGTGCAGGCTCAACCGGGGTGAACAGCGTCTTTTGTGCAACCTCGGCATCCATGGTTGCCGACAACATGGCTGTCGTAATGTCAAGATAGACACCTCCGGACCGTCCCGAAACAGCTGTTCGTATGGCGCGAGCAACGCCGACGGCTATATCTTCGGGGCGGTTTATGCGAAATGCAGCCTTTGCGAAAGGCTTTGCTATGTTCATCTGGTCGAGCCCCTCATAATCGCCCTGTGCAAGGTCTATTATGTTGCGGTCGCTCGAACCGCTGATCTGTATCATGGGAAAACCGTTGACTGTGGCACAGGCAAGAGCGGTCAGTCCGTTCAGGAATCCCGGAGCCGATACGGTGAGGCAGATGCCCGGCTTCTTTGTGATAAATCCGCTTATTGCGGCCGCGTTGCCAGCCGACTGTTCGTGCCGGAAGCCAATGTAACGTATTCCCACCTCCTGCGCACGCCGCGCAAGGTCGGTAACAGGGATACCCACTACTCCGAAAATGGTCTCCACACCATTCATCTTCAAGGCATCAACCATCAGGTGCATGCCGTCTGTCAGTCTAATATCTTCGGTAGCCATAGCCGGTGGAATTATTTGCATACAACATGTTTCTTTCTCAGGCTGGCTATCTCATCGGCTGTGTAGCCAATCTCTTTAAGCACTTCGTCGGTATGCTCTCCGAGCAACGGAGCCGCTTTTACCTCAGGCTTGTAGTTCGAGAATTTCGGAGGGCAGCCGATGGTTATGAATTTTCCGCGTTTGGGCTGGTCGACCTCGACGATTGTTCCGCATTTGCGCAACGACCGGTCGTTCTCTATTTCGAGCATGCTGAGTACGGGACCACAAGGAACGCCAGCCTTGCCAAGCTCTTCCACCACTTGAATCTTGTCTTTGGTCATGGTGTACTTCTCGATGGCTGCGTATATCTCCTCCTTCACCTCCTGACGGGCTGCCGGAGTGTTGAATTTGGGGTCAGTTATCCATTCAGGCTTCCCTATTGCGTTGCATGCGGCTGCAAAGGGCTTCTCTTCGTTCTGCAATACAATGTAGACAAATGCGTTGGGGTCTTTCTCCCAGCCTTTGCAACGATAGCACCATCCGAGCACCTGTCCGCCTTCGACATTGCCGCCGCGAGGTACGGTGTTGCCGAATTTCTCTTTGGGGTACTGTGGCAGATGCTTAAGCACTCCTGTGTGTTCGAGTATCTGCTGGTCGCGCAGCTTTATTCGGCAGAGGTTGAGCACTGCGTCCTGCATCGACTGTTCCACAAAGCAGCCTTCGCCTGTTCTTTCGCGTCCCATAAGGGCAGCAAGCAGGCCTATGAGCAGGTGCATGCCTGTGTTGCTGTCGCCAAGCGCGGCACCCGATTGTGTGGGGATGTTGTAATCGCCTTTCCACCAGCCGGTAGTGGCTGCCGCGCCGCCGGCGCATTGGGCAACCGGCTCAAATGCCTTTACGCTTGCAAAGGGGGAGTCGTCGTTGAAACCCTTAATGGTTCCATAAATTATTCGTGGGTTGATCTTGTGAACCTCCTCCCAAGAGAAACCGAGCTTGGCAACTGCTCCGGGATGAAGATTCTCTACGAAAATGTCGGCGGTCTTCAGCAGGCGGGTTAGAATCTCCTTGCCTTCGGGCGATTTCATGTCAAGCTCAATCGAGCGTTTGTTGCAGTTGAGCTGCAGATAATAGATGCCGTCGAGTCCCGGCTTGTCGAGAAGTTCTGTACGGGTGGGGTCGCCTACTCCGGTGCGCTCTATTTTTATTACGTCGGCTCCGAGCCATGCGAGCATTTGTGTACACGAAGGACCGGACTGCACTTGTGTCCAGTCGATTACTTTGATACCTTTTAGTGGTGCTGTCATAATTTCTTACAGTTTTTGTTAATGAATTGTTCTGCGCATTGCGCTTCAGAATTTATTAACAGCACTTTGACGATTTTTGTTTGTTGGCTGACGGTATCAAATATGAAACAGTCTTCTTATACTGCCTCCCCTATGGTATCAACAGCGAGCTGTCGCCGTAGCTGAGGAAACGGAAATCGTGCGCCAGGGCATAGTCGTAAATCTTTCTCCAATCACCGTTGACAAATGCCGATACAAGCAGCAACAGAGTGCTTTTTGGCTGGTGGAAGTTTGTGACTATGGATTTTACTATGCGGTATTTATAGCCCGGTGCAATTATTATGCGTGTGTGGGAATGGATGCGGTCGAGTCCTTTCCGTTGCATGTAGCTGTAAAGCGCTTGCAGTGCTTCGGATGCAGTGAGGGTGTGTTCGCGCTCGTATGCTATCCATTGGTTCACGGTGAGTGCCTCCTCGTCAATGTCTCCATTCTCCGCTACAGCTTCGCCTAAGAAGTAGAGGCTTTCGATTGTGCGTACGGAGGTTGTTCCTACAGCGATAACCGAAGCACCGGCTGCAATGATGCGTGCTATGAGTTCACGGCTCACTTCGATATACTCCTCATGCATTTCGTGGTCGGCGATGATGTCGCTTTTTACAGGCTTGAATGTGCCGGCGCCGACATGGAGCGTTACTTCCCTGCAATCGACTCCTGCCTTTTTCAGCTCCTCAAAGACTTCGGCTGTGAAGTGCAGTCCGGCAGTGGGGGCTGCCACAGAGCCTTTTATCTTGGAATATACAGTCTGATAGGTGCTGTTGTCGCTCTCTTCGGTCTTTCTGTTGAGGTAAGGAGGAATGGGAAGCTCACCAGCTTTTTCAAGAAGCTCGGCAAAGCTTACGCCGCCGTCCCAGCTGAAGCGTACAAGGTTGACGGATGCCGGTGCGCCTATCCTTTCGGCTGTGAGGGTAATTGTGCTGCCGTTTACTTCGACAGTCTGTGAAAGGGTGCCGCTTTTCCAACGGTTGGAATTTCCCACAAGTGCCTGCCATACACAGCTCTCCGTCTGCTGGAATATTTGTTGGTAGTCGGCAGGGGCTTCAGGCTCTAAGCAGAATATCTCTATCTGCGCGCCCGTTGCCTTGCGGAAGCGTAAACGTGCCTGAATGACTTTTGTGTTGTTGAAAACCATAAGTGCCCCCGAAGGTATATATCGGGGTAAATTGCCGAAGTTGTCCTCGCTCACTTCACCTTTGTTGTATATGAGCAATTTTGAACTGTCGCGCTTTTTCAGTGGATATTTTGCAATACGTTCATCGGGTAACGGATAGTCGTATTCTGCTATTTCTATGTTCTTTACACTATTCATACTTTGGGGAGATTCTATATTCGGTAATCTGTGATTCTTTAGTTGGGAGAAGTTGGCCGCAAAACAACCGTCTCCCATTGGGAAAATTTATGGGCGAAGGCTTTATGCTGTTAATCTTCCAACATACGACGTTTGAGGTCCATTCGTTGGTGCAGGATTCTTATGACAAGAATATCACCGTCAGCGAGGATACGGTAGAAGATTATGTGTCTGTTGGCTCTATATCCATGCAGACCATCTGCTGTTTCTTCATACCTTACGCCAAACAGTCGAGGATTCTCAGTTGTTTTTCGGCACGATTCAATAAGCATATTGTAATAATTATCCGCTTGACGCTCCGACCAAGTGTATATTCCCAAATGCTGGTCAGGTCCTCTACTGCTTTGTTGGTCAGGTGATATTTAGCCATTTGTTTTTGTTCGTTTTGCTTTTAGTTTTTTTAGATGCTCTTCGGCATTAAACTCTGTGGCAATACCGCTCTCTAAGCCCTCTGCAATAGCCATTTTCAGCTCTTGCAGATGACTTTCGTTCTCTTCTAAAAGGCGTAAACCTGCACGAATAACCTCGCTGGCATTGTTGTAACGTCCTTGCTCTACTTTCATTCGGATAAAATTCTCGAAATAAGTACCCAATGCTACTGATGTCGTTTTCATATCTCAATAATTTTCTACAAAGTTACCAAATATTGGTAACTTTGCGAGCTTTCAACCGAATATATTGTATGCAAGAGTAAGAAATAGTTTGAATTTAGCCCTATTCGCCGTTGCTTTTGAAGTAGTTCCCTGCTGTTTGTGTCATCTTCAGAAGTAAAATTCAAACAGCTTCTAATTCTTCTTTCCGTTGAGCAGCTCCTGCAGTTTTAACATCTCGTCGCGATATTGCGCAGCTTCTATGAACTCCATCTTGTCTGCTGCCTCTTTCATCAGACGGCGTGTACGTTCGATGCTCTTTTCGAGCTGTTCGCGGCTCATGTATTCAACTATGGGGTCTGCAGCCTCTCTTGTGTTGACGCTCTCTTCGCTATAAACTTTGCGGAGAGAATCCTTGCTTGCGCTTGAGAGTATGTTGCCTATGCTTTTCTTTATCTGTTTTGGCGTTATGCCGTTTGCTTCGTTATATGCTATCTGCTTTTCGCGTCGGCGGTTGGTCTCGTCTATGGTTCTTTTCATGCTCGATGTTATGGTGTCGGCATAGAAAATTACTTTTCCGTTGACATTGCGTGCAGCACGGCCTGCGGTCTGTGTGAGCGAACGGTGGCTGCGCAGGAATCCCTCCTTGTCGGCATCAAGTATGGCAACGAGCGACACTTCGGGCAGGTCGAGCCCTTCGCGCAGCAGGTTTACTCCTATAAGTACATCATAAAGCCCCTCGCGCAGGTCGGTCATAATCTGCACACGCTCAAGCGTGTCTACGTCGCTGTGTATGTAGTTGCACCTTACGCCGTTCTTTTGCAGGTAGGTTGTCAGCTCCTCTGCCATGCGTTTTGTGAGAGTGGTAACAAGCACACGCTTTTCGTTGCGAGTCCTTATCTCTATCTCTTCCATGAGGTCGTCTACCTGATTCATCGAAGGGCGTACTTCGATTATGGGGTCCAGCAGCCCGGTGGGGCGTATCAGCTGTTCCACTATCACGCCGCCGCTCTCTTGAAGCTCGTAGTCGTCGGGCGTCGCGCTGACATATATGACCTGGTTGGTCATCTCTTGAAACTCTTCGAACTTCAGCGGACGGTTGTCGAGCGCGGCAGGCAGTCTGAATCCGAATTCCACCAGATTCAGCTTGCGCGCCCTGTCGCCGCCATACATGGCATGTATCTGGGGTACGCTCACGTGGCTCTCGTCGATAACCATGAGAAAGTCTTTGGGGAAGAAGTCCAGCAGGCAGTAGGGGCGTGTCCCCGGCTTCCTGCCATCGAAATAGCGGGAATAGTTCTCGATGCCGGAACAGTGTCCGAGCTCGCGCATCATCTCCATGTCGTATGTAACACGCTCATGCAGCCTTTTGGCCTCGTATGCCTTTCCTATCTCCTTGAAATATTCAACCCTTTCGGCAAGGTCTTTCTCTATTTGGGCTATGGCATTCTGGGTGCTCTCTTTTGTGGTCATGAAGAGGTTGGCAGGGTATATCTTGTACTCGTCGAAGTCGGTTATGCGTCTGCCTGTCTCTGCATCAATCTCCTCTATGCAGTCAATCTCGTCGTCCCAGAATATGATGCGCAAAACATGGTCGCTGTATGCAAGGCTGACATCCACTGTGTCGCCTTTCACTCTGAAGTTTCCGCGGTTAAGTTCAATGTCGTTGCGCTGATAAAGGCTGTTGACCAGCCAACGCAGAAGTACATTCCTGTCGAGCCGCATCCCGCGCTTTATCTCTATGACATTCTTGTAGAAATCCGATGGATTTCCCATGCCGTAGATGCACGATACAGAGGATATGACCACAACATCTTTTCGTCCCGAAAGCAGTGCCGATGTAGCCGACAGGCGCAGCTTGTCTATCTCGTCGTTGATTGCAAGGTCCTTCTCTATGTATGTGTCGGTCGATGGAATATATGCCTCAGGCTGGTAGTAGTCGTAATAAGAGACGTAGTACTCTATCGCATTGTTCGGGAAAAAGCCCTTGAATTCGCTGTATAGCTGGGCGGCAAGAGTCTTGTTGTGGCTGAGGATGAGCGTCGGGCGATTAATCTCCTTGATGACGTTTGCTATAGTAAACGTTTTGCCCGAACCGGTAACGCCTAACAGTGTCTGTGCCGGCATCCCGCTTCTTATTCCGTCGATCAGCTGTGCAATAGCCTCAGGCTGGTCGCCGGTAGGACGATAATCAGATATAAGTTCGAAATTCATCTCATTCCATGTTCCGTATTGACGTGCGAAGATAATAATTTTACTTCTTACAAGAAAACTATTCGAATGTAACAATCCTAAAAAGCGAAAACCTTGCTGTTGTTTTGCTCGCAGAGTGTTATTTCTCTTTAAAAACAATTATAAATAATATTCCAACCGTTGCATTTTCATCGCAAAACAGCTATCTTTGCAGACGAATTTTTCAAATATGAAGAAAAGTCTCTATACTCTTTTAATCGGTCTGTTGCTGCTTACATCCTGCTCGCAATACAATAAATTGCAGAAAACCAGTGATGTAGAGTGTCGCTATGAGGCAGCAAAGGAATATTTTGTAAGCAGGAAGTTCGGTCATGCCGCATCTCTGCTTGAGGACCTCATAACCATATTCAAGGGCCACAGAAACGGTGAGGAGTCGCTCTTTATGCTGGCAATGTGCTACTACGAATCGGGTGATTATGAGACAGCTTCGCAATATTTCAAGACATACTACACAACCTATCAGCGTGGTGTGTATACCGAAGATGCCCGTTTCCATTGCGGCAAATCCCTTTTCAAGAATATCCCCGTGCCTGAACTCGACCAGTCGAGTACGCATCTTGCCATTCAGGAGCTCCAGCTGTTTATGGAGTATTACCCTGCGAGCAGATACAGCGGCGAAGCTCAGGAGATGCTGTTTGCAATGCACGACCTTCTGGTGGAAAAGGACTATCTTTCGGCAAAGCTGTACTACGACCTCGGCAGTTTCGACCTGATGCGCAACAACTATCAGGCGTGTATAGTTACAGCTCAGAATGCCTTGAAGGACTATCCCTATACAAAACTGCGCGAAGAACTTTCAATACTTATTCTGCGGGCAAAGTACAAGATGGCATACAAGAGTGTAGAGGAGAAGAAGGTAGACCGCTATCGCGATACGGTAGACGAATATTATGCTTTCAAGAATGAATTTCCCGAAAGCAAATATCTTGAAGAGGCAGAAGAGTACTATCGCAAAGCACTGGAAATAGTAAACGAATAAAAAAGATATAATAATGGACTACAAGAAGACAAACGCCCCCACCACAACAATGACTCGTAACATGGCTGATTTCGTTACAGAGACAGGCAATGTGTATGAATCCATAGCCATAATTGGCAAACGCTCCAACCAGATTGCAGGCGAGCTCAAGGAGGAGTTGTTGAAAAAACTCAACGAGTTCTCTTCAAGAACAGATAACCTCGAAGAGCAGTCAGAGAATAAGGAGCAGGTGGAAATTTCGCGTTTCTATGAGCGTCTGCCGAAGCCTACGCTGATAGCAACACAGGAATTCCTCGAAGATAAAATCTATTTCCGCGATCTCTCTAAGGAGAAGAGCGAGGCTGAGGATTGATTGTAAACGCAATAAAGCAAAAAGCATGAAATTCCGCACCTACCAGATTTTTTACCTGCTTTCGGCAGTGCTTGCGGTTGCAGCCTTGTGTTCTACAATGTTGCAGATTATAGAGCCGAGCGGAGCAACGAATGAATTGACAAACTTCTGCTACAAGGCGGCTGACGGCAATGTGTCAAATTCGCCGGTAGCGTTAGGGGTTGTTCTTATTGTAACAGCATTGGTCAATCTGTTCGGATTTGTTGTATCGGGCTTTCAGAACTTTGAATTGCAGAAAAGAGTCTCCATACTCGGTATTCTCCTCTGTGTGGGCTATTACCTGCTTTTGGGAATATACGCATGGATTCTTGCAGAGGATTCATTTATACTCTCTTTGCAGCTGTTGTTCCCGTTGTTCATGCTCATATTCAATGCACTCGCTTTTTTTGCATCGCGTCGCACAGAGGCGGCAATCCTTGCAAGAGCATCAGGCTTCAGACTGAGAGATTAAGGCGAGATTGCGAAAAGATATTTTTTAGAACTGTTATAAGAGAGGGTGCTTCTGAATGGTGCATCCTCTCTTTCTTGAATATTGTCGTTGGCTTGTTGTGTCGGGGAATATAAAAAAGTCGGAGAAAGTCTTTCGACTTTCTCCGACTCTGTACCCAGACCCGGGATCGAACCGGGATGGGTTGCCCCACTGGTGTTTGAGACCAGCGCGTCTACCGATTCCGCCATCTGGGCATTTTTCTCTCAAATGCGATGCAAAGGTATAGCAATTTTCTGTAACAGCAAAATATTTCGAGGTTTTTTTGAAAAAAGTTTTTAATTGTTTGCCTATGTCGTTGAAAAGAAGTACTTTTGCAGGCCGATTATTATCGACCTGATAAAGATTCGGGTCAAAATTAACGCTTCAGGTCTCCGAGTGGTTAGTTAGGGTGACTTAGCCAATCGCTTGATAATCACGCGAGGAGGGTTTCTTGAGAGCTCAAATTCCGTTAAGGGCGTTCAGGAGAAGGGTTAAAAAATAGAATATTAACTAATAAAACTATTTTTAAAGTGGATACTTTAAGCTACAAAACAGTTTCTGCAAACAAAGCAACCGTAAAGAAAGAGTGGGTTGTTGTTGATGCTACAGACCAGGTTATTGGTCGTCTTGGCGCAAAAGTTGCCAAAATTTTGAGAGGTAAATATAAACCCGATTTTACTCCCAATGTAGATTGCGGCGATAATGTTATCATCATTAATGCAAGCAAGGCAATCCTTACAGGCAATAAGTGGGCAAATCGTGAGTATCTCACATTCTCAGGTTATCCCGGTGGACAGAAGTCTTTCACACCCGGTGATGTGGTAAAAGGTTATAAAGGTTACGAGCGTCTTTTCAAGCACGTTGTGAAAGGTATGCTTCCCAAGTCTCGTCTTGGCGTACACATCCTCAACAACCTTTATGTATACGAAGGCCCTGAGCACAAGCACGAGGCACAGCAGCCTAAAACAATTGATATTAATTCTTATAAATAATTAGCAGATGGAAATGGTAAACGCATTAGGCAGACGCAAGAGCGCAGTTGCCCGTATTTTCGTTAAAGAGGGTACAGGTAAAATTACTATTAACAAAAAGGATCTGCAGGTATATTTCCCTTCAAGCATTCTTCAGTTCATTGTCAAACAACCTTTGGCAAAAGTTGACGCTGTAGAGAAGTATGACATCAAAGTAAATTTGGACGGCGGAGGTTTTACCGGTCAGTCTCAGGCTTTGCGTCTCGCAATTGCCCGTGCATTGGTGAAAATCAATCCTGAGGACAAAAAAGCTTTGCGTTCAGAGGGATTCCTTACCCGTGACGCCCGTGAGGTTGAGCGTAAGAAGCCCGGACGTCCCAAAGCACGTCGCAGATTCCAGTTCAGTAAACGTTAATATTCGGCCCGAAGATATACGTTTAGTATCTAAACCACTTGGGACTCTCCTCTTATTATATATGTGCGGGACTACCCAAGAGGTTGATTAAATTTAATTAAAAAGAAAGTAAACGATTAAAATTAAAAAAAATGTCAAGAGTATCATTTGAATCACTTTTGGAGGCCGGTGCACATTTCGGTCACTTGAAACGTAAATGGAATCCCGCAATGGCTCCCTACATCTTCATGGAGCGTAACGGTATCCACATCATAGATCTTCACAAGACTGCAGCAATGGTAGAAACAGCTGCTGAGACTTTGAAGCAGATGGCTAAGAGCGGAAAGAAAGTTCTGTTCGTGGCTACAAAGAAGCAGCTTAAGGACATTGTTGCTGCTAAGGCACAGTCAGTAGGTATGCCCTACGTTATAGAGCGTTGGCCCGGCGGTATGCTCACAAACTTCCCCACAATCCGTAAGGCTGTGAAGAAGATGGCTACAATCGACAGACTTATCGCAGACGGCACATACTCAAACCTCTCTAAGAGAGAAATTCTTCAGATTACACGTCAGCGTGCAAAATTGGACAAGAACCTCGGTTCTATCGCTGATTTGACACGTCTTCCCGCTGCAATCTTCGTAATCGACGTGTTGAAAGAGAATATTGCAGTGCATGAGGCTAATCGTCTCGGCATCCCCGTGTTCGGTATCGTTGATACAAACTCAAATCCCAACAACATCGACTACGTAATCCCTGCAAATGACGATGCAACAAAATCAGTAGAGCTGATTCTCGATGCTTGTTGCGCAGCTATTGCAGAGGGTCTTGAGGAGCGCAAGGTTGAGAGAATCGACACAGAGGCTGCTGAGGCTCAGGGCGAAGAGGAGGCAAAGAAAGTTGCCCGCCGTCGCACAAGAGCACGCATCAACAAGGCTGAAAATGCTCCCAAAGCAGACGAGGCTGCTGAGTCAACAGACGAAGAATAATTATTAATCCTTAAAAAACAGAAACACAATGGCTGTTACAATGAATGATATTGCCAAGCTTCGTAAATTGACAGGAGCTGGCATGATGGATTGCAAAAAAGCATTGGCTGAGGCTGATGGCGATTTCGACAAGGCAATGGAGATTATCCGCAAGAAAGGTCAGTTGGTAGCTGCAAAACGTAGCGACCGCGAGACTTCTGAGGGTTGTGTACTCGTTAAGGCTGTTGGCGGCTTCGGTGCAATCATCGCTTTGAAGTGCGAGACTGACTTCGTTGCAAAAAATGAAGAGTTTGTAAAACTTACAAACGACATTCTCGATGCTGCTATTGCTGCAAGATGCAAGACAATTGAAGAGATTCAGGCACTTCCTCTCGGCGAGGGTACTGTACAGGATGCAATCGTAGCCCGTATCGGTATCACAGGCGAGAAGATGGAACTCGACGGCTACAAGACATTGGAGGGTGAGTTCATCTACGTATACAACCACCAGAAGAAGAGTCAGCTTTGTACAATGGTAGCTCTCAACAAGGCAAACGAAGAGGCTGGTCACGAAATGGCTATGCAGATAGCTGCTTCTGCTCCCCTTGCGCTTACAAGCGAGGAACTCGATCCCGCTGTTGTTGAGAAAGAGCGTGCTGTAGCTGAGGATAAGGCTCGCGAAGAGGGTAAACCTGAAAACATGATTGCTCGCATCGCTGACGGTCGCATCCAGAAGTTCTACAAGGAGGTATGTCTTCTTCAGCAGGGTTATATCCAGAACGAGAAGATTTCAGTTGCAGATTACTTGAAAGGTTTCGACAAGGAACTCACAGCAACCGGCTTCCAGCGCTTCACATTGCGTGCTGAATAATTTTCACACAATATTAAAGCAAAAAAGACTGTGCAAATGCACAGTCTTTTTTGCTTTATTTGATTTGAACTCTTTTGGGATTTATTTGAGAATTGTTCTGAGCAGATTCTCTTGGCCTATTGTCTGTTCTTGCTCTCTTTTGTCAGCTCTTTTATTCTCTCCTCCTCGTTAAGTCTGCATACAAGCAGATTGCCGTCTTTCTCGGAAACAACACAGTCGTTAAGACCTATAAGGACTACTTTCTTGCAATTTTCGGTGTGTACAATGCAGTTGTGTGAATCGTGAATGGAGATGTCTTCGCCAATCAGGACATTGCCGTTCAGGTCCTGGCTCATGTGGGAGTGCAGTGATGTCCATGTGCCAAGGTCGCTCCAGCCGAAATCTGCGGGAAATACAAAAACTTCATCTGCGTGTTCCAATATGGCGTAGTCAACTGAGATGTTTCGGCAATACGGGAACTTTTCTGCGAGAACCGCAGTCTCTTCCTCTGTGCCGTAGTAGGGAAGCATAGATTCGAAGATCTGTGCTATCTGTGGCTGGTAAATGCGGAAAGCATTGACCACCGTCTGTACGTTCCATATGAAAACTCCCGAATTCCAATAGAAGTTTTTCTTGCTGATGTAGGTGGTGGCAGTGTCAATGTCGGGTTTTTCCTTGAATGAGTCCACGCGGAAAATCTCTTTGTTAGATAGCGAGGCATTGCCGAGTGCTGCCTCTATGTATCCGAATCCTGTTTCCGGTCGTGTGGGCTTGATGCCTATGGTCAGTATTGCGTCCGAGTCGGCAACGAAACGTAGCGACGAATTGATTACTCTCTGGAATTCGGCGACATCTGTTATGAGGTGGTCGCTGGGAGAAACAACCATGTTGGCATGAGGGTCTATCTTCTTGATTCGCCATGCAGCATATGCAATGCAGGCGGCAGTGTTGCGACGGCAAGGCTCCTTAAGTATGTTGGAATCGTTGATTTGCGGCAACTGTTCGTGTACAAGTGATGCATACTCTTCGGAAGTTACAATCCAGATGTTTTCGGCGGGGCAAATGTCCTTGAAATGTTCTACAGTCAATTGCAGCAGTGATTTCCCGCATCCGAGCACATCAATGAATTGTTTAGGCTTTTCGCGTGTACTGACCGGCCAGAATCTGTTGCCGACTCCGCCAGCCATTATTATCAGATGATTCGATTTGTTCATGTGTTGTTAGTATATTTGCTATTTATCGCAAATATAGCAACAAACGAGCAAAAGTTGTGCAAACAAATGGGTGAAAATTTATTTTCACACGCAATGAGTGCAGCTAAACTTCGCTAAAGGCAAAAATATCAAGCTCGCTTGAATATTTTTTACAGTGAGTGCAGTCTATATTGGATTTGTTCAAATAAAAGCATCAGACAAAAACAGGATAGCCTGATTTTTTTATCCGAACTATAAGTGTTATCTTTGAGGGTTGCAATGAAAGTGCGTAATGGAAATATTATATATTATACTTGCTATAGCGATGTTCTTTGCCGGAGCCTTGTCGGTGTATCTGCTGATGCTTAAGGCTATAGGCAGGCGTGCAGCGGAGTTGCAGGATAAGGATGTCCTACTGGAACGTTTGCGCCAGGAACTTAATGACGCAAATATAAAGATAGCACAGGCGGAAGAAAAATGCCGTTTCTTAAGCAATGCGGTAGAAAGCGAAAGAGAAAAAATAGAGTTTATAAAAGAACTGAACGACTCTTCTCTTGAGAATATCAAGTCGCAACTCGCCAAAGTGACAGAAGAGAATCTGAAACTCAGGGGAGAAGAACTTAAAAACTCGAATGTAGAACAGCTTTCTCATATACTTGCCCCCTTGCGTGAACAGATGCGCAAGATGGAGGAGAGCGTGCGGAACGTGGATATAAGTTCGGCGCAACATAAGGTGTCCATAGAAAAAAGCATCGAGAATCTTGCAACGCAGGCTGTGGCTGTGGGTAAGCATGCCGACGAACTTGCCCGTGCGCTGAAGAACAACAGTAAAGTGCAAGGCGACTGGGGAGAGCAGATACTTGAAAGCATATTGGAGAGCAGCGGGCTTCGTAAAGGGTATGAATATACGGTCCAAGAGAATGTAAAGGATGGCAAGCGCGATCTGCGTCCCGATGTGATAGTCTGCTGTCCGGGCGGCAAAAAAATAGTAATAGACTCGAAAGTCTCATTGACGGCATATGTCGATTATTTGGCTGCGGAGACAAAAGAGGAGGCAGAGAAACATGCAAAGGCCAACAGGGAGTCGGTGAAAAGACATATAGATATGCTTGCCTCCAAGGGGTACGCCGATAGTGTAGGCAATGCAATGTCGCATATATTGATGTTTGTGCCCAACGAGGGAAGCTATATACTCGCCCTCAGGAGTGATCCGCAGATAGCGCAGTATGCATACAGGAAGGGAGTGCTGTTGATAAACCCGACCAATCTGATGATTTCTTTGCAGCTTATATACAATATATGGCAGAATGAACGCCAGACGAAGAACATCGAAAAGGTGATAAAAGAGGGCGAAGCCTTGTATGACAAATTTGTAGGTTTCTACGAAAATTGGGTCAGAATAAAGGAGCAGTTGGCTGCTGTTTCGGCATTGTACGACAAAGCAGACAAACAGTTGTATGAGGGAAACGGCAATATTGTCAGAAGATTGGAGAATTTGAAGAAACTGGGGATAATTCCCAAGAAAAACATACCCGAAACATTGCTTGACAATAGCTCTGACAGGGATTTAGGCAACGGCTCCGATGAAGAGGAACTGTTGCCGGATGATAAAAATTATAAAATTTAAACGGCTTTTAAAGATAATAAAGTACCGATACTTGCGTTATATATGCAGAAACATATATAACTATATAGCGTGCCGCATTGTTTGGCGCGTATTAAATAGAATTGATATATGATAAAAGATACAGCACCAATAATTGCATTTCTGTTATCAATGGTAACATTGGTTCTGGTACATCCGTTGTTGGTAAAAATAGCACTCGACAAGGATATAGTTGACAAACCTAATGCACGTCGTCTTAACAGGGTTCCTATTCCGGTTCTTGGCGGAGTGGGGATATTTGCAAGTTCGACGGTGGCATGCGTGGCATACGGCCTTATTACAGGAATCTATCCTTCGATTATAATATTTATAGCTCTGCTTGTGATATTGTGCATGGGCGTTCTCGACGACAAAAGGGACTTGAAGCCACGTACCAAGTTTATCACTCAGATTGCGGTGATATTGTTTCTGGTCTTTTTTGACGGTATGCAGATAGATAATCTGCACGGAGTATTGGGAATATATGAAATTCCGGGATACATATCTTTGCCGCTTACCATTTTGTCATGTGTCGGTCTTGTAAATGCCATGAATCTGATAGATGGCATCGACGGGCTCTCCTCAGGTTTCTGTATAGCGGCTGGTGCAATATTCTATCTGTTTGCAGTTGTGCAAGGCAATGCTGTCAACAGTTGTATGGCTGTTTCTGTGATTGGAGCGCTCATCCCCTTCTTCTATTTTAATGTTTTCGGGAAAAAATACAAAATGTTTATAGGTGATTCGGGCTCGCATTTCTTGGGTATGCTCTTTGCTGTGATGATATTGAAAACCATTAACGATTATAATCCGGGTGAAAAGGATATAAACAGCGGTATTATGGCTTTTTCGTTGGCGGTAATGGCTCATCCGGTTATGGACACCCTCAGGGTGATGACAATGCGGATGATTAAAGGAACGTCCCCCTTTGTAGCGGACAAATCCCATTTGCATCATGTTATAATAAGTTTGGGTTTGTCGCATCTGAAGACAACCCTCCTTATAACGGCACTGAATCTTATGGTGGTTGCTGCCTGGTATATTACATTTGTCAATGGATTGCCGCCGACAGTGCAATTCTTTTCAACATTGCTCGCCGCTGTGGTCTTTATTGTCCTGCCCTATTTTGCAGCAGTAAAATACAAAGATAAATTCTCCAGGCAGTCCGTGTAGACCGCAACGTCTCTTCAAACAACTACTTATAGTTAGTGCGGCTGCGTGTCGATTCCGTATGCCGACGGCTCGCGACGGAATTTGTAATTGTTCCTAAGTTCTTCGAAAAGATGAGGCGCTTTTTTCAAGGCCTTGCTGTCGTTGTCGGGGTTATATATGGCGAGCAGCTTCGAGGCTATGTCATTCTCCTCTATCATAAGTTCTGCGGGTGAGGGCAGGGGAGTCAACGGTATTTCCCCTGAATATCCCGAATGTTCGGCAAACCGTTGCAGTACGATTCTCGTCGCATTGAACTTGCCTTCGCTCGAATATCCGGCAATATGAGGAGTGGCAATGAAAGCTGCATTGAGCAGTTCGAGGTTTATCTCAGGTTCTCCCTCCCATACATCAATTACAATGTCGCCTATCTTCCCCTCCTTATATGCGGCGAGCAACGCGCCGTTGTCTGCAACCGGACCGCGAGACGCATTTATGATGAGCGGAGCATGGCGCAAGGTGTCGAAGAACTGCTTGCCGGCAAGATGGTAACTGGGGTATTCTCCATTGTATGTCAGCGTCGGGTGAAATGTAACAGCCGTACATTCCGATGCTATTTCCTCTAAAGAGACAAATCCTTTCTCGCCGCGTGCTTCACGTAGGGGGTCGTTCAATAGTACCCGCATTCCCTGCGATTCCGCCCATCGGGCTACACGCCCGCCGATTTGCCCCACGCCGACAATGCCTAATGTGATGCTTTCGAGCCGGGTGCCGTTCTTGCGGCACCAGCTGTGTATGGATGACTGCACATATTGTAGTACGGCATCGGCGTTGCATCCGGGGGCGTTATGCCATATTATCTCGTTGCGGCGGCAATACTCGTCATCTATATGGTCGTAACCGATTGTGGCAGTCCCGATGAATCTGACACTGCTGTTGTCGAGCAGTGCGGCATTGCAGAATGTGCGTGTGCGCACGAAAAGTGCTTCTGCATGCTCCACGTCTGTTGCGTCTATCAGATTACCGGCTTTAGCCGTAACCGAATGTCCCATTGCTTCAAGCGCCTCTTTTATGTAGGGAATTTTCTCGTCAATTACAATTTTCATATATGCAGTCTTTTGTACATTTCAGGTTGTAAAGATATGCTCTTTTTCAATAAAATTGAAAGAGGATGCGAAAAATATTGCCAAACTCATAAAGTTTGATTAGTTTTGTAGGATATTAGAAGCTGTTTAAATTTTATTGAAAAAGTTTTCTATATTTATGCGGCTTTATTTCGGCTTCTTTGAGTCTGTTTTTGGCATCTTTTCTTTCTTGTCTTTTGGAAATAACCCGCTATTCCCTGCAAGACAACAAAGAAAATCTACTCATAAACAGTTCTCAAATAATTCCGAAATAAAATTTAAACAGCTTCTTAGAATAACAATTAAACTGTTTAATCTATGAAGACATTCACACAATTAAGCTGGCCTATATTCAACGAGGCCATTCTCGATTATCATAAGACAGACAACGTAGATACCCCTATACAGAACCCCTATCCCGTCAAAAGCATAGAATATTACCTCTATCTCAAATGCTGGATAGACACTGTGCAGTGGCATTTCGAGGATATTATCCGCGACCCGGACATCGACCCGGCAGAAGCGCTCACTCTCAAGCGCCGTATCGACAAGTCCAATCAGGACCGTACCGACCTTGTTGAGCTTATCGACAGCTACTTCCTCGATGTAAACAAGAATGTAACACCTGTAGAAGGCGCTACAATCAATACCGAAAGTCCTGCATGGGCGATAGACCGTTACTCGATTCTTGCGCTCAAGATCTACCATATGCAGGAGGAGGTCAACCGCGGCAACAAGCAGTGTGAAGCAAAACTTGCAATCCTTCTTGAGCAGAAAAAGGACCTTACAACTGCAATAGACGAGCTCCTTGCCGACATCGCAGCCGGACGCAAATATATGAAGGTGTACCGTCAGATGAAGATGTACAACGATCCCTCGCTCAATCCTGTGCTCTATGGTGGAGGCAAAAAATAACACACCGGAGACAATTCTCATAACACGATTCTCGGCAGTAGGCGATATAGCAATGACAATACCGTTGCTATATTCGCTTGCAGCTACATATCCCGGCAAACGTTTCGTCTTTGTAAGCCGCGAACGTTTCGGGCGTTTTCTTGTAAATGCCCCCTCAAACCTCATATTCGAGGGGGTGAACCTCGATGAGTATAAAGGCGTGGCAGGGCTCTATCGTTTGAAAAAGCGTCTTATGAAACACAAGCCCGACGCAATTGCCGACCTTCACAACGTGCTGCGTACGAAAGTGCTGCGCTTTTTCTTGAGCCTCTCAGGCGTGAAATGTGCAGCACAAGAGAAAGGACGTGCCGAAAAGAAGGCTCTCACAAGCGCTGCGAATAAAGAGAAACGCCAACTGAAAAGTACATTCGAACGCTATCGCGAGGTCTTTGTGAAATTAGGGCTGGACTTCGTGCCCGATTTCATATCCCTCTTCGGCGACAAAAAAGGCAATCTTGCCATCCTCGGCGATGCGGTGCCGCCAAAGGGCAGCAACAAGTGGATAGGCATAGCCCCCTTTGCCCGTCACGGAGGAAAGATATATCCTTTGGAACGTCTCGAAAAGGTTATCGAAGCCCTTTCGAAGAGAGAAGGGGTGCAGATATTCTGTTTCGGAAACGGAAAAGAAGAGGAGGCTGTCGTGGACCGGTGGTGCTCTGAATATCCCGGAGTCATCTCTTTTGTCGGCAAAGCGGACTTCAGCGGTGAACTTGCCCTTATCAGTAATCTCGAACTGATGCTCAGCATGGATTCGGCAAATATGCACATAGCCTCACTCGTCAATACTCCGGTAATATCCATTTGGGGAGCCACCTCCCCGCTTGCAGGTTTCCTCGGATGGCGACAAAAAGAGGAAGATTGCGTACAATTGCCGCTGGAGTGCCGTCCATGCTCGATATTCGGAAACAAGCCTTGCCGTTACGGCGACTTCCGTTGCATGCACATAGAGCCTCAGACAGTAGTCGGCAAGATTCTCGAAAAATTGGGAATGGCGTGATAGATGCAATCGCTCTACGGCAATGAAAATCTTCAAGACATCACAGATAAAAAATATTGATGCAGCCACCATCAAGTATGAACCTATCGCTTCGATAGACTTGATGGAGCGTGCAGCACAAGGACTGACACGGGCAATATCCGAACGCTTTGCCGGCAGAGACTTTCTCGTCTTTGCCGGTCCGGGAAACAACGGCGGCGACGGTCTTGCCGTTGCACGCATGCTTGCTGCGAAAGGCGAAAATGTCAAGGTGTGGCTCATAAATCCTAAAGGCGCACTCTCGCCCGATTGCAACAGCAACTATTTGCGGTTGCAGAAGAGTGGAGTTCCCGTTGTAGAATGTCGCGAAAGATTCGATGCTCCGTTCATCGCAGATGACAGTATTGTAATAGACGCTCTTTTCGGCAGCGGACTCAACAAGCCGGCAACCGGAATCTTTGCAGAGGCTATAAATTGTATAAACAACAGCAGTGCAGCGGTGGTAGCTGTGGATATACCCTCAGGGCTGCCGGGCGAAAAATGTGGCGGCGCTGATGGAGAAAGTATAGTAAATGCGCATCGCACATACACTTTGCAGTTCCCTAAACTGTCGTTGCTGATGCCCGAAAATGAGAAATATTTCGGACGTTGGCAACCGATAGATATAAACCTTAGCAAGCGGGCAATCGCCGAAGAACCAAGCAATCTCTTCTTTACAGAGATCGCAGATGTAAAAGGGCTTGTAAAGCCACGCAGCCTGTTCTCTCACAAAGGCAGCAATGGTCGCGCTCTGCTCATAGCCGGTTCGCAGGGAATGGCAGGGGCTTCCGTTCTTGCGGCGCGTGCATGTCTGCGTTCGGGCGTAGGATTGCTTACGCTGCACATCCCCGCTTGCAACAACTGCATAGTGCAAAGCTGCGTACCTGAGGCTATGACGCTGCAAGATACGAATGAAACACATATAAGCCAAGTGTTCGGCACGGCGCCCTACAACGCAGTGGCAATAGGTCCCGGACTGGGGACAAACAGCGAAACAGAGGCTGCGGTTCTAAAGATAATCGAAGAGACAAAAGTGCCGATGGTGGCAGATGCCGATGCGTTGAATATTCTTGCCCGCAACCCCGAATGGATGAAAAAGTTGCCGCCGCACAGCATACTCACGCCTCATCCCGGAGAATTTGCCCGGCTGACGGGCATCACCGGCAGCCGATACGAGCAGATAGAATGTGCAAGTGCTCTTGCACAAAGATTAAATATCTATCTGATACTCAAAGGTGCATATACAGCCATATGCACTCCGGAGGGTGAAATACATTTCAATGGCAGCGGCAATCCGGGCATGGCAAAAGGTGGCAGTGGGGACGCACTCACAGGTATTGTGCTTGCATTGTTGGCAAGCGGATATGACAGCCGCAAGGCATCAATCATGGGTGCATTTGTTCATGGTCTTGCCGGTGATATTGCAGCTGCAAAGTATGGCATGACAGCAATGACGGCAGGAGATATTGTCGACTCTCTGCCGTCTGCATGGAAACTCCTGGAACAGTAATTTGTTACCAATGATGCAATTCCTTTTCGCGTTCCAATGAAACATTTTCTTTTCCCGTAAGCGAAAAAATCTTGAAACTGTTGGCTGTCGGATGCATCCCGATGTCGCCGCTCTTCAGCAATTCATCCACAATGTCGGGCAGCAGTTCGTATGATTCGATGTTTACAGCCGACCTTCCGCTGCGGCGTACAAGCGAGAATGTGGTAGCGATTTCCACAGGGTAGACTGCTCCGTAGTGTTCAACAAATCTTTTTGCATTCTTGATGGTTGGCGCACAGTGGTGAGTGGAATCAATCTTGTCGGTAAGCATGGATTTTATCTTGCCGTCTGCAAGAGCCGATATTTCGGCGACAATCGCATTGTAGGTGTTGTAGCCCGAAAGTATCTTCTCACGTCCATCATATTCGAGAATAAAAGATGGGTAAGACTTTATATCGTACTCGTGTGCCCTCTCCCTGTCTGCCATGAATGCCTTTTTCGCAGCATCGCTTTCAAGTGTGCGTGCAAACTCCTCAGTGTTGAATCCTTCAACGGCTGCAAGGTCGACAAGAACATCGTTGTGTGTGGTCAGCAAACCCTCGACGGCTGTTGCCTCCTGTACACGTCGCAGATAGCGGTTGGCGCGTTTTGTGTCGCATTCCGGCTTGTCGTTGTGCCTGCAGCATAGTTTGGCTGTGATATATGCAAGATTCTGAGGAAAGGTCGAAGGGTGCTCCTCCGAAAACAGATGCATCCCGCGTTCGAGCACGGGCATTCCGTGAATGGTGGAAGCCTCCATCCACGCTTTCATCATGTTTCTGTTAGACAGAGGAATGTCTCCGCCAATCTCCAACCTGCGGTTGCTGAAAGTGCGGATGTCCTCAATCATTCCACACATGACGTACTCAATTTCTACATTTTCGCCTAAACGGTACTCAAGAGCGCGCAAGACCGGCGCGCTGCCCCAGCACCATGTGCATACGGGGTCTGCAAAAACCGTAATTTTCAATTTCTTCATACTGTAACTGTTTTTTCGTAATAACAACGGAGACGGAAAATTGTTGCAATAAACAGCTTCTTAGATGCACAAAAGCGAATATTTTTTCAAAAAGCAGCTCTTGCGTCTCTATAGAACCTCTTTTTGCATCGTGAAAAGAAAATTTTATGCAAAAAATAGTATAAAAATTATCGTTTCTTCCTAATTATAATTACCTTTGCACCTCCAAAAGCATAAAAATGCAATTATGAAGATAAAAAATTCACGTCTCGAAGCAATACGTCTCATACTCTCGACCCATGAACTCGGCAGTCAGGACGAATTGTTGAAAGAGCTAAACAAGGAGGGATACACACTGACACAAGCCACACTCTCGCGCGACCTTCGTCAATTGCGAGTGGTAAAGACGGTGGATGCAAACGGCAGATACAAATATGTGCTGCCTCGCACCACGCAGTATCGCCATAGCGGCAGCGAAGGAGAGATGCGCCCCATAACCCCGATACCCGAAGACAACGGCTTTATATCAATAAAGTTTTCAGGAAACATCGCGGTTATAAGAACACGTCCCAGCTACGCTGGCACATTGGCATACCACATAGACAATTGCGAATTTGCCGAAGTGCTTGGAACGCTTGCAGGAGACGACACAGTGATGCTTGTAATAGCAGAGGGAGTGTCCAAAAGTACCCTTCTTAAGACATTGCGCACCATAATCCCCAATATTTAAGAATAGAAACAGAATAATATAAAGAAATGGAAGAAATAACAACAAGTGAAGTTGAAATAGAAGTAATCGTCGCCGATGCCTCTCACGAGAAATATGTAGACGAGATACTCGAAACAATCAGCGCTGCAGCAAAAGTCCGTGGTACGGGAATCGCTAAGCGTACACACGAATATGTGGCGCAGAAGATGCGCGAAGGCAAGGCTGTGATAGCTCTTGCAGGCGAAGAGAAAGAATTTGCCGGTTTCTGTTACATAGAAAGCTGGGGCAACAAACAATATGTAGCCAATTCGGGACTGATTGTTGTCGACAAGTTCCGTCGTCGCGGACTCGCAAAGCGTATCAAGAAGACAGCTTTTGAACTGTCGCGCAAGATGTGGCCCGATGCAAAGCTTTTCGGTCTTACAAGCGGCGGTGCAGTAATGCGCATCAACACCGAGCTTGGTTATGTGCCTGTGCCTTTTGCCGAGCTGACAGACGACGAAGCTTTCTGGAAAGGCTGTCAGGGATGCATCAATCACGATATTCTGGAGCGCACCGGCCGTCGTTACTGCATTTGCACAGCAATGCTCTACGACCCTGCCGAGCATGATAAAAAGAAGAATGAAAATTAAAAGAATATAATATTATGAGCAAGAAAAAAGTAGTGGTAGCCTTCAGTGGCGGTCTCGATACATCATTCACCGTAATGTACCTCGCACGCGAGAAGGGTTACGAAGTATATGCTGCTTGTGCAAACACAGGTGGCTTCAGCGAAGAGCAGCTGAAACAGAACGAAGAGAATGCCTATAAATTGGGCGCAGTGAAATATGTTACACTCGACGTAACAAAAGAGTACTATGAGAAGAGCCTCAAATATATGATATACGGCAATGTGTTGCGTAACGGCACATACCCTATATCGGTATCATCTGAGCGCATCTTCCAAGCTATGGCGATTGCCCGCTATGCAAACGAAATAGGTGCATCGGCTATTGCACACGGTTCGACAGGTGCAGGCAACGACCAGATTCGTTTCGACATGACATTCCTTGTGCTCGCTCCCAACGTAGAGATAATCACTCTCACACGCGACATGACACTCACACGCGAATATGAGATAAACTATCTTAACGAGCATGGATTCTCGGCAGATTTCACAAAACTCAAATATTCTTACAATGTAGGTATCTGGGGAACATCAATCTGCGGCGGAGAGATTCTCGACTCAAAACAGGGACTTCCCGAAAACGCATACCTCAAGCAGATAACAAAGGAGGGAAGCGAGGAACTTAAACTCACATTCGACAAGGGTATTCTCACAGCCGTAAACGGCGAGACATTCGACGACCCCATCAAAGCTATCCAGAAGGTCGAGGAGATTGGTGCTGCATACGGTATCGGACGTGATATGCACGTAGGCGATACAATCATCGGTATCAAAGGACGTGTAGGCTTCGAGGCGGCAGCTCCCATGCTCATCATCGGTGCGCACAAATTCCTTGAGAAATACACTCTCAGCAAGTGGCAGCAGTACTGGAAAGATCAGGTAGCGAACTGGTACGGCATGTTCCTGCATGAGAGCCAGTATCTTGAGCCTGTGATGCGCGACATTGAGGCAATGCTCGAAAGCTCACAACGCAATGTTACAGGTACAGCAATCCTTCAGCTCTTCCCGAAAGGCTTCTCTACTGTGGGCGTGGATTCACCCTGCGACCTTGTAAAGACAAAATTCGGCGAATACGGAGAGATACAGAAGGGCTGGACAGCAGAGGATGCAAAGGGATTCATCAAGGTAACATCTACTCCTTTGCGTGTATATCACAGCAATCATCCCGACGAACAGATTTAATAGCATTAATAAACAGACATGATAAAAGTTGGAATTATTGGTGGAGCAGGTTATACAGCAGGCGAACTTATACGTCTGCTGCTCAACCACCCCGAAGTAGAAATAGTTTTTATAAACAGCAGCAGCAATGCCGGCAACCGCATCACAGATGTGCATTGCGGACTCTTGGGCGAGACGGATCTTACATTCACCGATCAGTTGCCCTTCGATGCGATAGATGTGCTCTTCTTCTGCACGGCCCATGGCGATACAAAGAAATTCCTTGAGCGCGAGCAGTTGCCCGATGAGCTCAAGGTCATCGACCTCTCTATGGACTTCCGTCTGAAGAGCCCCGAACACGACTTCATATACGGTCTTCCCGAACTCAACCGTCGCGACACATGCAAACGCCGTTATGTAGCCAATCCCGGCTGTTTCGCAACCTGCATAGAGCTTGGACTTCTGCCGTTGGCAAAGGAGCATCTTCTCAATGGCGACGTTTCGGTAAATGCCATCACCGGTTCAACAGGCGCAGGCGTGAAGCCTTCGACAACCACACATTTCAGCTGGCGCAACAACAATATGAGCATCTACAAGCCTTTCGAGCATCAGCATGTGCCTGAGATTATGCAGAGCATCAAACAGTTGCAGCCCGACTTTGATGGTTCAATTGATTTTATCCCCTATCGTGGTGACTTTGCACGCGGAATTTTTGCAACCCTTGTTGTGAAGTGCGACCTCGACATTGAGACAATCAAAAAGCTCTATATAAGCTACTATGAGCGCGACTCGTTTACACACGTGGTCGACAAGCCCGTAGACCTCAAGCAGGTTGTAAACACAAACAAGTGTCTTATCCACTTGCAGAAGTTTGGCAACAAACTGCTTATAACATCGGTGATAGACAATCTTCTGAAGGGTGCCAGCGGACAGGCAGTGCACAATATGAACCTGCTTTTCGGACTCGAAGAGACAGTTGGTCTTCGTCTGAAACCTTCAGCGTTCTAAATAAATAACAGATACTTATGGACTTATATAACGTATATCCCCTTTTCGACATTAATATAGTAAAGGGCGAGGGCTGCAAGGTGTGGGACGACAAAGGTACCGAATATCTCGACCTCTATGGCGGTCATGCGGTAATCTCCATCGGACATGCCCACCCGCATTATGTTGAATCTATTTCGTCGCAGGTGCAGAAACTTGGTTTCTACTCAAACTCGGTGATAAACAAATTGCAGTCGGCTGTAGCCGAAAAGCTCGGTCGTCTGTCGGGTTATGAGGATTACAGTGCATTCTTTGTGAACTCAGGCGCTGAGGCAAACGAGAATGCATTGAAACTGGCATCTTTCACCAATGGACGCACACGTGTGATTTCTTTCAAAAAGGCGTTCCATGGACGTACATCGCTGGCGGTTGAGGTTACAGACAATGCAAAGATTATTGCTCCTATCAACAGCAATAGCCATGCAACCTATCTCCCCTTGAACGATATTGAGGCAGTACGCACAGAACTTGCCAAAGGCGACGTTGCGGCTGTCATCATAGAGGGTATTCAGGGTATCGGAGGCATTGTTGTTCCGCAGCCCGAATTCCTGCAACAGTTGCAGAAAGCATGTGAGGAGACCGGTACAGTGCTTGTGCTCGATGAAATTCAGAGTGGATACTGCCGTAGCGGAAAATTCTTTGCCCATCAGTGGGCTGGCATACGCCCCGACATTATAACAGTGGCAAAGGGCATTGCCAACGGATTTCCTATGGGTGCAGTGCTCATAAGCCCCAAGTTCACCCCTGTGTTCGGACAGTTGGGAACCACATTCGGCGGCAATCATCTTGCTTGTGCAGCGGCTCAGGCGGTACTCGATGTCATAGAGGACGAGAATCTTCTTGACAATGTGAATAAGGTGGGCGACTATCTTATTGCGGAGCTGAAGAAATTCTCTGCCATCAAAGAGGTTCGCGGCAAGGGATTGATGATTGGTCTCGAATTCGAAGAGCCCATCAAGGAGATTCGCACCCGTCTGCTTTTCGAGGAGCATGTCTTCACAGGTGTCAGCGGTACGAATGTAATCCGTCTGCTTCCTCCTTTGAGCCTAAGCATGGAGCAGGCTGCGGAGTTTATTGCCCGCTTGAAAAAGGTGCTGGGATAATAATTCCGATATGTCATCATAATAAAAGCATTGCGGCATATAAGTACGCCGCAATGCTTTTATTATGATGCTTACAGTGGAGACAGTCCCCGAATAATCCCTAAATAAATTTTAAACAGCTTCTTGTAATAAACCCGATTAATAATTTTGATGTTGCATAAAATGTATTAATTTTGCGATAGTTTAGAGAATGTTGGATTTTTTTCATAGAGATGACATCTCTAATTGTAAACAAGGCTATTGATGCAATATATACAAACCATAATAAACAAACTGAAATGAAAATTCTATTGACAGGTGGTGCGGGCTTCATCGGAAGTCACACCTTGATTGAACTTACAGAAGCCGGTCATGAGGCTGTAGTAGTTGACAACTTGGACAACTCTTCTCCCATCTCACTGAAGCGCGTGGCTAAGATTATCGGAAAGGATGTACCTTTCTACAAGGTTGACATCCGCGATCGCGAAGGCTTGCAGAAGGTGTTCGACGAGCACAAGTTCGATGCTTGTATCCACTTTGCCGGTTTGAAGGCTGTGGGTGAGAGCTGTGCCAAGCCTCTTGAGTATTACGAGAACAACATGAATGGTACATTCGTTCTTGTTGACGTAATGCGTAAGAATGGTTGCAAGAATATCATTTTCTCTTCAAGTGCAACCGTATACGGCGATCCCGCTATCATTCCTATCACAGAAGAGTGCCCCAAAGGAAAATGTACAAACCCCTACGGGCAGACAAAATCTATGCTTGAGGAGGTTCTTTTGGATGTTCAGAAGGCAGACAACGAGTGGAATGTAGTGCTTCTCCGTTACTTCAACCCCATTGGTGCACACAAGAGCGGTACAATCGGCGAGAATCCCAACGGCATTCCCAACAACTTGATGCCTTACATTACACAGACAGCTGTGGGCAAACGTGCCGAACTTGGAGTTTTCGGTGATGACTATGATACACACGATGGTACAGGTGTACGCGACTACATCCACGTGGTAGACCTCGCTCGCGCTCACGTTGCTGCATTGAAGGCAATTGTAGAGAAGAAGGGTGCTGCTGTTTACAACATCGGTACAGGCCATGGTTATTCTGTGCTCGACGTTGTGAAGGCTTTCGAGAAGGTAAACGGTGTTCCCGTTCCCTATTCAATCAAGCCCCGTCGTCCGGGCGACATCGCCACATGTTACTGCAACCCCGCAAAGGCTGAGGCAGAACTCGGATGGAAAGCCGAATTCGGTATCGAGGAGATGTGCCGCGACAGCTGGAACTGGCAGAAGAACAATCCCAACGGATTCGAGGAATAATATATAGCTTATCCCTATCAACATCAAAAGCGCCTTGCAAGGCGCTTTTGATGTTGATAGGGGCTTCGTGCCGCTTCAAGAAACGTTTGTTATATCCATATATATTTCTATAGTGGATTGCTGTATTTTTCCTACATCTGTTCTTTCTTTGCTTTGAATGCAAGCGCATATATGCGCATCTGCTTAATCATAGAGACAAGTCCGTTGCTGCGTGTAGGTGAGAGATGTTCTTTCAGTCCGATTGCCTCAACAAAGTATGGCTCGTTGTCGAGAATCTCTTCGGGTGTGTGTCCTGAGTAGACCTTCACAAGCAACGAAACAATGCCTTTTACTATCAGTGCGTCGCTTTCGGCAAGGAAGCGTACAGTACCGTCCTCCATGAGGTCGGCTTGCAGCCACACACGGCTCTGGCAACCTTCAATCAGATTGTCGTCGCTTTTATATTCTTCTTCCAATGGCGGCTGTTCGCTGCCGAGGTCAATCAACAGCTGATAGCGGTCCATCCAATCGTCGAATGTGCTGAATTCTTCGATTATCTCCTCCTGTTTCTCTTTTATGGTGCTCATTGTTAATTCTCTTTGTTATCTTCTCTTTTCGTTATAAATAACGGCAAGTACAGTCTCGCCTACGGCGCGAAGGCTCTCGCGGTCAATCCAGTCCATGTCGTCCTTTATCGTATGGTGATATTTGCCAAAGCCGTTCTCACTCTCATTGTCGTAGTTGATAATGTCTACACAGGGCAATCCCATGAATTCGTTTACATAGAAGTGGTCGTCGGTAACGTACCCGCCTTTTTCGTTAATGAAATATTTTGCGTGCCCAATCTTGTGTGCCATATCCCATATTTTGTCGACAATATTGCCGGCATATGCCACAGAGATGCCCTCTTTGTAGAATGTGGAGCCGGGTGCTCCTACAAGGTCGAGCAGTATGCCGTAGCGGGCATTGTAGCCGCTCTTGTGGGGGCGGCGCGACCAATATTGCGAGCCTAAAGCCCATGAGTGGTCCATGCTCTCTCTTGTGGGGTCGTCGTCAGCATTGTGGGTGCCGTAATCCTCAGCGTCGAAGAGGATTATGTCTATTCCCAATTCCGTCGGGACGGTGGAGAGGGCACGTGCAATCTCCATCAGCACTCCTACTCCGCTTGCGCCGTCGTTGGCGCCGAGAATAGGCGTACGATGTTTTGATGCGTTGGGGTCAGAGTCTGCCCACGGACGGCTGTCCCAATGGGCGCAGAGCATTATGCGGCTTTTGTTCTCAGGCTGGAACTGCGCGATTATGTTGCGTGCCTGAAGCTTTGTGCCGTCGTATGCTACAAGTTCTGTCTCTTGGTTGATAACCTCGGCACCATACTCTTTGAACTTTGATGCGAGGTAGTCGCCGCAGGCGCGGTGCTCCTTGCTGTTGGGTACGCGGGGACCGAAGTCTACTTGCGCTTTCACAAATGAATAGGCACTGTCGGCATTGAACGCAGGGACAACCATAGCTGCGGCAACAGTTTCAGGCTGTGCTGTGGCGGTCTTCTCTTTTTCGGCGTTCCCTTTGCAGCCTGTCGCTATCAGTGCAGCCATGCAGAGTATGACAGAAAATATTTTTTTCATTATTTGTTCAGTTTCCAGGTGGTGCCGTCTTTTGTGTCCTTAATCTCGAAGCCGAGTGCGGCGAGGGTGTCGCGTATCTTGTCGCTGGTAGCCCAGTCTTTGTTCGCTTTTGCAACGAGACGCTGTTCGAGCAGCATGTCTACAACCTTTCCGAATGCCTCTTCGCGGCCGTTTGACGAGCCTCGCTCTTCGCGCAGACCGAGAATGTCGAACATGAAGAGATTGTATGTCTCTTTCAGCTCTGCAAGGTCGGCTGCCGAGATTGTTGCTTTCTTGTCTGCAATCTGGTTGATTGCGCGTGAAGCATCGAAGAGGTGCGAAATTACAAGTGCTGTGTTCATGTCGTCGTTCATTGCATCGTAGCATTTCTTGCGGAGCGATGAAACTTCTACTGTCGTTTCTGCTCCTGCTGCAATGCCGTTGAGGGTCTTCAGTGCATCCATCAGGCGCTGCAATCCCTTTTCTGATGCTTGCAGTGCGTCGTTGCTGAAGTCTACAGTGCTGCGATAGTGTGCCTGCAGGATGAAGAAGCGTATGGTCATGGGCGAGTAAGCCTGTGCGAGCAGTTTGTGTGTGCCCTCGAAGAATTCTGAGAGTGTGATGAAGTTGCCCAATGATTTTCCCATCTTCGTGCCGTTGATGGTTATCATGTTGTTGTGCATCCAATATTTAACTACCTGATGTCCCATTGCTGCCACGCCCTGTGCGATTTCACATTCGTGGTGGGGGAATACAAGGTCCATGCCGCCGCCGTGTATGTCGAAGTCTTCGCCGAGGTACTTGCGTCCCATGGCTGTACATTCGCAGTGCCATCCGGGGAATCCGTCGCTCCACGGAGAGGGCCAGCGCATAATGTGTTCGGGTTGTGCGCATTTCCACAGTGCAAAGTCGGCGGGATTGCGTTTTTCGCTCTGTCCGTCAAGTTCGCGTGTGGTGTTGAGTACGTCGTCGAGGTTGCGTCCCGAAAGGATGCCGTACTTGTGTGCCTTATCGTATTTGGAGACATCGAAGTATACCGACCCTTCGCTGACGTATGCAAAGCCGTTGTCGATTATCTCCTTGACAAGTTCTATCTGCTCTATGATGTGTCCCGATGCGTGAGGCTCAATGCTGGGGGGGAGTACATTCAGCGCTTCCATTGCTTTGTGGTAGCGCAGGGTGTAGTATTGTACCACTTCCATTGGTTCAAGCTGTTCGAGACGTGCCTTTTTTGCTATTTTGTCCTCGCCCTCGTCTGCATCGTGCTCAAGATGGCCTACATCTGTGATGTTTCTTACGTAGCGTACCTTGTAGCCGATGTTTGTGAGGTAGCGGAATAGCACGTCAAATGTTATTGCAGGGCGTGCATGTCCTAAATGGGCGTCGCCGTAGACGGTGGGACCGCAGACGTAGAGTCCTACGTTGGGTGCGTTCAGGGGTACGAATTCTTCTTTTTTACGCGTCAGCGTATTGTATATCATGAATTTGTTTTCCATAGGAGTATGTTGTTTGCTTGTTAATTCTATTTTTGTGGCATCAGCGGGTATAGCAGTCCGCGATAGCTTGTGAGTTTGGCTTTTGCAGAGCCGAAGTTCAGTGCAAGGTCGAGCAGTATGGGGAGCTTGTTGGCATCGTCTGTTACGTGGAAGTTTACAATATCCTGCTCCTTCCCTTTCTTGTCATATTCAACAAGTGATACTGTTATGCAGTTGTATTTTATCTCCTTGTCGCTCTCCATGACTGTCTTTCCGCGATATATAAGGTGTTGTGTCTCTATCCGTTTGCCGGTTGCAACGGGGAAGGAGAGACGTTCGCCCTTTTTCATTTTCGAAAAGTCTATGGTGCGGGCATAGGCGAGCAGGCTCATCATGTCGTATACGGGTGTTGCACTTTTGTCCGTCCGTTGGCGTATCTCTTCTTTGTTGCGGCGGAAGCTTTGCCGGATGGTTATGCTGTCCTTGTCGCTGTAGTCGTACCAGACCTGATTGAGGTAGTAGTGTTTGCCCTCTTCTGAGGCCTTGCGATAGTAGAGGGGACGCATGTCAGGCGTGAATATGGTTGTCAGCGTGTCGCGCATCTTGAAGAAAGCGTCGGCGCGACGGTTGGTGCTGCTCAACAGTGACATATACATCGCCTTCTTGCCTTCGAAGATGGTGTCGCGTATGATGAGTCCGGCATTTCCGGCTCTTACCCATACGAATTTCCAGTTGAAGTAAAGGTTACATTCAAGCGTTTCGCCGGCTTTGAAGGCTGGCTTGGTCCTTATTGTTGCAGCATTTGAAGAGATAGCTGTGATGAAAACTATCAGTGTGAATATCAATATGCTTATCTTGTGTCTTTTCATTTTTATTTGAATTTGCGTTCAGCGTTTCTGTTACGTTTCGCTTTTTTACGCTCCGGTTTCTGCTTAGTTATTTCCAACGGCTTTTGCTTTTCGGGCGCAAGCTTGATGTTCCAGTCGTCCTGATCGTACTCGAACATGGCGCGCAGTTCTATCGGACGGGGATAGTAATACATGTATTCGGGCTGGCGTTTCTCGTCGTAGCTGCCGGTATCCCATTTGCCGTTGCCGTTGCTGTCCATGAAGAGCCGCATGTAGTATTTTTCGGGACGCACGAAATAGAAAGAGCATCTGTTCTTCTCTGTGCGTTGCGATGCTACGGGGTTGCCTTCTTTGTTGAGCAGCTCGACTACGGCGTTGTTTGCCGTGCCCGGGATGTTAAGATGCAGCACTGCATATTCGTCAAGTGTCTTGTACTTTATCTCCTGGCTTATTGCATGTGTGGTGCTGCCGTACAGTCCTTTGAATGCAGCCGAGTCTATCTCAATCTTGTATTGTTCTCCGGGACGCCATTCGGCATATATTATGTAGTCGCGTATGTTCTTTTCCGATTGGCGGAATACGTATGGTATCGGCGTTGCTACCGAGTCGACGATTAGGCTCAGGTGTATAGCTGAGGTGTCTATCGCTGTCAGCGGCTGTTCGAACGTTATTACGCAGTTGTTGTTGAGGTCCATTGCCGAACCTATGTTTGTCTTTATTTTCAGCGGCTCGACGGGAGGAATGTATTTGGGAGGATTCTCCTTGTCGTAGCCTTTTTCCCGGCGTGCGGCTTTGAGGAACGCTTTTTCTGCCTCTTCGAATCTTTGTTTCTCTTCTTCGAGGATGCGTGCACGGCTTTTGCGGGGAATCAGTCTCACTGTGTCGCTGCGTGGATGGTATATTTCCATCGAGTCGGGCGACATGTATGTTATCTCTACTGTGAGGGTGTCTCTGTTGTATATTGTGCTGTCCTTTATCCAATACAGAATAGTGTCGTTGGTAGCGTTAGCCTCTGCTATGAACGCATCATCGGCATTGAAATCCAAACCGCGTATAGTGGGCAGAGTGTCTGCGGCTTCAGAGAAGAAGAGCTTGAAGTTCTTGTGATTGTCGCGCGGGTTTTTTATAAGGTATTGCTGTTTCAGCGGGACCTGGAAGGCGCGCAATACGATGTTGTCGGGTTGCAGACGAGTGTATTTCACCCTCTTCACTGTGTCGATTGTGAGGCTGTCGTGCCATACAGTGTCGTTGCGCCATGCGGGGGTGGCAAAGGGTACAACGAGCGAATCGAGGTATGCAATCTTTTCGCTTTTCTGGTCGAACTTGTAGTTGCCGTTTGCATCGGCGAGGGCGTACATGCGGTATTTGCCGGGCGCGATGCCGCGCATGTAGAAGCGTCCGCGACTGTCGGTGCGTGATATGCGCTCAAAGGGCTTGGTCTTGAAGGCGCTGTCCGAGAGGTCGCTGTGAATGCCTACAAGTATGCCTTTTATGGGTTCGAGGTTCGATGCTTCGAGCACAGTTCCTGATACTCCAAGCGTGTCGACTGTGTTGCCGGTGGAGAATACGAACGAGAATGCCTCTAACGGGTTGTTCTCGTTGTTGTCCACTATGGCATCGTTGAAGTCTATTGTGTACGTGGTTGATGGCTTGAGGCTGTCGAGCAGTTCCACGCTGATACGTTTGCCGTTGGCCTTTATTTCGGGCTGCTGCATCTGCGGGGGGGAGACAACTATCTTTTCGTATGCGTTCTGCAATTTTATGAATTCGTCAAACTCAAGCGTTATCTTGTTTTCCGAAGCGTTTGTGGCATTGGCTCCAGGGGTGGATGTCAGAAAAATCGGGGGGGTCTCGTCGTATGGACCTCCGTCGGGTGTACCTATGCTTGCGCAGGCTGCAACAAGCAGTATTGCTGTATATATTATTATGCTATTCTTTAAAGACATAGCTTTTTGCTTTTGTTTTTGGGCGGGTTCTTCTTACCCCGTTGTTATTAATATCAGGAACCGTTACGATAGAGCTCCTTAGGCATTCATTTCGAGCATTTCGCTTATGTATTCGCGGCTGTTGCTCAGACGGGGGACTTTGTGCTGTCCGCCTAATTTGCCTTTGCTCTTAAGCCAGTCGTTGAAAAGCTGCTTGCGTGCGGGAATTACTTCGAGGGCTTGCAGTGTGATGTCCTTGTAGCGTTTGGCTTCGTAGTCGGAATTTATCTGCTGAAGCGTGGTGTCGAGTATGGTCGCGAACTTTTCGAGCGAGTCGGGGAGTTGCGAGAATTCTATTAGCCATTGGTGGCGGCATTGTGCGTCGGCATCCATATATACGGGTGCGGCTGTGTATTCTGCCACTTGTGCCCCGGTCTCGGCACAGGCTTTTGAGAGGCCTTGTTCTGCATTGTCTACTATCAGTTCTTCTCCAAACGCATTTATGAAGTGTTTGGTTCGTCCGGTGATTACAAATTTATATGGGTTCTTGCTTGTGAAGCGCACTGTGTCGCCCAACATGTATCTCCATAGTCCGCATGAGGTGCTGATGAGCATTGCGTAGTTGCGTCCTATCTCTACGTCCCACAGAGGAATAGCTTTGGGATTCGGACTGTCGAGCTCTTCAAACGGTATGAATTCGTAGAACACTCCGTAGTCAATCATCAACAGCATCGACGGGTCGGTAAAGTCGTTCTGTATGCCGAAGAAACCTTCGCTGGCATTGTAGGTTTCGAGGTAGTGCATGTTGGAACTGCGTATGAGCTGTTTATACTGTTCGCGGTAGGGGGTGAATGCTACTCCGCCGTGGAAGAATACTTCGAGGTTGGGCCAGACTTCGTCTATTGATTTTTTCCCTGTGATGTCGAGTATGTGCTTGAGTACAGCCATCATCCACGATGGTACGCCCGAAATATTTGTTACATTGTTGTTGCATGTGGTGCGGGCTATGCGTTCCATTTTCTCCTCGAAGTCGCTGAGCAGTGCTATCTTCTTGTTGGGGACACGCACAAGATTCACCAAAGGCATGATGTTCTCGATGAGTATGGCGCTGAGGTCTCCGACGAGCGAATTGGGCAGGTTGTAGTTGGGGGCATGGCTGCCGCCGAGGATAAGCGCTTTGCCCGAAAATATGCGGCTTTCGGGGTTGAGCTGCAGGTATAGGGATACAGAGTCGCGTCCGCCTGCATAGTGTACGTTCTTGAGCCCGTCGGGTGTAACAGGGATGAATTTGCTCTTGTCGTTTGTGGTTCCTGATGATTTGGCGAACCAACGGCAGTTGCCGCGCCAGAGTATGTCGCTTTCGCCGTGGCGCATGCGGTCTATGTATCCTTTGAGGCTCTCATAGTCCTGTATGGATACATTGGATGCAAAATCTTCGTATCTGCTTATGGTGTCGTACTTGTGCTTCTTGCCCCATTCGGTGTCGGCGGCTTTCTGCACAAGTTCCATCAATACCCGTTGTTGTATCGCTTCAGTGTCTGTCGCGAATTTGTCTATTTTTTTTGCTCTTAATTTGAATATGTTGTTAAGCAGTGATGTTTCGTTCATAGCTACATAGATTGTAACAAATATTCTTCACAGCGAATGCTGTCGATATTTGTGCTTTATCGTAAACATACAAAATTAATACAAATATTTCGAACAGCCCTTAGAGACTGTTAAATTTTAACAGCTTCTAATAGTTTTTTGTTATTTGTTCTTGTAATTGTTCAAGCCTTGTTCAAGGAAGTTTATGTATGACTGTATATCTTCGTTGTATGAGTATGAGCCTGCAAGCGGTTCGCCGTTGCCGTCGACGGGTACGTAGAACGGTTGGGCGTTGGCACCGAACTTGCAGCGTTGCAGATAGCTCCATTTGTCGCCGAGGGTGCGCAGCTTGCGTTCTGTGCCTTGCTCGGTTACGGTAACAGGCTGTGGCAGCGGGGTCTTGTCATCGACAAACAGGGTTATCAGGACATAGTCGTTGCGCAGTATCTCTGCTACGCGGCTGTCTGTCCACACGGATGCCTCCATCTTGCGGCAGTTTACGCAGCCGTATCCTGTGAAGTCGAGGAGTACGGGCTTGTCGTGTGTGCGTGCATATGCCATTCCCTCGTCGTAGTTGTTGAATTTTGCGTGTACATCGCCGTCGGAGAGATTGAAGTCCTGTGTCCACATGGGTGGCGCAAATGCGCTTATGGCTTTGCAGGGAGCTCCCCACAGTCCGGGTATCATGTATATGGCGAACGATAGCGAGAGCAGTGCGAGGAAGAATCTGGGCACCGATGTTGTGCGGTCGTTTGCGTCGTCGTGCGGGAATTTTATTAAATTCAGCAGGTATAGTCCTAACAGTGCAAAGAGCACTATCCATAGTGCAAGGAATACTTCGCGGTCGAGTATTCCCCAGCCATAGGCGAGGTCTGCTACCGACAGGAATTTTAGTGCAAATGCAAGCTCTATGAATCCGAGTGTTACCTTTATCACATTCATCCATCCTCCCGAACGGGGCGCTTGTTTGAGCATCGAGGGGAACAGCGCGAAGAGTGTGAATGGAAGTGCAAGGGCGAGTGCAAAGCCAAGCATGCCTATTGCGGGACCGAAGAGCGAACCGGTTGTGGATACCTCTACAAGCAGGAAGCCTATGATGGGTCCTGTGCACGAGAAGGATACCAGCGACAGGGTGAACGCCATGAGGAAGATGCTGAGTATGCCAGATGTGTTCTTTGCTCTTGCTTTCTTGTTTACTTTATTTGTCCACGATGATGGGAGGGTGAGCTCGAATCCGCCGAGGAACGATGCTCCGAAGAGCAGCAGCAGCAGGAAGAAGAGCAGGTTGAATATGGCATTGGTAGATAGCGCGTTCAGTGCGCTTGCTCCGAATATCAGAGTTACGGTCAGTCCGAGTGTGAGGTATATTGCTACTATCGAGCAGCCGTAGAGGATTGCCTCTTTCAGTGCTTGGGCGCGACTGCCGGCACGCTTCAGGAAGAAACTGACTGTCATGGGAATGATGGGCCATACGCAGGGGGTGAGCAATGCCAGAAGACCTCCGCCGAATCCCAGAAGGAATGTCATCCATAGTGGGCGTGAACCGCTCTGCGAACTATTTTCGTCGAAACTCTTCAGCTCGCTTATTACGGGCTTCCACAGCGGGTTGTCGGTGAATATATTGCCTGCATTGTCTGCGGCAGGAGCAGCCGCCTGCTTCTCTTTGCTGTTTATGTCGAATTCGTATGTGGCAGGAGGCAGACAGCTCTCGTCGTTGCACAATCCGTAGCGCAGATAGCCTTGTGCCCGGAAATTCTTGTCGAGTATCTTCAGCTTCTGTGTAAAGGTGGCGCTGTTTTCGAAATACTTCACTTTCATCCCGAATACAGGGTCGTCTTTCTCAATTTCTCCTGCTCCGGGGGTCAGTTTGCCCACCGGCTCCAGTCCTTCGAGTGTCTCGAACGTTATTGTGGCTGCTGTGGGACCGCCGTCGGGCAGGTTGGTGGAGTATAGGTGCCATCCCGATTCTATATCTGCCTTGAGGATGATGTTTATTTCATCGCCTTCGATGTCGAACGACGCATTTATTGTTGCGGGATTCTCTACCTGGCAGTAGGCGAGTGTAGAGATTGCCAGCATCAGAAGTGTGAGTAGTTTTTTCATAATTATATTGTTTTTCTTATAATTCCATAGGGTTTTTGCGTATGCGCCATTCGGCGGGGTAGAGGTTGTTCACTCTGTTGCCTACGTTTTTGGCAAAGCCAATCGGTGCCTCCTTGTATGTGAGGAGCAGTATTCCCATCGGTGCGTCGGGGAGCGTAAGCGCCTCTCGGTGGAGATAGGCGAGTGCTTGTTCGAGCGACAGCTCTTCTGTGGCGAAAGCTCCGCGATTGAGAATGTTGCTCATCGCAAGCTGGTGCATGGGGATAGCTTTCTTGTTTTTTATCGTTGCAACGGGTACTCCGCAGTGCAGCACTTTCAGTCTGGATTGCAATGCGGATATTGCGGAATGATGCTTTGTGGGGATTGCTGTAACGCAATCTTCGTTTACATCAAATGTGTAATCGGGCGATGTAATCCACGATTTTATGTCGGATTGCTGTTTGGGCAGGGGCGTCGGCTTTGTGCGTGCAGGGCGAGGTTGTGATACGCTGCCTTCGCCCTCTTTGCGCAGCAGGGCGAGGAAGAATCCCTCTCCGCGTGTGTATCCCGGAATGAACCGGTAGGCAGGGAACTCTTCGCCTATGAGATTGCCGGTGATGTTCCATCCGTCCGATGTCTCTATGGGGAGAATCTCTGCTCCGAACTCATCGCGCATCCATGCTACGGTCTCCTCGTTTTCGTGGGGGTTGTATGTGCATGTGCTGTATATGAGAAGTCCTCCGGGGCGGAGTGTTTGCCAGATGTCTGCGAGTATGCTCCTTTGTCGTGCCACGCAGGTCTTGACATTGCCGGGCGACCAGAGTGAGATGGCGCGGGCATCTTTGCGGAACATTCCTTCGCCTGAACATGGCGCGTCTACTGCTATTATGTCGAAGAAATCTTTCAGTGGTGCAAAGTCGGCAGGGTCGTTGCGTGTAACGACTGCGTTCGGCGCTCCCCATTTTATTATGTTCTCGGTGAGTATGGATGCCCTCAGGGGAACGGGTTCGTTGGCTACGAACAGCGAGCCTTCGGGTAGAAGTGAGAGTGCGTGTGTCGATTTTCCTCCGGGTGCTGCGCAAAGGTCGAGCATCCTCACCGGCGTGCTTACATATTGCCTGAGCACTTGTTCGAGAAACATTGAGGATGCTTCCTGCACATAGTAACAGCCTGCATGAAAAAGCGGGTCGGCTGTGAACGACGGGCGGTTTTCTACGTAGTGCCCGTTTGCTGCCCATGCGACCTTTTCGCCGTCCCATTCGGCAAATGGCTTTGTGGGGTTGGTGCGCACGCTTACTACGGGCTCTTCTTTCAAGCCTTTCTCGAATTGCGAGTAACGCTCCTCGCCGAAAAGTGCAGTTGTCTGTTCTATGAATTCTTTTGGCAGTTCCATTGTTTGCTCTATTCTCGCATTGTCAATAACTACAAAGATACGCTTTCTAAATTAATTTGAGCCTATTTGCTGATGCAAATATTTTGAGCGGCGCGAAGTTTGCGCTATATTTGCATGAAGAATACTCCTAAAATATCATATATGAAACAATATCTCGACCTGCTCGACCGCATATTGACGGAGGGCGTCAAAAAAGAGGACAGGACCGGCACCGGTACAATCAGCATTTTCGGTCATCAGATGCGCTTCAATCTCGAGGAGGGATTCCCTTGCCTTACAACAAAAAAACTGCATCTGAAATCCATTATTCATGAATTGTTGTGGTTCCTTGCTGGCGACACAAATGTTAAGTATTTGCAGGATAATGGTGTGCGCATATGGAACGAGTGGGCTGATGAGAATGGCGACTTAGGTCATGTCTATGGTTATCAGTGGCGTTCATGGCCCGACTACAAAGGCGGACATATCGACCAGATAAGCGAGGTTGTCGAGACACTCAAGAAGAATCCCGATTCGAGACGCATCATTGTCAATGCGTGGAATGTGGCAGACATTGAGAATATGAATCTTCCTCCCTGTCATGCAATGTTCCAGTTCTATGTAGCCGATGGACGTTTGAGCTTGCAACTGTATCAACGTAGTGCAGACTGCTTCTTAGGCGTTCCGTTCAACATAGCATCATATTCGTTGCTGTTGCTTATGATGGCTCAGGTTACAGGACTGAAACCCGGCGATTTTGTACATACTCTTGGTGATGCGCACCTTTACCTCAATCATATCGAACAAGCCAAGTTGCAGCTTACGCGTGAACCTTATGCACTTCCTGTGATGAAAATCAATCCTGACGTTAAGGATATTTTCAGTTTCAAGTTCGAGGATTTCTCATTGGAGGAGTACATCGCTCATCCGCATATAAAGGCAGAAGTTTCTGTGTAAATGAGCTTGAAAGTAGCAATGATAGCCGCTGTTGCCGAAAACAGAGCCATAGGCAACGGCAATAAACTGATATATTGGCTGCCCGACGACCTGAAGCGTTTCAAGCAATTGACGTCGGGGCATACAATAATTATGGGCAGCAATACTTTCCGCTCGTTGCCTAAAGGGGCTTTGCCCAACAGGCGGAATATTGTCCTTTCGCGTAGCGGAAATGAATTTCCCGGTGCAGAGTGCTTCTCTTCTCTTGAGGATGCTTTGGAGACATGCAAAGGCGAGGAGATTGTTTATATAATTGGTGGCGAAAGGCTTTATACATATGCGATGCCTTTTGCGGATATTCTCTATTTGACCGAAGTTAAGGATACGCCTGTCGAGGCAGATGCTTTCTTTCCCGATTGGAGGAACGGTGAGTGGATTGAGGTTGAGAGTGAACGGCACCACATGGATGAAAAGCACGCCCATGAATTTCTCTTTACTACTTACATGAGAGTGTAGGGTTTTCTAAGGTCTTTGGGGTCTCTAATATTTAATCCGTTTTTTTAAAAAAAAGTTCAGGCGAACCGATTGGTTCGCCTGAACTTTTAAATATGCAAAGCAACTGACTTATTAACGTTGTGCTGCTGAATATGCAATTGAAAGTGCCATTGCCTTACGCAATTCCATCTTTACGTCTGTAACGATACCCATCTGAGTGTCTTTGTCAACTTTCAAAGATATCTTCATAAAGGGTTTGTCACGCTCTGCCAAACTCTCGCGCTCGGCTGTAATGAATTCGCGGATGTTTGATGGATCGGCAAACTTGTCGTTCAACTGAATACGGCTCTGTGTACCCAATTTTGCGCGGAAATCCTTTGTAGGCTTACCAATGTAAATATTTGATACCAAAGACTTGCGTTCCAGTTTCTCCAATTCAGTACCTGAAGGGACTTTGAATTCCACTTTCAACTCAACCTCACGCATTGATGTTACAATCATGAAGAAGAAGAGGATAGAGAATATCAAGTCGGGCAATGAAGAGGTATTCAATTCCGGTATTTCTGCCTTTCCTTTCTTTTGAAACTTACTCATAATCTTATTGGTTATATTTACGGGGCTCAGCCTCGGAAATTACACACTTGTAGTACTGACGGCATGCCAACTGCTCATCCTCGTTGCACTCGCGGTAGGGCTTACCGAAGCTCTTACGTGCGAGTTCGTCGCGAAGGTCGTTGTATGCGCCGTATAATTCATTCTCCACCTGGAAGTATGTGTCGTAGCTTGTTGCACGGTCGGTCTGCAATGATATTACGTGGTTCTTTGTAATATTCTGTACTCCGAATGGTGCGGGAAGCTCAACGGCTACCAACTCAGGAAGGTCAGGATTGTTCTCGGGGTTCGCAATGAACTCTTTTGCAAGCTCGCGGAGCTCAGAAATCTGAATCTCTTTTGAGTTCTTTGCTACTGTTACCATGATTTGGTTGTTCATGTTAACATTCACAATCATAGAGTTTCTTTCGCGAATTTTGGGAGGATCCTGCTCGTTTTCTTCGGGAGGGTTCGGCAGACGTACTACCAAGCCTCTGTCAGTATCCATTGAGGTGGTTACCAGGAAGAATATAAGCAATATGAATGAGATATCGGCCGTTGATGAGGCGTTTATCCCCGGTACTTTTCTATTTCCCATTATTAATTACGCTTTAATCTTTTGGGGTTTCTTTAATATGCCAACTAAGCTGATTACTGTAAGGAATACAGATGCAGCAAGAAGAACATACTGGACATAGATACATACGTCGGTAAGTATCAAATCGCTCTTGTTGTCAAAAGCTGAACCGTCGGCCATTTTGAGAGGGGCGTCTGATGCGAATGCATATGCACCACCGAAAAGTGCGCATATCAATGCAATGCCGATACAGCCTTTCAATGCTTGTCCGGGATTGGTTTTCAGAGTCGCAAAGAATTTGACAATAACAAAGAATATAACAAGAACAATTCCAATAACTACCAAGGCATACATCCAATATATGAGATGGTCTGTAAATTGAGGGTCAACTATAGAAGAACCATTCAATGTTGTGTAATTATCATAACCGACGAAGAAGAACAGTCCTAAAATGACTGCCGATGCTGCCATCAGTATGTAAAAGACGTAGCTTGATATTTTATTTTCCATGATAATTTAATAGTAATGTTGATTACTTCTTAATGTTATACTTTGTAAGCAAGTCGAGGAGTACGATTGAAGAGTCCTCCATGTCAGCTGTGATAGCCTCAATCTTACCAAGTATGTAGTTGTAGAATACCTGAAGGATAAGAGCTACGATAATACCGTAGATAGTTGTGATAAGAGCCACTTTCATACCGGCTGCAACGACTGTAGGAGAGATATCACCTGCACGCTGGATGTCGTCGAACGCCATAACCATACCGATCACAGTACCCAAGAATCCGAGTGAAGGAGCCATCGCGATGAAAAGTGTAATCCATGAACAGCCTTTTTCGAGGTTCATAGCCTGAACGCTACCGTAAGATACGATTGAACGCTCAACTACATCAAGACCGTCGTCAATACGCATAAGACCCTGATAGCAGATAGAAGCAACGGGACCTGCTGTGTTGCGGCAGATTGCTTTTGCTTTCTCAATGTCTTTAGCCTCAAGAGCTTTAGCGATGCCTTCCATCAATTTCTTTGTGTTAACCTGGTTAAGGCTGAGGTAGATGATACGCTCGATGCAGAATGCAAGACCTACGATCATAGCGATAGCAACCAATGACATGAAGCCTGCGTCACCCTCGATGAACTTGGTCTTCATTGATTTGTGGAAACTTTCGGGTTCAGCCTCCTCTACGGGAGCGGGAGCGGTTTCTTCAGCAGCTGCTGTAGCTGTTGAATCTGTAGCTGTTGAATCTGTAGCAGCAGAATCAACCTGTTCTGTCTGTTCGCTGGTAGCGACAGCATCCTGTGCCTGAATAGACTGAATTGTTCCGAATGTGAACAATCCCAACATTGCAACAATTGCAAAAAGCTTTTTCATTGTGTGTTAATTTTAGAAATTGTTATTTAATTTAGTTTATAATTATTCTTCTTGTTTTTCAGTGTCTTTTTCTGTTTGTTGGCAGCATCCCTGTCAGCGCGCCATTCTGCGGAAAGAGGGGGATTCGAACCCCCGATACGCTTTTGGCGTATACACGCTTTCCAGGCGTGCCTCTTCAACCACTCGAGCATCTTTCCTTAACGTAGGCTTTGCCTCTTATTTCGTCGCAAGTTACAAAATTTTTATAATTCGCGCACAATTTCGCCACAAAAGTAACCTTTTTTTTCAATAAAACAGCTATTTATACAAAAAAAAAGAACAAACAATTTTTTGTTTGCTTCTTTTTGGCTCATTTTTTGCTCTATTTATGCTATGAAAACGCTATTTCTGTTATGATTATTGTATGAAAAACTCTTTTTTTGTATCTTCGCGAATATAATCAATATTGATGGAGCTACTCGATTACATAAATCCTTATCATTGGGTGATGGCTTTGCGCAACCGGGCTTTCGATACGGGAGTATTGCCGGGCAGGGCTTTTGATGTTCCCGTTATCTGTGTCGGCAATATAACGCTTGGCGGGACGGGAAAGACTCCGCATATAGAATATATAATCAATCTGTTGAAGGATGATTATGAGGTGGCGACATTGAGCAGGGGGTACCGCCGCACGACTAAGGGATTCCGCATTGCTTTGCCGGGTGGAGATGTTCTTGCCGTTGGCGATGAACCTTCGCAGATAAAAAAGAAGTTTCCGCAGATAACTGTTGCTGTGGATGAGAAACGTGTAGACGGCATAGAGAATCTGTTGAGGGAAACTCCTTCTCCTGAGGTAATACTTCTTGACGACGCGTTTCAGCACAGGTATGTGAAGCCGGGATTGTCGATTGTGCTTGTGGATTATAACCGCCCGGTTTGGAGAGACAATGTCTTGCCGTTCGGACGTCTGCGCGAATCGGCGCGAGGAATAAGGCGTGCAGATGTTGTGGTGATGACAAAATGTCCCCCGTCGATTGATAAAAAAGAGCGACAATCCATAATGAAGAAACTGAGAATGGGGGAGGGAGCGCAGCTCTTTTTTTCGACAGTCTGTTACGATGGGCTGTTGCCGCTGTTCAATCCTTCTTTAGAAGGTTGCGGAACAGTAAAAGGTCGTGAGGTGCTGTTGTTGACAGGAATAGCCCGTCCCGAACCTCTGAAGAAAGAGCTTGAGAGACGCGGAGCCATTGTAACTCTCATGCAGTATGCCGACCATCACAATTTCAGTACGGGCGAACTTGAGGAGATTGCCCGGAACTTTTCGGCACTCCCGTCGCAGGGCAGGCTTGTCGTTACAACCGAAAAGGATGCAGAAAGGCTGAGGGGTAGGAGCGACCTTCCTGATATTATAAAGGATAATATCTGCTCTATACCTATAAAAATAAAGATAATAGACGAAGAACACAGGTTTAACCAAATAATAAAAGATTATGTTAGAGAAAATTCAAGAGACCGCGGCATACTTGCAGTCGGTGATGAAGACTAAGCCCGAAACTGCCATCATTCTTGGCACCGGACTCGGTAGTTTAGTGAACGAAATAACAGAGAAATACGAAGTTGAGTATAAGGATATTCCCAATTTCCCCCTTTCTACCGTTGAGGGACATTCGGGCAAGTTGATATTCGGCAAGCTTGGCAACAAGGATATAATGGCAATGCAGGGACGTTTCCACTACTACGAGGGATACTCCATGAAAGAGGTAACATTCCCCGTCAGAGTGATGCGCGAGCTTGGCATAAAGACTCTTTTCGTCTCTAATGCGGCAGGTGGAATGAATCCAGATTTTATAATCGGCGACCTTATGATTATAAAGGACCACATCAACACTTTCCCCGAACATCCTTTGCGCGGAAAGAATATCGAATATGGCGACCGTTTCCCCGATATGGCAAAGGCATACGACCCCGAACTCATTGCCAAAGCAAAAGAGGTTGCGGCAGAAAAGGGTATCCGTGTGATGGAGGGCGTTTATCTTGGCACACAAGGTCCTACTTTCGAAACACCTGCCGAGTATGTGATGTTCCACAGAATGGGTGGCGATGCTGTGGGTATGTCGACTGTGCCCGAAGTTATCGTTGCGCGCCATTGTGGTATCAAAGTGTTCGGAATTTCTGTAATCACCGACCTCGGCTTGGAGGGTGTAGTGGTTGAGGTGAGCCACGAAGAGGTGCAGAAGGCTGCCGATGAGGCTCAACCCCGAATGACTACTATTTTCAAGGAGCTTATAAACAGGTCTTAACCTAATAAAGATGAACGAAACAAATAGAACTGAAATCTCCACTTTGGGGGAGTTCGGACTGATAGAGCATCTTACATCGGATATCGCACCCGTCAATGCAGAGACATTGACGGGTGTCGGCGATGATGCGGCTGTCCTCCGTTTCAATGGCGCTGAGGAGGTGCTTGTAACTACCGACCTTTTGATGGAGGGTGTACACTTTGACCTTACATATGTGCCGCTCAGACATTTGGGCTACAAGGCAGCTATGGTCAATTTCTCGGATATATATGCGATGAACGGTACTCCCAAGCAGATTACCGTCTCCATTGCATTGAGCAAGAGATTCTGTATCGAGGATTTGGAGGATTTCTATGCCGGGCTTAAATTGGCATGCGAAAGGCACAATGTGGATATAGTTGGCGGTGATACCTCATCTTCGCTGACGGGGCTTGCCATAAGCATCACTGCAATAGGCACCGCGCCTGTCGGTAAGAGCATAAAGCGCAGTGGCGCCAAGGCTACCGACCTTATATGCGTGTCGGGCGACCTCGGTGCTGCATATATGGGATTGCAGCTGTTGGAGCGCGAGAAGATTGCAATGGATGGAAAGGATGACATTCAGCCCGATTTCGCAGGCAAGGAGTATATTCTGGAACGTCAGCTGAAGCCCGAAGCGCGCAAGGATATTATAGATGCTCTCCGTGAGGCGAATATTGTCCCAACGGCTATGATGGATATTTCGGACGGTCTCTCTTCGGAGCTGTTGCACATTTGCAAGCAAAGCGGGGTGGGGTGCAGAATCTATGAAGAGAATATTCCCGTTGACTATCAGACTGCTGTGATGGCTGAGGAGTTGAATCTCAATGTCATTACCTGTGCTCTGAACGGTGGCGAGGATTACGAGCTTCTCTTCACTGTGCCTATTGCCGATTACGAGAAGGTTGCTTCGCTGAAGAACGTGCGCCTTGTGGGGCATATTGTGAAGGAGGAGCTTGGAGCGGCTCTTGTTACTCGCGACGGGGTTGAAATGGAACTGAAGGCTCAGGGATGGAATCCTTTGAAAAATGAATAATTGCAGAACTTAATGTACGCTCACTATCTGTTGCAGGCTATAATGCTGTTGTCGGGTGCCGTTGCGCTCTCGGCTGCGGTTTTTGATGCCGACTGGTTTTTCCGGAGCAGAAATGCCGAACCTGTGGTAAAGACGCTCGGACGTAAAAAGAGCAGGCTGCTGTATGGGCTTTTAGGTATAGTGCTTATGGCATCGGCTCTCTTTTTCTATGTGCGCATTTCGCAGATGGCTGGGTAGTGTAGCTTGTATAAGTAAAGCCCTTCATGTACAAACGCGCGTTTGTACATGGAGGCTTTACTTTGATTGTACTCTATGCAAATCTGTTGACAACCTCTTTAAGTTCGGCGAGCGGTCGGGCGCCTGAGACGCGCCATAGTATTTCGCCGTTTCTGAAGAGTATGAGCGTTGGGATGGATTGGATGGAATATGTGTCGGCAAGGGCGCTGTTCTTGTCGATGTCTATTTTCAGTATGCGTACTTTCTCTCCCATTTCGTTTTTAAGGTCTTCGAGTATGGGTTTCATGGTTCGGCACGGACCGCACCATTCTGCGAAAAAGTCTACAAGTACAAGGGTGTTGTCTGATATAATCTCTTTGAAGCTTGACATAATTCTACATTTTAGTGGAACGAAAGAATAAAAGAGCGGTCCGCATTATGCGATGCCGCTCTTTTGTAACAATATTTCTTGATGTTTGTTTACTCCTCTTCTGCGGGTGTATAACGGGCATTCAGTCCGTTGATAACCTCTTCTGTGATGTCGAGGGTCTCGTTTGCATATAGAAGATTGTCTCCTACGCGGCTGATGATAAGGTCGTAGCCTTTCTCTACATTGTATGCCTTGAGGAACGAGTCGATGGAGTCGTGAAGAGCGATGTCGTTTTTCTGGCTTTTTGCCAAAAGCTCGCTTGTAAGGCGTTGCTCAAGCTTTTCCAGTTCCTCTTTCTTCTTGAGAATACGTGCCTGCTCCTCTTCGGCGCGCTCGCGGGTGGCATAGACGTTGTTCTGCAGCTTGCGCTCGAAGTCGGCATAGTCTGATTGCAGTGCCTTTGCCTTCTCGCTGAGTTTCATGCGCATATCCTCTTCTTCGCGCAACATTGCTTTGTTGAGCGCTATCGAGTACTCATATTTCCCCAATAGTGAGTCGATGTCCACAAATGCAATCTTCAGTGCCTTGCCGGCTGTGTTTGCTGTAGCTTCAGGGGCGGCAGCAGCTGCTCCGTTTGCGCCCTGTTTGTTGGTGCAGTAGGTAAAGAGGAGCATTGTTGCTACGGCAAATAGCACTATCCCGAATACGTTGTTTCTTTTCATTGTTGTTGTGTCGTTTTTATGTTATTATTTTTTTTCTCTCTCCGGTATTGCGTGGGGATTCTCTCGACGTGCATCCTTGTCTTGGGTCTCTACACATTTTATTCCCCTTTGGCGCATGTGTTTGTTTGTTCCAACGTGTATGTTGGGAAATCGGCCGTTCTTCTTAATGATTATGGTTATAGCCAATAGCACCATGCATACAGCCAAAAACGCAGCGGTAATTAAAAATAGCTTTATCATACTTAGAAACTGTTTAAATTCTATTAAAAAGTTTTCTATATTTGCAGTAAACTGCGAATATAGCCTGCACTCGCTGCGAAATATTGAAGCA
>CAYWIE010000005.1:0-72036 GCA_964458275.1 uncultured Bacteroidaceae bacterium
ACAAAATAATACACTGATTAACAATGAATTAATTTATAGAACCTCCCTTAATTTAATTTCCAACCCAAAGCCGATGCTCCAAGAACTGCTGCATCTGCTCCGGAAAGGCTCGACTGAAGAATATCCACTTTGTTTTTCCAGAAAGAGACAACCTTCTCGTTCATACGGGTCCTTATGGGCGAGAGCAGCAATTCGCCTGCATTTGCAAGTCCGCCGAAAAGTATAATCGCCTGAGGCACAGAGAAAGCAACAAAGTCGCAGAAAGCCTCGCCGAGGATTGCGCCTGTAAACTCGAAGAGCTCTTTTGCAAAAGCATCGCCCTCGACTGCTGCGTCATAAATCATCTTAGAAGTAAGCTCTTCGGGAGCAATGTTGCGCAGAACAGTTGCATCGTCGCGGGTTTCGAGCCACATCTTCGCTGTTCTTACAAAACCGGTCGCCGAAGCATATGTTTCGAGACAGTCTATACGGCCGCAACCACACTGGCGTCCTTCGCGTGCATAAGCCGTTACATGTCCGAGCTCACCTGCAAGACCGTCGTGACCATAGATAAGATTGCCGCCCGAAACAATACCGCTGCCGACACCTGTACCGAGAGTGATGACAATAAAGTCGCGCATGCCCTTAGCAGCACCATACTTCATTTCACCGATGGCAGCAGCATTTGCATCGTTTGTAACCCTTGCAGGCAATCCGCTCTTCTCGGTAAGCACACGACCCAACGGCACACGTCCTTTCCACGGCAGATTGGCAGCATTCTCAATATCTCCGGTATAATAATTGCCCATAGGAGCACCCACGCCGATACCCTCAATATCCTCAATAGCCACTGAATTTTCGGCAGCGAGCTTATTAATCACAGCAACGACTGCATCGGCATATTCGTTGAGTTCTGTATATTTCTGGGTTTTCACTGAATCGTCTTTGGCAAGAATCTTGCCATTGACATCAACAAGACCGATAACAGTGTTTGTACCGCCAAGGTCTATACCAATTACATAATTAGCCATATTTTAAACATTTAAATTAGTCATTTGTCAAATGTACACAGAAATTCGCAATCCAGCATCATATCTCCAAAAAAATTCGCAATTAATTTCATAATTTTATACAAAAACTTCAAAATTTGTTTCACTAAAAGAATATATTTTGCTACATTTGCACATTACACAGAAACATCATCAATCAATAACCCCAAAAAGAATAAAACATGAGAAGAACAAAAACAGTTTTAAGCGCATTGCTCTTCGCTATGTGCTTGATGGTAACATCCTGCGGCTGTCCTCAGGAGAGTGCAAATCAGGAGAACAAGTTCAAGGCAAGTGTCGACTACAAGATTGTAGACGGCGTTATCGTTCTTGACGAGCCTCAGCGCGCTCCCGGACAGAAGAGCATGCTGGAATTCCGTGCAAAGCCTCTTGAGACAGTACGTGTAGGTTTCGTTGGATTGGGCATGCGCGGTCCCGGCGCCGTTCAGCGTTTCACACATATCGAGGGCGTAGCCATCAACGGTCTTTGCGACAAGTACGCAGAAAGAGCAGAGCGTTGTCAGGGTTACCTCGAAAAAGCAGGTATGCCCAAGGCTAAGGTTTACAGTGGCGACGAAGGTTACAAACAGCTTTGCGAAAGCAAGGACATCGACCTTGTCTACATCGCAACATCATGGCAGATGCACGTACCCGTTGCACTCTACGCAATGGAGCAGGGCAAGCACGTTGCAATCGAAGTGCCCAGTGCAAACACAGTTGAAGAGTGCTGGCAGCTTGTTGACGCGGCAGAGCGCAATCAGGTACACTGTATGATTCTCGAAAACTGCTGCTACGACCACTACGAGCTCACAACCCTCAACATGGCACAGCAGGGCGTATTCGGCGAAATCATCCACGCCGAGGGCGCATACATCCACAACCTCGAACCTTTCTGGAAGGCATATGCAGACAACTGGCGTCTTGAGTACAACCAAGCAAACAACGGCGACGTGTATGCAACACACGGCATCGGCCCCAACTGTCAGGCTATGAACATCCACCGCGGCGACAAGCTCGACTTCCTCGTAGCAATGTCAACAAAGTCTGTTAACGGTACAAAGCTCACAAAAGAGATTATGAAAGCCGACACATGTATGCACGGCGACCAGATCAACACCCTCATCCGCACACAGAAGGGCTACACCATCGACATGCAGCACAACGTAATGACTCCCCGTCCCTACAGCCGTATGTACCAGTTGGTGGGAACAGAAGGTTTTGCTAACAAATATCCCACACAGGGCTACACATTCAAGCTCGACCAGCTCAAGAGCATCGCAACAGAAGAGACCGGCACACCCAACATCGAGGCACTCGACCACCACAGCTTTGCACCTGCAAACGTAGTTGCCGAAATGACCGAGAAGTACAAACACCCCGTACAGAAACAGCTTGTAAACGGCATGCCCTTGCAGCAGTACTCACTCTCTGTAGGCGGCCACGGAGGTATGGATTTCATCATGGACTACCGTCTTGTATACTGCTTGCGCAATGGTCTTCCCCTCGACATGGACGTTTATGACACAGCTGAGTGGAGCGCAATGGGCGAGCTCACAAGAATCTCTATCGAGAACGGCAGCAAACCCGTTAAAGTACCCGACTTCACACGCGGTGACTGGAACAAGGTTAAGGAGTTGAAATTCTATTTCGCAGACTAAACAAAACCGGATGTACGGCTCTTGCGTTAAAGAGCCGTACACCTTATAATATTATATACTATGACAGAAACTAACATGTTGGCTATTGCCGAGAAATTTGCCCTTGACGGAACTATTGCCGAAATCAAGGCATTGGGCGACGGTTTTATAAACGACACATTCATTGTAAAGACTGAGGGCGACACCCCCAACTACATCCTTCAGCGCAAGAACCACCAGATATTCCCCGACGTTCCTGCAATGATGGACAACATACAGCGTGTTACCACACACATCAAAGCAAAGGTTGCAGCTGCCGGCGGCGACCCCATGCGCGAAGTCCTCACAGTTGTCCCCGCCAAAGACGGCGCACTCTACTACAAGGATGGCGAAAACTATTGGGCTGTCTGCACATTCATCGAAGGTTCAATTACCCACGACGTAGCCGACACTCCCCGTCTCGCCTTCATGGGAGGTAAGGGAATAGGCAAATTCCAAGCACAGCTTGCCGACTTCACCGAACCGCTTGCCGAGGTAATCAAAGGCTTCCACAACATCCGTTGGCGCTTCCAGCAGTGGGACGAAGCTCTTGCTGCCGACAAAGCAGGCCGCAAGGCTGAACTCGCAACAGAAATCGAGTGGATTGAATCGCGCCGCGAAAAGATGCTCGACTTCTGGGCAATGGTTGAGGACGGACGTCTCCCCATGCGCGTTACACACAACGACACAAAACTGAGCAACATCCTCTTCGACCAGAACGACGAAGTGCTTTGTGTAATCGACCTCGACACCGTAATGAGCAGCACATCGCTCAACGACTTCGGCGATGCAATACGTTCGTATACCAACACCGGAGCAGAGGACGATGAAGACCTCAGCCGCGTATCAATGAACATCGAGACATTCAAGCACTACACAGCCGGCTACCTGTCAGAGCGTTGCGCATCAATGACAGAGACCGAAAAAGAGTGGTTGGCATTCTCGGCACTCTACATCACATACGAGCAGGTGCTCCGCTTCCTCATGGACTACATCGACGGCGACACATACTACAAGACACGTTACCCCAAACACAACCTTGTACGTACAGCCGCACAGTACAAGTTGCTCACAAGCATGGAGGAGCAATATCCCGAAATGCAGAAGATTGTAAAAGAGCTTGTTGAACAGAACTGATTTTGTTCCTGACAATAAATAAAGCAGGCTGCTGTCATTAAAAACAGCAGCCTGCTTTATTTATTGTCAGTCAATCAAGGCAAATTTACCGGGGCAAGACCCTTCTCGGCAGCCTTTTTGAGAATATGTTCGAGCGCAGCATCATGCTCATTTGGAATAACCCCGTCGAGAATAGCATCCTTGACAGAACTTTTCAGCTGTCCCACAAGCGCACAAGGTTCGAGAGCAAAGATACGCATAATCTCCTCACCATCGACAGGAGGCTGGAAATTGCGTATGCGATCTTTCTCTTCAATATCCTTGAGCTTTTGACGGACCGTGCGGAAATTTTGCAGGAACTTCTGCTTGCGCACCTCATTCTTAGAAGTAATATCCGCCTCGCAGAGCAACATAAGGTCGTCAATATCATCGCCCGCATCGAAAAGCAGACGACGCACAGCCGAGTCCGTTACAACATCATCGGCTATGGCTATGGGACGCATGTGCAGACCTACCAGTTTCGCCACATAACGCATCTTTTCGTTCTGCGGCATCTTGAACTCCTTGAATATCTGCGGAACCATCTTTTCTCCGACCACATTATGATTGTGGAAAGTCCAGAACTGCACCGGGTCCCAACGTTTCGTGCGAGGCTTGCCGATGTCGTGCAACAGAGCAGCCCAACGGAGCCACAGATTATCACTTTTGGTAGCCACATTGTCGAGCACCTCAAGCGTGTGGTAGAACATCTCCTTATGACTGCGGTTATTCTTCGTCTCCACGCCCTGCATAGCTGCCAGCTGCGGGAAAATGAGCTGCAACAAGCCGCAACGGTCAAGTTCTATGAAACCTTTGGAGGGAGTAGGAGAAAGAAGGATTTTATTAAGCTCCTCGTTAATTCTCTCACGGGAGATAATCTTTATGCGCTCCTTATTTTCGCAAAGCGCATCAAAGGTCTCGTCGTCGATATAAAAATTGAGTTGGGTGGCGAAACGCACACAACGCATCATGCGCAAAGGATCGTCCGAAAAAGTAACACCCGGCTCCAACGGCGTACGTATTATTCTATCCTCAAGATCGTATACACCGTCAAAAGGGTCTACTAATTCGCCGAAACGCTCGCCATTCATGCAGATAGCCATTGCATTGATAGTAAAATCGCGACGGTTCTGATCGTCCTCCAATGTACCATCCTCAACAATGGGATTGCGCGAATCATGGCTGTACGACTCACGACGCGCACCCACAAACTCAATCTCCTCACCCTTGTACTTCACCTGCGCCGTGCCGAAGTTGGCATACACCGCAAGCGTGGCACCCTTTCCTAACTTCTTGCTGAAAGCCCGCGCCATCTCTATGCCCTTGCCGACAACGACAACATCAATGTCGGTCGAAGGACGCTGCAAAAAAATATCACGGACATATCCGCCCACAATATAACACTCCATCCCAAGCTCATCAGCAGTTTGTGAAATAAGACGGAAAACAGGTTTGTCGAGTATATTTATAAGTTCTTCCTGAGTAGGGATATACATATATTATCTTGTTTAAAAAAGAGAAGCTGCAACAACAGCCTCTGATTACACGCACTGCAAATTTAAGCTATTTTCTAAGAAAATTCAAACAGCCACTATATTTTAAACGTTATTTTTCGTTCACCACAGATTTTAATCGTATATTTGCAGAATACGAAAAAGGAAACACCATGAAAAAACTCATCCACCTTTCTATAATAATAGCAGCACTCCTCGCCGCATCATGCGCAGAATCAGTAGAAGAACAAGCAGCACGTTCACTGCAATCGGCTCGCGAAGCCTTTGAGCAGGGCGATTACCAAAGCGCAAAGACAAAGCTCGACAGCCTCAAGATACAATACCCGAAAGCTTTCGACGCACGACGCGAGGCGCTGAAGCTCATGCGCGAAGTAGAACTTGCCGAGCAGCAACGCAACATACAATGCATAGACAGTTTGTTAGAGGTAAGACAAGCCGAACTTAAGGAAATGCTAAAATCGGGATACACCTTCGAGAAGGACGAAAAGTATCAAGAGATTGGCAATTTCATGGTAGCATCGCAAGCCCCCATGAAAAATCTGAACAACACCTACCTGCGCGGACAGGTCGACGAGAACGGCATATTGACCGTAACATCAATATACAAGGGACGTCCAATCTCTCACAATAAGGTAAAGGTAAGTGCCGGAGAGAACTATGCCGAATCGGCAAACCCAATCAACAGCTACACGTCCAAACACCTTGGCGTAACCACAGAAAGAGTAGACTTCCGCTTCGGCAAAGACGAAGGCATCATAGGCTTCATTGTCCTCAATGCCGACAAAAGCATAAAAGTGGAACTGATAGGAGAAAAAAGCCACTCCTACAAAATGCGCAAGGAGGACATTAAAGCCATCAAATCCCTATATGAACTGTCAGTGGCACTCCGCACAATAAAGGAGCTCGAAGCCTCGCGCGAAGAGGCGGCAAGACACATGGAATTCGTGAAGCGCAACCAGCAACGCAGCGCAGAGAAGGAGGCAACCGCGTAAAAAACACTCACCAATAATGCTGAATACATACCAAACAGCCGGAAAGGATACACTTTTTTCCATTTTGCCATTGTTGATTAATAAAAAGTTACTAGCTTTGCGAAATAACAAACAATTATCTCCCAAAAGGAAATAAACTTTTAAATCTAATTTTTTTATTTTTATGAAAAAGGATCTACTCTTGACAGCTCTCTTGTCGCTCGTTGCCGCATTCGGCATGGCACAGACAGCTACATGGCCCATCACGCTGACAAAAGCAGATGGCCTGCCCGGACAGTATGCAGCTGCGTACTTTGAGCATTCGACCAAATTGTACAAATTCGACGAAGCCATCAGTACACTGCGTTTCACTGTATGTTCTACAAACACCACTGAGGGCTACATGCAGACAAGCCTCACAGACGGTATTTCTTCTGGCTGGGGCCCCGGTTTCCCCTTCTTCACATTGTCTGAGTTTGCAATTCTCGATGCAAACGGACAGAAAATCGAATACACAGCTACATCAAATGCAGCTGCCGCAAACGAAGGTCCCATCGAGAACCTCAACAACGGCAACTACACCGACCACTTCCACTCAACCTACTACACAGGTGGATGTCCTCAGGAGTACCACTACATCGAGTTTGAGTTTGCAGCACCTATCAGCGAGTTCCAGCTCGTATGGCAGACACGCAGCAACCTCAAGAACGCTCCCACATACGTAGGTCTTACACCCGGTACAGAGTATCTCCCCTACCCCGAACAGCAGATACAGGTAGGCGAGCAGGTTACTACATTGGAAGGTCTCGCTGAGGAAGGCGCATTCTTCCTTATCAAGGGTAACGCCCCCAGCTTCGACTACGAATTGGGTGGAACAACCCGTACATACCCCGGTGGCGGTTACTGGAACTCACCCTATGCAGGCCACGTAACACCCAATGCCGCTTCATTGGTATACCTCGTTCCTGAGAAAGACGTTGAGAACTCTTACAAAATCTGTTGGTTGAACAACGGTCACTACCTCTCTAATCAGGAGGGATCAGGCTGGCTTAACTGGACTCCCAAATCAGAGGAAGCAGGTTTCTACCAGTTCTCAATGTGCGATTCTGTTGCTACAGACTTCGTCATCACTCGCACCGACAGTATGATAGTAGGTCATGACGGTATCGGTAAAATGACATACTACTACAACGACGACAGAATGGCAGGCCGTTCACGTCCCACAGCATGGCACTTCACAATCTACAAGGCTGAAATCGCTGCCGGCGACCTCGCTTCACAGCTCACAGATCTCATTGCAGACGCAAAGGCTCGCATGGAGAGACTCGGCAAGATGGAAGACTATGACACAGAAGGCGCATACGATGCACTTGTAGCAGCTATCGCAGCTGCTGAGTCTGCAACTACAGCTTCTGAAATTCTTGTTGCAAAATTGGGTCTTGAGACAGCTATCCCCAACTACACTGTTGTAGGTCTTAACTCATACCTCGACTCAATGGATGTTATCATTGCCGCTCTTGATGAGGGCGAGCTCGAGATTTCTGAGGCTCCCAACTGGGTTAACGGTACATTCCCCGCAGATGCAAAGGATTTGATGCAGGTTGCATTGGACGAAGCACTCCTTGTTTTCGACAACTACAAAACTACTGCAGATGTTGATGCAGGCCTTACAATTGCTGCCGCTGCTATCGACGGCTTCTGGGCTTCAGAGATCAACAATGTAATTTCACTTCCCTACCGTGTAGGTCTTCCCGAACTCGGCCTTCCCGGTGAAAAACAAGGTAACGGCAGCTTCCGTTGGGAGTCTCCCGTTTACTATCTCGGCGAAGAGACTGACGTACTCCGTTTCACTGTATTCGACACAAACAACCACGCTACATACAGCAGCGACGCCGGTTCATTCGTATTCCCCACATACGGTGAATTCATTTTGATGAACGCAATGGGCGACACAATCAAGTTGACAGAGGACAGTTGGTCATCTAACTCTGTTCACCCCACTGACGGTGCAGGTATTGCCGGTCTTTGCGACGGTGACATCGATACACACTACCACGCATATTGGAGCCCCGGTCAGGAAGGTGGCGAGACCTACGATGCTAACCCCAGCTACGTTTACATCGAGGCTTCACTTCCCGAGCCTATCAGTTCATTCAAGTTCATCCAGTATGGACGTAAGAACAGCGTAAATACTCCTATCGACTTTGCAATCACAGCAGGTAGCGAAATCACTCCTGAGGAGGTTCTTCTCCCCTATAAGTATGCAATCGAGCTCGGTGAGCAGATTACAGACGCTTCACAGATTAAGGACGACGAAATCTACGTTATCCGCGGTCTCTACAACTGCAACCCCAACGCTTATCTCGATGCTGAGAATCCCGGCGAACCCCGCTACTTCGCAGGCGACGATGTTTACGGCGAGACACTTCAGGCTCCCGCAACATACTTGATTCAGAAGACAGGTGACGCTGACGGCACATTCTACATCAAGAGCGTTAAGGACGGCAAGTACTGGACAAAGACAACCGATGCTAACGGTTGGGGTACAGCCGGTTCTACTTTGGATCTCACAGTAGCTTCTAAGGTTAAGATTGAACCCGCTAACCACGAAGGTCTCGAAGGTTCAATGGTAATCTACGAATACTGCGACACAATGAAACGCGACGACGAAAGCATGCCTTACGTAATCTTCCAGGATTGGGGCGACCTCGCAACATTCTCTGTAACAGGTCTCGACATGAACGACCTCGACGGTGAGGGTGAGTGGTACATCAACAAGGCTATCATGCCCGAAGCCAACCTCTACATGCTTTCAAGCCTTATGATTGAGGCTGAGAAGTACAGCAAGATGAAGGTTGGTTCTGACCCCGGTTTCTACTCACAGGAGACATTGGGCAAGTTCCTCGAAGTTTACGAGCAGGCTTTGAAGGCTCAGGCTAAGAACGACGAGGCTGTTGCCAAGGAAATTGTTCCCGTTCTCAACAATGCAATTCAGGTTGCAGCTACAACCAAGCCCAACCCCGTAACAGAAGGTACATACGTATTCGTTTCTTCATACGAGAACTCTTCTTGGACAAGCAAGAAAGCTATGTATGCTTACGACAACAGCACACCCGAAGACCAGTATATCGGCGGTCTCAAATACAAGATGTATTGGACAAATGCTCCTGAGGATGTAAGAAATCCCCACAAACGCTTCCAGTTCAAGCTTATCCCCGCTACAGAGGATATGAACCTCGGTCTTTGGAGAGAGGCTGGCTACATCACAGCAGAGGATTCTTTGAACGCATTCTACATCCAGCATGTTGAGACAGGCTACTATATCAAGGGTGCTGAGGGTCTCTACCGTGGTATCGGTCTTACAGAGACACCCGAGTCTCCTTTCGTAATCCGTTTGCAGGATGAGAACGACTTCGATATCTATTGTCCTTTGAACGACGGTGAATGGACAAATTATCGTTCACTCTACTTCCGCAACTCAGGTTCTGAGAACAGCGATGTTTCTACATGGTCTCCCGGTGCTAACGAAACATGTAAGTTCCACTTCCGTCGCGTAAATGACGGTACAGGCATCGATACACCTATCATCGGTGGTGGCGAAAAGGGTGATGTACTCGTTTCAACATCATACTACACAGTAGGTGGTGCAGCTGTAAGCGCTCCTGTTAAGGGTATCAACATCGTTAAGAAGGTTTACGCTAACGGTGTAGTAGAAACAGAGAAAATGTTTGTGAAGTAATTCATTGAACAAAAGAATGGACATTTAATGTCTCCATTCAACCAAATAGAGAATCTGCAAGTCGCAAAGGCTTGCAGATTCTTTTATTTTTTAGTGGCTTCGACTATCGGACTTGGAAATTTACATATAAGTTACTATCTTCGCTATCCACAAAAAAGAAACAATCAGAACCATGCGATTAGTAACACAGGTTGCTCTGCCCAAAAAGGAACTTGAAATCACATACAGGACCAGACAGATGATTATAGGCTCCTGCTTTGCCGAAAATATCGGCAAACGCTTCGACGCATGCAAATTCCCTGTAATGCTCAACCCCTTCGGTATTCTATACAATCCCCTGTCCATAGCCACAGCACTTGAACGGATAGCCGATTGCAGAGAATTCTCAGAGGAATCCACCGAACTGGCGTTTCACGAAGAACGCTGGCACAGCATGCTGCACCACGGCGACTATTCAAGAGAGAGCAGAGAAGAACTTGTAGAAAACATAAACAAATCTCTGAGAGAAGCATCAGAGTGGATTAAGGAGACAGAACTTTTATCACTCACATTCGGCACTGCATTTGTGTACAGACGCAAGAGCGACAACATGGTAGTCGGGAACTGCCACAAGATACCATCCACAATGTTCGAGCGTACACTGTTGTCGACAGAAGAGATTGCAACAGCCATGAGCTGCGTACTCGAAAAGCTGTTTGCCCGCAACAGCAGCATGAAAGTACTCCTTACGGTAAGCCCCATACGCCATTTTCGCGACGGCGCACACGGCAATCAGGTAAGCAAGGCGACACTGCTGCTTGCAGTGGAGGAGTTGCGGAAGAGATTCCCCGACAGGATATTTTACTTCCCCTCATACGAGATAGTGCTCGACGAACTGCGCGACTACCGTTTCTATGCCGAAGACATGCTGCACCCCTCACCCCTCGCGGCAAACCACATATGGGAGTGCTTCGAAGAATCCTACTTCGACGAAGAGACCAGAAGCATCGCCTCACAAGTGGAAGAGATAAACAGAGCACTCGCCCATAGCCCGATAAACGGAAACTCAGCTGCACACAGCGAATTCAAAAGCAAATTATTGTTAAAGATAGAGACTATTAAAGGAAAATATCCTTACTTTGATTTCTCAAAAGAGATAAAGATTCTAAAGGGATAAAGAAATGTCGTACACGATAGAAAAAATAAGCCAGATAATAAAAGCGCAACATATTTGCGGGGCTTCCGGAGTAAAGATCCTACGTCTGCTGACAGACAGCCGTTCACTGAGTTTCCCTGAGGAGACACTCTTCTTTTCAATCGTAACGGCAAGCGGCGACGGACACAACTACATAGATTCGCTGTACAAACGCGGAGTGAGAAACTTCGTCGTAAATGACACGTACGACTACACGGAATACCAGGATGCCAATTTTCTCATTGTAAAAGACACACTCAAGGCATTGCAGCAGCTTGCAGCTCACCACAGAAGCAGGTTCGACATACCCATAGTAGGAATTACGGGCAGCGACGGAAAGACAATCGTCAAGGAGTGGCTCTATCAGATAACAAACGGCAACCACATTGTAGCACGCTCGCCACGCAGCTACAATTCGCAGATAGGCGTCCCCCTCTCAGTCTGGATGCTCGGCGAGGAGAGCACCTTAGGCATATTCGAGGCCGGCATTTCGCGACAGGACGAAATGGACCGTCTGCAAAAAATCATACGCCCGACAATAGGCATAATCACCAACCTGAGCGAAGCACATCAGGAGAATTTCAGCAACATGCAACAGAAATGCACCGAAAAGCTCTCGCTCTTCAAAGAGTGCGATGTGATAATATACAACGGCGACAACACCATGCTCTCCAACTGCGTGCACCGCTCGCTGCTGTCATCCCGCGAAGTTGCATGGTCGTGCAAGGACAGCGAACGCCCCCTCTTTATCAGTTCAATAGAGAAGAGCCCCGAAGGGACCACCGTAAAATACCGCTACCTCTCCTTTGAGAACAGCTACCATATACCCTTTGCCGACGACGCATCCATTGAAGACTCCATCAACTGCCTTGCCGCCGCACTCTATCTGATGACGCCCGCAGAAGTGATAGCCGAACGCATGGCACAGCTCGAACCGGTGGCAATGCGCCTCGAAGTCAAGGAGGGAATAAACGATTGCGTGATAATAAACGACAACTCCAACTCCGACACAGCATCACTGGACATCGCACTCGACTTTATGGAACGCCGATGCAGTACAATGGACCATCTGAAGCACACGCTCATACTATCAGACCTTAAAGAGACGGGACAGACGGCACGTTCGCTCTACCGCACAGTGGCAAAATACATAGAGAAACGTGGAATAGACAAGCTTATAGGCATAGGCAAGGACATGACATCCGAGAGTGACAGACTCTCCAAAGCCGTTGCAGAAGCACACTATTTTGCCACAGTGGAAGAATTCATGCAATCAGCCATATTCGCCTCACTACACAACGAAGCGATTCTGATAAAGGGCACACACGCCTTCCGGTTCGAAAAAATATCCGAAGCGCTCGAAAAGAAAGTCCATCAGACCATACTTGAAGTCAACCTGACAGCAGTGCGCGAGAATCTCAACCACTACCGCAAGAACCTGCATCCCGAAACAAAAATGATATGCATGGTAAAGGCATCGGCATACGGCACCGGAGCAATGGAGGTCGCACGCACACTGCAAGAGTCGCATGTAAACTATCTTGCCGTAGCAGTTGTCGATGAGGGCATAGAGTTGCGTAAAGCAGGGCTCACGGCAGGCATAATAATCATGAACCCCGAACCCTGCTCATTCAGGGCGCTCTTCGAGAACAAATTAGAACCTGAGGTCTACAGCTTTGCCATGCTCAGAGCGCTTGTGCAGGCAGCCACACGCGAAGGAATAACCGACTACCCCGTCCACATAAAGATAGACACCGGCATGCACCGTTTGGGATTTTTGCCGGAAGAGATACCCGCATTGGTGGAGGAACTGAAAAAACAGTCGGCACTTACACCCTGCTCAGTATTCTCGCACTTTGCAGGCAGCGACTCCGACACGTTCGATTATTTCACAAAGGAACAGACGGCGCGGTTCGAGGAGGCAGCCAACAGACTGCAAGCCACATTTCCCCATCGCATATTGCGGCATATATGCAACAGCGCCGCAATCGAACGCTTCCCTGAGCGGCAGATGGATATGGTGCGTCTGGGAATAGGACTGTATGGAATATCGCCGATTAAGGAGGATGCAGCACTTAAACCCGTTGCAACGCTCAAGACCATAATACTTCACACATGCAACGTCCCTGCCGACGAGACAGTGGGATACAGTCGCAAAGGCACGCTCTCACGCCCCTCGCGCATAGCAGCCCTGCCGATAGGATATGCCGACGGGCTCAACCGCAAGCTCGGCAACGGCAACGGATATTGCCTTGTCAACGGCAAAAAAGCAAAATATGTGGGAAACATCTGCATGGATGTCTGCATGATAGATGTTACAGACATCGACTGCAAGGAGGGGGACAGCGTTGAGATTTTCGGAAACAATCTGCCCATCTACCGTCTCGCCGAGTGGCTGGATACGATTCCATACGAAGTACTTACTTCGGTATCAAGCCGAATCAAGCGCATCTACTATTGTGATTGATACAGAGAGGTTCTATCTCACAAACTGTTCGCGTAAAAGGATATCTCCTTTCCTTGACATCACCTCCATACGGTAACACCCTGCCGGCAGCCCCTCGACATTCACACTCTTGTTGTAAGGCAAAGAGTAGAGCAATTTTCCGCTGAAATCCTTTATCAGTACCCTCATACCCCAGCTCTGCGCATCGGGCAGAAGAAAACTCTCGCGATACAACTTCGAACGAGGCACTCTCTCATGCCATTCTGCCACAGCGCTCTCCACCTCAAAAGCATCCACAGCCGTTACAGCCCAATGTGCATCTTGTGGAACATCACCCCACACAAATACAGTATCGCTAAGATTGGCGGCAACAAGATTGTCTACGTTCTCCGTATCAACAGGATAGGAAGCCGAGCGGTAGAGGTTGTACCTGATATTCGGCATCCCGCTTCTGACATTCACACTGCCCCATTCAAGATGCAAGGCGCCGAGACGATGCACCCCCTTAAAATTCTTCGGGCTTTCGGGCTTGGGTTCTCCCGACCACTCCAATGCAGGAATCAGGGCTTTCTTGCGGTTGAAAACCTTTAAGAAATCGGCAACTCCCTTGTAGTTCTTCAGCAGATGTTCGGCACGGAATATTGCCGTACCCGCTGCACCCGCCTCGCGCGAAGTGAAGAACTGACGTGTAATTTCGTGTCCGTCCCAGTCGCCCTCGCCCGGCATAAGACGGTAAACACCCAGTCCCGGAGCAATATGGCGCCCCGAAGAATTCTCCTGCCAATCGAGCATGAACGGATAGAAATTGTTCCCCGAAAAATACATCATCGGGAAGAGCGCATCCATTATACCATCCTTCAGCCAACGCTGTGCCTCCTGATAGACCGTATTGTGTGCATCCCAACCTTTCGAGGAGTACCTTGTAAGATTGCCATGCTTGCCAAGCGGAGCACAACTCACTCTCACCCATGGCTTTATCTCCTTTACGCATTTATACAGACTCTGCACGACACGTGTGATGTTCGCCCTGCGCCAGTCGCTGTGAGCCACTCCTTTACCGTAGCGGCGATAGAGGGCATAATCATTGTAGTCGCGCGGACGGTCGGGATAGCGTATGTAATCGAAGTGCACGCCGTCAACATCGTATTTGCTCACAATTTCGGAGACCAGCGTCGCAAGGTAGTCTGCCGTTTCCGGAACTCCGGGCTCCATATACCAGCTACCCTTGTAGAGCTTGCAAAGACGGGGCTGTTTGCGAACAAGGCTCATGCGTCCCAACGAATTGACATGCTGCACTTTGCCCAAAGGCAATGTAACAATCCACGCATGCAGCTGCATGCCCCTTTTGTGGCACTCCTCAATGGCAAATGCCAAAGGATCGTATCCGGGATTCTTGCCAGCCTTGCCTGTCAGCACCGCCGAAAAAGGCTCGATATCTGAGGGATAGATAACATCTCCGCGCACGCGCGTTTGCAACAATATTGTATTGATGTTATAGACTGCAAGCGAATCGAGCAGAGCCGTAAATTCGTTTTTCTGCTTTTCGATGTCTGCCGTCGACTTTATCCTGGTCTTAGGCCAATCGAGATTCTCTATCGTTGTTACCCACACAGCACGATACTCTCTTTTGGGAGAGTACCAATATTGCGCCTTTATTCCCGATAGAGGCATCAGCGCAATACACATTAAGACTATAAATAAGTATTTCATAATTAAAATCACTACAAAAATACTCTTTTTTGAGGATTTTATAGTAATTATATCCGATTATTTTGTAATTTTGTACGTTCGTAATATAAAAGATAATTCAAACTTTTTATATAGTAATAATATGACAAAGACAAAGAAATTTATCACTTGTGACGGAAACCAGGCTGCGGCACACGTAGCTTATATGTTTTCCGAGGTAGCTGCCATCTACCCCATCACACCTTCGTCTACAATGGCGGAGTATGTTGACGAGTGGGCAGCTCAGGGACGTAAGAATCTCTTCGGCGAGACAGTTGCCGTACAAGAAATGCAGTCTGAGGGCGGTGCTGCCGGTGCAGTTCACGGTTCATTGCAGGCTGGTGCACTCACTAACACATTTACAGCATCACAGGGTCTTCTGTTGATGATTCCCAATATGTACAAGATTGCGGGCGAGCTTCTCCCCTCAGTATTCCACGTATCTGCACGAAGCCTTGCAGGCAGCTCACTCTGTATCTTCGGCGACCACATGGACGTAATGGCTTGCCGTCAGACAGGTTTTGCAATGCTTTGCGAAGGTTCTGTACAGGAGGTTATGGACTTGGCACCCGTAGCACACCTTGCTACTTTGAAGAGCCGCATCCCCTTCCTCAACTTCTTCGACGGATTCCGTACATCACACGAGATTCAGAAAATCGAGCTCATCGAGCAGGAAGACATCGCACCCCTTGTAGACTGGAACGCAGTTCAGGAGTTCCGCAACCGCGCACTCACTCCCACAGCTCCCTCTACACGCGGTACAGCAGAGAACCCTGAGACATTCATGACTCACAAAGAGGTTGTAAACAAATACTACGACGCAGTGCCCGACATCGTTGCTGAGTACATGAAAGAGATCTCTGCACTCACAGGTCGCAACTATGCTCCCTTCACATACTACGGTGCAGAAGACGCAGAGCGCGTAATCGTTGTAATGGGTTCTGCAACAGAGGCTATCAAAGAGACAATCGACTACCTTGCACAGCAGGGCGAGAAGGTAGGTCTTGTAAGCGTACACCTCTACCGTCCCTTCTCATTGAAGTACCTCGCTGCTGTAATGCCCAAGAGCGTTAAGCGCGTAGCTGTACTCGACCGTACAAAAGAGCCCGGAAGCAACGGCGAGCCCCTCTACTTGGATGTAGTCGAGGCGTTCAACGACTGCCCCGAACTCAAGGCTATCAACCCCGTAATTGTAGGCGGCCGCTTCGGTATCGGTTCAAACGACACCACACCCGCTACAATCATGTCGGTATATGAGAACCTTGCATTGCCCACACCCAAGAACCACTTCACTGTAGGTATCGTTGACGACGTTACATTCACATCACTCCCCCTCAAAGAGGAGATTGCAGTGTCTGAGGGTATCTTCGAGGCTAAATTCTATGGTCTCGGCGCAGACGGTACAGTAGGTGCAAACAAGAACTCTGTAAAAATCATCGGTGAGAACACCGACAAGCACTGTCAGGCATACTTCTCATACGACTCTAAGAAATCAGGCGGTTTCACATGTTCACACCTCCGTTTCGGTGATGCCCCCATCCGCTCTACATATCTCGTTAACACTCCCAACTTCGTAGCTTGCCACGTACAGGCTTACTTGCGCATGTACGATGTAATCCGCGGTCTTCAGAAGGGCGGTACATTCCTTCTCAACACCGTATGGGACGGCGAGGAACTCATCAACAACCTCCCCAACGACATCAAGAGCTATTTCGCAAAGAACGACATCAAAGTATACTATATCAACGCAACCAAGATTGCTCAGGAGATTGGTCTCGGCAACCGTACAAACACCATCCTCCAGAGCGCATTCTTCCGCATCACAGGCGTTATTCCCGTAGACCTCGCTATCGAGCAGATGAAGAAGTTCATCGTCAAGTCTTACGGCAAGAAGGGTCAGGACATCGTTGACAAGAACAATGCAGCTGTAGACCGTGGCGGCGAATACAAGGAACTTGCAATCGACCCCGCATGGGCTTCACTTCCCGCAGACGTTGCACCCGCAAACAACGATCCCGCATTCATCAACGAGATTGTACGCCCCATCAACGCACAGAAAGGTGCTCAGTTGCCCGTATCTGCATTCCTTCAGGTTGCTGACGGTACATGGCCCCAGGGTACATCGGCTTACGAAAAACGCGGTGTGAGCGCATTCGTTCCCAAATGGGACGCTTCAAAGTGTATCCAGTGTAATCGTTGTTCATACGTTTGTCCTCACGGATGTATCCGTCCTTTCGTACTCGACGAGAACGAAAAGGCAGGTTTCGCAGCAGAGACTATCGAAATGAAGGCTCCCGCAGCGATGAAGGGCATGAACTTCCGCATACAGGTAGGCGTACTCGACTGTCTCGGTTGCGGCAACTGTGTCGATGTATGTCCCGGCAACCCCAAACTCGGCGGTTCTGCACTCTCTATGGTATCTCTTGAGCAGGAGAGAGCTGAGGCAGCAAACTGGGATTACTGCGTTAAGAATGTCAAGACAAAGCAGGCGCTCGTTGACGTTAAGTCTAACCCCAAGAACTCACAGTTCGCAACTCCTCTCTTCGAGTTCTCAGGAGCATGTTCAGGTTGCGGTGAGACACCTTATGTAAAACTCGTTACACAGCTCTTCGGCGACCACCAGCTGGTAGCAAACGCAACAGGCTGTTCATCAATCTACACTGGTTCAGTTCCCTCAACTCCCTACACAACAAACGAGAAGGGCGAAGGTCCCGCATGGGCTAACTCATTGTTCGAGGACTTCTGCGAGTTCGGTCTCGGTATGAAGCTCGCCGACAACAAGATGCGCAAACGTCTTGAGCGCATCATGACAGAGGCTCAGGATTGCACAAAGTGCAGCGACGAGACAAAGGCTCTCTTCCGTCAGTGGATTGAGAACAAAGAGGATGCAACAATCACAAAAGAACTTGAGCCCCAGATTATCGCTGCTTGCGAGGCTTGCGGTTGCGACTACTCTAAGCAGATTCTTGCTATCAAGCAGTTCATCGCCAAGCGTTCACAGTGGATCATCGGTGGTGACGGTGCATCATACGACATCGGTTACGGCGGTCTCGACCACGTAATTGCATCAGGCGAGGACATCAACATCCTTGTACTCGATACAGAGGTTTACTCTAACACAGGCGGTCAGTCTTCTAAGGCTACTCCTCTCGGCGCTATCGCAAAATTTGCTGCATCAGGCAAACGCATCCGCAAGAAAGACCTCGGTATGATTGCAACAACATACGGCTATGTTTACGTTGCTCAGATTGCAATGGGTGCAAGCTACGACCAGTGCTTGAAGGCTATCCGCGAGGCTGAGGCTTATCCCGGTCCTTCACTCGTTATCGCATACGCTCCCTGTATCAACCACGGTATCCGCAAGGGTATGGGCAAGGCTCAGGCAGAGCAGGCAGCAGCTGTTGAGTGCGGTTACTGGCACTTGTGGCGCTACAACCCCGCTCTTGAGGATGAGGGCAAGAACCCCTTCACACTCGACAGCAAAGAGCCTCAGTGGGATAAGTTCCAGGACTTCTTGCAGGGTGAGGTTCGTTACGCATCACTCGCTAAGATGTTCCCCGCAGAAGCACAGGAACTCTTCGACGCAGCTCAGAAGATGGCTCAGAAGCGTTACGCAAGCTACGTTCGCATGTCAAAGCTCGACTGGAGCAACGAGTAATAACTGCTCTTTGAACATATAACATCAACAATCGAAGATGGCTCTTGGAGCCATCTTCGATTGTTTTAGTACAGCTGACAAAACAGCAATCAGCAAATAAAATCCACAATTTTGCACAATATTGCCACTATTTGATTATTTTTGCAGAATATAGAAAGTAGATTTGGTTTATTATGGACAAAAATGAAAAATACCCGTTGCTCTGCAAAATAGATTCTCCTGCCGACCTAAGGAAGCTTCCCGAAAATATGCTGCCCGCGGTATGTTCAGAGCTAAGAGCATTTATCATAGAATCCCTATCGAACAATCCCGGGCACTTCGCATCGAGTCTCGGCACAGTAGAACTTACTGTGGCACTGCACTATACGATGGAGACGCCGGACGACAATATAGTATGGGACGTAGGGCACCAGGCCTACGGCCATAAAATACTAACGGGACGTCGCGACCGATTCGACACCAATCGCAAATTCAAGGGACTGAAACCATTTCCCGCCCCCGAAGAGAGCGAATACGACTCATTCATCGGCGGACATGCCTCGAATTCAATATCCGCAGCATTAGGACTCGCCGTATCGGCAAAAATCAACGGCAAAAAGAATTCACATACAATAGCAGTCATTGGTGACGGCTCAATGAGCGGAGGTCTCGCATATGAGGGACTGAACAATGTATCGTCCAGCGACAACGACCTGCTCATCATATTGAATGACAACAACATGTCCATCGACAAGAGCGTAGGAGGCATGAGCCAGCTGCTCATTTCCATGCACTCCTCCAGACTCTACAACAAGATTCGCCACCGTGCCGCACGCTTCTTCACCAGGATAGGCCTGCTCAACAAGGACCGCGCTGCAAGCCTCACAAGGTTCAACAACGGTATCAAGGCGATGCTCTACCAGCAGAAGAACATCTTCGAAGGCATGTCGGTCAGATACTTCGGACCCATAGACGGGCACGATGTCATTGAGCTTGTACGCACCCTCAACATCATAAAGGACATGAAAGGTCCCAAGCTGCTGCACATACACACAGTGAAAGGACGTGGCTACAGGCCCGCCGAAAAAGATGCCACAGCATGGCACCAGCCGGGCATATTCGACATAGAAACAGGCGAAAGAATCATCTCGGAGAGCGGCATACCACGTTTCCAGGATGTGTTCGGCGAGACGCTTGTGGAACTCGCAAGGATGAACCCCGCAGTAGTGGGAATAACTCCTGCCATGCCCACAGGATGCTCTATGAACCTGTTGATGAAAGAGATGCCCGAAAGATTCTTCGACGTAGGCATCGCAGAAGGACATGCCGTAACCTTCTCTGCCGGCCTGGGAAAAGGCGGAGCAATGCCATTCTGCAACATATACTCCTCGTTCATGCAACGCGGATATGACAACCTGATACACGACGCCGCACTGCAACGTGTAAACATGGTACTGTGTCTCGACCGTGCCGGCATAGTGGGCGAAGACGGTCCCACACACCACGGAGCCTTCGACCTCGCCTTTCTGCGTCCCATCCCCGACATAACAATTGCATCACCATACGACGAATGTGAACTGCGCCGGCTCATGTACACAGCCCAGCAGCCCGACATGGGTACATTTGTCATAAGATACCCTCGCGGAAGAGGAATGCTCACCGACTGGAGATGTCCGTTGGAAAGCATCCCCGTCGGCAAGGGACGCCTCTTGAAAGAGGGCACCGATGTAGCACTGCTCACCATAGGTCCGATAGGAAAGAGCGTAGCAGGCGTCATAGACGAGGCTGCCAAGGAGGGTATCAGCGTAGCTCATTATGACATGCGTTTCCTGAAGCCCATCGACACAGAGCTTCTGCATGAGGTGGGACGCAAATTCAAATACATCGTAACACTCGAAGACGGAGTTATAAACGGAGGATTGGGCTCGGCTGTAACGGAATTCATGTCGGAGCAGAGATACACCCCTGCAATACACCGTATGGGTATCCCCGACATATTCGTGGAGCACGGCACACCAGCCGAACTCTACCGCGAGTGCAGAATGGATACTCCGGCTGTGCTTGAAGCGATTCTGAGATATAAGCAAATTTAAAGGCCAGACAGCCATGAAGATAGTAATAGCCGGTGCAGGAGCCGTAGGCACACACCTTGCGAAGATGTTATCTGTAGAGAGCCACGATGTTGTTCTGCTCGACGAAAGCGAAGAACGTCTCGGCAAGCTCGAATCGCTGTTCGACCTGAAAGCAATGATTGCTTCCCCCACACGCATAGGCAACCTTAAAAGCGCCGGTGCCGGAGAAGCCGACCTTTTTGTGGCTGTAACTCCGGACGAGAGCACAAACATCAATTCCTGCATTCTCGCCCACTACTTAGGCGCAAAAAAGACAATTGCCCGAATTGACAATTACGAATATCTGCAACCGAGACACAGAGAACACTTCGTATCATTGGGAATCAACTCGCTCATCTATCCTGAACAGCTTGCAGCAGAGGAGATAGCCACAAGCATAAAGTATTGCTGGATGAGACAAATGCTCGAATTCGGCAATGGCGAACTTGTAATGATTGGCGTAAAGGTAAGAGGTAATTCCTCAATAATAAACATCCCTTTCCGCGACCTGCAAAGGGATATGCCCTATCACATAGTGGCAATACAACGCAAGTATGAGACAATTATCCCGCGCGGTAACGACATTATTGAGGTTGACGACCTTGTCTGCTTCATGACCACCAAAACGCACATATCATACATCAGGGACATTTGCGGAAAAGAGCAGTACTCCGAAGTAAAGAGCGTGATAATGATGGGGGGCAGCCGCATTGCCGTGCGCACCGCCGAGCTTATCCCCAAAGACATAAGCATAAAAATAATTGAGAGCGACTACGCACGATGCAACAAGCTCATTGAACTTGTCGACGACCGTGTGATGATAATAAACGGCGATGCACGCGACCCCGAACTCTTGCGCAGCGAAGGCATCGACCGCACCGATGCATTCATTGCATTGAGTGGAAACTCAGAGACGAATATTCTCGCATGCCTTGCCGCCAAACGCTCAGGCGTCTATCGTACAGTAGCCGAAATAGAGAACATCGACTACATTTCGATGGCAGAAGAGATGGATATAGGTTCGGTCATCAACAAGAAGAAACTCGCCGCAAGCAACATCTTTCAGATGATGCTCAACACCGATGTGTCGAGCGTGCGCTGCCTCATGTTCACCGAAGCTGTAGTTGCCGAATTCCCTGTTGACGAGAGAATGCCCATAACCAAATACCCGATAAAAGATCTCGGTCTGCCGAACGGCGCAAACATCGGCGGTGTGATAAGAGGCGGAAAGGGTATAAACGTAGCGGGCAACAGCATGATAGAGCCGGGAGACCATGTGATAATTTTCTGTCTCGAAAATGTACTGAAAAAGTTAGAGAAATTCTTTAAAAGATGAATTAACTCCGGAATATAAGAAGCTGTTTAAATTTTGCAATGATTCATTTCAAGATAATTTCGAGAATCCTCGGTCTCCTGCTGCTCATAGAGGCTCTGTTCATGCTTGTGGCATCGGGCGTATCTGTCTTGTACGAAGAGCATATTGTCCCGGCATACATATACGCAATATCTGCCACGCTTGCAGCCGCCAGTGTCCTGCTCTACATGGGACGGGGAAAAGAGAGGAACATTTCGCGTAAAGACGGCTACATTGTAGTCTCCTCCGCATGGATCATATTCTCAGTTTTCGGTTCCATTCTCTACATAATAAGCGGATACATACCCTCTGTGTCAAATGCCTTCTTCGAGACAATATCCGGATTCACCACTACCGGTGCCACAATACTCGACAACATTGAAGAGCTTCCGCCGAGCCTGTTGCTGTGGCGTGCAATGACACACTGGATTGGCGGATTGGGAATTGTGTTCTTTACTGTGGCAGTACTGCCTATATTCGGCATGGGAGACATACACCTTTTTGCGGCTGAGGCCACAGGACCGATACATGGCAAGCTGCACCCGCGAATCTCGGTAACTGCACGCTGGATTCTCACCATCTACATAGGACTTACAATTATAAATACCGTCTGTCTGAAACTCGCAGGGATGAGCCTGCTCGACTCTGTGTGCCACTCGATGTCGACAATTGCAACCGGAGGATTCTCGAACAAGCAGGAGAGCATAGGAGCCTACCATTCACCGCTGATAGAATACATTGTAACGCTCTTCATGTTTCTCGGCGGAACAAATTTCTCGCTTCTCTACCTGTCGATTTTCAAAGGTAAAGTCGGCGACCTTGTGCGCGACTCGGAATTCAAGTGCTACTTCAACATAATACTTATTTCTACATTGGTCATTGCCGCAGGACTTCTGCTGACAGATGCCATAGGCATTGAAAAGGCACTCAGAGACTCCGTATTTCAGGTCGTTGCCACAGTAACAACCACAGGATTCTGCAGCTCGGACTATATGCAGTGGCACCCTCTGCTGTGGCTGCTCATCAGCGGACTGATGTATTTGGGAGCATGTTCCGGCTCCACCACCGGCGGCATGAAGTGTGTGAGAGTGGCAATCCTCGGCAGGGTCATGATAAATGAGTTCAAACGCATTGTCCACCCCAATGCCATAATACCCGTAAGAATGAGCCACAAGATTATAACGGCACCTGTGCAGTCGGCAATCCTTGCCTACACTGTTCTGTACGTGGGTGTGGTCATGATCGGTGTCATAGTGAATGTGGCATGCGGGCTGGAATTCATGGAGGCATACGGACTTTCCGTCTCATGCACAAGTAACATAGGACCTGCACTCGGCAACTATGGTCCGGCGTTCAGCATGAATTCCCTGCCTGAGGTGCTCAAGTGGTTCTGCTCGTTCCAGATGCTTGTGGGACGTCTCGAATTCTTCGCCGTACTGCTGATGCTTACACCTATGTTCTGGAGAAAGCAATAGGGGAATTGCCTGCTTGGGTTCAACGCTTCTTGTAGTAGAGCACCGAAGCATTTCCTTTACGGAAAAGTTCGCGTGCGGTCTGCTTCACTTCGCTTGGCGTTACCTTACGGTACAGTTCAGTCTCGCGCCATGCACGCGACACATCACCGTACCACTCTGCCTGTGCAAGATTGGCTGCCATAGCCTCACCGTTGCTGTTGGAGAAGACCTGTTCCGATTCGAATCTGTTGCGTACCTTTTCCATTTCGCTACGCGGCACCTCGCGCTCCTTCAGTTTGTCGAGTTCTTCCCAAATTGCGGCTTCGGCACGCTCAAAGGAGACGCCGTCGGCAAGACGCGAATGTATCCAGAAGAGTCCCGGATGTTCGTTGCATGTGATAAAGGCGTCGATGCGGGTGAAAAGCTTTTTCCGCTTCACAAGATGTTCATTCAGACGTCCGGAATAGCCGTTTGCGAATATATCGGAAATCACATCTGCCGCGTAATAGCTGCTTCCACTGAAACTGTCCATATGGAATGTCATGTATAGTGCATTGCCCGGCACATTGCGCGAAACGCTTCTCCTGCGCATACGCGTTTGCCGCGGTTCGCACGAGATTTCCCTCTTGATGCACTCGCGTGCAGGAATCTCTGCAAACCACTTGAGGGTCCACTCCTTTGCCTGTTCGAACGAGATGTTCCCGACAACGGAAAGCACCGCATTGCCGGGCGTGTAATGTCTGTCGTAGAAATCGCGCACTGTCTCCACCGGAACATCTGCAATATGCTTGAGCTTGCGTCCTATTGTCGACCAGCGGTAAGGATGTTGCTTGAATGCCAACTTGCGCATCAAGGCATTCACATCGCCATAAGGTTTGTTCAGATAGCTCTGCTTGAACTCTTCCATCACCACCTGACGCTGCACATCCACACTTTCGTCGTCGAGGAGCAGATTGCACATTCTGTCGCTCTCCATGCAGAATGCAAGTTCTGCATTCATGCGGGGCAACGATATATAATAGTTGGTAAAGTCGTTGTTGGTAAATGCATTGCTGTCTGCTCCCGCCTGCTCCAACGGGTCGTCGAAAGAGGGAAAGAGCTCTGTCCCGCCAAACATCAGGTGTTCGAGCAGATGGGCAAGACCGGTATATTCATAGTCTTCGTTCTTGGCTCCCACGCCATAGAGGAGATTCACATGCACCATTTCGGTGCTCTCGTCGAGGAGATGGACAAGACGAAGACCGTTGTCAAGGACAAAACGTGATGCTTCCATTGCCGTACAATATGATTATTCGTCGAGGAGCACCATACGTTTTATCACAACATCCTTAACGGGGCGCTTGTAGACATCGTAGCTTTCGTATGAAATCTTCTCTACAATATCCATACCCTCAACCACTTGTCCGAATACTGTAAAATAGCCGTCGAGGTGGAACGCTCCACCCTCTTCTATGTATCCGCGACGCTGTTCGGGGGTGTATTTGAACTCCTTACCGGCCATCGCCGAGTCGGTCTTTGCAGTGAAGAAGTGTATCATCTCGTTGAGTTCCTGTTTCTTCTTATAGTTCTTCTTGCTCTCTTCGTAGAGCTTGTTTATCTTGTCCGCGTATGGTTTCTGAAGGCTCTCATACATCTTGCGGCGCAGTGTCTTGTTGTACTTTTCCTCATGATCGTTCAGGACCTTGTCGTTCACCTTACGGCCGGTGATTATGGAGAAGTGGCTGCCCGATGACTCTACAGCCGGGTTCAGGCTTGCAGCCGAAAGCGCACCATACTTGTGCCATCTTTTGGTTACATCTATTTCGGCAGGAATCTTGTAGCTTACATCCGTTTCGCCGAGTTTTACTTTTGCTGCCGCACCACGCGACTTCGGGTCTCCTGCCTGAATCATAAACTCCTTGATGACTCTGAAGAAGAGCTGGCCATCGTAGTACTTGTTCTTCACAAGGTTTACAAAATTGGCTCTGTGGAGCGGTGTCTCCTTGAAGAGCACAATCTTTATGTTTCCACGATCGGTCTCTATCATCACATACTGGTCTTTGTCGGGACTGTCGTTGTTGAGTTGCTGTATTCCGAATTCACCCTTCTCGCTATCAGCGGTTTCCGAACCGCCGCAGGCTGTAAAAAGCAGCATTGCAGCTGCCACAAAAAGCACTTTTGAATATATTCTGTTCATAATTAATGATTATTCTATAAGCAATGCGAAGATAAACATAAATTAGATTTTCTGCAACATAAACCTACTATAATCGCAAACAGTTGCCGGGCAAATGTCTGTTTCTAAAATATTTGTTCTATCTTCGCGGGTGCTATACAAAAAGTTGCAAACACAAAGAAACAGAAATGAAAGAGAATTCCACCGCAAAAAGCATTAGATATCTGATACCGTTCATACTTGTTACAAGCTGCTTCGCCCTCTGGGGCTTTGCCAACGACATCACAAATCCTATGGTCAAGGCGTTTTCAAAGATATTCAGGATGAGTGTTACCGACGGGGCACTTGTGCAGGTGGCATTCTATGGCGGCTATTTTGTGATGGCACTGCCTGCAGCGCTCTTCATTCGCCGGTATTCCTACAAGGCGGGAATAATGATGGGGCTTGCTCTGTATGCCATCGGTTCCCTGCTGTTTCTGCCGGCAAAGGAGACCGGGAGCTATTACCCCTTCTTGCTGGCATATTTCATACTGACTTGCGGACTGTCGTTCCTTGAGACCGGTTGCAATCCCTATATCCTCTCTTTGGGCGACGAGAAGAGCGCCACGCGTCGTCTCAACCTTGCCCAATCGTTCAATCCGATAGGTTCGTTGCTGGGCATGTTCGTAGCCATGAACTTCATACAGAATAGACTAAACCCGATGAGCACAGAGGAACGCGCCACGCTTGGAGAGAGCGAATTTACAGCACTCCGCGATGCCGACCTGTCGATACTGATAGGACCTTACCTGATTTTGGGCGTGGTCATTCTGGCTATATTCCTGCTCTTCGCTTTTACCAAAATGCCGAAAGAAGGCTGTTCGCAGGAGAGTCTGAACTTTTCGCAAAGCATAAAGCGGTTGGCTTCGATGAGAAACTACCGCAACGGTGTTGTCGCGCAATTCTTCTATGTTGGAGCACAGATAATGTGCTGGACATTCATCATACAGTATGGCACACAACTTTTCACCTCGCAAGGGATGGAGGAGCAGAAGGCAGAGGTGCTTTCACAAGGCTACAACATTGTAGCAATGCTCATATTCTGTTGCAACCGCTTCATCTGCACCTATCTGCTGCGATTCATTGACCCCGCCAGATTGCTGGCTCTGTTTTCGATTGCTGCCTGCTGCTTTACCGTCGGCGCGATAGCATTGCAGAATATTTACGGGCTCTACTCCCTCGTAGCAATTTCGGGCTGCATGTCTCTTATGTTCCCCACCATTTACGGCATTGCGCTTGGCGGTGTGGGCGAAGAGGCGAAGTTGGGCGCCGCAGGACTTATAATGGCAATTCTCGGAGGTTCGGTATTGCCTCCCGTCCAAGCCATGATTATAGATATGGGAGAAGTATGGGGGATGCCGGCTGTGAATATCTCGTTTGTTCTTCCGCTCATAAGTTTTGTGGTGATATTCATCTATGCACGAAGCATTCGAAGCAATGCATGTTCATAAAAGCATAAAAAAAGCACTTCCACGCGGAAGTGCTTTTTTTATGCTGAATGAAACGTCATCAGCAATATTTGAATCTCTTGATACTGCCTTTCGGAGTCTTTGCAAAAGGTTCTTCGCATAATTCGTATCCCGATATTTGAGAGAATGCGGGCAAGGATGCATTGAGTACAACAATATTCTCATCCATAATCCTCTTCACATCCTCTGCTGCAACGTTGTCGGCTGACAGCTGGTCGGCATTGGGAACAATGAGTGCCACAAACTTTTCGCCACGCTGCACAATCAACGACTCGGCAACATAAGGAAGCACATTGAGCTTAACCTCAATCTCCTCAGGATATACATTCTCGCCATTGCTGCCAAGCAACAGGCTCTTGTTGCGTCCAACGAGGAAAAGGCTGTTCTCTTCGTCAATTGTTCCGAGGTCGCCTGTGCGGAACCATCCGTCTTCGGTAAATACCTCTTTGTCTGCTGCCGGATTCTTGTAATATCCGATAAAGGTATTGCTACCCTTTACAAGAACCTCACCTACAATGTTACGGGGATCGGGAGACTCTATCTTCAACTGCATGCAATCGACAAGAATACCGCAAGACTTCAGTTTGTAACGTCCCAAGCGTCCCAATGTGATGGTAGGCGCACACTCTGTCATGCCGTATCCGGTTACAAGAGGAAGGTTGAGCTTCTCGACAAGCATCTTCTCCAACTTTTCGGGGAGAGCTGCACCGCCGGTTACCATAACCTCCACCTTTCTGCCAACGTACTTCATCACTTTCTCGCGCAGGATTGCATAAAATTCAGCACTCTCCTTTTCTATTGTGCCGGCATTTTCCGCAAGTATCTCGGCAGAGGTATACTCAATCATCTTCTTGAGCACCAGAGGCACCATCATAATTACAGAGGGAGCAACCTCTTGCAGGGCATCTTTCAATATTGAAGGCGCGGGGGGGAGACACAGTACGGTAAGATGCATACCCAAGCTGAGACATGCTGTCATATCGAACAACATTCCGAAAATGTGCGCGAAAGGCAGTATGCTCAAATATCTGTCGCCTTTTCTGTAAGGGTAAATCTTGGGGATAAGGTCGACATTGCTGCTGATGTTGCGGACTGTCAGCATTACACCCTTAGGAGTGCCGGTCGAACCTGAAGTATAGTTGATGCAGCACAATTCATCCATGCCGCGACGCTGATAGCATACAGAATCGGCATTCCATCCCTGAGGATGAGCCTCGGCAAACAGCTTGTCTGCCTGCATATAAATATCTGCAAAATTGCCACGGCTTGCCAACAGAGTCATATCAGTCATGTCAATCACGGCTACAAGCTGCTGCATCTCCTCGAAATTCATTCCATCGAATATTCTCTTTTCTGTAAAAAGAATCTTTGTGTCCGAATGGTTGACCATCAACTGTGTGTCGGCAGGCGTGAAGCCGTTAAATATCTGACAAGAGACGTAACCGCCCGATGTTACAGCCATGAATGTAGTCGCCCAATTGCTGCTGCTTTTTGCATTGAGCGATATTTTATCACCACATTTCAGACCGGCCGCCTTCCAAACGAGATGCATCTTTTCGATTCGGGCTGCAAGCTCTCCATAAGTGATTGCATCGTTGCGATAATCGTTAAGCGCCGGCATATTCCAGCAACTTTTGACTGACTCTTCAAATGTTTCTATAAAGTACTGCATAATACTATTTATTTGGATTTCGCATTGTTTAATAAATTACGTTGCAAAGATATTTCATAGAATCCAATCAATTGCACAAATTTCGGAAAACTGTGCAATATGGTGGTAAAAATGTTATATATGTGGTAATTTTTGGTATTTTGGGGTAAAATTTTTGTTATTTTTATCACCAACAAGACATCATGGCGCATCAAGAAGCACAAAAAGCCCGAATCGCGTAATGCGATTCGGGCTTTTTGTGGTAATAATATATTACATCATGCCACCCATTCCGCCCATTCCGGGAGCACCCATAGGCATAGCGGGCTTCTCTTCTTTCTTCTCAACAATCACACATTCTGTGGTGAGGAACATACCTGCGATAGAAGCAGCGTTCTCAAGTGCCACGCGGGTAACCTTAGCGGGGTCCACCACACCAGCTGCAAGAAGATTTTCATATCTGTCGGCACGGGCATTGTAACCGAAGTCGCCCTCGCCTTCGCGTACCTTCTGTACAACCACAGCACCCTCTTTGCCTGCATTGGCTACAATCTGACGAAGAGGCTCTTCGATTGCACGCTTAACAATTTCGATACCGGTCTTCTCGTCGGCATTGACAGCCTCAAGACCTTCGAGAGCATCGATTGCGCGAACATATGTTACACCGCCGCCGGGAACTATACCCTCTTCTATGGCAGCACGTGTAGCGCAAAGTGCATCGTCAACGCGGTCTTTCTTCTCCTTCATCTCAACCTCTGAAGCTGCACCTACATAGAGAACAGCAACACCGCCTGAAAGCTTTGCAAGACGCTCCTGAAGCTTCTCCTTATCATAGTCAGACTTGGTTGTCTCTATCTGAGACTTGATATGAGCGATACGTGTGTCGATAGCGTTCTTGTCGCCGTTACCGTCTACGATTGTAGTAACCTCTTTGCTTACCGTGATTTTGCCGCAAGAGCCGAGCATTTCGAGAGTAGCCTGCTCAAGTTTGATGCCCTTCTCTTCTGATACCACAATACCGCCTGTGAGAATCGCAATATCTTCGAGAAGTTCCTTGCGACGGTCGCCGAATCCGGGAGCCTTCACTGCACATATCTTCAACTGTGAGCGCAGACGGTTAACAACCAATGTTGTAAGAGCCTCGCTGTCTACATCCTCAGCAATGATAAGGAGAGGACGGCCTGTCTGAACGGCTGCTTCGAGAATGGGAAGCATATCCTTGAGGTTTGAAATCTTCTTGTCGTAGATAAGAACGAAAGGATTCTCCATTTCGCACTCCATCTTCTCTGTATCTGTTACGAAATAAGCAGAAAGGTAACCGCGGTCGAACTGCATACCCTCTACAACACCGATTGTCGTATCGCGGCTCTTAGCCTCCTCGATGGTGATTACACCATTCTTTGAGACCTTGCGCATAGCATCTGCAATGAGCTTGCCAATTTCGCTGTCATTGTTTGCTGAGATAGTTGCAACCTGCTCGATTTTCTCATAGTCGGCACCTACATCCTCGCTCTGCTCCTTGATAGAAGAAACAATCTTGCCAACTGCCTTGTCGATACCGCGCTTGAGGTCCATAGGATTTGCACCTGCTGTAACGTTGCGGAGTCCTTCGCTGATGATTGCCTGCGCAAGCACTGTTGCTGTTGTTGTACCGTCACCTGCATCGTCGCCGGTTTTTGATGCAACAGCCTTAACGAGCTGTGCTCCGGTATTCATATATGCATCGTCGAGTTCAATCTCCTTTGCCACGGTTACACCGTCTTTTGTAATCTGAGGTGCACCGAACTTTTTCTCGATAATCACGTTGCGGCCTTTGGGACCGAGTGTTACCTTTACGGCATTTGCCAATTCATCGACACCCTTCTTCAACTGGTCGCGGGCGTCCATATTAAATAAGATTTCTTTTGCCATGATTCAAATTATCTATTGATATTATCCTAATATTGCCAATACGTCGCTCTGACGCATAATCAAATATTTAACACCGTCAAGTTCCAACTCTGTTCCTGCATATTTGCCATAGAGAACATTATCGCCGGGTTTTACAACCATCTCTTCGTCTTTTGTGCCGTTGCCTGTTGCAACTACTTCACCCTGAAGAGGTTTCTCTTTTGCTGTGTCGGGGATGATGATACCACCGATTGTCTTTTCCTCTGCTGCCTTGGGCAAGATGAGGACTCTGTCTGCTAAAGGTTTGATATTCATAATTATAAAATTATTTTGTTATTATATTTCTTTATTTATATAGTCATTGTTGCGTGTTTCATCACATTATTATTGTAACGAAAAGCGTGCCAAAATGTTTGTAACACTGAAAAAGCTGCAAAATAAGACAATGTTGCAAACTTCACATGACATATTGCGCCAAAATGGCAGTCCGTCATATGAAAAACAATGCAGAAGGCTGCGTTATGCGCAGCCTTCTGCATTGCAAAACTATATTTGCGCAAAGATTACTTGTTGTAGAGCAACCATGCTTTCTGGAAATCAGCATCGCCGGGATGATTTGCCTTGAACGCTTCGCGAGCATCAGCAGCCTGCTGCTTGTCGTCATAAGAAGCGCACACTACGCGGTACAAGCCGGTTGTGGGATTCTGAACTACAAGCGCCTTGTATCCCTCGCCAACAAGTTTCTGACGGAGAGCATCGGCATTTGTCTTTGAAGAGAAACTGCCGCATACTACGCTGAACGCTTTCAATGAACCAGCCGCACCTGTTGCAAGTACAACTTTCTCAGAGCGGTAAGTTGCATCGGCTTTGGGTGTTGTGCTGCTTGTAACCGGAGCAATCTCAATAGGATCTGAAGCCTGTGATTCACCCTGAACGAGTTCCTGCTGCTTTGCCTGGTCGTAAGCAGTCTTGTAAGCACTCTCTTTCTTGGATTTACATGAGCTGAATGCAAACAGCATGCAAACGCCAAGTCCTAATACAAAAAACTTTTTCATCTTATCTATTTTAAATTGTTTGATTATCGGTTTATTTTGCAAAAATAGTCATAAACATCAATTTTTCCCAAGAGATTGTGAAACTTTTTTTGTCAGGATTGGAAAGCTGCTTGATTTTTATTGGAAAATATTTCTATATTTGAGGTGAACCTCGAATATGACTTGCACTCGCTGTGAAAAATATTCAAGTAAACTTGATATTTCTCGCTCGTTTGTTATTATATTTGCATAATTATAACACATGCAAACAGTTTGAATTATGAGAAAAGTATATTTTATTTTTACATTTGCCCTGCTGACATTCACCGGATGTGCCACACAGACAAAGCAAGGCGACTCACCGAAGGATTCATGCATTATTAAAGAGGTAAAGGATTTCGAGGTAGATTATGACAAATATTTTACCGGAAACACATTGCGTTTCGATTTCCAACATTACGGGAACTGCGACACAGAAAATTACTCATTCGACGGAATGAAGCACGAAGGAGAGTGGGCCGGCTCACACAAGAGCCTGATAAACCCGTTCGGATACGGCGAACAGCTTTTCCGTATCGTCGACACTGAGGAGCAAAAGGTCATTTATCAGAATGGCTACTGTACTCTTTTCAATGAGTGGCAGACCACAGCCGAAGCTCAGAAAACCTCACGTTCCTACCCCGAAAGCTTGATATTCCCCTGCCCCAAAAAGAACTTTACGGTTGAAATTTATGCACGCAACAAGAAGAGCAAGCTTTTCGAAAAGAAATACTCTTACGATGCCGACATAAACGACTACAACATAAAGCCATACAAGGCTGAGTATGAGGCACAGGATATACATATCGGTGGCAGCATCGAGCACAGCCTCGACATAGTGCTGTTGCCCGACGGATTTACTGCTGAGGAAAAAGAGAAATTCGCAGAAGCATGCAATGCTTGGCGCGATGCACTGTTCGCTTATGAGCCTTTCGCTTCGGAAAAGCAACGCATCAACATCCGCTCCGTATGGGCACCTTCGAAAGAATCGGGGATAAGCATTCCCGGTAAAGGCGAATGGAAAGAGACACTCCTCGATTGCCGATTCTACACATTCGGCAGTGAACGTTACCAGATGACAGGCGAATTCCAAAAGGTAAGAGACGTTGCAGCCTCTGCACCTTACGAAGCAATATTCATACTCACAAACAGCGACAAATACGGTGGCGGCGGCATCTACAACTACTATGGACTCGGCTCGGCAGGAAAGACCGGCCGCACAGGCGAGGTGTATGTACATGAGTTCGGGCACAGTCTTATGGGATTGGGAGACGAATATGTAGAGAAAGGCAACACCGTAAGTGCCCTCTACCCCGCCGACAAGGAACCGTGGGAAGCTAATCTAACCACATTTGTCGACTTCGACAAAAAATGGAAAGGGATGATTGCAGAGGGTACGCCCTCGCCCACTCCCGTAAACGATTCGCTGTTGCAGCTGCCCGACACGCAGTGGCCCATAGGCACATACGAGGGAGGCGGCTACCTCGAAAAAGGCATATACCGTCCGTGGCCCAAATGTATGATGAACCAGCTTTACAACTTCTGCCCCGTCTGCCAATCGGCTATAAAGAAATATCTCGACTACATCTGCAAATAGACAGGCAACTTTAAGAAGCTGTTCAAATGAGACTGCACATCTTCAATCCGCACACCGACCTTGCTCTTGCAAACAACCGCGAGAATTATATGCCGTCGGCAAATGTACGCCGCATGGTGCGCGAACTGGAGATGTTGCCCATGTGGTTTGCCGACAAGGGAGACTGCATACTTGTATCCGCTCCGGTTGACAGGACATTCGAAGAGAAAATAGAAAAGCTTTTCGGCATAAATGTAAACTTCACCGACGAGAGCAAAATCACAGAACAGAACTTTGAGAGCATCGAGCCGTGGGGTTGGGACCCGTCTCTGAGACGGCATTTGCAGAACATAGGCATCGGCAAGGAACTTTTGCCCACAAACGAGCAACTGAGCAAATACCGCTCACTGTCGGGGCGCGACAAGGATGTAGAGTTGCTGAACGCCATTGCCGACGACGGAGAACTGTTCCAAGCCTCAATAATAGACCGCATAGAAGATTGCCGCACTTATGCCGCGTCAACCCCCCGTTGCGTATTCAAAGCCCCTTGGTCGGGCAGCGGCAAAGGGCTCAGATGGTGCTTCGGGCAGTACGATGACAAAAGCGACGGCTGGTGCAAAGGGGTTATCGAGGAACAAGGTTTTCTTGTAGCCAACCCTATATATGAAAAGGTACTCGATTTTGCCTTTGAATATTACAGCGACGGAAAAGGAAATACCAAATTCATAGGTTACTCTCTCTTTGAGACAAACAGCAGAGGAGCCTATCGTGGCAATATATTGCAGAGCCCCGACAAACAACGCGCAACCTTATCAAAATATATACCCACAGAGGCCATTGACCGCACAAGAGAAATTGTCGGAAAGCAGTTGGCACGTATTTACGGCAGCTACCGGGGATTCTTGGGAGTAGACATGATGGTGTGCAAAAAAGGAGAGAAACACCTCATTCACCCTTGCGTAGAGGTCAATATGCGAATGAACATGGGAGTATTCTCGGTGATTTTCGCCGAACGCTATCTATCTGAGAAGAGCAGTGCTGCATTTATGATAGAGTATTGCAACAAAGAGGGCGACACCCATCGCAAGATGAATATGCTCGAAAAGGAGAATCCTCTACGCATAGAATCCGGGAGAATTGAATCCGGAATAATACCCCTCATCCCTATAAATCCATCCAACAGCTACACTGCGTATATATGGGCACGGAAACAGTTCTGACTCCTGCATAAAAAGTTTGCGCCACGGACCCCGTGGCGCAAACTTTTTATGCAGATTGTTACAATTCATTGAGTTTAGAAACGGCCGCCACCTCTGTTACCGCCGCCAAAACCACCTCCGCCTCTACCGCCGGGGAATCCGCCACTGGGGAACTCGCCACCAAATCCTCTCATACTGTTGCGCATCTCCTTGTTGCCCATTTGGTTAAACTTATAGATGACGTGCAACATGCAATAGCTGTGTATGGCATTATTCTGTGTATCGCTGCGCATGGTGGCATTGATGGTACGGCTGACATTGCTCTGTTCGTGCAGAATGTCAAACACCTGGAACGACACAGTAAGTGCATTCTTTTTAAGGAAGCTTGCCGAGATTTGCGCGTTCCACAGAAGTTCGTTGGTATTGAACGAGGGATCGCTGTAACCACGGCGGCTGCTCATATAAATATCTGAATAGAGCCTTATGTTCTGCCACGGCAGCTGTATGTTGGTGCTTGGACCGTATGAGAAGTTGAACGTTTCGAGATTCTGATTGGGATTCTGCTTGTTCTTGGAATTCTCATAGCGGATGGTTCCGTTCAATGTAACCTCGAACCAGTCGTTGCGGTAACCGCCTCTTATTCTTTCGCTAAGGCTTGTGGTCTTGATGGTGTTACGCACACTGCTGCTTTGGTTGTTCATGCTTATGTATGCAACACCATGATTGAAGCTTGCATCGGTGTTTGTGCTGTAGGTGAACTTGGTATTTGCAGGAATTGCCGAGTTGAAGTGGAAACCTGCACCTGCATTCCAGTTGCCGTTGATGTTTTCGGGTCGTGTAGTACGTCCTCCGGTCTCTTCGTTGTATGTAACCTTGTTGCTGATGCTGTTGAGGGTGTTCGAGAAGCGGACATTGGCAAATATGCCACGCTGTGCATCGGGGTTATAGGTATTGAAAAATGCGTTGAGGTTGTTGGTGAACGACGGCTTAAGACCGGGATTACCCTGCGTGATGTTCAAGGGGTTGGAGTCGTCGGTAATATCCAGAAGGTCGGTCATCGAAGGCTGGCTTGTACGTCCGCGGTAGTTCACGTTCAGAGCCGTAGTCTTGGACCACTTGTAACGGAAACGCACATTGGGCGAGAAGTTGTTGACAGTACGCTTTATCACTGTGTCGAGACCCAGATACTGATACTTCATGCGCGATTGCTGCGGCAGCCACGATGCACCCACGCTCAGGTTCATCTTTTCGGTAACGAAACGCATCATCAACGAAACATCGTGGTTCATATTGCGATAAGTAGAATAACGGCTGAGGTCCTTATCCTTATACTGTTCATAGTCTTCGGGAAGCGACGGGAAGTGATAGTCTATATTCATAGCCGGATTATAGTCGAGGCTGTCGAATACGTATGTAGAGCGGTCGCTGTTGCTGTAACTGTAGTTGAAGCGGTAGCTCAATTGCAAGTTGGCAATATTGGAAATAGGCTCGGTGTAGCTTGTACGCGCACTGTAGCTCCAATTTGTGCCCGGCGTGCTTGAGTAACGCTTTCTGGCATAACCTTTGCCGGCAGCCTGACGGTAGTATTTTACATCGTTGTTGGAGATATTCTCGCTTTCACTGTCGCTGTATCTGAATGAACCATCCAAAGTTATGTTACGTCCTTTCTTGCCCAATTGACGATTGATTTGCAGGTTAGCGTTAACCGAACGGCTCTCGCTGCTGCTCATTGATTCATTCAGGTTGCGGTTAATTGCTATCGAATCATAGCCTGTGGGCACTGTCCCGAACATATCCATGCCATATTCAAAGCCTTGCTTGAAAGGGTCGGCATCAAATGTGGCAGACGAACTCTTCGACCAACTGTCCGATGTAGAATAGGACATAGAGGGTCTGAAGATGATATTTGTAAGGCTGTCGGGCTTCCACTCCAAACTGAAGTCGGCATTTATATTGCTTGAACGGCTCAAGGATGTACTGTTGCTTGTAGAGTATTGGTTGGGGTTGCCCGCGGTCATGAAGTTCTCGGAAGAGGTATAACGTCTGGCATCTGTATCGCGGTGGTTGAAACGGACATTGCCGCCGGTTTCGAGCTTATCGCTACGGGTAGCGAAATTGAATCCGCCCATCTTGCTTGCCACAAGTCCCGAACCGCCACCACCACGAAAACCTCTGTCGCCGATGTTGTTTGCCGAAAGTATGAGCGACATCTGGGACTTGTCGGTAAAATGGCTTGTAGTGTTCTTGGCAGAATAGCGGTCGTGTGAGCCGTAGGCTATGTCTGTGTTGCCGAACCAGCCTTGCTCTGCACCTTTCTTCATCTGAAGGTCGAGCACAGTCTCCTCTTCGCCATCGTCGATACCTGTTACACGTTTGAAATCACTGTCCTTGTCGTAGAACTTGACTCTGTCTACAACTTCGGCTGGAATATTCTTCAATGCCATATTCTTGTCCGTACCGAAAAAGTCCTTGCCTTTCATGAGGATGCGGTTGACAGTTTTTCCGTTGACTTTGATTGTTCCGTCTTCTTCGACCTCCACACCGGGATATTTCTTCAGAAGCTCTTCGAGCATGGAGCCGGCGGGTACCCTGAACGCAGCGCTGTTGTACACCATTGTATCCTCAGACATGGTTACGGGAGGGACTTCTGCCGTTACAGTAGCCTCTTTGAGTGCAACAACGTCGGGCTTAAGTACAATTTCGCCTATTTCAGTTGTCTTCTTAGCCGTAATTTTCACATTTTTCTCCTGCGAGAGATAGCCGACGTAAGTGATGCGCATCAGGTAGTTGCCACTTTCAACGTTTATGCTGAATTTGCCTTCGAGGTCGCTGGCATTGCCTGCTTTGAATACTGTGTCGGGCAGCGTATAAAGCTGGATTGCAGCATTGGGGAGGGGCTCCTTTTCGCCCTCACCGACGATTTTTCCGCTTACTGTTCCTACTTTCTTCTTGGATGTCGTCTGTGCCACCAGTGCAGTTGACGGCAACAGCAAAAGGGTTAGCAATGTTGCTATGAAAATATTTTTCATATATCAATTCTTTTATGAAGCTGTTTAAATTCTATTTCGGGATTATCATTCACCTCTCTTTGACACAAAAAAACCAATAAAGTTTAAGGCAGTTTCTAAAAATTACCAAAAATATTGTACCTTTGCACGCTCTTTTTTGGGTTTTTGTAAGAAGTTTTAACAGTATAAGGCAACCTGTATCGGATGTGATCATATAGCATTACAGGCTGCCTACCACAAAAAACATATTCGACAAGATAAAACAAAAAGCAATGAAAGTAAGTGAATTTATTGATTTCAACCCTAAATTTTTCTCGATCTTCAAGAACTATTCGCGCGAGAAGCTGAGTGCGGACATTATGGCGGGAATGATTGTAGGCGTTGTCGCCATCCCTCTTGCAATCGCATTCGGAATCGCAAGTGGTGTCGGCCCTACAGAAGGTCTTGTTACAGCAATCATAGCAGGTCTTCTTATTTCGGTGTTCGGAGGTTCAAAAGTGCAGATTGGAGGCCCTACCGGCGCATTTATAGTTATCATTTACGGCATAATCCAACAGTATGGTCTTGCCGGACTGACCATTGCCACAATAATGGCGGGTGTAATTCTGCTTATAATGGGACTTTGCCGCATGGGCAGCATTATCAAGTTCATGCCCTACCCTATTATCGTGGGATTCACGGGCGGTATTGCAATAACAATCTTTTCGACCCAGATGAACGACCTTCTCGGTCTTGGCATATCTGATGTACCTGCCAACTTTGTGGACAAGTGGATATGTTACGTCTCAAACATCTCCAACATTGACTGGTGGAGTGCCGGAATGGGCGTACTCAGTATTGTAATAATAGCACTTACCCCTAAGGTATCGAAAAAGATTCCCGGCTCGCTGCTTGCCATCATTGTGATGACCATTGCTGCATGGCTGCTGAAAGAGTTTGCCGGTGTTACATCAATAAAGACCATCGGCGACTTATATGAACTGCCCTCAGGACTGCCATCATTCAGCCTGCCCACACTTGAAGGCGACATGAGTCTTTTTGCAACTATCCAGAATCTTGCACCTGTTGCATTTACTATCGCAATGCTCGGTGCCATAGAATCGCTTCTCTCGGCAATGGTTGCAGACGGCATCATAGGAGACAGGCACAATTCCAACACCGAACTTATCGGTCAGGGTATCGCAAACATTGTAGTTCCTTTCTTCGGCGGTATTCCCGCCACCGGTGCCATTGCGCGTACTATGGCAAACATAAACAATGGAGGCAAGACCCCTGTTGCGGGTATCGTACACACATTTGTGTTGCTGCTGGTGCTGTTGTTCCTCGGCGGAATTGTCGGCCGCATCCCCATGCCATGCCTTGCGGGTGTTCTTGTGATGGTGTCATACAACATGAGCGGATGGAGAACCATTGCATCCATGTGCCGCAAGTCTGTTGCTGGCGTTACCGTGCTTTTTGTTACTCTGTTGCTCACCGTATTCTTCGACCTCACTTTGGCGATAGAGGTAGGACTTGTATTCGCAATTGTCATATTCATGAAGCGCATGACTGAAAGTACAAACATTTCTGTCATCAGAGATGTCATGGAGGTGCACCACGATGGCGAGAATGGCGAAGAGTCCATTGTCATCCCCAACGGCGTAGAGGTGTATGAGATTGAAGGTCCGTTCTTCTTCGGCATCGCCAACAAGTTCGATGAACTAACCCGCATGACTCCTCCGGTTCCTATCCGCATATTGCGTATGCGCAAGGTGTCATTCATCGACTCTACCGCTCTGCACAATCTTGAGATTTTCATACAATCCTCTCGACTCGAAGGCCGCGAGGTCATACTTTCGGGTGTTCACAACAAGGTTGATGAGACTCTCACAAAAGCCGGTGTGAAAAAGATGTTAGGCGAAAAGAACGTCTGTGCAAACATCCACATTGCGCTTGAGCGTGCCGGAGAGCTTCTAAAACAGATGAATATTGAATAAGAAATCCCCAAATATTACTTATGGAAAAGGCTGTCAGAGAGGGTAACGGTGTATTGGCTTGTCTGACAGCCTTTTTCGTTGTCTGCGTATGGGGCACGACATTTGTACAGACTAAGGTTCTGATAAATGCCGGGCTGCTGCCGGAGGAGATTTTTCTTTACCGCTTTCTCCTTGCATATATATTCATCGTTCCTTTTGCCGGGAAACGGCTGTTTCTCGACAATTTCAAGGACGAGGCTGTTGCATTGCTGCTTGGCATTACGGGCGGTTCGCTCTATTTTGTTACAGAAAATACGGCACTCGTATACGGATATTGCTCCAATGTCTCACTGCTTGTCTGTGTAACTCCGCTCACCACAGCTCTCTTCATGGGATGGCTCTACCCGTCGGAACGTTTGGGGCGCAAAGCTTTGGTTGCATCATTGGTTGCATTGGCTGGCGTGGCGCTTGTTGTATTCAACGGAAACTTTGTACTTAAGCTATCTCCGCTTGCCGACGGTCTTGCCTTTGCAGCCTGCATATGCTGGACGCTATACTCATTGCTTATGCGCCACATATCAGGGCGATACAGCACTTTGCTTATAATGCGCAAAGTCTTCGGATATGGAGTTCTCACCATACTTCCATTTTTCATTGACAACCCACCGCGACCGGAAATTATCGTTGAAGCCGAGCCTGTGGTGTGGATTAATCTGTTGACGCTGGGCTGCGTAGCATCGCTTCTTTGCTACACCCTTTGGAATTATGTCCTTAACATGCTCGGCACGGTCAGAGCCACCAATTTCATCTACTTCAACCCTGTGGTTACAATGATTGCTTCGTGGATTGTTCTCGACGAAAAAATAACGCCGATAGCCATGCTCGGAGCTGTGCTTGTGCTTGCAGGCATGTACTGGGCTGAGAGATTCAGGAAGAAACAGTTTTGATTTTATTGGAATTTCACCTATATTCGCAAACATATAATCCTCTGCAATGGAGATTTTGCTGCGAAAAACAGATATAGTACACAGATTTATAGAATACCGTAAATTTACAACGGTATTCCTGTTCTTGTTATTTGCAGTCAGCACAACCGCTGTGTTCGCAGCAGAAGGCAATTTCCCGGCAATATACAAGACAACCGTACAACTGAATGTCCGCGTATCTCCAAGCTCCAATGCAAGAAAAATAGGAATGCTTGCAGCGGGCACCTTAATACAGGTAGACCATCTGACAACAAACAATTGGGCTGCCATCCAATACTCCGGGCAAAAAGCATATGTTTCAAAAAGATATATCAGATATGTCAGGGATGTTGAAACAAAAAAGGATGTTGCAAAGAGTAAAGAGCATAAGGAACAGAGCTTCATTGAGAACATCATTGGCAATATCATATCATTGGCTATCAGCATTTCATTCTTCGTTGCAGGCTTTTACGTTGTAAGGAAAATAGCCTTTTATATACTCGGAATTTTCAGCACAATAGTATACAAGCTGTACTGGATTGTCTCTATCCCGTTCTATATTCTGAATTGGCTACAGCGCTACCTTTCAAAGCCATGGAGAATTTTTCATAAAAAAAACAGCGGCAACGATACAAGGAATGAGAACTTACGCACTTTTTATGTTTTCCTGAAAATTCCGTTATATATAGCATTGACCCCCTTGCGGTTCATAAATGCGTTCTACTACAATATATTGATACATTGCCACTACGAAATGTACAACTATATATTGGAAGTTATTCTGCCAAGCAACGAGAAAGAGGGGGCGGACGACCCGATTCGTTTGATAATTCTGATTCCGTGGCGTATTTTCAGGTATATTGTATGGCACGGGACACTTACATTCGTAGAGAGCATTATCTGGACTCTCATAGAGACCGTTGTTCCGAGTTTAACCCTCTTCCACGGGACCGACGAATATTCAGGAGTCAACATCGTTTCTGCCGGAAGGGATGGATACACAAACAGATATACCGGTACATGGAATGTAGGAGGCGGCAATTACGCAGGCAACGGCATATACTTTGCACCGGCGCGGAGTACCGCCTTGCACTACTCAAGCGGAGTACTTATAGTGTGCAGAGTATCCTTAGGAAATGTGCTCGATTTGGGATTAGCCCCTCTATGGATATTCAACCAGTGCGGTCATCCTAACGCTTTAGGCGCAACCAAGTGGGGATTGGACAACGGCTACACCACCGGTGAATGGTGGCGCAAGGATGAAGGATGGTGGGAATACTGCATGTATGACTGGCAGAACAGATACAACTTCAGCTGGCGCATACGTCCACTATATATTCTTAACATGAACAACAATTGCCTGCAAAGAGTACCGGGAGGCATGCATCATTGGTTTTTCCGTTGGTTGGTTATCAAAGACATCTTTACGTTTCTCAATCAGAAGCTGAAGTTTTTGTCTGAATAGTGTCCGGAGAATCCGATATAGACATCATCAATTTTCCATTTTGTTCTCCGCTTGGTTTGCACACTTTGGCTGCGCCGATTATGGGCGGCGCTCGGCAAAATAAAAAGCTTTTTATTCTGCTCTCGCTAACACCATAATTCGGAAGAAAAAATAAACGGGTTTATTTTGTTCTCCGCTCGGTTTGCACACTTTGGCTGCGCCGAAGATAGGCGGCACCTCGGAAGAAAAAATAAACGAGTTTATTTTGTTCTCCGCTCGGTTTGCACACTTTGGCTGCGCCGAAGATAGGCGGCACCTCGGAAGAAAAAATAAACGAGTTTATTTTGTTCTCCGCTCGGTTTGCACTATCTTTGAAAAATGTAAATATTGATTTTTAAATTTATTCAAACTATATAACATCAACTCATATCATTATGGCAGAAAATAAACAAAAGCTGTTCGCGGAATTTCCTCCGATTGCTACAGAAGAGTGGATGAATAAGATTACAGAAGACCTTAAAGGTGCCGACTTTCAGAAGAGACTCGTATGGAGGACTTCCGAAGGATTCGATATGCAGCCATTCTACCGCAACGAGGATGTCGAGGAGTGTACAAAAGAGTTGCTCCCCGGAGTTTTTCCTTTTACTCGCGGATGCAAGGACGACAACAATTGGCTCATCAGGCAGGAGATTGCCGAAGACGATGCTGACACCGCCAACGCTAAGGCTAAACTATTAATAGACAAGGGATGTACCTCGTTAGGATTTTCGATAAAAGGGAAGCTGGTCTCTGCTGCATTTGTGGAGGCTTTGCTCGATGGAATCGACGCCGAAAAGATTGAACTGAACTTCAAGGTGTGCCCCAAGAAAAGCTACGAATTTGCAGCACTGCTCATTGAGTATTACAAAAAGAGCGGATTCGACTTCAACAAATTGCGCGGAAGCGTTGAGTATGATCCGTTAGGAGCAAAACTCACCAAAGGCAAGACCATCGAGAATTATACAGACACAATAGTGAAGCTTGCCGACCTTATGGCGGCACTGCCCGAATACCGTTGCATCACTGTGGATGCAGCGTCGCTGTGCAACAGCGGAGCATACATATCACACGAACTCGGATATGCGCTCGCATGGGGTAACGAATATATGACAATACTCACAGAGAACGGCATTATCGCTTCGGTTGCAGCCAAAAAGATAAAATTCAACTTCGGCGTATCGAGCAACTTTTTCATGGAGATTGCCAAAATACGTGCAGCACGCATGCTGTGGGCGAACATACTAAGAGAGTATATCCCCAATGGCGAGGCGCTGTGCAAAATGGCAGTTCATGCTGTAACATCTACATTCAACCAGACACTTTACGACCCTTATGTAAACATTCTCCGCGCCGAGACTGAGGCGATGAGCGCTGCAATCGCAGGAGCAGACTCCATCACAGTTACTCCATTCGATGCAGTCTACGAAAAGCCATCGTCATTTGCAGAGCGCATAGCACGCAACCAGCAGCTTATCCTAAAGAACGAAAGCCGTCTCGACAGAGTAACCGACCCTGCAGCCGGTTCATATTTCATAGAAAAGCTTACAAGTTCGCTCGCTACAGAAGCATGGAAGCTCTTCCTCGACACAGAAGAGGAGGGCGGATTCCAGTGTGCCATCGAGAACAAGAGTGTGCAACAGAAGATTAATGGCGACGGGGAGAGCCGCCGTGCAGCCGCCGCACGCCGCAAGGAGATTCTTTTGGGCACCAACCAATACCCGAACTTCAACGAGACGAGCAATGGAGCAAGAGCATTCAACAGATGCGCTATCTGCGGAGAGACGAAAGCGCCCGATGCCGACGCATTGTCGCCGCGCCGCCTTGCCGAAGACTTCGAGGAACTGCGCATCAGTGTCGAGGAGAGCGGCAAACGCCCCAAAGCATTCATGCTGACAATAGGCAACCTTGCAATGCGACAGGCAAGAGCACAGTTCTCAGGCAACTTCTTCGGCGTTGCAGGCTACGAAGTTATCGACAATCTCGGTTTTGCAACCATCGACGAAGGAATAGACGCCGCACTCAAAGCCGAAGCAGACATTGTTGTAATCTGTTCGAGCGACGAAGAGTATGCCGAGTATGCAATCCCTGCATACGAAAAGCTTGCGGGCAGAGCGCTGTTTGTAGTAGCTGGCGCACCCGCATGCAGTGAAGAGCTGAAAGCTGCAGGAATAGAGAACTTCATCCATGTGCGCGTAAATGTACTGGATACATTAAAGGATATAAACAACAAACTAAATATTTAAGGCAGCCATGAGAAAGAATTTCAAGAACATAGATATATTTGCCAATACAGGCAACAGTGTTGCGGCCGCCAATGAAAAAGAGTGCAAGACATTCGACACAGCCGAACAGATAAAAGTCAAACAGATATACACAGCAAAAGACATTGAGGAGGCAGAACACCTCAACTACGCGGCAGGTCTTCCGCCTTTCTTGCGCGGTCCCTACTCCATGATGTACGCATTCCGTCCATGGACCATCAGACAGTATGCAGGTTTCTCTACCGCTGAGGAATCCAATGCATTCTACCGCCGCAACCTCGCATCGGGACAGAAAGGACTTTCGGTAGCGTTCGACCTCCCGACACACCGCGGATACAACCCCGACAACGAGCGCGTGGTAGGCGACGTGGGTAAAGCCGGAGTATCAATCTGCTGCATGGAGAATATGAAGCAGCTTTTCGACGGCATTCCCCTGAACAAGATGTCTGTATCAATGACAATGAACGGTGCCGTACTGCCCATACTTGCATTCTACATAAACACTGCACTCGAACAGGGCGCAAAGCTCGAAGAGCTTGCCGGAACCATCCAGAATGACATTCTCAAAGAGTTCATGGTGCGCAACACCTACATATACCCGCCTGCATTCTCAATGCGCATCATAAGCGACATATTCGCGTACACCTCGAAGAATATGCCCAAATTCAACTCAATATCAATCTCCGGCTACCACATGCAAGAGGCAGGAGCGACAGCAGACATTGAGCTTGCATACACTCTTGCCGACGGTCTCGAATATGTACGCGCCGGCGTTGCAGCAGGCATCGACATTGACGCCTTTGCCCCCCGTCTCTCGTTCTTCTGGGGTATAGGAATGAACCCCTTCATGGAGATTGCAAAGATGCGCGCAGCCCGAATGTTGTGGGCAAAAATCATTGCAAAATTCAACCCCAAGAACCCGAAGTCCATGGCACTGCGTACCCACTGCCAGACCTCAGGCTGGTCGCTCACCGAGCAGGACCCCTACAACAACATAGGACGTACCTGCATAGAGGCTATGGCAGCAGCAATGGGACACACACAATCGCTCCACACAAATGCTCTCGACGAGGCTATCGCCCTGCCTACCGACTTTTCGGCACGTATTGCCCGCAACACACAGATTTATATCCAGGAAGAGACCAACGTCTGCAAGGAGATTGACCCATGGGGCGGCTCATACTACATCGAGAGCCTCACAAAAGAACTTGCCGAAAAGGCATGGGCGCTCATCGAAGAGGTTGAGCAGCTTGGCGGAATGGCAAAAGCCATAGAGACAGGCATACCCAAAATGCGCATCGAAGAGGCAGCCGCACGCACACAGGCACACATCGACAACGGCTCACAGATGATTGTAGGCACAAACGCATATTGCCTCGACAAAGAGGAGCCCATCGACATACTCGAAATAGACAACACCGCAGTGCTCCAGCAGCAGCTGGCAGCCCTCGAACGCAACAAGGCATCACGCAACGAAGAGGAGGTCAAAGCAGCCCTCGACAGACTCACCGAGTGTGCAGAGAGCGGCAACGGCAACCTACTCGAATGTGCAGTGGAAGCAGCAAGAGTACGTGCCACATTAGGAGAAATATCAGACGCCTGCGAAAAGGTTGCAGGACGTTACAAAGCAATCATAAGAACAATATCAGGAGTGTATTCGGCAGAAAGCAAGCAGGATGAGAGCTTCGCAAAAGCATGCGCCCTCACAGAAGAATTTGCAAAGAGAGAGGGACGCCGTCCCAGAGTTATGATAGCCAAGATGGGACAGGATGGCCACGACCGCGGTGCAAAGGTTGTAGCCACCGGATATGCCGACTGCGGCTTCGACGTAGATATGGGCCCCCTCTTCCAGACACCTGCCGAAGCAGCCAAAGATGCCATTGAGAACGATGTGCATGCCATCGGCGTATCGTCGTTGGCAGCAGGCCACAAGACACTTGTTCCGCAACTCATCGAAGAGCTTAAGAAGCAGGGACGCGAAGACATCCTTGTATTCGCCGGCGGAGTCATCCCCGCACAGGATTACGATTATCTCTACCGTGCAGGCGTAATAGCCATCTTCGGACCCGGCACAAGCGTAACAAAAGCTGCTTGCGAGCTGATGGAGGTATTGTTGGCAAGAGAAGAAGAATAATGATTCTATGTATAGCTGAAAAGAAATCCGTCGCCGAGAGCATTGGCAAAGTATTGGGTGCAATAGCTCCGCGCGACGGATTTTTCGAAGGAAACGGATACTGCGTAACATGGGCGCTCGGACACTTGTGCACGCTCAAGGAGCCCAACGACTACACAGAGATGTGGCAACGCTGGAGCCTGAGCAGTCTGCCCATGATTCCCCCGAAATTCGGAATAAAGCTGATGCCCGAACGCAGCAAGGAGCGGCAATTCAACATCATCAAGAAACTGATAGAAGGAGCCGAGCAGATTATCAACTGCGGCGATGCCGGGCAAGAGGGAGAACTCATACAACGCTGGATAATGCAAAAGGCGCAGGCCAAATGTCCTGTAAAGCGTCTATGGGTTTCCTCGCTCACCGAAGAGGCAATAAAAGAGGGGTTCGCCACACTGAAAGACCAGTCGGAATACAAATCGCTCTACGAAGCAGGACTCTGCCGCGCCATAGGCGACTGGCTGTTAGGAATGAATGCCACACGGCTCTACACACTGAAATATGGCAGCAACAGACAGGTGCTGTCGATAGGCCGTGTGCAGACTCCGACCCTCGCACTCATCGTTAAAAGACAAGCCGAAATAGAGAACTTTGTTCCCAAGCCCTATTGGGAACTGAAGACCAGATACCGCGAAGTAACGTTCAGCGTCGTAGAGGGCAGATTCGAAGAGAAAGAAAAGGCTGAAGAGGCTCTGCAAATAATCTCCGGCGAACCCTTTACCGTAACCGACATCACAACAAAAAAAGGCAACGAACTGCCGCCACGTCTCTACGACCTTACCTCGTTGCAGGTAGATTGCAACAAGAAGTACGGAATGACCTCAGACGTTACACTGCAGACCATACAGTCGCTCTACGAAAAGAAATACACCACCTACCCGCGTGTAGACACCACCTACCTGAGCGAGGACATATTTCCAAAGTGCGAGGGGATTCTCAAAGGGCTCACCGGTTACCGGCAGCTGACAGAACCGCTCATGGGCAAGCCGTTGCCAAAATCGAAAAAGGTTTTCGACAACAAGAAGGTAACCGACCACCATGCAATTATTCCCACAGGTGTACACCCTCAGGCACTCACCGAGAACGAGAAGAAGGTCTACAACCTTGTGGCAACGCACTTTATAGCCATCTTCTACCCCGAATGTAAATTCAGCACCACCACAGTGCTGGGCGAGAGTGGCGGTGTAAAGTTCAAAGCCACCGGCAAACAGATAACCGACCCCGGATGGCGCGTAGTCTTTGCCCAAGAACCTGCCGACAGCGACAAGGAAGAGAAGAACGAACAACAGATGCCCTCATTCACAAAAGGCGAGAGCGGTCCCCACTACCCCGAACTTGCCGAAAAGATGACGCAACCGCCCAAACCCTACACCGAAGCGACCCTGCTGCGTGCAATGGAGACAGCCGGCAAGACCGTCGACGACGAGGAGTTGCGCGACCTTATGAAAGAGAACGGAATAGGCCGCCCGTCAACCCGCGCCGAGATTATAAAGACCCTCTTCAAGCGCAACTACATACGGAACGAGAAGAAGAACATATTCGCCACCCCCATGGGCGTGGAACTTATAGGCATCATACGCAACGAACTGTTGAAGAGCGCTGAGCTCACCGGACAGTGGGAAAAGAAACTGCGCGACATAGAACGCCGCAAATACGAAGCCAAACAGTTTGTAGACGAATTGAAAACAATGCTCATAGATGTGGTAAACTCCGTATTGAGAGACAATACAGCAATGGGAAGATAAGAAGCAGCAAACACGACACAATATGCACGAAGTATTTATAAGTTATTCAAGCAAAGACAAAAACATAGCAGACGCCGTTTGCCACTCATTGGAAGAGCACGGCATAACCTGCTGGATAGCTCCACGCGACGTCCAGCCCGGCATACCCTATGCACGCGAAATAATAAAAGGCATCAAGGAGTGCAAAATAATGGTGCTTATATTTACTTCAAATTCAAACATTTCGGAGCACGTGTGCAATGAAATAGACAAAGCGTTCAACAACAACAAGATAATAGTCCCTTTCTTAGTGGAAGAGATATCTATGGACGAAGCCTTGGAATACTATTTGTCGCGCAAACATTGGCTTGTGGCATATCCTTATTACGAAAAACATTTGAATGAGCTTGCAGATGCTGTCGGAAAAGCACTCGGCAGGGAGATTATAATAAAAAAGAAAGCCCCGGAACCTAAAAAACGAAAAACAGCGGCTCCGAAGAACGATACTGCCAACCTTAAAATACTGACTGACACAGACTGTAAAGTGCTTATAGACTGCGAAGAAAAAGCTGTTGCATATGCCGGTTCGCTACTAAAACTGCCATTGCAACCGGGAGAATATTATGCGGAATTTGTAAGCATCACAAACGAGACAGACAAAATAACCGCAGAAATCACCATAGAACGCGACACACTGCATAAAGTCAATCTGTCGGCATTGCAAAAGAAGCGTGAAGAGGAAGAAAAAAAGGAGGAGGAAGAAAAGTCGAAAGAGACAAGGCTAACCCCTTATATACAAAACAAAAAAATTGGTTTTGTAGACGAAGAGACCATGCAGATAGTTATCCCCTGCAAATATGATTACGCATACTCATTCAGCGAAGAATTGGCGTTGGTAAAATTAAAAGGAAAATACGGATTTATTGACAAAAACGGGAAAGAAGTTATACCTTGCAAATATAATCACGCAAACTCATTCAGCGAAGGATTGGCGTCGGTAGGATTAAATGGAAAATGGGGATTTATTGACAAAAACGGGAAAGAAGTTATACCTTGCAAATATAATGAAGCAGACTCATTTGACGAAGGATTAGCAAGGGTAGAATTAAATGGGAAATACGGATTTATAGACAAAAACGGGAAAGAAGTTATACCTTGCAAATATGATGATGCATACTCATTCAGCGAAGGATTGGCAAGGGTAGAATTAAATGGGAAATACGGATTTATTGACAAAAACGGGAAAGAAGTTATACCTTGCAAATATTTTGAAGCAGACCCATTCAGCGAAGGATTGGCGTCGGTAGGATTAAATGGAAAATGGGGATTTATTGACAAAAACGGGAAAGAAGTTATACCTTGCAAATATAATGAAGCAGACTCATTTGACGAAGGATTAGCGAGAGTATCATTAGATGAAACTTTAGAATACGGATTTATCGACAAAAAAGGGAAAGAAGTTATTCTTTGTAAATACGTTTTTGTTTCCCCATTCCACGAAGGATTGGCAATAGTCTCATCATTTAATGATGATGATGATTGTGATGAATACAAAGAAGTATACGGATTTATTGACAAAAATTGGAAAGAAGTTATACCTTGCAAATATGATGATACAGACTCATTCAGTGAAGGATTAGCAAGGGTAGAATTAAATGGGAAACACGGATTTATAGACAAAAACGGAAAAGAAGTTATACCTTGCAAATATGATTACGCAGACTCATTCCACGTAGGATTGGCAAGAGTAAAACAAAATGGGAAACACGGTTTTATAGACAAAAACGGAAAAGAAGTTATACCTTGCAAATATAATGAAGCAGACCATTTCTACTATGGATTGGCAAGGGTAAAATTAAATAGGAAATCAGGATATATCGACAAATTCGGAAACTGCACGCTCGACTAAACATTATTCATCCAATACTCGAAGAATTACACAAGCACCATATTAACACACATTAAAAACATTAATATTTACAATATGCTATTCGACAAAATTCAGACAAATATCATGCAGTTCCTACAAGGGAACTTCAAAGGGATGTTCGACACCTGGGGGCAAACAAAAGAAAGTGGCGAAACAGTCCTCAATTGGTGTCAAATAGAATTATGGATGATATTCTTTGTAATATTCTCATCTGTCATAATACTTCTGCTATGCAAGTCCAAAATTATCGAGAAATTGTCGAAACACATCTTATCGCTATCGTTGACAGTTTGGCTGTTGGGTGTATTTACATATATTGTCGGATTCTACGGTAGCAACGTAAATGGCCTGTCAGTAGTTCTTAGCGCTATCATATCTTCATTCAAGATGTTCGTAGTATCCAACGATTTGGCGCGTGTATCTTCATTCCTGCGCGAAGACCCATCATATATGACACTATTCGCCCTGCTGCATTTTGCTGCCGCAGTTGTCGCATTCATGTTCATCTTCAAAATGATAGGCTACAAGATAAAATCCTCTATGAAGATAATCATCCATAAATATTTCCACGCCAAGGGAAAAGTAGTACACCTGTTCTGGGGCGTCAACGAAGCATCTTTACTGTTGGCAGAAGACATCAGGAAGAAGCATGCAGACGAGACTATAATTTTCGTAGATATCGACAAAGAGTGCGAAGACAACATACAACGAAAAAACTCTTTGAGCAACATCACAAACTCAATCACCATAAAAAACAGCGAAATTGCACGTTTGGACGCAATCGACGCACTTGTAGACCATTGCTACAATGGCCCTTATTCGCTCAAGGGCAATAATGCGACAGATATTTTCGGCTGCCTGCAGCTGAAGAACATAGGAACCATTTTGCAGAAAAGCGTAAAGTCGTATTTCTACTTCTTGTCTGACGACGAGACCAAGAATATCGCAGGAGCACTGAACTTGCAAAAAGACAAGAAGCTCGGCACAATGGACAAGGAGAAGCCCATTATCTATATACATGCCCGCAGGGATGCAAACAACGAAATTTTCGATCATTATTCGCAATACGATGGAGAATCGCAACGCATGAAAATCAAGATTGTAGACTCTTCGTTCCTGTCAATTGCCACATTGAAGCAGAATGTATCTGCTCTGCCCGTCAATTGTGTAAGAATAGACAAAGCAACAGGATTGGTAAAATCACCGTTTACAGCACTGATTATAGGCTTCGGCAACACAGGCATGGAAGCATTCAAATTTCTGTATGAATACTCGGCTTTTGTTGGTTCTGACCACAAAAAGAGTCCATTCAAATGCTATGCTATTGACGAAAAGATGAATAAGAAAGCCGGACTTGTACGGGAAATGATGCCAGCCATTGGCGAAGATGAACTTTCGCTGTACCAAGCCGACATTGATTCCGAAAAATTCTGGACTATAATAAAGAACATAATAAGCGAATTGAACTATGTGGTAATAGCTCTGAACAATGACGAGGCGGGATTGTCGCTTGCGGTCAATCTGTTCAAGTATGCACTTAAGAACCGTTCTGCCAATCAGCCTATGCTTAAAATAATGCTCAGATGCTATGACAACAGCAACGAAAGACGAATGACCGAGGTTGCCAACAACCTCAACAAATCAATAGAGGGGAACAACATCGAGCTCCAGCTCTATGGCAAGCAGAAGGATTTATACTGCTGCGATTCAATTTTGTCCGATATTACATTAAGAGAGGCTAAAGAATTCAACAGAGTATATGAAAACTCGGAATTATCGGCAGAGGAACAATGGCAGAAAAATTTTGGTGAAGAAGAGATTGTCCGCTTGATGGATAAGAAAAAGATGTCGCGCTATCATGCCATATACGACGTAAACCGCCGCATAGCTCAAAACATATCCAACTCTTTACATCATCAGACAAAGATGATTCTAATGGGATTCAGCGAGCATGACTCGTCAAAGCGGCTGAAATTATACTATGGATATGTCAATTCCCGCGAAATCTACACAACGGCGTATAAATGCGGGGAGGAGGATGCTCTGCTTCTTAAGAATATGGCAATGGTGGAACATGAACGCTGGGTTGCATCTCACAAGCTTATGGGATATATATATGATGCCGAGAACAACTGTGTCCGAAAACATCACAAGTGTATCTGCCCATGGGAAGGCTTAGACGAAAAAATAAAATCATACGACTGCAACGTTGTAGATACGACCATTAAAATGGCATATAAGAAGAGCGCCGAATAACACGAATGAAAGATTCGAATAATTCAGAAGCTGTTTAATAAAGCGGGAAATCCAAATCCTATTGCCGGATTGGATTTCCCGCTTTTCCTTGTGATATCTTTGATAAAGAAACAAAACAACCTTATGCAATTATATTTGCATCAAGCAACACCATTCTGTTTCTCTCATTCTGTCTCCTCATGCCCAAAAGGCTGTGCAGTGAAAATTGTAAAATTCACACTTCCATAGACTATGTGGCGCATGAAGTTGGGGTGCCCGCTGAAATCATAATCCTTGCCATGCTCAAACACGAAGATACCGTCCTCTGCCAACAGATTGCGTTCGAAGATTATTTCGGGGATTGAAGCAAGCTCCTTCAGCATGTATGGAGGGTCGGCAAAGATAATATCATATTTGCGCGAATCCTTGCGCAAGAAGCGGAAGACATCGTCGCGCAAGGGTATCCACCCCTTGTCGGCCAACTTCGCATGAATTTTCCTCTGGTGGGAGTAGTGAAGCGAATCGAGTTCTACGGAAATCACCGGAGAACAGCCCCGCGAGAGGAATTCAAGGCTTATGCCCGCAGTACCCGAAAAGAGGTCGAGAACACTGCATCCTTCAAAGTCAATGATATTGTTCAACACATTAAACAGATTCTCTTTTGCAAAATCTGTAGTAGGACGTGCTTTGAAATTTCGGGGAATATCGAAATGTCGTCCTTTATATTTTCCGCTGACTATTCGCATAATATAAGTGCTTGCAGATCGAATGGTATGTTTTCAATTTTGTTAAGGAGGTTGGAACGGAACTGTTCGCGCGGATTGGCACGCTCCACATTGCGCACGAAACGGGCGACTGCCATCTGCATGGCATCTGACGCACTGTCTCCACAGAGGAAAAGCGTGTCGCTCTCCTGCGAAAGCCCAAGTTCTGAGATTATGCTCAGCAGATAAAAGAGCTGGTCGTCAGTATTCTCGGCATCGAAACTGTTCATCAGCACAGGACGCTCACCCTCCATTGCTATGAGCCACGATTTTGAACCATGATAGCAGGCGAGCATATAACGCTCCTCTTCGCGCGGATAGCGCACAAGAAAGCCCAACAAGATGCTTGCCGTTGAGTAGAAATTCACATTTCCCGTTTCGCACACACGGCGATAGAGTTCTTCGTCAACAGCAAAGAGTACAGTCATGTTCTGTGCCGTCATCTTGTTGGCAAGCACCTTGACCTCTCTGTTCTGTATGTCGAAACAGGAAGCAAAGAACTTTTCATAATCCTCCTTCTTGTCGTATTCTCCGGGCAAAGCCGTAAATTCAGTGGTGGCGATTATCACCTGAGTTGCGGCAAACTGCTGACCCGAAAGACCGGATTCTTCCCATGCAGCATCGAAGTTGGCTGCGAGTGTAAGGGATGTGTCGCACTCATAATAGTTGTATCGCACCGACTCGGGCACCTGCGGGTCGTAGGTGCAAAAACAAAATCCATCCGTACTTATACGGATGGATAATGTTGTTGATGATGTTGTGGAAAACACTGTTGTCTCCTTGTTCATGCAATTAGAGCTTCAGGTATGGTGTTATTCCCAGTTACCTGCGTTGTTGTTGGGCATATTGACATCACCCACCTTAAGACCACAGTAACGGTCCATCTTCTTCATGTTGCTGATGAGGTTTGCCAACTCCTGGTCGTTGACACCTGACAAATATACCTCATAGGGTGTGCGTGCCTCAAAGAGATACTGAGGACTGCCGGCTTTTGTTGTGTCCATGCTTGTCTCAACCTCGAAGCGTGCACCGTTGCCGAAAGGTACGTATGCCAATGAATCAATCTGATAACCTCTGGGGAAGATTGTGTCGAGAAGTGCAATCCATGATGTGTCGCGACGGAAGTTCATAAGACCTTCTTTCTCTACCTCTTTCCAGTTGTTTGTCTTTTTGGCCTTGTTGATAATAGCCATAGCCTTTGTTTCGGTAAGACCGCGCTCAAGCTGTTTGTCATCCAGTTCACCCTCTTTGAGGATTACAGGCATCTGAGATGTTTTTACAAACTCGATAAGAGAGTCAAGATTGTCGGCATAGCCAATCTTCTTGATGTTACGATACTCAACCTGCGCAGTACGAATATCGATAAGACGCGCGATAATTGCCTTTTCGCGGAAATCACGTTCCTCTTCAAACTCGATGGGACCCATAATACTGCGGTAGCAGATATATGCCAAGCCCGCAATTGTTACAAGAAGTAACAGATTCAAAACATTTTTCATTGGTATCTATAATTTTATTATGTATTTTCGTAGCGCAAAAATAAGACAAAAAAACGGAATAGCCGTTTTATTGTGCAAATTTTATTAAATAAAAGTGATAAATAAATATTTAGCTTCGCAAATTAAGGCAAATTTTCCTTTCAATCCAACAGTTGAGCAGGATATTTCGATAGAAAAATTGTCAGAATTTATTTTTTCGCATGACAGGCGTGCTGTTTTTGTGCTTTGCGGTTATGCGGGTACGGGAAAGACCACTCTTGTGTCGGCTCTTGTGCGCACGCTTGCCGAGCTGCAACGCAAGTGTGTGTTGCTTGCACCGACCGGCAGAGCTGCAAAGGTTTTTGCATCTTATTCCGAAAAAGGGGCATTCACCATACACAAATGGATTTACAGGCAAAAGTCGATTGTTGACAACAGCAGCTTCACCTTGTCCGAAAATCTCTCAAAGAACACTCTTTTCATCGTCGACGAGGCTTCGATGATTGCCAACAGTGGAATGTCGGGGTTCGGTTCGGGCGCATTGCTCGACGACCTTGTGGAGTTTGTCTACTCCGGCGATGGCTGCCGCCTGCTGTTGCTTGGCGACACCGCCCAGCTGCCTCCCGTTGGCGAGGAACTCTCCCCTGCCCTGTCTGCCGACTATCTGCGCAGCATGTACTTGAGCGTTACGCAGATGGAACTCACGCAGGTGATGCGTCAGAGCGAGGATTCGGGCATTCTCTCCAATGCCACCATGCTGAGAAAGATTATATCACGCGGCGAAACGAACCATCTTCCGGATATTAAGCTGAAAGGGTTCCCCGACATCTGCGTCGTCACGGGAGAGAACCTCATAGAGAGCATAGAGACGGAATTCGGCAATGTGGGGATAGAAGAGACCATAATCCTTTGCCGCTCAAACAAAAGGGCGAACATCTACAACGAAGGCATCCGCAGGCGCATCCTCTACCGCGAGGAGAGGCTCAACAGGGGCGACCTGCTGATGATTGTCAAAAACAATTACTATTGGCGCGAACAGCTTGGAAAAACCGACAAGCAGTTTCTCGAAAAGATAGATTTTGTTGCCAACGGCGACATCGCCGAAATCATACGCGTTGGAGGAAGCGAGGAAATGTATGGTTTTCAGTTTGCCGATGTTACTCTCTCTTTCCCAGATTATGACTGCGAGATGGAGGTAAAAATCATTCTCGACACGCTGACGAGCGAATCGCCGTCGCTTACCCGCGAGGAGAACGAGCGGCTCTTCAATGCAGTGTGGGAGGATTATGACGAGATACGAAGCAAGCGCAAACGTATGGAGCGGCTGCGCGAGGACCCTTACTACAATGCCATGCAGGTGAAGTACGGCTATGCCGTTACATGCCACAAGGCGCAGGGCGGCCAGTGGAAGAGTGTATTCCTCGACCAGGGTTTTATTGCACCCGATGGCATAAGCACCGATTATTACCGCTGGCTTTACACTGCTTTTACAAGAGCGACGGAGAGGCTCTACCTTGTCAATTGGCCCGTGAAGTACAGCGACTGACTTATTAAGAGAAACCCAAATGTACAATTTTATTTACCGGCAATAAATAAAACCACCTAATTTTATTTGTCGCCAATAAATAAATCTATATATTTGCATCATCAATATGTTTAATATATAGTATATGAACAAGGATGTTTTCAAAACATTAATAGTTGAAGGACAAGAGGAACTGCAGGAGGTAGAACTTTATCATCGACCGTTTGAATTTGAAAAACAAGGACGATATGTACTGGTAGGCATAAGGCAGGCCGGAAAATCATATCTGCTGTACCAACGAGCCAAGCAATTGATGGCTCAAGGACACAGCTCAAAGGAATTGGTATATATCAATTTTGACGATGAGCGTCTGTTGGGAATGACTGCCGATGATTTTGACTTGATACTTCAGGCCTATAGCAACATGTATCCCGACAAACCGGTATTATTCTTCGACGAAATACAGAATATCGATGGTTGGGAGCATTTTGCCCGCAGATTGGCAAATCAGAGATACATGGTCTATATTACAGGCAGCAACGCCAGAATGCTGAGCCGGGATATTGCCACCACACTCGGTGCACGCTTTTTCGACGAGAAAGTATACCCTTATTCTTTCCGTGAATATATAGAGGCACAAGGCATAGTGCTTGGCAAGGAATGGATGTATGGCAAACAGAAAAGCATGGTGCAGCGAATGATGCACGACTATTTCCGTTGGGGTGGATTTCCCGAACTGCTTATGTACCGCAACAAACGACATTGGCTGAACGGATTATACGAAAAGATTATATTGGGCGATGTAATACAACGCAACGGCGTAAAGAACGAACAGGCACTGCGACTTGCCATAAAACGCCTTGCCGAAAATGTGAAGCAACCTACTGCGTATAACCGACTCGCCAACATGGTGAAGAGCACCGGAATTTCTACCAACACCGCCTCTATCATCGATTATGTAAGATATGTCAAAGAGGCGTGCGTACTTTTTACTTTAGACAACTATGCTTCTAAATTTGTAGAAAAAGAGACAATAAAGAAGCACTACTTTACCGACAACGGACTATTGAGCATATTCCTCACCGAACAGGAAACCTCATTATTGGAGAACTTGTGCGCCATTACCTTGTACAAGAGATATGCCGATACAGATTCGCCACGGCTCTATTTTTACAACAAGAACATTGAAGTGGACTTTTATATCCCCGAAGAAAACTATGCCATACAGGCTGCATACAGCCTGAGCGACCAAGAGACACGCAAGCGTGAAGTCGCAGCACTTGTCGCCTTGCACAAAATACACCCGCTTAATAAAGCCCGCATCATCACTTATGACGAAGAGGAGACAATCGAAGCAAACGGACTGACGATAGAAGCAACACCTATATGGAAATGGCTGCTTGAATAGAATAAAAATTTTCGCAAAGTCATATAAGACATACTCTCCATCCTGTCCGCACGGACAGGATGGAGAGTATGTCATCCGACTATATCAGTCTTATCTGCAAAAAGTAAGAGTTACTTCACAATCTTCATCTCTTCGATGAGACGGTTGCAACCGCCGAATTTCTCTATCACAAAGAGCACATATCTGATGTCTACGTTTATACAGCGCTGCTTGTCGTTGTCGAAGTTGATGTCGCCGCTGAGCGATTCCCAGTTGCCGTCGAAGGCAAGACCTATAAGTTCGCCCTTGGCATTGAGCACACCGCTGCCGCTGTTGCCACCGGTGATGTCATTGGTGGTGAGGAAGGCTACGGGCATTTCTCCGTTGGGAAGTGCATAGTCGCCATAGTCTTTGCTTTCGTACAGTTCCTTAAGGCGTGCAGGCACAATGAACTCGCTGCTCTTGGGGTTCTCTTTCTCCATCACACCCTTGAGGGTTGTGTAGTGGTTGTATGTTACACCGTCTTTGGGCTGGTAGGGCTTCACGCTGCCGTAGGTGAGACGCATTGTGCTGTTGGCGTCGGGAGCCATAGGAGCACCGTTTGCCTTCTCCATCAAGCCCTTGAGATAGGTCTTGTGAAGAGGGTTGATTCTTTTGGCAAACTCGCTGTTCTTCTTCGAAAGCTCGCGCTGGCTAGACAATATTGCAGAGCGAAGCTTGCAAGCGGGATCGTTCTCAAATTTCTTCAGAGTGGGCTTTTTGAGGAATTTCTTCAGGTTCTTCTCGTTGGAAAGGATGGAGTTGTCATACACCTCGTCGATATACTTTTCGAGTTTGCCCTTGTATTTTTTATCCACCTCGTTGAGATAGCTGTTGCGTTCCTCAGGCTTTGTAAGTTCGAAATAGAGAGGAAGCACCTCTTTGGCTATGCGACGGTCGATGTCGTGAATGTAGTCGCGGTTGTGCAGCCATGAGTAGTATGATTGCATCTGTTCGCCAATCTTTTCGGGAGTGTCGAACATCTTCTTGTTGCCATCGTAAATGTTGCGCGCAAAGAATTCCACATTTCCGATAAGTTCGCTTGTGAGCGTTGTGAGGTACTGCGTGCGGTTCATCTCTCTTACACAAGCATTTATCTGTTCTACCACATTGGCATAGTCGGCATTGCCGATGCTTTTTGCCCATGCTTTGAAATCTGCCTCCTCCTGCAACTTTGTCTCAAGCACCTTGTTGTCGATGATGGCTTTGTTCATGCCTATCGAGTTTTTCCAATAGTTGCTGATGCGGGCGAGCTTGCTTGCATATTTTATTGAAATGTCTTCGCTCTTTTCCATCTCCTCGCGGATGACCTTCAGGCTCAGGTCGCGCATGGCGATTCTCGGCTCGTTCTTGTGGTACATGCGCTGCTCAACCTCTTCGGCTGTGAGGTAACGGGATGTGGAACCGGGGAAGCCCATTATCATGGCAAAGTCGCCCTGCTCGGCACCGGCGATTGAGATGTTGAGATGCTTGGGTGTTTTCAGAGGCACATTATCCTTGCTATATGCGGCAGGATTGCCATCCTTGTCGCCATAGATGCGGAAGACGGAGAAGTCGCCTGTGTGACGGGGCCACATCCAGTTGTCTGTTTCGCCACCAAACTTGCCTATGGCAAAAGGAGGTGTACCCACAAGGCGCACGTCGGTGTAACGTTTGTAGTACACAAGATAGTATTTGTTTGCCTCGAAATAGGAAAGCAGCTGAGGATACATATATTTCTTGCCCTCGATATTGTCAGCGTCGAAAAGCTCCTTGCCTATTTTGGCAAGTTCGGAGCGGTTGAACGACTGCTCTTCTGTTATCTTGCCGCTCTTCACACGTGAATTTATCTCGTCGGTAACATCGGTTATTTTCACCACGAAGGTAAAGCCAATGTTTTCGCAAGGCAGCTCCTCTTCGTAGCTTTTGCTCCAGAATCCGTTGTGCAGATAGTTGTGCTCCACCGTGCTCAACTGCTGTATGAAGCTGAAACCGCAGTGGTGGTTTGTCAGTACAAGACCGTTGGGCGACACCACCTCACCGGTACAGCCGCCACCGAAAATTCCGATAGCATCCTTAATCGATGGTGCACCGGGAGAATATATTTCGTCGACGCTCAGTTGAAGACCTAATTTGCGCATCTGGTCTTCGAGGTTCTGTTGACGCATAAGCTGCAGGAGCCACATTCCTTTGTCGGCTCGCAGTTGGGGCATGGCAAGAAGTGCCACGACAATTGTAAGGAGTAGTTTTTTCATTTGTTATATCATGTTTTTTGTTTTTCTTCGCTAAGATATATAAAATTGTTCATATTCGAACATTTTGCGATAGTATTCCGCCTTTTTGTCAAGTGCCAACGGATAGGCTCTCGACGAGGAGGGCATGCGCCAGAAGTTCAGTGTGCGTCCGCCGGCAAGAGAGATTGTCTCCATGCCTCCTACCGGAGGTTCCTTGCATCCGAATGTCTTCGTTATGACATCGGTGGCCTTCTGCCCGGTTGTTACAATGGCGCGGCATTCGGGTATCTGCTCCAACAAGACACAAAGGTCGGTTGGGGTTACTATCTCAAGATATTTGTCCGAAGCGTTGTCCTTCAGACGGCGGACCTCGCATGCTGTATCGTAAAGGGCAATTCCGCGCTCCGAGCAGAATTGCGTTACCGTCTCCTTGTCGAACCGTTTTTCGCCTTTAACCTCGAAGTGCTGCCTGTTGCCATAGAATACAATGCCCATGATTCGCCACATGTCGTTTATCCAATTAGGATAGAAGAATCGCATCGACCATTTCTCCTCTTTGGGTGGGAAACTGCCGAGCATAAGTATTCTTGCTCCTGCGGGCAAGAATGGTTGCAAAGGGTGCTTTTCGGTGGGTACTGACATTGGAGTTACTGTAAAAAGAGGCAACCTTGCAGTAAGATTGCCTCTTTTGTCTTTTTATTTTACTTTGTCTCTTCAGGGTTGCCTTTGGGACGCGGTTCTTTCTTTGCCAATGTTACAATCTTGTAGACATACTGTGTCATCCATTCGGCAGAGTAGCCCAAACGCTCTTTCTGCTGGCGGATGGCATAGACTGTCTTGAATGTCGCCTCGTCTTTCCAATTGTTCTTTGTAAGGATGTCGTTTATCACCTTTTCTGTCATGCTGTACAGCAGTTTATGGAACACGCCGGGGATGCGGAACTTCCACTGCATGAGGTTGCTGACAAGCATCATAAGGTCGTTGTTGAAGCCTTGAAATGCGAAAAGATATGTTCTGACATCGTTCACGGTCTTGCAGTTGCGCTTGATTGACTGGTCTATCTCCTTGAAGAATTTGTCGTTCATTCCGTAGAGCTGTTCAAGCATTTTTTTGCATTTGCTGCGCTCTGCCACACCCAGTTTGTTGTTCTGGGTGGCAACCTTAAGGGTGCGCTTGAATGTTGCAAGGTCGGGCAACATACCTATGTTTGTAATTCCGAGGTTGGCAGCAAGCACCGATTGGTAGTATACTCTGATGAGTGTCATGAAGTCTTCCATGCCTCCAACCTTTTCGGCCGGCTGCTGTTTTTTCTTGAAAAAATCGAATAAACCCATGATTTATAAATATTTGATTATCTTTTGTTATTTTTCTTCAGTTCTTCGTTGCGACGCTCAAGTTCCTTCTGCATTGCTTCGAGGTTTGCCATGAAGTTTGTACGCTTGGCGGGGTTGTTCTTGTTCTTCTCATAATATGCTTCCATCTTTTTGAGAAGTTCGTTCTCATCGACTTTGTAGTGCAGGTATATGAAAATTCCTACGCTGATGAGTGTAGAGAGGAAGTAGTAATAGTTGAGTCCTGCCGAGTAGTCGTTGAAGATGAAGAAGAACACGACGGGCATCAGATACATCATCCAGCGCATTATCTTCATCTGCTGCATCTGTTCGGGTGAACCGCCCATATTGGGCTGCATCTTCGATGTGTAGTAGGTGTTTGCTATTTGCACAAGGCAGAAGAGCAGACAGAAGAGGCTTATGTGGTTGCCGATGGGCCAGATTGATGTTCCCCAGCTTATCACGTCGTCATATGTAGAGAGGTCGTTTGCCCAAAGGAAGCTTTGCTGACGCAATTCGATGGCGTTGGGCACAAAGTTGAACATTGCAATGAAGATGGGCATCTGTATGAGCATAGGCAGACAACCGCCCATAGGGCTTGCACCGTATTTGCTGTAGAGCATCGTTATCTCTTGCTGCTTCTTCATCGCATCCTCCTGTTTGGGATATTTTGCGTTTATCTCGTCGATATATGGCTTCAGGGCACGCATTTTTGCCGACGAAACGTATGATTTCAGAGTGAAAGGATAAACTATTGCCTTTACTATAAGGGTGAGGAGCAACAGCACAAGTCCCATGCTCATTCCCCAGCTTGTGAGCCAGTCGAAGAGGTACATGATGAAGAATCGGTTTATCCAGCGTACAATGGGCCAGCCGAAGTAGATGAGTTTCTGCAACTGGAGGTCGTTGTCCTCGCCACCGATGAGAGTGTTGCTCTCCTTGAGGGTACTGAACTTGTTGGGACCGAAATAGAACGAAAAGTCGGTTGCAATTCTTCCGGACGGGTCGAAAGGAGCTGTCATGTCTGCCGAGCATACCTTGAGGAAGCCTTTGCCTTCGTGCAGAGTGTCAGATTCGAGAATCACGTTGTTGAATTGCTCTTTTGACACCATGATACAAGAGAAGAACTGGTTCTTGAAAGCCACCCATGAGAGCGGTTCTTCGGGCTTTTCTGTTTCGTCGCCACGTTCGTTGAGGTGTTCTGTGTCCTCGCCTACAGGTTTGTAGGTAAGCGAAGTGTACTGCTGCTCAAAGGTGTAGCCTTTCTCCTGCTGGCGCAATATCTGTTCCCACACGATGTTTATCTGCTTGGCAGATGCCGAGAAGATGTTTTCTGTATTATGTGCCTCTATCGAGAGGTCTACCACATAACTGTCGGGGAGCAGACGATATATGAAATCGATGTACTTATCGATGCGGAACGACAGACGCATTACGACTTTGTCGCTCGACACTTCAACGGGGGTGAAATAGAGCTTGCGTGTGTCGATATTCTCTTCTTTGCCGTCGATGGTGTAGTAGAGCTGGTTGAATATCTTATCGTCTGCACGACGGACATTGCGCACGGGGATATTGTCCTCTTCGCTGAAAAGTGTTACAGGATTGCCTTCCTGATTCATGTAGTCGGCAAGGGTTGCCGAGCAGATGCGTCCTCCGAGGGTTGAGATGCGCACACTCAGTTTTTCGTTGGAGAGAGTTACGAAACTCTCTTCGCCGTTGAGGGCGTTGAAAAGCACTGATGTGCTGTCCGAACTTTGCGCCTGCAATTCCTGAGCCTCTTTGAGGGCAAGGGCGCGTGCTTCGGCCTCTTGTTGCTGCATCACTGCTGTTATTGAATCCTGATAGCGCTTTTGTGCTTCGATCTGAGCCGGGTCGGGTTGATTGAAGTAGATGAATGTAAAAAGCACCAGACCTATGAGTCCGAATCCTATTAGGTTGTTTTTGTCCATAATTTATTTGTAGGTTTTGTTTTATATCTGTTTTCGTAAGCAAGTTGCAAAGGTAGGAAAAATTAAGCAATTAACGGCTTTCTAACGTAAATTTATTTGAAGCGTATTGCAAAATTACATAAAACTGTTTCTTTCGCATGATTTGTCTGCACGACTTTGGCAAGCCGAAGATAGACGGCGTCTCGGAAAACCCCAAACAAGTTTGGCTTTTCGCTCGGCTTGCACTATCTTTGCAAAAGAATATTTGTGGAGGAGCGTTTTATTTTATTCCCTCCATTGCTTTACGAAACAGTCTCTATAATACTATGAAGAAAAACATAGCTTTCGCCATACTCACACTGCTATTTTGCACATGCCTGCCAACTTGGGCACAACAGCAGGACAGCATCATCATAAACAACATTACTGCCGGCAATGATACGGTTCTGACAAATGATACGGTTTCATTGAGCAAGGATTCAATCGTTACAGAGAAAAAGGACTCAGTCATAACATTTGACACAGCAGGAGATTCCATTGTCTCCTCGGCAGAAAAGAGTGCTGCAAATGACCCTACAACAACAGCCGGTGATTCCATCACAAGCAACGATAGGGCTGAAGAGGTTATGAGCATAGAGGATTCTATTTCAAGCATAAAGCAATCTTTTTCCCAGCTGTTGGATTCCATCATCGCAAAATATGACACGACAACAGTCGACTTAAGCAACATAGACGGAACAGACCGCACCAACCCTACCTTTATTAAGCTCTATATGCGGCCCACGCTTTACAGGTCGGCATTGAGTTCCAATTACAACAAAGACATCAGATTCGGCAAAGAGGCCGGAAATTCGCAATTAGAGATAGACGCCAAACGCAAGACAATAATTGACGGAATGTTATTGGAACTCTATCGCAACAATCCGTCGCTTGTTTGGGCAACAGAGGACGAGATACGGAAAGAGACAACTCTGAGCGACGACGACAAGTTCAACCACATGTCAGGCATCACACTGAATGCAATTCCCCCCATTGTCATGCCCGAAAATGTAACCGGAGACCTTGAGACAAAAGTCGTAAAGCCCAATTATTGGCGTACATACGCAAATCTCGGAATAAATTACACACAGAACTTCTTTTCGGACAATTGGCGCAGCGGAGGTGAGAACACCAAGAATATGCTTGTCGAGGTTGATTTCAAGCTGAAGTATGACGACAAGAAGAAGCTGCAATTCGAGAATCTGCTCGAAGCCAAGTTGGGATTCTACACAGCGCCCTCCGACACCGTACACAGCATAAAGACCAACCAGGACCTACTGCGTTTCACATCAAAGCTCAACTACCAAGGAATCAAGGATTTCTACTACACCATACAGGCACAGGTCTGGACACAGTTCCTGCCTTTCTACGATGCCAACAAGACCGACTTCCGTTCTAATTTCATGGCGCCGTTCAACGCCAACTTCTCATTCGGTATCGACTATAAGCCCAAAATTGCAAAAGGCTCTCTCTCTGTCTACCTTGCACCATTGTCTGCCTACAACTACCGTTTCGTAAGATACGGCGACCTCGCCGTCAAACATTACGGCATACGCAACGGACGCCACCATTTTGAGGATTTCGGTACAAAGCTCGAAGTCAACGGAACATATCAACTTTTTAAAAACTTTTCGTGGAAAACCCGTTTGTATTATTACACCACATACTCTCGCGTGGAGCACGATTGGGAGAACACGTTCCGGTTGACGCTCAACAGATTCCTGTCTGCATCGCTCTTTGTACACACCCGTTTCGACGACAAGGCACGCAGTCAATATAGCGACAAGTATGGCTACTGGCAGATATACGAAAAGATGATGCTTGGTTTCACATACAGTTGGTAATTGCACTTTGCAGTTGTAAAACAATATTATAATGAACATAAGTTCCCTATTCCCCATAACAGACACCACATGGATATTCTTCCTTGTGCTGTGCATCATACTGTTTGCTCCCATCATTTTCAACAAGATGCGCCTGCCGCATATAATTGGAATGATTTTTGCAGGTTTGCTCATCGGTCCTCACGGACTCAACATCCTGGCACACGACAGCAGTTTCGAGCTTTTTGGCGATGTAGGCCTGTTCTACATCATGTTCCTTGCCAGCCTCGAAATAAACATGCAGGAGATGAAAATGGCACAAGGCGGCGCCCTGCTGCTCGGACTTACGGCATTCATATTCCCGTTGGCAATAGGAATCATTGCAAACCTTACAATACTCGACTATGAGCTTACGGCATCTGTGCTGCTTGCAAGTATGTACGCCTCACACACGCTGATTGCCTACCCCATCGTGGCACGTTATGGCCTTTCGCGTCTCCGTTGCGTAAATTTCGCCGTCGGAGGCACCATCGTTACCGACACACTGACACTGTTTGTGCTTGCAGTGATAGGCGGCATGTACAAGGGGGTGGCAGGAGCATGGTTCCTGCCTGCGCTGATGCTGAAAATGATAACAATAACATTGGTTATAGTATTCATTTTCCCCCGCATTGCGCGTTTCTTCTTCCGCAAGTACAACGACGGCATCATACAATATATTTTCGTAATGGCAATGCTGTTCTTGGGCGCCGGTCTGATGGAGCTTGCCGGCATGGAGGGCATACTCGGAGCCTTCATCACCGGATTGGCGCTGAACAGGCTCATTCCGCGTTCATCACCGTTGATGAAGCACATCGAGTTTGTCGGCAACGCCCTTTTTATCCCCTATTTCCTTATAGGAGTCGGAATGATTATCGACCTTAAAGTCCTCTTCGGCGGCGGCAATGCGCTGATGGTTGCCGGAGTGATGATAGTCATAGCGTTGTTCGGAAAATGGCTGGCTTCGTGGATTACCCAAAAGGCATACAAGATGTCGGGCGATGAACGGCGGCTCATATTCGGCTTGAGCAATGCGCAGGCCGCCGCTACCCTTGCAGCCGTCCTTGTCGGATACAACATAATACTCGAAGACGGCTCACGACTGCTCAACGACGATGTCCTCAACGGAACCATCATACTTATACTTGTAACCTGCGTTGTAAGTTCCATACTCACAGAGCACGCATCGCGCAGGATTGCAATGTCGGGAGAGGTTATAGACAAGCCCATAGACATAGCCGACAAGACTCTTATCAGCCTTGCCAATCCCGACATGGTCGACCGTCTGATGAGCCTGGCAATTCTGTTGCGCAAGGAAAAATCAACAGTTCCGCTTACCGCAGTAAATGTTGTACTCGACGAAGACGAGAAACAGATGGCTCAAGGAACAAGGGTGCTGGAAAAGGCGGCAGACATTGCCGCAACCGTGAATGTGCAGCTATTGACAAAGCTAAGACTTACGACCAACCTTTCACACGGCATCATACACGAGATGAAGGAGAACAACTATCACGAACTGATAGTCGGCTTCCACGAAAAAGCCTCGCCCAACGACTCTTTTCTGGGAGCAGTGCTTCCCGAACTGCTGACAGGCCTTCACAGCCAGATAATAATGGCAAGGCTTACAATACCTGTAAACACCATAAGCTGCATCCACATTACCTTCCCTGCAAAGACCGAATTCGAGGCAGGATTCTTCCATTGGGTAGACCAGACAGAGCGCCTCGCAACCGGACTCGGATGCCGCATCAAATATCACGGGCACATAGATACTATGACGCTCATACAAAAGCATTTGAAGGAGAACAAGAGCAGAGCACGCGCCGAATATTACGAGACAGACGGCGGCAACGATCTCAAACGAATCTCTGAGCTTGTACGTGAAGACCATCTGCTGATAGTTGTGAGCGCCCGTCGCGGCTCTATTTCGTTCCGGCCATCACTCGACCACATATTCACACAGATACAGCGCAATTACACAGGCAGAAGCATTCTGCTCATATACCCCAACGGCTACTCGATAGATTCGGACATGACAGAACTTCCTCCAATAATGATGTAAAACAACAAGAGGCAACTTTATTTCTTCAGTTGCCTCTTGTTGTTTTTTTATCACACTATCACTTTACTGGTTTGTACGATAGGGATACTGTTCCAATGCCTTTCCGAGTATAAATATCGCACGCTTCAATTGCGCTTTGTCGAGCACGTATGCTATGCGCACTTCGTTGGCGCCGTACCCCTTTTCGGAATAGAATCCCGATGCAGGAGCAAGCATCACAGTCTCGCCTTCGTATTGGAATTCAGAGAGGCACCATTCGCAGAATCTGTCGCTGTCGTCGATAGGCAGACGCGCCACTGTGTAGAAGGCACCCATAGGAATGGGAGAATAGACACCGGGAAGCTTGTTGAGCTCGTCTATCAAGCAGTTGCGGCGCTCGATATACTTTTCGTATGTATTTATGGCGTATGAACGCGGGGCGTCAATCGAAGCTTCGGCTGCCACCTGTCCCAACAATGGAGGGCTTAGACGTGCCTGACAGAACTTCATCACAGCCTCGCGCAATGCCTTGTTCTTGGTAATCAGCGCACCTATTCTTATACCGCATTCGGAATATCTCTTGGACACAGAGTCGATAAGCACTACATTCTCTTCGATACCCTCAAGGTGGCATGCAGAGATGTAAGGCGAACCCGTGTATATAAACTCGCGATAAACCTCGTCGGAGAAGAGGAAGAGATTGTGCTTCTTGACAAGGTCGCGGATGCTGTTCATCTCTTTGCGCGTGTAGAGATAGCCGGTCGGATTGTTCGGGTTGCAGATAAGGATGCCGCGTGTACGTTCATTTATTAGTTTCTCGAAGTTCTCCATCGGGGGAAGCGCAAACGACTCCTCAATGGTCGAGCGGATGGGACGTATCACTGCGCCCGCCGAAATTGCAAACGCCATGTAGTTGGCATATGCAGGTTCGGGAACAATAATCTCGTCGCCGGGGTTCAGGCACGACATAAATGCAAACAGCACAGCTTCTGAACCGCCTGAAGTTACGATAATATCTTCGGGTTTCAGCTTTATCTGATATTGGTCGTAGTAACCTACAAGCTTTTCGCGCAACGAAAGGAATCCGTCACTGGGACTGTATTCGAGTATCTTCTTGTCGAATTTTCTTATAGCTTCGAGGGCAGCCTCAGGCGAATCGAGGTCGGGCTGTCCAATATTCAAATGGTACACATGCACTCCACGTTCCTTTGCGGCTGTCGCCAGCGGCGCCAATCGTCTGATGGGAGACGAAGGCATGAGTATCGCTCTTTCTGATAGTTCGGGCATAATATTATATTTTATAAGCGCAAAAGTAGTAATAAAGTATCTAATTTTTGTACAGAAATCCAATTTTTATACTTTTGCCTTAAGTTTCTTGCCATTATTCCGGCAACAGACGATACTGATAACAGCCGGCATCGGCAGAAGCAGCCGGACGCGCCACGCTGTCGGCATCATAAGAAAAGCGCAATGAATATTCTTCACAGGCTATGCCGCGTGCCGAAGACAAGGAATCCAAATGAAAATCGTACTTATAGACACTGTTGTCTATCATATGAAAGTGCTCTTTGGCAAATGGCGGATTATCTTTTGCATCCCACACGATGTTTACGAAATTCCCATCCTCTTCTACGGGCGTGGTATTAAGCAGCGAAGAAACAAATCTGTATTGCGCCGCATCGGGAACAGTGTCGCCAAACTCATATAGATAGCCCATAATTTCGTCGTTCTTGGAACCGGTGATGATGCAGTTGGCAAAGAGCGCTTCGCGCAACGGAGCAGGGACACCCTCTAATGTATTGTGCAATGCAAGCGCGCAGTCTCTCTGCTTCCACACATAGAAGTTTGCTATCGTACAGTGTATGAACCGGACACTGCCGCCAATGATTTTCACACAATTGCCGCCGGCATTGGCAATCAGGGAGTTATTCACGTCGACATGTGCATTTTCCGCGGCAAAAGCATCGCCCGAAAAATTGCAGACTGTGGAGTTTGTGAGCGTCAGGCGGTGCTGTGCCGTATCTCCCGACACTATATATATTCCATAGTTCGCGCTGTGAATGTCGCACCAATCGAGGCTGTTGTTGTTGCTCGACGAATGGAATACTATTCCGTTCCATTGTCCCGGCACTCTGTCGTAGGGCAGATAGTCGAAAAGATTGTCGGTGCGGTCGCCGCGGAATATGACAGGCTGCTGTTTTGTGCCTTGAGCCACAAGCGTACCATAGACACTCGCACCTGCCCCGCTGTGGAAATACAATTCGCACCCCGCAGCCAATGTCAGCTGTGCGCCCTCTGCCACAGTAAGGCTGTCATATATAATGTATGCTCCAACGCCAAAAGTTGTATCACGTTCGACGACCGGAGCCTTAAGGCGCGTTGCGTTTCGCCCGCATGCAACAAGCTGCACCTGTTGCCTGATGCCGCTTTCGAGCGTAAACACCAACGAATCGCGTACCGTGAACGGAACATCCGTGCCGCTTCTATCGAGATTGACATCAACAAAGACAAAGATACTGTCATTCTCGCGCACCTCGACATTCCGGATATTGTTGCCGTGTTGTCCGTCTACATTTACACGGAATGGCGAACCGGCACCTCCGCCAAGCGCAACACTGCTTATTCTCAACGACGAACCGTTGCGGTTGTGCACAAGGAAAGAGGCTGTAAACGATGTTGTCTCCGCAAACAGAGTGTCGAATGTGATTGTATCGTTAGAAAACCTGAGCAGATGTGTGGGACTCGACGAAAAATCGGTATCATCGTCGCATGCGACGATGAATACCGACAATGTAAGCATTAATATAATATGGTATAAAATCTTGTTCATATCTTGCGTTGTTGCTATTCTATGAACGCAGAAAAACCTGTTTTATTATTTCTGAGGGATATTCTCAAGCAGAGCAACAAGATGTTTCCAGAATTTTGCAACCGACGGTATATTAAGTTTCTCGTCGGGCGAATGTACACCGCGCATGGTGGGACCGAAAGAAATCATGTCGAGACGTGGAGCCTTTTCAAGGAAGAGACCGCACTCAAGCCCTGCGTGAATGGCCTTCACTCTTATTTCCTCGCCGAAAAGGTCGCGGTAGACATCAGAAGCCACCTTAAGAATCTCGGACGAAGGATTGGGCTTCCATCCTGGATAGCCGCCGCTGCGACGCACGTTGGCGCCGCCGAGCTCGAAAGCATCGCCCACCGCTTGCGAAACATTCTCGCGGGCAGACACGATTGCACTGCGCTGGCTTGCTGTAACAGTAATGACATTTTCGCTGTTTCTTTTTACGGAAGCGAGGTTACTTGAGGTTTCAACCAATCCGGGGACATCCTGGCTCATGGCATACACCCCGTTAAACACAGCATTGAGAGATTTAAGGAGTCCTGTCATGCTCTTCTTGTCTATTGCCTTGCCACACGGCTCGGTGCTCTGCAAGAGGAATTTTGCGTTTGGCTCGGTTACTGCAAACTCCTCCTGAACATCGGCTGCGAAAAGATTGAAGTCGATGCGTACCGATTCTTTATCCTCTTCGGGAACGGCGAAGACAGCCGAAGCATCTCTGGGTATAGCGTTGTGCAAGTTACCGCCGCTTATGTCGCACAGGTAGAATTCATATTTTTCGGACATCTTGTTCAGGAAACGCGCAAGCAATTTATTGGCATTGGCACGATTCTTATTTATGTCATCGCCCGAATGGCCGCCTGTCAAGCCCGATATTTCCACATTGAAGCAGAAGAGGTTGCCTGCAATCGGTGTCCAAAGGAATTTATAGTCGGCATATGTGCAGACTCCGCCTGCACAACCTATGAAAATCTCGCCCTCATCCTCCGAGTCGAGGTTTATCAGGATGTCTCCATCAAGCATAGAGGGTTCGAGCACTTCTGCCCCTGTCAATCCCGTCTCCTCGTCTACTGTAAAGAGACAGTTTACAGGACCATGCTTCATCTCCTTGTCGGCAAGGACAGCCATTGACGCGGCAACTCCGATGCCGTTGTCGGCACCGAGTGTCGTACCCTCAGCCTTGAGCCATTCGCCGTCGACATAGGTCTTTATAGAATCCTTCAAGAAATCGTGCTCCACATCCGGACGCTTCTCGCACACCATATCCATGTGTCCTTGCAGAATTACCGTCTTGCAGTTTTCATATCCCGGATATGCCGGTTTTTTTATCAGCACGTTTCCTGCCTTATCGACAATAGTTTCGTAACCGAGTTTTTTTCCAAACTCCTGAAGAAATGCCGAAATTCGTTCCTCATGTTTCGAGGGATGAGGAATTTCGCAAACATCATCAAAAAATCCAAACAGCGCTTTAGGCTCCAAATCATGTTTACTCATAAATTCTATTGTATAAATATGTTAACAATTAATCTCATTTTCTACAAAAAAAGTTAATATCGGCAACAAATGCCCCATTTTTCACTTTTTTGATAATCCACAAACCTTGAAAAGAAAGCAAAAAGACTATCTTTGCAGTTGCTCTACAAAAACAGCAATGTTTATGCAACTGTTTGCGTGCAACCTCCTATTGTTTGCATCTGTAAAGATAATACAACAATCGAAGAGAACAAAACATTTGTGGAGTTAAGAGCAAAAGCACATCAAAAACATAAGAAGCTGTTTAAATTTTATTTTGATAAGATAGGCTGCACTCGCTGTAAAAC
>CAYWIE010000006.1:0-22697 GCA_964458275.1 uncultured Bacteroidaceae bacterium
ATTCGTTGAGCCTTTGATCACAAAGTCTAAAGAAGACACAACAAATTCTCGTCGTGTAGTGTTCAGCTACTTGCAGAACAAGGAGGCAATCATCGAACTTTTCGGTACTATTTCTGAGAAGGTTGCAGAGCGTCCCGGTGGCTATACACGTATCATCAAACTTGGTAACCGTCTTGGTGACGCCGCTGAGATGTGTTTCATCGAGTTGGTTGACTTCAACGAGAATATGGCTAAGCCCACTGCCAAGAAGAGCCGTACACGTCGTTCAGGCAAGAAGGCTGCCGCTCCTGTTGCAACAGAGGCACCTGCTGAGGAAGCAGCTGCAGAATAAGCCAAAATACGAATCCTTTGGACGAGATGTCCGAAGAAATATATCAAGGAGAAGTTTGCTGAGAAATCGGTAAACTTCTCCTTTTTAACTTAACCGTCCGGAATAAAATTAGAACATATTCTTGTTTTATTCATATGTTTATACAAACATTTGTCTGTTTCTTGGTATCTTCGCAATAAATTAATATGTCATGATGAAAAATATAATTTGCTTTATCCTTCTCTCTTCCATGCTTGCAGGCTGTGCAAGCAATAATGCAACTCAGGTGATGGCTTCAATGAGTGGCTTGCAGGCAGGAGCTACACTCGGAGGAGCGATTGGAGGACTCTCTTCCCGTTCTCCCCGCGGGCACTTTATGGGTACAACCATCGGAGCAATTTCCGGTGCAGCAATAGGCGCGATTGCGACTGCACCTCGCAGGGAGTCCTCGTATGCTACGGAGAGCAGGACAGAATACAGCAGCAGTGCAGAAAAGCCAAAAAGAAACAAAGCGAGGAGAAGTATGGGCGCGTTAAGCGGTATGAGGCGCGATGTACGTATCGTCAATGTGAAATTAGCGACCTCTTCAGGCACGTCGGCATTGACTCCCGGAGAAACAGCAACTGTAAGCTATGATATAATAAACGTAACCCCGAACAATATTCCGTTGCTGATTCCGAAGATGGAACTCAAACGAAACACCTCAGGTATCCACATCTCTCCGATGCAGGATATTGTTGACCTGCCATCGGGCGATGGAGTGCGTTATTCAGTAACACTGACTGCGGGCAAAAAGGTAAAGAAGGGCAGCAACACTCTTTTGTTGTACCTCTCTGCAGACGGCGGCAGCACATTCACAATGATGAATGAACTCCATTTCGAAACAAGAAAATAATCATACTATGCAGGAGTAACAAATATTCTTTGTATCTTCGCAATCACATAAACAAAACACAATATGCAGAAGAAAATGAAACCCGGCACAATGTGTGTGCAGGCAGGATGGACACCCAAGAAAGGTGAATCCAGAGTATTGCCGATATTCCAAAGTACAACATTCAAATATGAGACAAGCGAACAGATGGCACGTCTCTTTGATCTCGAAGACAGCGGATATTTCTACTCACGTTTGCAGAATCCCACAGTAGATGCAGTAGGTGCAAAAATTGCAGCTCTCGAAGGTGGAGTAGGAGCAGTCATGACCTCTTCCGGTCAGGCAGCCAATTTCTATGCCATCTTCAATATATGCCAGGCTGGCGACCATTTTGTGTCGGCAAGTACCATTTATGGCGGTACATACAACCTCTTCTCCGTAACAATGAAGAAGCTCGGCATTGATGTAACCTTTGTGGACGCCGACGCATCGGAAGAGGAGATACAGGCAGCGTTCCGTCCCAACACCAAAGCCCTTTTCGGCGAGACAATCTCCAACCCCAGCGTGAACGTGCTCGACCTTGAGAAATTCGTGCGCATTGCCCATAAGAACGGAGTGCCTGTAATAGTAGACAACACCTTTGCAACTCCGGTGAACTGTCGTCCGATAGAGTGGGGAGTAGACATTGTAACCCATTCGACCACTAAATATATGGATGGTCATGCTGTTGCCGTAGGCGGCGCAGTAATCGACAGCGGCAATTTCGATTGGGAGGCATGGCACGATAAGTTCACATGTCTCACCGAGCCCGACGAGTCATATCATGGCCTTGTATATACAAAAGCATTCGGAAAGGCTGCCTACATAACAAAAATGGTAGCCCAGGTGATGCGCGACCTCGGTGCAATGATGGCGCCCGAAAATGCATTCCTGCTTAACCTCGGTCTCGAAACACTTCACCTCCGCATGCCCCGTCATTGCGAAAATGCCCAGAAGGTAGCAGAATATCTCGAAGCACATCCTATGGTAGAGTGGGTGAACTTCTGCGGTCTCAAGAGCAGCAAGTACAATGAACTTGCCAACAAATACCTCCCCAATGGAGCCTGCGGAGTGCTCGCTTTCGGCATCAAGGGCAGCAAAGAGGATGCCATCCGCTTTATGGATACCCTCAAGCTGATAGCTATCGTAACTCATGTAGCCGACGCACGCTCCTGCATCCTGCATCCCGCAAGCCACACCCACCGTCAACTTACAGACGAACAGCTTATAGAGGCAGGTGTTGCTCCCGACCTTATGCGTCTGTCGGTAGGTATAGAAGATGTAGAGGATATAATAGCCGACCTTGAACAAGCATTCCAGACAATCGGTTAAATCTTACAGACGTTAAGTATAAACAGATGACAGAGGCTGTGGCATAGCTGCCGCAAAGCCTCTGTCGCTCTTTTATTAAGACAGACAATGAAACCTCAATTACTGAAATACAATCTTCATTCCGATGTAACGACATTCTCCACCATGCGCGGCGGTGGAGTAGGGCAGGGCACATACTCATCATTCAACATAACCCACTATTGTGGTGATGCACCCGAAAATGTCTCGGCAAACAGGAAGTTGCTGTGCAAGGAACTCGCCATAGACGACACACATCTGATATTGCCACGTCAGACTCATGGCATAGAAACATTGCATGTGGATGCCGCTTTTCTTGCCCTCGACAAAGAATCACGCTTCCAAAAAACAGAAGGCGTGGATGCAATCTTTACCCGCGAGCGGGGAGTGTGCATAGGAGTATCCACAGCCGACTGCATCCCTATTCTTATATACGATGAACCCTCTCAAACAGTTGCAGCCATCCATGCAGGGTGGCGCGGAACAGTTCGTCGTATAGTCGAAAAGTGCATAGCAATAATGAGCGACGGACGCTCCTTGCCACATGCAAAGGCAGTGATAGGGCCCGGAATATCACTTGCAGCGTTCGAGGTGGGCGACGAGGTCTATGATGCTTTCAGTGCCGCCACTTTCCCCATGTCCCGGATAGCTGAACGCTTTTCGGAAAAATGGCACATAGACCTATGGGAAGCCAACCGCCTGCAACTCCTCTCATGCGGCCTGCGTCCTGAAAATATACATCTCAGCGGAGTCTGCACATACTCCTCGCACGAGGAATTCTTCTCGGCTCGCCGTTTAGGAATATCATCCGGCAGGATATTTAACGGAATTATGTTAGGACGACAATGAACAAACAAGCAGTTCTCTTGTTCATGTAGAAGAGTTACTTCAAATAAAAACGAAAATGAGCGAAAGAATAGTGGTAGTAGGCAGTTGCAATACCGACATGGTCATAAACATGGAGCGCCTGCCGCTTCCTGGCGAAACAATCATCGGAGGCAATTTCTTTATGAATTCCGGCGGAAAGGGCGCCAATCAGGCTGTGGCTGCCGCACGTTTGGGTGGAGATGTCTGTTTCCTGGCAAAAGTAGGCAACGACCATTTCGGCAGCCGGTCCATAGAACAGTATAAGGCGGAAGGAATAGATGTGGAACACATTACAGTTGACAACGAACTCCCGTCAGGTGTAGCGCTAATCATGGTGGATTCCCACGGCGAAAACTGCATTGCCGTTGCATCGGGCGCAAACGCTCAACTCTCTCCCGAAGATGTGGAGCGCTCCAAAGGCATGATAGAACGTGGAGACATAGTGCTCATGCAATTGGAAACCCCTGTCGCAACGGTGGAATATGCAGCGCGTCTTGCCCATGAGAAAGGCAAAAAAGTAATTCTTAATCCAGCGCCGGCAATGTCTCTTTCCGATGCATTGCTCGATTCCCTCTATATGATAATAGCCAACGAGACGGAAACGGAGTTCATCACAGGAGTGAAGATTACCGACATGGAGAGTGTCTGTCGTGCCGCAGACATTATTAGCAACAAAGGCGTTAAGAATGTAGTCATAACACTCGGTTCAAAAGGAGCCTTCGTCAAGGAGAATGGAGCCTACCACAAGGTGCCGGCAATAAAAGTCAAGGCAGTTGACGCTACTGCGGCAGGCGACACATTCTGCGGTGCCCTTTGTGTAGCGCTTGCCGAGCATAAAGGCATACTCGAAGCAGTGGAATTTGCCAACAAATGCGCATCGGTAACAGTAACCCGCATGGGAGCACAATCGTCTTTGCCCTATCGCGAAGAGATAGATAGAATGTAGTAGGATAACAATGAAACAGCTTCTAAAAACAGCAATATTATGTTTATAGTTGATAATTATCTTCTCGCAGTAGTACTCTGTTTTGTTACCATGCTCTGTTGGGGCTCATGGGCAAATACCCAGAAACTTGCGGGAAAGACGTGGCGTTACGAACTTTTTTATTGGGATTATGTTATTGGTATTCTGCTGTTCTCGATAGTGCTCGGCTTCACTCTTGGCAGTACAGGCGATGCAGGACGCAGTTTTGTCGACGATCTTGGACAGATAACCATCGGAAACTACCTTAGCGCATTTATCGGCGGAGCAATCTTCAATCTTGCCAATATATTGCTCTCGGCAGCCGTGTCAATGGCAGGACTTGCAGTTGCCTTCCCGTTGGGAGTAGGCATAGCCCTTGTGCTCGGAGTCTTCATAAACTATTTTGGCGACCCAAAAGGCGATGCAGTCATGCTCTTCTTCGGAGTGGCATTAGTGATGATAGCCATAATACTTAATGCCGTAGCATCAGGAAAAATGGGCAGCGGCAGCAGCGGTACAAATAAAAAAGGAGCGCTGGTTGCAATACTCGCCGGCGTGCTCATGTCCTTCTTCTACCGTTTTGTAGCAGCAGCGATGGACCTTGACAACTTCGAATCGCCCACTCCCGGCATGGCTACGCCCTATTCGGCATTCTTCATCTTCTCGGTGGGAATATTTGTGAGCAATTTCCTCTTCAATACAATAATCATGCGACGACCGTTCGTCGGCTCGCCCGTTACCTATAAGGAATATTTTGCAGGGCCTCTCGCCACGCACCTTGTAGGGGTCCTCGGCGGAGTGATATGGGGATTGGGAACAGCCCTCAGCTATATTGCCGCCGGCAAGGCGGGAGCAGCAGTCTCATACGCCCTCGGACAAGGAGCGCCTATGGTTGCCGCCTTGTGGGGAATATTCGTGTGGAAAGAATTCAAGGGCTCTTCCCGCAACGTCGATATTCTGCTTGCCTTCATGTTTGCATTCTTCATTTCCGGTCTTGGAGCAATAATCATCTCCGGAGCAAATTGATAGATTTATAAGCTGTTTGAATTTTATTCAAGCAGCTTATAAATTCGCGTTTTTTGTTGTTTGAAGTCTTGTTATGTCGTCAAATTTCATGCAATTATAAAGTATATCTCATAAATAAACCTTATCTTTGCATAAATTTTATAAATAACATCTATGAGAATCTTTAAACTATTATTGATTGCCTGCTTGTTCACATTGACAGCACAGGCACAGAAGAAGTATGAGCTTGCATCGCCCGACGGCAAGCTGAAGACAAACATCACAGCAGGTAAGCAGCTTACCTACGACATTGTTTTCAACGACCAGCAGGTGATAGCAGCCGCTCCCATCTCAATGACATTGGAAAATGGCGAAGTATGGGGTGAGAACGACAAACCTACAAGCGCAAAGCGCAGCAGTGTAAAAGCAACAGTAGCTTCTCCTTTCTACCGTGCAGCAGAGATGGAGGACAACTACAATCAGCTTGTTCTTTCATTCAAAGGCAAATGGAGCGTTGAGTTCCGTGCCTACAACGACGGTATCGCTTACCGTTTCGTGAGCAAGAACAAGAAACCTTTCAATATCGTAAACGAAGAGGTTAACTTCCAGTTCAACTCAGACGCAAAGGGTACTGTACCTTTCGTAATCCGCGGTTCTGACGGCAACTACGAGTCTCAGTTCTTCAACTCATTCGAGAACCAGTACACAGTCAAGAACCTCTCTGAACTCAACAAGAAACGTCTTATCTTCCTTCCCGCGTTGGTAGAGGTTGAGAACAACGTAAAGGTTTGCTTCACAGAGACTGACCTCAACAACTATCCCGGTCTTTACCTCAGCACAGAGAAAGGCGAGAACCTCCTCAGCGGTGTATTCGCAAAATACCCCAAAACACTTGAGCAGGGCGGACACAACAACCTCCAGATGAAGATTAAGGAGCGCGAGAACTACATTGCAAAAGTAGAGGCTCCCCGTTCATTCCCCTGGCGCATCGCAGTTGTATCTGACAAAGATATCGACATCGCAAACTCAAACCTCAGCTACCTCCTTGCCGCACCCTCAAAGGTAGACGACATCTCATGGATCAAGCCCGGTAAGGTAGCTTGGGAATGGTGGAACTGCTGGAACATCGACGGTGTAGACTTCAGAACCGGTGTAAACAACGAAACATACAAGGCATACATCGACTTTGCAGGCCGCAATGGCATTGAGTATGTAATCCTCGACGAGGGTTGGGCTGTAAACAAGAAGGCCGACCTTATGCAGGTAATTCCTGAGATTGACCTCAAAGGCCTTATCGCATACGCAGCAGAGCGCAACGTAGGCATCATCCTTTGGGCTGGTTACTATGCGTTCGACCGCGACATGGAAAATGTTTGTAAGCACTACTCAGAGATGGGCGTTAAAGGTTTCAAGGTGGACTTCATGGACCGCGACGACCAGATTATGACAGACTTCAACTTCCGCGCAGCTGCGATGTGTGCAAAGTACAAGCTTCTCCTCGACCTCCACGGAACACACAAACCCGCAGGTCTTAACCGTACATACCCCAACGTACTCAACTTCGAGGGCGTTTACGGTCTTGAGCAGGCTAAATGGGAATCTCCCAGCATCCTCGACCACGTAACATACAACACACAGCTCCCCTTCATCCGTCAGGTCTCAGGTCCTATGGACTACACACAGGGTGCTATGATCAACTCAATCAAGGGCAAATACCAGCCCAACTACTACGAGCCCATGAGCCAGGGTACACGTTGCAACCAGTTGGCACTCTATGTAATTCTTGAGTCTCCTCTGAACATGCTTTGCGACAACCCCAGCAACTATGAGCGTGAGCCCGAATGTACAAAATTCATCAGCGCTATCCCCACAACATGGGACGAGTCAAAAGTTATCGACGGTAAGCTCGGTGAGTATGTTGTAACAGCACGTCGCAAGGGCGATACATGGTACATCGGCGGTATCACCAACTGGCACGGCCGTACAATCGACGTAGACCTCTCATTCCTCGGTGGCAAGACCATGAAAGGTGAGTTGTTCCGCGACGGTATCAACGCTTGGAAGAAAGCTCGCGACTACAAACGCGAAGAGAAGAGCGTAGACACAAGCAAGAAATTCAAAATCTACATGGCACCCGGTGGTGGTTTCTCACTCAAATTGCAGTAAGATTTAAGTAATTTTTATAAACAAAAAACGAGCAAGTTGCAACTTGCTCGTTTTTTGTTTATAAAAAGTGTTGAATATAATAACGAAATTATCGAATTTAAATTAAAAATAACATTTGTATAGGATTTAATTAAAAATATAATTGTTAACTTTGCTGTGGCGAATAATTAAAAGTCTACACGCCCGACCATTCCGCCACAAACGACGAGGCCGCCCGTGCCGGCAATATTCTTTGCCGAAAAAGAATTCTCAACCTAAAACAAGTATACATGAGCTATTACGTTCTGCTGTTTACTATGATTGTGGCGTCGTTTCTGTTTGTCGGGGTAACGATGCTGATAGCACGTCTTATATCCCCGCGCTCATTCAATAAAAACAAGGGCGAAGCATACGAATGTGGTATCCCAACACAAGGAAAAACATGGATGCAGTTCAGAGTCGGTTACTACCTCTTTGCAATTCTGTTCCTGATGTTCGATATTGAAACAGTCTTTCTCTTCCCGTGGGCAACAATAGTCCACGACATGGGAGTCGACGCACTGTTTGGAATATCGTTCTTTCTTTTTATATTAATCTTGGGATTGGCATACGCATGGCGTAAAAAAGCACTCGAATGGAAATGAAAAAACCTGTAATAAAATCTATCCCCTACGAGGAATTCAAAGACAACGAAACACTTGAATCCCTGATAAAGGAACTTAACAGCGAGCGGACAAATGTGATAGTGGGCGCACTTGACGACCTTATCAACTGGGGACGCAGCAACTCCCTATGGACACTTACTTTTGCAACAAGCTGTTGCGGAATTGAGTTCATGTCGGTGGGAGCAGCCCGTTACGACTTTGCCCGCTTCGGCTTCGAAGTAACCCGAAATTCACCCCGTCAGGCAGACCTCATAATGGTAGCCGGTACAATCACCCACAAGATGGCTCCTGTCCTCAAACGTCTCTACGACCAGATGGCAGACCCGAAATACGTAGTGGCCGTCGGCGGATGTGCCATAAGCGGAGGACCGTTCAAAAGTTCCTATCATGTATTGAACGGAGTAGACAAGATAATCCCCGTCGATGTATACATTCCGGGATGTCCTCCCCGTCCCGAAGCCATCCTCTATGGAATGATGCAGTTGCAGCGCAAGGTGAAGATTGAAAAATTCTTCGGCGGAGTGAACCGCCAGCAAAAGAGCGATGCACAGGCCGACAATTCCCCCATAATAGTAACCAACGTACCGCAAGACATAACCGACTAAAGAACATCTGCAATGAATATAACCTTTATACCACTAAGCGAATTCCGTCCCCGTATGGAGGCATTGCGACAAGAAAACGGCATGGACTTCTTGCGCGATATGATAGGCATGGACTGGGGCGAAGAGGGCATCGGCGCCATATATATGCTCGAAAACAGCACCACTAAAGAGAACGTAGCCGTAGCAACCCGCACCACAGACCGCGAAAAAACAGTTATTCCCACAGTCAGCGACATCTGGCAGATAGCCAATATGTACGAACGCGAAGTGTTCGACTTCTTCGGCGTGGTATTTTCAGGGCATCCCTATATGCACCGTCTCTATCTGCGCAACGATTGGGTAGGCTACCCATTGAGAAAAGACTACGACGAGAGTGAAACGCAGAACCCGGTGAGAATGTTCAGCGAGAAGAACGAAGAGGATTGTCTCTACACGGCAGAGTCCGACGGCTCCATAAAAGTTGTCCCGGACAACACTTTCGACGACAAGGAATATGTAATAAACATAGGTCCGCAACACCCTGCTACGCACGGAGTACTGCGCTTCCGTCTCTCTCTCGAAGGCGAATTCATACGCAAGGTCGATGTGCATTGCGGATACATACATAGGGGAATAGAAAAGATAAGCGAAAAATATACCTATCCGCAGATATTGGCACTCACCGACAGACTCGACTACCTGAGTGCCCATCAGAACCGCCACGCACTCTGCATGTGCATAGAAAAGGCAATGGGACTCGAAATTACCGAGCGCACGCAATATATCCGCACCATCATGGACGAATTGCAGCGTATCGACTCCCATCTGCTCTTTGTCTCATGCGCGGCGATGGACTTAGGCGCCCTTACCGCATTCATATACGGTTTCCGTGACCGCGAGAAACTGCTCGACATATTCGAGGAGGTAACAGGCGGCCGTCTCATACAGAACTACAACACAATAGGAGGCGTGCAGGCGGACATTACTCCAGGCTTTGCCGGCAAGGTAAAGGAGTACTGCAAGTACATAGTAGGCAAGTTGCAGGAATACAACGATGTATTCACGAATAATACCATCACCCGCAAGCGAATGATAGACGTTGGTGTCCTCAAGAGAGAGGACGCAATTTCATACGGATGTACCGGCGGCACCGGTCGTGCGTCAGGATGGTCGTGCGATGTGCGCAAGCGCCATCCGTACGCTCTTTACGACAAGGTTGAGTTCAAGGAGATACTATACGGCAAAGGCGACTGCTACGACCGTTTGCGCGTGCGCATAGACGAAATAGTGGAATCGGTGAACATAATCAATCAGCTGATAGACAATATTCCCGAAGGCGACTACAAAGTAAAGACAAAGCCGATAATACGCATCCCCGAAGGAAGCTACCATGCGGCAGTCGAAGGCTCACGCGGAGAATTCGGAGTCTTCATAGAGAGCCGAGGCGAAAAGTCTCCCTACCGCATAAAGTTCCGTCCTATGGGACTGCCACTCGTCGCCTCCATGCGCACCCTGCTTCAGGGCTGCAAGATAGCCGACCTTATGGCAATAGGCGCAACCCTCGACTACGTAATTCCCGATATTGACCGATAACAGAGTATATATATGTTCGACTTCAGTATAATAACAACAGCCATAGACCAGTTCCTGCGCTCGCTGATGCCGTCAGGGATGGTCGTATTCCTCGAATGTGTGCTTGTCGCCCTCTGTGTGCTTGTGGCATACATAGCACTCGCCATAGTGATGATATTCATGGAACGTAAAGTCTGCGCAGCATTCCAATGCCGTTTGGGTCCGATGCGTGTAGGCTTCTGGGGATTGTTGCAGGTGTTTGCCGATGTCTTCAAGATGATAATCAAGGAGATAATCCATCTTAAACGCACCGACAACATGCTCTACAATCTCGCCCCCTACCTTGTGGTGCTCAGTTCCGTGCTCACATTCAGTTGCCTCCCCTTTGCCAAAGGTCTGGAAGTGCTTGACTTCAACGTAGGAGTATTCTTCATCATGGCAACCTCCTCGTTCGGCGTGCTCGGAATAATGCTTGCCGGATGGAGCAGCAACAACAAATTCTCTATGATAGGCGCAATGCGAAGCGGAGCGCAGATGGTGAGCTACGAACTTTCGATAGGACTGAGCATGCTGACCCTTGTGGTACTCAGCGGTACTTTGCAACTGAGCGAAATAGTAGAAAATCAAGCCGACGCATGGTTTATCTTTAAAGGACACCTGCCTGCGGTAACCGCATTTATCATATATCTGATAGCCGGAAATGCCGAAACAAACAGAGGCCCGTTCGACTTGCCCGAAGCCGAGTCGGAACTTACAGCCGGCTACCACACCGAGTATTCGGGCATGGGATTCGGCTTCTTCTACGTGGCAGAATTCATGAACCTCTTCATCGTGTCGGGAATAGCCTCAACGCTCTTTCTCGGAGGATGGATGCCGCTCCACATTCCCGGACTGGACAGTTTCAACGCAGTGATGGACTTGATTCCCGGAGTAATATGGTTTGCTGGCAAGACATTCTTTGTAATCTGGTTGCTCATGTGGGTAAGATGGACGTTCCCGCGCCTGCGTATCGACCAGGTAATCACGCTCGAATGGAAATATCTTGTGCCGATAGGATTGATAAACCTGTTGATAATGACACTCTGTGTTGTTATGGGATGGACATTTTAGTTATTAAAATTACACCGTAATGAAAGACAAAATAACATATTTAGGCCGCATATATTGCACTCTGAAGTCCCTGCTTACAGGACTGTCCGTAACGCTGAAGGAGTTCTTTACCCCAAAAGTGACGGAGCAATATCCCGAAAACAGGAAGACCCTAAAGATCTCGGAACGCCATCGTGCACGTCTTGTAATGCCCCACGACGAGGATGGCAACAACAAATGTATAGCCTGCGGGCTATGCCAGAATGCCTGTCCCAACGGTAGCATAAGCATCACAACCAAGAGTGTAACCGACGAAGAGACAGGCAAAAGCAAGAAGGCGCTTGTTGAATACAAGTACGATCTCGGCTGTTGCATGTTCTGCCAACTGTGCGTGAATGCCTGCCCGAAGGGCGCAATCGAGTTTAGCAACGAATTTGAAAATGCAGTCTTCGACCGCAGCAAGTTAATACAGAAGCTGAATAAATAATGTAGAGTATGGAATTCAATACACTTTCTATAATATTTGCAGGACTCGCCACACTGATGGTTGTGGCTTCACTGCTTGCAGTTACCACGCGTAACATCATGCGTGCGACCGTATATCTGCTGTTTGTACTTTTCGGTACGGCAGGAATATATTTTATTCTGCACTACACCTTCCTCGGAGCAGTGCAGGTAACAGTGTATGCCGGCGGTATAATCGTGCTGTTCGTCTTTGCCGCATTGCTTATAGGCAAGGGTACACGCGACCTCACGCATACCTCCCTGCTGCGATATACGGCAGGCTTCACAGCGGCTGTTACCGGACTTGCACTGAGCGTATACCTGATATTCACCCATAGTTTCCCGGAGGTAAAACCCCTTACTTCCATGGTTCCAATGAAACTCATAGGTCAGACCATGATGGGTGCCGAAAAATATAATTTCGTACTTCCGTTCGAAGTAGTGAGTGTGCTTCTGCTTGCCTGCATGGTGGGCGCACTGCTGATAGCACGAAAACGATAGCCAATAATCCACAAAAATACAAAGACATTTACTATGATACCTGCCGAATACTACCTTGTGCTTGCAGCTCTGATGTTCTTTATCGGAGTCTTCGGCTTCTTCACCCGCCGCAATCTGCTTGCGATACTCATAAGCACCGAGCTTGTGCTGAATGCCGTGGATATAAATTTTGCAGTCTTCAATGCCTATTATTATCCCGAACATCTCGAAGGGTTCTTCTTCACCCTCTTCGCGATAGGTATTGCCGCAGCCGAAACAGCCGTGGCGATAGCAATCATACTTAACGTGTACCGCAATTTGCGCACGATAAGATTAAAAAGCCTTAAGAACCTCAAATTTTAGAGACTATGGAGTTTACTATATTTATATTGGCACTTCCGTTGCTCAGTTTTCTGGTGCTCGCCCTTGCGGGCATGAAGATGCCGCATAAAGTGGCAGGAACGATAGGAACAGTCTCGCTTGCAGCAGTAGCGGTCCTCTCTTATACAGCAGCCGCGCTCTATTTCGGCGCAGGACGAGGCGCAGACGGGCTCTTTCCCACACTCACTCCTTACAACTTCACATGGTTGCCGTTTACCGACAATCTGCACATAGACATGGGCATAATGCTCGACCCCATTTCAGTGATGATGCTGATAGTGATAAGCACAGTCAGTCTGATGGTGCACATCTACTCTTTCGGATATATGAAAGGCGAAAAGGGCTTTCAGCGTTATTACGCTTTCCTGTCGCTTTTCACATTCTCGATGCTGGGGCTTGTGGTAGCCACAAACATATTCCAGATGTACGTATTCTGGGAACTTGTAGGTGTCTCCTCCTATCTGCTCATAGGCTTCTATTACACCAAGAAAGCAGCCATTGCAGCCTCTAAAAAGGCATTTATCGTAACACGTTTCGCCGACCTCTTCTTCCTTGTGGGAATACTCTTCTACGGATACTATGCAGGAACATTCTCCTTTACACCCGATGCAAGGCTGCTTGCTTCGGCTGGAGTGGTGATACCTGTTGCGCTCGGACTCATGTTCATCGGCGGTGCAGGAAAGAGCGCGATGTTCCCCTTGCACATCTGGCTGCCCGATGCGATGGAGGGTCCCACCCCAGTGTCGGCACTCATACATGCCGCAACGATGGTGGTTGCCGGAGTATATCTTGTGGCACGCATGTTCCCCTTGTTCATAGGCTATGCTCCCGAAGTGCTGCACATTGTAGCATACGTCGGCGCGTTTACTGCACTCTATGCCGCAGTGGTCGCCTGTGCTCAGACAGATATAAAGAGGGTGCTTGCCTTCTCGACAATATCGCAGATTGCATTCATGATGGTAGCATTGGGCGTATGTACCTCCGACGACCCTCATGATGGCGGCCTCGGCTATATGGCATCAATGTTCCACCTCTTCACCCATGCAATGTTCAAGGGACTGCTCTTCCTCGGCGCAGGCTCCATAATACACGCCGTACACAGCAACGAGCGCGACCATATGGGTGGTCTCAGGAAATACATGCCCATAACACATATAACATTCCTTATAGCCTGCCTTGCCATAGCCGGCATTCCACCGTTCAGCGGATTCTTCAGCAAGGACGAGATATTGACGGCATGTTACGACTATTCGCTTGTTATGGGAGTATTCATGAGCGGAGTGGCAGCACTTACGGCATTCTATATGTTCCGTCTCTATTATCTTATCTTCTGGGGACACAGTTACTATGAATCACAGCTCGCCTTGTACAAAAAGGGACTGTTGTCAGAAAAGCCTCATGCGCCCCACGAAGCACCTTTCGCAATGGCAGCCCCGCTTATCATCCTTGCTGTAGTAAGCACATTGGCGGGTTTTATACCGTTCGGCGAATTCATAAGCAGCAACGGCCACTCATATGCCATCCATCTTGATACGGCGGTGGCTGTGTCGAGCATACTGCTTGCAGTCTCTGCCATAGCAGTGGCAACAGTCATGTATGCAAAAGGCCGCAGCAAGCTTGTGCTCACCGTCAAGGTGCAGAGCCGCAAGTTCCTTCTTGCCGCCTACCATCGCTTCTACATGGACGAACTATGGCTCTTTGTTACCAAGAAGATAATATTCCGTGGCATTAGCCGCCCCATTGCTTGGTTCGACAAGCATGTAATAGACGGGACAATGGACCTGCTCGCAAAGGCAACCCAGACAGTCTCATACCGCATACGCCGTTTCCAGAGCGGAAACATACAGTCATACAGCATATACTTCCTGCATGGCGTCATTATACTTGCACTGATATTGATATTTCTTGTATAACCAATAATAAGTATATAGAAAAATGAATATACTTAACCTTTTCATATTGCTGCCCCTTGCAATGCTGCTCGCATTGTGGGCTGCCCGCAACCTGCGTCAGATACGCAGTGTGATGATTGTCGGCTCGTCGCTTCTGCTGGCGCTTTCCGTCTACCTTACAATAGACTTTGTTTCGCAACGTGCGGCCGGTGCCGATGCTCCGTTCCTTTATGCCGACTCGTGGCAGTGGTACGCCCCGCTGAATATCTGTTACTCGATAGGTGTTGACGGAATATCAGTGGCAATGATACTGCTCTCGGCTATAATTGTATTTACCGGAACGTTCGCGTCGTGGAGGCTGCAACCGCTTACAAAAGAGTTCTTCCTCTGGTATGTGCTGTTGTCGCTCGGAGTGTTCGGCTTCTTCATATCCACCGATATGTTCGCAATGTTCATGTTCTACGAAACAGCGCTTATCCCCATGTATCTGCTCATAGGAGTGTGGGGCAGCGGCAAGAAGGAATACTCGGCTATGAAGCTGACATTGATGCTCATGGGCGGTTCGGCGTTCCTGCTGATGGGAATTCTGGGAATCTATTTCGGCAGCGGGGCAACCACAATGAACATCCTCGAAATTGCCGAATTGGGAAATATCCCGGTCAACATACAGTATATATTCTTCCCCTTGACATTCCTCGGTTTCGGTGTGCTTGGCGCCCTTTTCCCCTTCCATACATGGAGTCCCGACGGTCATGCAAGCGCACCGACCTCAGTCTCTATGCTCCATGCGGGAGTGCTTATGAAACTCGGAGGATACGGATGCTTCAGAATAGCGATGTATCTTCTCCCGCAGGCAGCCAACGACCTTGCATGGATATTCATCATACTCACAACCATCAGTGTGGTATACGGCGCACTCAGTGCAATAAGCCAGACCGACCTCAAGTATATCAACGCATATTCGTCAGTGTCGCACTGCGGCCTGGTGCTTTTTGCCTTGCTGATGATGACACGTACATCGTGCACCGGCGCTATTCTTCAGATGCTGTCCCACGGACTGATGACTGCACTCTTCTTTGCCCTCATCGGTATGATTTACGGCCGTACGCACACACGCGACATCCGCGAACTCAGCGGACTTATGAAGATAATGCCCTTCTTGTCTGTGGGTTATATAATCGCAGGACTTGCCAATCTCGGACTTCCCGGATTCAGCGGTTTTATAGCCGAAATGACAATATTCGTCGGTTCATTCGAGCAGCCCGACCTCTTCCACCGGTGCGTAACCATAATAGCCTGCACAAGTATAGTGATAACCGCAGTGTACATACTCAGAGTGGTGGGCAAAATACTCTATGGAGTGTGCAAGAACGAACACCACCTTGCGCTCAGTGATGCGACATGGGACGAACGCTTTACGGTCATCTGCCTCATAATCTGTGTGGCAGGTCTCGGTGTAGCTCCTATGTGGGTAAGCAACCTCATAGATGGAGGTGTAGGCAATATCTTCAGTATAATATATCCCTAAACACGAAACAGATGAACTACATACAATTTCTTGAAATGCGCCCTGAGATAAGCCTGTTGGTTGTCTTTGTAGCGGTGTTTATATACGACCTTTCGGGACGCGGAAAACTGAGACACTATTTTCATCCCGTAACCTGTCTGCTGCTGATGTTGCACACAGCCGTATGTCTGCTCGACTGCTGTCGCGAGACAGACCTCTTCAGCGGAATGTATTATACATGTCCCATGATAGGTGTTGTGAAGACAATACTTACAGGAGGAACCGTGCTGCTTGTTATGCAGGCCAACAAATGGCTGCGCAGTGCAAACACCACTCACAAGCAAGGCGAGTTCTACACCCTGCTGTTGAGTACCCTCTTCGGCATGTATATAATGATAAGCGCACGCCATTTCCTGCTGTTCTTCATAGGCATGGAACTTGCGTCGTTGCCTCTTGCCTGCCTTGTGGCATTCGATAAATACCGCCATCACTCGGCTGAAGCGGGAATGAAATATATCCTCACTTCGATGTTCTCTTCGGCTGTGATGATTTATGGAATATCGTTCATCTACGGCACAACAGGCACGCTCTATTTTGCCGACGTCGCATCAGCTATCACCGGACAGCCTTTGCAGGTGTTCGCCCTTGTGCTCTTCTTTGCCGGATTGGGCTTCAAAATCTCACTTGTGCCTTTCCATCTGTGGACAGCCGACTCATATCAGGGAGCGCCTACCGTGGTCTCTTCATACCTTTCGGTGATTTCAAAAGGAGCGGCGGCATTTACCTTGATGGTCATACTGATACAGGTGTTTGCTCCAATGATAGAGTATTGGCAGATAATAATATATATACTCACAGTGCTTAGTATCACCGTTGCCAACCTGTTTGCTATCCGTCAGACCGACCTTAAGCGCTTCATGGCATTCAGCAGCATATCTCAGGCGGGATACATAATGCTTGCCGTCATCGGCGGAACAAAGGAGGGAATGAGCTCGCTCGTCTATTATCTGCTTGTCTATATCTTTGCCAATCTCGCAGTCTTCGGCATAATAGAGACAATAGAACACCGTACACGCTCGAATGTGTCGCGCGACGACTGCAACGGCCTCTACAAGACAAACCCCAAGTTGGCACTGCTTATGACGCTTGCCCTCTTCTCGCTTGCGGGAATACCGCCCTTTGCAGGCTTCTTCAGCAAGTTCTTTGTCTTTATGAGTGCGTTCAAGTCAGGTTTTTGGGTGCTTGTCTTCATAGCCCTCATAAATACCGTGATATCACTGTATTACTATCTGCTGGTAGTCAAGGCTATGTATATTACCCCCAACGACAATCCTATACCGTATTTCGCCAGCAGCAAATATTCGCGGTTGAGCTTTGTCGTCTGTCTTGCAGGTATAATACTGTTGGGCATTTGCAGTTTCATCTTCGAGGAGATAGATAAACTCTCTTTCGGAATGTAGTTTGCTGCTTCTTAATATAGCGGGATTGCAATCTCATTGCAATCCCGCTTTTCGGTTGATAAATCAAATATAAGGCAAATTTTCGAGTAAAATTGGCACATCTTATTTATTATGTGTAAATTTGCAGGCTGAGCGCGAAATGTCAACGCGCAACAACCTTAAGAATATTAAAACCAAATAACGATATGAAAAATATTGATTGGTCGGATCTCGGATTCGGCTACATAAGAACAAATTACAATGTTCGTTGCCGCTATCGCAACGGACAATGGGGTGAAATGGAAATATGCAGCGAGGAGACACTCAACATCCACATGGCTGCAACCTGTCTGCATTATGGTCAGGAGGCATTCGAAGGCCTCAAGGCTTTCCGCTGCAAGGATGGCAAAGTGCGTATCTTCCGTCTCGAAGCCAATGCCGAGCGTTTGCAGAGCACATGCGACGGAATCCTCATGCCGCAGGTAAGCACAGAGATGTTCCGCGAAATGGTTTGCAAGGTTGTGTCTCTCAACAGCGAGTTCATTCCTCCCTATGAGAGCGGAGCATCGCTCTACATCCGTCCTCTGCTCATAGGTGTAGGGGCGCAGGTAGGCGTGCATCCCACAGACGAGTATCTGTTCGTTATTTTTGTAACTCCGGTAGGTCCTTACTTCAAGGGCGGCTTCTCTACAAATCCCTATGTCATCATCCGTGAATTCGACCGTTCGGCGCCTCTCGGTACAGGCCGTTACAAGGTGGGCGGCAACTACGCTGCAAGCCTCAAGGCAAACCAGCTGGCACACGAAAAAGGCTATTCATGCGAGTTCTATCTCGATGCGAAGGAGAAGAAGTACATCGACGAGTGCGGTGCAGCCAACTTCTTCGGAATCAGAGACAATCACTACATCACTCCTAAGTCTACATCAATCCTTCCCTCAATCACCAACCGTAGCCTTATGCAGATTGCCGAGGATATGGGCATGATAGTAGAGCAGCGCGCAATACCCGAAGAGGAACTCAGTACATTTGAAGAGGCAGGAGCATGCGGTACAGCTGCTGTGATTTCACCTATCGAGCGCATCGACGACCTCGAAAAGGGTACATCATACGTGTTTGCAAAGGATGGCAAGCCCGGTCCCGTATGTACCGCCCTCTACAACAAGCTGCGTGCAATACAGTATGGCGACGAGCCCGATACACACGGCTGGGTTACAGTACTTGACATTTGATGACAGGTGAAAGCAAAAATGGCCGAATAAGAAACCGAAGCCGGTTCGTAACGATAAAATTATATTTCAATAAAATTTAAATAGCTTCTAAATATGGGCAAAGGAAAATTGCAGAAGTTCGCCGATATGCGCGAATATCCCAATGTGGTGGAGCATCATTTTTCAATAGCCGATGCAACCCCTTTCCCTATGCGTGGCAATTGGGGAAAAGATTTTTTCGGTAACGACAATCCTATTGTGATAGAACTCGGCTGCGGCAGGGGGGAATATACCGTAGGGCTTGCACGCCGTTATCCCGACAAGAACTTCATAGGCGTTGACATAAAGGGTGCGCGTATGTGGACCGGTGCTACAGAGGCTATACGCGACGGACTGAAGAATGTAGGTTTCCTGCGTACAAACATAGAGATAATCGACCATTTCTTTGCTCCCGGTGAAGTGAGCGAAATATGGCTTACTTTCCCCGATCCGCAGATGAAAAAGTACACAAAGCGTCTGACATCATCGCTCTTCCTCAACCGCTACCGCAACATAATGGCCCCCGATGGCATTGTGCATCTGAAGTGCGACAGCAATTTCATGTTCACATATACACGTTACATTACAGAAGTGAACAAATTGCCGGTGCTCTCATGCAACGAAGACATATATGTCGACGGTGAGGCAGAAGAACCACTCGACATAAAGACCTACTACGAACAGCAGTGGCTGTCGCGCGGCATAACCATAAAATACATATCATTCCGTCTGCCTGCCGATGGCGGGCTTGTCGAACCCGATGTGGAGATAGAGCTCGACAGCTATCGCAGCTACAACCGCAGCAAGCGGAGCGGATTGCAAACAAGTAAATGACCATGCTGAAACATATAGTAATGTGGCGCTTCAAGGAAGGTGCCGAAAGTAAAAGCCGCACAGAGCACGCACAGTGGATGAAAGAGCATCTCGAAGCTCTTGTCGGTGTTGTCCCCGAAATACGTTCGCTCGAAGTAGGAGTTAATATAAACCCGTCTGAGGCTGCATACGATGCAGTGCTGGTATCTGAATTCGACAGCTTTGAGGCAATGCAACGCTATCAGGTGCACCCTGCACATCTTGAGGTTGCGGCATATTGTAAAACAGTTAGCGAGAGCCGCACGGCTGTCGATTACGAATTTTAAGAAAACGAATGGCATTATATCCCAAACTTATACTCGAAGCACTCGAAAAGGTGCGCTATCCCGGCAACGGCAAGAATCTTGTAGAGGCTGACATGGTCGACGACAATATACGTATCGACGGCAACAAAGTGAGTTTCTCGCTGATATTCGAAAAACCAACCGATCCTTTTATCCGCTCAGTGGTAAAGTCGGCAGAGACAGCCATCCTTACATACGTAGGGCAGGATGTGGAAATTGTAGGCAACATCAGCGTAGTCAGTCGTCAGCAGGCACGTCCCGAAGTCGGAAAATTTCTCCCGCAGGTCAAGAACGTGATAGCAATCTCATCGGGAAAGGGTGGAGTAGGAAAGTCTACTGTCTCGTCCAATCTTGCAATAGCACTTGCTCGTCTCGGATATAAAGTAGGTCTGCTGGATGCCGATATATTCGGTCCTTCGATACCCAAGATGTTCAAAGTGGAGGATGCACGTCCCTATAGCGAATTCAAAGATGGCCGCGACCTTATAATCCCTATAGAGAAGTATGGAGTAAAACTGCTCTCGATAGGCTTTTTTGTCGACTCCGAACAAGCGGTGCTCTGGCGCGGCGGAATGGCAAGCAATGCCCTGAAGCAGCTTATTGCAGATGCCGATTGGGGCGACCTCGACTACTTCCTGATAGACCTACCTCCCGGTACCAGCGACATTCATTTGACAATCGTTCAGAGCCTGGCGCTTACAGGAGCTGTGGTGGTAACCACTCCACAGGCTGTGTCGTTGGCGGCGGCTGTCAAGGGTATGAATATGTTTATGAACGATAAGGTAAACGTGCCTATTCTCGGTCTTATAGAGAACATGGCATGGTTCACCCCTGCCGAACTTCCCGAAAACCGTTATTATATTTTCGGTCGCGAAGGTGGAGTGAAGGTTGCAGAACAATACGGGATTCCGGTATTAGGTCAGATTCCTCTTGTTCAGGCAATATGCGAGTGCAGCGACAATGGAGAGCCTGTGGCTTTGCGCCCCGAAACTCCCGATGGACAAGCGTTCCTGCGTCTTGCAGCTTCGCTTGCCTACCACACGGAGCGCAGGAATGACGAACAGGAACCGACCAGAATAGTGGAGATACACGGCTAAACACAAGAAGAGAATGTTGTCAAAACAACATTCTCTTCTTGTGTTTAATCCTCGTGCTTCGGCCGAGAATGGCTTATCCGACACCGAGGTCGGTATTGCCGATAAGAACCTCAGCCTTGTCAGAGTGCAAAAGATGGGGATAGAGCTCTGCCATAAAGCGATTGGCAAGCGCTTCATCACGCTTTAGCTCTGTGCCGTTGTTGCAAAACAGATTTACGCTGAAATATTCGAAATGGCGTTCGGCTATATCAATATCATTGGCAATGCGTTCGAATTTCTCGCCCTCAGTGCAGCACAACAGGCATACGCCCTGGAAATAACGCGCAACGTCAACTGCTGTAACGGTATCCGAGACTCCCTTGTTCCATAGTTTGCGCTGCGTGCTGTCGAAACTCTCTATTCCGCATCTGAATTTCACTGTAGCCGGAGCAAACAGTGCAGCGAAATCCTGCAACCGATGGCGATACATGTAATGCGCTTCGAACCATAAGGTGTGAATCTTCTTTTCGGCAACAATCTTTTTTATCAGCTCCAATGTCTTCTCGTCCAGTTCCATTGCTGACCCTGAATTTATAACGTCCAGCACCCCGTAACAGCCTGTTACCCGATTCAGAACGTCGCTGTTGGTTTTGAACGGATTGTCGCTTACATCGTTGTGATAATCACAAAAGGTGCATTTTCCCCATCGGCATCCCGCACCTTGCAAAAGCACGAATTCGCGCGGCAATTTTGTGTGTATTACAGAATATCTCTCCATCCTGATTACCCTCTTCTTTTGTTCATTCGCTTCTTTACCCAAAATGTCACAGCGTATGCCATAGGCGTGCCCATTGTTGCCTCTATCAGCAGCTTTGCAAAATATTGGAACGCCAGCATCAACAGCAATTCGCGTGTGGAGACTACGCCGGCAAAGGCGATTAGCACAAAGGGCAGTGTGTCAAATACATATCCTATCATAGAACTGCCTATTGTGCGTACCCACAGACGGCGTCCGCGCATCTTTGTCTTCATCTTTTCCATTACCCACGCGTTGGAAAGCTCGCCCAACAGAAAACCTGCCAACGAGCCTATCACAATTCGTGGTACGTATGTAAATACATGGTTATAGGCTCCTGCCGTCTCTGCAAGATAGTCGGGCGACGGCAGCCACACGCCAATCTGCGTGCAGACAACAAGAACTACATTGCAGAGGAATGTTATCCAGATGACACGTTTGGCTGTACGGAACCCCCAAAGTTCCGTAAGCACATCGCCAAGCATATAAGCAAACGGGAATGTTATTGTGCCTGCATCGAAATAGAATATTCCTGCGAAGCCTATGACCTTTACAGCCATAATGTTGGATACGAGATACAATGTTACGAACAGTGCTGTAACAATCATCAGTGGCATTCCGTCCACTGTTCGGTTTTTTAAAGGGTTGTCCGATACCTTGTCCATAAGATTTTGTGTTTTATGCCGCGAAGATACAAAATTATTTTGTATTGCGCTCGCTTATTCGTAACTCTGGCTGTTGCCGAAGTTACTTT
>CAYWIE010000006.1:22797-68422 GCA_964458275.1 uncultured Bacteroidaceae bacterium
TAAAAATAAACAAGTTTATTTTGTATTGCGCTCGCTTATTCGTAACTCTGGCTGTCGCCGAAGTTACTTTCGCTCGCCTTGCACTAAAAATAAACAAGTTTATTTTGTATTGCGCTCGCTTATTCGTAACTTTGCAAGGGATATATTGCCTAATTGTACCCACAACAATAATACGCAAAAGTATGAAAAGGATTTTGTCATTGATATTGGGAATACTCGCCGTTGCTCCGGCATTTCCGCAGACAGATGTAAAGAGTTATAAAAACGGGGAAACTGAGGGCGTTACCTATTACCTGCCCAACACGGCACTCGACATAACCATTGAGGCTGTGGAGATAATACGTACACCCGGAGAATTTGCTGCATACGCAGGGAAATATCTGCACATAAACAACGCTATCACAAAGGAGGATAAATATTGGGAATTGTCTTCTCTTAAGGTCGACCAGACAGGAGTGCCCAATCCTCAAAAGATGTACACGATAAAATTGGTGAACGGCAGTACAGCCGCCAATGTAAAGCTTACAGAGGACGGCATTCTGCAAGCCATAAACACTGAAGCGCCCGAAAAGAAAGCGCCTGAAAAGAAAGCCGCTCCCGCAAAGCGCATCGACGCCAAACGTTACATGACAGAAGAGATTCTGCAAGCTACCTCCACAGCCAAGATGGCAGAACTGACCTCGAAAGAGATATACGAAATACGCGAAAGCAAACAGGCTATCACCCGCGGACAAGCCGACAATATGCCGAAGGACGGACTCTCAATGAAACTTGTGCTCGAAGAGCTCAACAATCAGGAACAGGCATTGACAACGCTCTTCACCGGCACATGCGACACAGTAAGATACACCTGCAACATACGCTTGACTCCGACTGCTGAGAGCGATACGACAAAAGCCGTACTCTTCCGCTTCTCGCGCAAGTTGGGTATACTCAAGAGCGACGACCTTGCAGGAGCGCCGATATACTACGACTTTGAAAACCTCTTCTCGATACCCATGCCCGAAGATAACGGGAAAAAGAAGAAAGCACCCAAGAACGAAGGTGTGTTCGTGAACATTCCCGGCAAGGCAAACGTCAAGATTTACTCCCCTAAAGAGGTCTATTTCGAAAAAGAACTGCCTTTCGGACAGCTCGGAACAACCGACTGTCTCTCAAAAGTGCTATTCAATAAGAACACATTTACAAAAGTTGTACTCGACAAAGCCACAGGCGGAGTCATAAGCATAGAAAACAATTAATAACAACAAATAATAGAACAGAAAGAATATGTTTGAAAACCTAAGCGAACGTCTTGAACGTTCATTTAAAATACTTAAGGGCGAAGGCCGCATCACAGAGATAAACGTAGCAGAAACCCTGAAGGATGTGCGCAAGGCACTGCTCGATGCCGACGTAAACTACAAGGTGGCAAAGACTTTCACCGACACTGTGAAGAATAAGGCTATCGGACAGAATGTGCTCACCTCTATCCAGCCCGGACAGCTGATGGTGAAAATCGTACACGACGAACTTACAGCACTCATGGGTGGCGAAACCGCCGAAATAAATTGCGAAGGCCATCCCGCGATAATCCTCATGTCCGGTCTTCAAGGTTCGGGTAAGACAACATTCTCGTCAAAGCTCGCCCTCTTCCTCAAGAAGAAAAAGAACAGAAATCCCCTGCTTGTTGCCTGCGACGTCTATCGTCCCGCAGCTATCGATCAGCTCAAAGTCCTCGGCGAGCAGATAGGAGTGCCTGTTTACAGTGAGCCCGACTCAAAAGACCCCGTGCAGATAGCCAAGAATGCCATTCAGGAGGCCAAGCAGAAGAACTACAACCTTGTGATAGTCGACACCGCCGGCCGTTTGGCCGTCGACGAAGCGATGATGCAGGAAATCAGCGCCATCAAAGAGGCAATTAACCCCACAGAGACACTCTTCGTGGTAGACTCAATGACCGGTCAGGATGCTGTGAACACAGCAAAAGAGTTCAACGACCGTCTCGACTTCACCGGCGTAATCCTCACCAAACTCGATGGCGACACACGCGGCGGTGCAGCGCTCTCCATCCGTACAGTGGTAAACAAGCCCATCAAGTTCATCGGTACAGGCGAGAAAATGGAGGCTATCGACCAGTTCCACCCCAACCGTATGGCCGACCGTATCTTAGGCATGGGCGACGTTGTATCACTCGTTGAACGCGCACAGGAGCAGTTCGACGAAGAGGAGGCAAAGAAGCTCCAGCGCAAATTGGCGAAAAACCAGTTCGACTTCAACGACTTCCTTGCACAGATAGCCCAGATAAAGAAGATGGGCAACATCAAGGACCTCATGGCAATGATACCCGGTGTAGGCAAAGCCATCAAGGATATGGACATTGACGACAATGCTTTCAAGAGCGTTGAGGCAATCATCTATTCTATGACACCCAAAGAACGTGCCAACCCCGACATCATCAATGCATCTCGTCGTGCCAGAATAGCTCGCGGCAGCGGTACAGACATTCAGGAGGTCAACCGTTTGATGAAGCAGTTCGAAATGATACGCAAAACCATGAAGACCGTTGCCGGCGGCAAACTTCCCGGCATGCCCCGTTTCAGGAAATAAGCACTACCAACACTTACATATATACTATCATGAAGAACATAAGTAAATTTTTCATTGCAGCAATTGCAGGCGCAGCTATCTTCACAGCCTGCACAGAGCCTGCACCCACAAGCTACACAGTAACCGGCCTGCTGCCCGACTCATCGTTGAATGGAAAAGAGGTAATAATGCGTACCACCACAAGCAGAGACGTTATAGCCACCACTACCGTCAATGGCGACAGATTTGTCTTCGAAGGAGTAGCAGACACAGTAAAGTTGTGTATGGCGCAAGTAAAAGGCACACGCACATACTCACAGTTCATTCTTGAGAACGGCAACATAAAGTTAGACCTCGCAGCCGACAAATACTTCAGTTTCAGCCCTTCGGGAACAAAAAACAATGACATTTTTGCACAGATTCTCGAAGACAGCATACTCAATACAGCTGCCCCGAAAAGCGAGGGCGAAAAATGGTTCTCCGAGCACAACAATGATATAATAGGACTTGTGTTGTGTCAAACGTCGTTCTTCAATGAACTTGGTCTGGATGACAAGATTTCCATCATCGAGAGCTTTGGAGAAAACCTCAAAAGCCAAACAACGATAAAAGACATCTATGAGAGATTGTTGGCGCTGAAGGCCACTGCTGTGGGACAACCCTTCGTTGACTTCAGCGGTACCGATGCTGCCGGCAACCCCGTAAAATTCTCCGATTACGCTGGCAAGGGCAACTACGTGCTTGTAGACATGTGGGCAAGTTGGTGTCCGCCCTGCAAAGGCGAAATACCCAACCTTGCCGAGGTGCACAACCTCTACAAGGACAAAGGCCTTACAGTGCTTGGCGTGTTCGTATGGGACGAAGTCAAGAATCTGCAACCCACCATGGAGGCTGAGAAAGTTACATGGGCACAGATTGTTGATAGCGAGAAATGCGCCACAAGCCTTTACGGAGTGAACGCTATTCCCGCAATAATGCTCATAGGTCCTGACGGTACAATCCTTGAGCGCGGCAATTCATTGCGCGGTGCAAGCATGAAACAGACTGTTGAGAAATATTTGCTCAAAAAATAATCCTTAAAACAAGTACTATGCAGATAATCGACGGAAAAGCCATTGCGGCAGAGATAAAAAAAGAGATTGCCGCCGAAGTTGACGAGATAATCGCCAAAGGAGGCAAACGCCCCCATCTTGCTGCCATTCTTGTGGGGCACGACGGCGGCAGCGAAACCTATGTTGCCCACAAAGTGCGTGCATGTGAGGAGTGCGGTTTCACATCCACTCTCATACGCTACGAAGATGACATCACCGAAGAGACTCTGCTCGCAAAGGTAGAGGAACTGAACAACGACCCCGACATTGACGGATTCATCGTTCAGTTGCCGCTGCCCAAGCACTTCAATGAGCAGAAGGTGATAGAAGCCATTGACTACCGCAAGGATGTAGACGGATTCCACCCCATAAATGCCGGACGCCTTACAATAGGATTGCCCTGCTATCTGTCGGCAACACCCAACGGCATCATGGAACTTCTGCGCCGGTACAACATCGACACTAAGGGCAAGAAATGTGTAGTTCTTGGCAGAAGCAACATTGTAGGCAAACCCGTTGCCAGCCTGATGCTGCAAAAAGGCACACCCGGTGATGCAACCGTTACCGTATGCCACAGCCGCACAGCCAACATCGAGGAGGAGTGCCGCCAGGCAGACATCATCATTGCTGCGCTCGGACAGCCCCATTTCGTGAAAGAGAATATGGTTAAAGAGGGGGCAGTAATCATCGACGTAGGCACAACCCGCGTTCCCACAACAGAGACAAAATCGGGATTCCGTCTGATGGGTGATGTAGACTTCCCCAATGTGTCGCCGAAATGTTCATACATTACCCCCGTTCCCGGCGGTGTAGGTCCCATGACCATCGTGTCGCTCATGCAGAACACCCTGCTTGCTGCAAAGAAAGAGATTTACAAATAACCATTGTGAACCTACGTTCAATACTTATAAGTCTACTGCTTGCGACGGCAACGAATGTTGCCGCGCAGGCAGTTGCGCATTTATCGAGACTCGACATTCTCTTTGCCGGCGACCTTATGCAGCACGAAAGCCAGCTGAACGCAGCGCGGCAAAGCGACGACACATACAGTTACTCGCCGTGTTACAGCCGAATAAGGCAATATGTAAGCGCGGCAGACATTGCTGTTGCCAACCTCGAAACAACCATCGCCGGCAAGCCCTATGGCGGTTACCCCATGTTCTGCGCACCCGACAGTTTCCTTTATGCCGCACGCGATGCAGGCTTTGACATAATGCTGCTGGCAAACAACCACTGCTTGGACAGAGGACGGCGTGGCGCACTGCGCACACTCGCCATGCTCGACTCCCTCGGAATAGAACATATCGGTCTCTACCGCGACAGCACCGACAGAGCGCAGCGCTACCCATATATCTTCAAAGAGAAGGGGATGAAGATAGCTCTGCTCAACTACACCTACGGTACAAACGGCATACCCGTCCCCTCACCCCTGATTGTAAACCTGATAGACAAGTCCATTATGGAGCAGGATATTGCGGCAGCGCGGAATATGCGTCCCGATGCAATCATTGTCTGCATACATTGGGGCGACGAATTTACCCACAAGACCTCAAAAGAGCAACGCGAACTGACCGACTGGCTGCTGCAACAAGGCGTTGACCACATAATAGGCAATCATCCGCATGTGCTCCAGCCATTCGAGCTGCGACGCGAGGCAAGCTCACTTGCCCGCCATGCGGTTGTCTACTCATTGGGCAACCTTATTTCGGGGATGTATGCACGCGGCCGCGACGGTGGCGCGCTTGTTACATTGAAACTGCAAAAATTCTGCGGAACAACACGACTGCTGCGCATGAAATATCTGCTCACATGGGTGGCACGTCCCATGAGAGACGGAGTAAGAAATTTCGAAATATGGCCGGCTGCATCGGCACCGGAGAATATCCCCGCATCAACAAGACAGAAATTAGAAGAATTCCTCGACGATAGCCGCAAGTTGCTCAATAACGGAGAGGCATATATCGAAGAAACTAAGGCTGCTTTTTAGTATAACAGTGTCTTCTTCTCTAAAAAAAGTTAGAAAACATAGCAAGTATAGGAAATTTCGTCGCTTTTTGGTTACTTTGTAAAATAGTATGGACAAAACGAAGAGACCCAAAAGACGAATCGCAAGGATAGCGGGGAGGCTTATCGCACTCCCTCTCTTTGTCATGCTCACAGCTATAGCCCTGCTATATCTTCCGCCCATACAGAAGTGCATCATAGACAAAGCAACCGAATACATATCCTACCACAGCAACTACAACTTGAGTATAGGAAAATTCAGGCTGCACTTCCCGTTCAACCTCTCCATACACGACTACACCCTGACCCAAGACAACGACACACTGCTTGGTGGCGAGCGCCTGCGCATAAATATACAACCCCTGCCCCTACTGCAAGGCAAAGCCGAAATAAACTACATAACCATAGAAAACAGCAATGTAGACAGCCACAGCCTTATCGACGGGGTGAGGATAGAGGGGGAGATAGGCAATCTGCGCACATCAGTGCGCAGCTACGACATAAGTTCGAACAGGGTAAACATAAACCGGTTGAGCCTGACAGACACCCGCGCCACGATAAGCCTGAGCGACAAGAAAGCCGAAGCCGACACCGCAAAAAACGGTCCGAGCGAATGGTTCATAGCTCTCAACAACGGCAGCTTAAGCAACATACATGTCAAAGTCGGTGTTGAGGAGGATAGCATCAGTTATGCAACACGGATAGGGGAGAGCAAAATAGAGAAGGTCGAAATAAATCTGCACGATAACAAGTACAGTCTCGAAGAACTTTCCATTTCCGGTAGCACCTTCAGATACGACAAAGGAGATGCCGCCGACACAATTTCCCCTGTCAACCATCTGCATTTTGACAATATAGGTGCAAAAATAGAAAATGCAGTCTATTCGCCAAAAGAGAGCAAAATAGGAATAACCCATATGCGTTTCGACCAGAAGCCCCGCGGTCTGTCGCTTGCAAACGCAACACTCTTTGCCACAGGCGACAGCATAGGCTACACAATAAAAAAGCTGCAGCTTGCAAGCCGTAACGGAAGCAACCTTAAAGCAGACGCCGTAATACCTCTAAAAATAAAGAGCGGCAACGTAAGAAGCAATATCTCCCTTATCCTCAACAAGAAAGACCTGCAAGGCCTGCTCGTCCCCGACGCATACGGCAAGCTCGCATCGCTGCCCGATTCCATGCTCAGTCTCACCGCCGCCGTTCATGGCACCATGCGTAAACTATACATAGACACCATACAGACAACTATCCCCCATCTTGCAAGCATAGGAATCAGCGGAAATTTAGGCAACATCACAGCCAAAAACCGCACAGCCGACCTCAACCTCACCGCCACAGCCGACAACCTCCACAAACTGCTGTATCCCACAGCAAGCAACGACACACTGCCCAAAGAAAGACTTCGCATAAACAGCAGATTATCGCTCAACAATGGAGAATATGCAACAACAGGCAGACTGGCATCAGACGAAGGAACAATAGACATAAAAGCACGATACCAAGAGAGAGACGACAGCTATGTCGCCACTGCCAACATTAAAAACTTCTCCCTCTCCAAGCTACTTCCCGAAGTACCGCTGCGCAACGTAAACGCGATATTGACGGCAAACGGAAGGGGATTCGACCTTTTCTCTCCCGAAACAAATTACAGATACACCCTGCTGCTCGATACACTTATATATAAAGAGCAGGTTTTCAATGGCATAACACTCAATGCAAATCAAGGCAACAATGTGTCCGACATACATATCCTGTCGACAAGCAAAGGGATGGCTGCAACAATGTTTGCCCGCACCCTGCTGAAAGACTCCACAATCAACAGCTACACGAATATAGAACTCAAGAATGTAGAACTGCAACAGCTGATTGAGAGCGGTCAATCGCTGCGTGCAAGCATGAAAGCCGGCATAACAGCCTATACAGACCTCAAAGAAAACCACTCGATTGAAATCAACGGAGAGGCGATGCAGATTGTGTACGACAACAAGCATTACACCCCGGAAAAACTCAACATGCGCTTCTCCACAACTCAAGACAGCACCCGCTTGAACCTCACAAACGGCGACCTCAACGTCAACGGTTACATGACTGCCGGCTACAAGGCTATCATAGGAAGCATCGAAAAGACCGTAGCCCGAATACAAAAGACAATTGAGTCGGGCGACACCCTCATCGACATACGCCAATACGAAAAGATGTTGCCCGAAACCTCGTTGCAGATGCAGGCAAAAGAAAAAAATATGCTTGCCGGATTCTTGCGGCTGAAAGGACTCGCATACAAAGAAGTGAATCTGAAACTTAACCTCGACACCCTCAACGGAGTAAACAGCCGCGCAAGCATACTCCACTTCGAACAGAGAGATATACATCTCGACACTCTGCGTTTCGCACTTACACAAGCCGGAAGCAGACTGAAATATTTTGCCGGCGTAAGAAGCCGCGCAATGAGAGAGAAGGACGAAAAGGCTACTTTTGGAGCTGCAATATACGGAGCGCTTCAAGGCAACGAACTGACAACAAACTATATGTTCCGCGACAAGAACGATATTCCCGGGATGCGTTTGGGAATCACAACCAGAATTGTCAATAACGGGTTCAAATTCAGATTCACTCCCGATGCAATACTCTTCCGGCACCCTTTCACATTCAATGCCGACAACGGAATATTCATAAACAGAGAAGCAAGGGTTACGGGCAATTTCGACCTGCGCGACAGTGCCGGCAGTGGCGTAAGCCTATTGACTATCACCGATTCCACAGACAAACGGGACCTCTCGCTTGAACTGCACAACATAGACCTCGAAGCTGTAACAAAGATACTCCCGTTTGCGCCCAACCTCTCAGGCACAGTAAATGCCGACCTCCACTATCGCGAAACAGGCAAAGGCATATTCCTTGGCAGCGACATACACAGCAACGCCCTTGCATACGAAGGTACTCTCATAGGCGACGAAAGCCTCGAAATATCATATATCCCCATCAGCGACAAGGAGCAACATTCCGATGTCGCATTATATCACAATGGCGACGAGGTGGCACGTCTGACTGGAGTCTACAACAGCGATTCCACCGAACAGCAGAACAGTGGAGAACTTACACTCACAAGACTCCCCGTGTCGATAGCAAACGCATTGCTCAAGCAGAACAATATCACTGCAAAAGGCTACCTTGACGGCAACATGACAATAAGCAGAGAAAACAACAGCACCATAGCAAACGGATACATACGCTTCGACTCGGTGTATGCCGACCTGCCACGCTTCGGCACAAACCTACATCTTGTAGACGACAAGGTAGAGGTCAAGGAGAGCAAGCTGCAGTTCTGCGACTTCAGCATATACGCAAAGGGCAACACTCCTTTCACGATAAACGGAACGATAGACCTCATAGACCTGCCCGAAGCAGTGTTCGACCTGCGCATGAAAGCTGCCAATTACGAAATAATCAACTCCAAGCAGCAAAAGGGAAGCATGTTCTATGGCAGAATGTTCGTCGACCTGGACTCGCGCATAACAGGCCCCATGAATTCGCTTGACGTAAACGGCAGCGGAACAATACTCGGCAAGAGCGACATAACATACATACTTCCGAATACCCCATTGGAGGCAAGCAACGACCTCGACGGACTCGTTACGTTCACCAACTTCAAGGATACAGCAAGAACCGCGACAGAGACGGCAGAGCAGATAGACTTCGGAAACATAAACATGAACCTCACCTTGCACATCGAAGAAGGTGCACGTATTAACGCCGACTTCGACGAAGAACGTACAAGCTACATAAAACTGCAAGGCGAAGGCAATCTCAACCTCACATACAACCGCGAATCGAGCATAAACCTCACCGGACGCTACACCCTCAGCAATGGAGAAATGAAATACACCCTGCCCATAATACCGCTGAAAACCTTCAGCATAGCAAGCGGCAGCAACATAACATGGACCGGCGACATAATGAATCCCGCCATAGACATCACAGCCACAGAGCGCGTAACATCATCGGTAACGATAGACAACAACACACAGGCAACAGCGTTCGATGTAGGAGTGAAGCTGACCAACACCTTAGACAATATGGGCCTGAGCTTCACACTTACAGCCCCCGAAAATGCAGCAGTACAGAACCAGCTCAATTCAGTGGATGCCGAAACGCTCAACAAATATGCACTCACAATGCTTATCACTGGCGTCTACACAGGCGGCGACAACAGTCTGAACGTCTCCAATGCCTTAAGTTCCTATCTCGACGCCCGAATAAACAATCTTGTAGGAACAGCCATGAACAGCACAATGGACATCAATGTAGGCATAACAGATGTAGAGAACAGCGACACCGGAGACAAATACAAGAACTACTCGTTCAGTTTCACCAAAAGATTCTGGAACGATAGGCTGACAGTAATCGTAGGCGGCGAAGTAAACAACAACGAACACGCAACCAACAACGAAAGCTTCATAAACAATGTATCGCTTGAATGGAAGATAAGCAACTCAGGCAACCGCTACCTGCGTCTCTTCTACGACAAGAACTATGAATCCATACTCGAAGGAGAGATAACCGAAGCCGGTGTAGGATATATATACAAGCGCAAGATGAACAATTTGAACGAACTTCTGATTTTCAGAAGAAAAGATAAAGGCACCAAAAACAAGCAATCATTGTAAAACAGCCTGCAAAATGAAAAGACTCCCATACATGACAATCCTTATATGCCTGATGCTCCTTTCGTGCAGCACCACACGCAACCTGCCCGAAGGCGAAGTGCTCTACACCGGCATAAAAGAGATAAACATCATAGACCGCAAGACAAATGCTGCTACTGCGATAGGCGACGAGGCGCTGACAGAAATTTCGGCAACTCTCGCCTGCCCGCCGAACTCAGCCATAGCAGGCAGCTCAAAATACCGCGGCATCCCCTTCGGACTATGGTGGTACAACAGCTTCGTAAACAGCAAAAGCAAGATTGACAAATGGTTCTTCAAGACATTTGCCGCAACCCCCGTGCTGCTGTCCGATGTTAAGCCCGGACTTAGAGCACAAGTGGCAAGCAACCGCCTGCTGAATTACGGCTACTTCAATGGCTATGTAACCGAAGAGACAATCCCCGATAAAAAGAATCCCAGAAAAGCAAAAGTAAGCTACACCGTTACACTCAACCGCCCCTACACATACGACTCCATAGAATATCGCCACTTTTCCGAGGGCGAAGAGAGCCTTATCGCCTCCACCCTCAGAAAAAGCAGTCTCGTCAAAGGCGAGCAGTTCAGTGTCCCCAACCTCACCGCCGAACGCGACAGAATATCCGCTCTCCTGCGCAACAACGGTTACTATTACTATCAGAACGACTACATAACATACAACGCAGACACCATAAACAATCCCGGACACATCAGCCTAAGAATAGAACCGCGTAAAGGACTCTCCTCCGAGACCAGAAAGCCGTGGCATATAGGACGTACCACATTGAAAATAACAAGACCGGGCATACGCAACTCCCACACAGACACACTCACATTCAGAAACCTGACATACATCTACAACGGCGAAAAGCCGCCGGTACGTCCCGGAACCATCCTGCGCAACATACAGCTGCGCAGAGGCACGCTCTACTCACAAGAGAGACAATCGCTGACCTTGCAACAACTGAGCAGCCTCAATATCTTCGACGGACTGAATATCTCGTTCGCCCCGCAGCCTGGCAATCCGCCGGGAGACACTCTCGATATGAATATCACCGCACAGCTCGGCAAGCCCTACGATTTTACATTTGAGCTGAATGCCACCACAAAGAGCAACGACCAGATAGGTCCCGGCAGCAAGATAACATTGTCGAGAAACAACCTTTTCCGTGGCGGCGAAACACTGAAATTCTCACTCTTCGGCTCATACGAATGGCAAACGGACAGCGACGTCCGCGGAAAAGAATCTGTGATAAATTCATGGGAGATAGGCTCGAACGTCTCGCTGACATTTCCCCGCATATTCTTCCCGCTTATACACAGACGGCATCTGCGTTTCCCCTCATCCACCTCGTTCAGCATCTATGGCAACCAACTCAACCGTTCGGGCTTCTTCAAGATGGTGCATGTGGGCGGCGAAGCAGCATACACCCTCAAGCCCAAGCAGACCACCACTCACAAGATAATCCCCTTCCGTCTCACCTACGACATGCTGCAACGTACCACTGCCAAGTTCGACTCCATAGTGTCGGGCAACCGCTCCATAGCCAACAGCTTCCGCGATCAGTTCATACCTGCGATGCAATACAGTGTAACATACGACAATGCATCCACTTCGCACAGGAACAAGACATGGTGGGAAACCGGCATAACCTCCTCTGGCAACATAGTCTCGCTTGCGTTCTGCGCCTTCGGCGAAAAGTGGGGCGAGAAGAACAAGAACATCTTCGACAACCCGTATGCCCAGTTCATGAAACTTACCACAGAAGTTCGCAACCTCTTTCGCATAGACTCACGCAACCACATTGCCACGCGCTTCATGGCAGGAGCAATTGCAAGTTACGGCAACTCCACCACAGCACCATACAGCGAGCAGTTCTATATAGGCGGCGCCAACAGCCTGCGAGCCTTTACCGTCCGTTCATTGGGGCCGGGCAGCTACCATCCGGCAGATGCCACGCGCTACTCCTATCTCGACGAGACGGGCACGCTTAAGCTCGAAGCCAACGTGGAATACCGCGCCAAGCTGTTTGGCGATCTTCAAGGTGCCCTTTTTGTGGATGCGGGCAACATTTGGCTGCTTAGAGAAGACAAGGAACGTCCCGGCGGAAAATTCTCGCTGAAGGATTTTGCCGACCAGATAGCACTGAATACAGGATTCGGCTTGCGCTACGATCTGCAATTCCTCGTACTTCGATTCGATGTAGGCATCGCCTTGCACTATCCCTATGACACAGGCAAAAGCGGATACTACAACATACCATCGTTCGGCAAAGGATATGCATGGCACTTTGCGATAGGCTACCCATTCTGACGCTATCGCAACCATATACCCGAAGCACTCCAAAAAGGAACGCTGCAATTGCATGTATAAAAAAGAAATAAAATCCATTGACATTTAAAAATATTAACTAACTTTGTCGCTGTTTTGCAGGTAGCTTCTTAAACAGCTTCCGAATTGCGATACAATTATAATTACATACTTAAAAATAAAAAAGAATCATGAAACCTACACTTTTTGTATTAGCAGCAGGAATGGGTAGCCGTTACGGTGGTCTTAAACAGCTCGACGGTCTTGGCCCCAATGGAGAAACCATCATGGATTATTCAATCTTCGATGCAATCCGCGCCGGCTTTGGCAAATTGGTATTCGTAATCCGCAAAGACTTCGAACAGGATTTCCGCGAGAAAATCCTCAGCAAATATGAGGGACATCTTCCCGTAGAATTGGTATTCCAGGCAATAGACGACCTTCCCGCAGGCTTCACAGCACCCGAAGACCGCAAAAAGCCTTGGGGTACAAACCACGCTGTTCTCATGGGCAAGGACGCAATCAAGGAACCTTTTGCTGTAATCAACGCTGACGACTTCTATGGCAAGGACGCATTTGCTGTAATGGGCAAATGGCTCTCTGAACTCCCCGAAGGCAGCACAAACAAATATAGCATGGTAGGCTTCCGTGTATGCAACACACTCAGCGAGAACGGCAGCGTAGCACGCGGTGTCTGCGAGAAGAATGAAGAGAACATGCTTACAGGTGTTGTTGAGCGTACAGAAATCATGCGCGTAGACGGCAAAATCTGCTACAAGGACGAAAACGGTGCTTGGATAGAGGTTGCCGAGAACTCACCTGTATCAATGAACTTCTGGGGCTTCACACCCGACTACTTCAACTACTCTGAAGAGCAGTTCGTTGAGTTCTTGAAGGCAAATGCAAGCAACCCCAAATCAGAGTTCTTCATTCCTTTGGTAATCGACACACTCATCAACAGCGGTAAAGCAACTTGCGAGGTACTCGACACAACATCAAAATGGTTCGGCGTAACATACGCAGACGACCGTCAGGCAACTGTTGACAAGATTGTATCTTTGATAGAGGCTGGTGAATATCCCAACAAGCTCTTCTAATCTTACGTAGCAATAGCAAAATAAGGGGCACGTGTGCCCCTTATTTCTATTTCAATCAAGCACAAAACTATAACCATGAAAAGACTTAATTACATCATTCTGTTTGCCGCAGCCCTCATGATGGCAGCATGCTCAAACACTCCTCGCACATTCACCAACGAAGAGGTTACAGAAGCATGGCACAAAGGACTCACCCTCCCTGTAGAGGCATCGGCGCAGTTCCCTCCCAAACCCGTGAAACCCGAAAAGGACAACGGACTGAACATCCTCGTCGATGTATCGCATCAATGTACATTTGCCTACCTGTGGGGCATGCCTCCCCAATTGAGAGGCGACGGCTACCGTGCTATCCCCTCAATGGCATCGCTCGACAAGGTGCTTGACGAAAAAGGTGTAAGCCGTATGCGTCTGCAGTTCGACAGCGAGAACAACATCTACCCCTTCGGCTGGGTACCCAACTACAAATACAACATTGTTGTTACACAGCAGCTCGACAGAAACGCTCCCGGATATACAAAAGCCGAGTGTGAAGCACTCGAAGAGTATGTAGCAGACGGAGGCTCACTCTTCATCCTTACCAATCCTCAGAACAGCGTTGAAGGTTGGAGCATGAACGACCTCGCAGGTGTGTTTGGAGCAAAATATACCGACAAGCAGGACAAGTTCAACGGATTCAACTATTCAGTGATAGAGGTTGACGACAAGTGGGAAATCCTTGCAAAAGGCGAGAACGGACAGCCCGTGCGTGCACGCCGCACATACAAGGACGGTCGCGTTATAATCAGCGGATACAGCGAAGAGATACACTTCGAAGAGATACACGACCATGCAAGCGACGAAGAGAAGGCACGTAAGACCGACATCAACAAATGCCGTCGTGCCATCATAGACGAAACATTCGGATGGCTGAGCGAAAATCAGAAGTCGTTCGGCGAGAAATATCGCCCAGGTCAAAGCGGATGGGGTGGCGGCGGTGCCATCTATCCCGAACTTGAGACCAACCTCGAGGGCTTTGTTGTATACTACACTCCCAACATGGACGAAAAGCTCAAGCAGACGGTGGTTACAGAAATGCCCCGCATCACAAAACAGATAATGGCATGGCACCCCTCAACTCCGACACCCGAGCCTATGTATCTGCTTCTTGCAGCCGGTGGCGGTGGCGGATGGGCAGTAAACGCATACAAACCTAAAGAGAATGGTATTATAAGTACAGACATTTGGGGACTTATCGGCATCTATGCACATGAGCTGGCACATACACTCGGAGGTCCCGAAAATGCCAAAGGAGAAAAGGCTGGCGAATCCCCCTTCCATAATCAGGGTGAGGCGCACGCCGGATGGTTCCAGGGGAAAATCATGGCAATGTACGACAGCGCACTGCTCGAAAGACCAAACAGAGACTGCCATTTGAACTTTACTCCTGAATATATGGATATCGACCTCAAACGATACACCAACGACGCTGCATATGCCGACAGTTGCGGCAAAGGAAAGGATTGGGCAAAATCATGGGTAATCTGGCAGAAGATGGATGACGTCTACGGCACAACATGGTACCCCCGTTGGAGACATATACAGTACACACGCTGGATGGAGACACCCGAAAAGGTGCTTACTTGGGAAGAGACCGTAGAGGATATGTCGATAGCAGTAGGCGAGGACCTGTTCCCCTTCTTCCGCGCCATAAACACTTCACTCGACCGCGAAAAGTGTGGCGAGATTGAATTCAACGGAGAAAAGCTCACACTCCCCGTTGCACGCATCGATGCAACAACCCCTCCCGGTAAAGTGAATCTGTCAAATATCGGCGATTGGTCCAAACCTCTCGAAAAGAAATAAATGTCACTAATAATCACAACAACGGCACCTATGGGTGCCGTTGTTGTTCTTTAAGGGCTTTGAGGTCTCTAAGGTTAAAACCCGAAGATGGAACAATTCTCATTTACAGTTTCTGCAAGCACGTCTATGGAAATGGATAGAGCCGAAGCCACTTCGGAATAGTGCACAATCAATGGAACGCAATCCTCGTCGCTCTCCAAAAAGAGACGGTTGCGTGGTGTTGCCAAAAGCGCCTCGACGTTATACGACGTGCCGAATGACAGGTACATGCCCGCATTGATGTACTGTCGCGCCTGTTCGGGCTTGCCACGGAACCCATGCACAACCCACGGCTGACGCGGGCGCAACTCCTTATGCAATCTCATTACATGCTCCATCCCTTTCACCACATGCAGGAGAAGGGGTTTCCCGACAGACTCGGAGAGGGCGACGTGCCGCCTGAAGACAACCTCCTGCAAAGATACAGGAACGGGACTTTTCAATGAATCAAATCCACATTCACCCACAGCCCTTACAGACGAAGTGGCTGCAATCCTTTCTACGGCACGCATATCCTCCTCCCATTTCTCGCCGATTTTCCAAGGGTGTATTCCCACAGACGCAAACCGTATTCCGTCGGGAACGGCGACTCCGCAATCGAGAATGAACCTTCTGTCGTCGTGCGGTACATTATGGCAATGAATATCGGTTAACATAAATGAGGTATTTCTGCTTCCCTGGAAATTTTGACTGCTTACTCTATTCTTCGCACAACAACATCTTCGTAGCTGTTCAGATGGGCAATGAGAATCGACTCGTCGCTTTTGCGTTTCGACTTGACGACCATCGTTATATCGTAAACAACCGTATCGGCAATGCCTCTCTCTTCCAGCTGATACGAAACAATCACAAAATTGCTGTTCGCCAACGACGAAGAGACAGCTTTAGGAATATCCTTATTGCGGGTAGAAAACTCAACGACAAAGCTCCTCAGACCTAAGTTCTTGAACAGACGGCTCAACAGTTCGAGCCCCACAAGCGTAAGGACAGTTGCCGAAATGCCGAGAGCGAACATTCCCGCACCTACGCACATGCCTATACCCGATGTTGCCCAAATTCCCGCAGCTGTGGTCAACCCTCTGACAATCTGCTTGTTGAGTATTATTGTGCCCGCGCCGATAAATCCTATTCCCGAAACAATCTGTGCCGCTATTCGGCTGGGGTCGAGTCCGACACCCTCTCTGCCAAGCACACTGTCAAAGCCATATTGCGAGATAATCATAAGCAGCGCACTGCCTACGGCAACCAAAAAATGCGTGCGGTAACCAGCCTCTTTAGCACGATATTCCCGCTCCAGTCCGATAAGGGTTCCAAGCACACCTGCAACCACAAGCCTTGAAACAAATTCCAACGTCATCATAATCCACTTTTATTTGAAACACTATTTTTTGCGAATATAACAATAAGTTTCCAAAATATTTTGCCAATTTAAACAGCAATTCCAATAAAAACATTAAATTTGCAAACGGAAAAATCACCAATTAAAATATTCAATTATGGTTTATTCACACGAAGTAGAAAACATGTGTGTTGTAAAGAAAGGTCCCAATCATGGTCCCGCTCCCATCCCCGAAGAGGGTAAGTGGGTAAAAGCCAAAGAGATTGTAGACATTTCAGGCTTTACACACGGTATTGGCTGGTGCGCTCCTCAGCAGGGTGCATGCAAGCTCTCATTGAACATCAAGAACGGTATCATTCAGGAGGCTCTCGTTGAGACAATCGGCTGTTCAGGTATGACACACTCTGCTGCTATGGCATCAGAGATTCTTCCCGGCAAGACAATCCTTGAAGCTCTCAATACCGACCTCGTTTGCGACGCTATCAACACCGCTATGCGCGAGTTGTTCCTTCAGATTGTTTACGGCCGTAGCCAGTCTGCTTTCTCTGAGGGCGGCTTGATTATCGGTGCAGGTCTTGAGGATCTCGGTAAAGGTCTCCGCAGCCAGACAGGTACTCTCTACGGTACATTGGCGAAGGGTTCACGTTACCTTGAGATGGCAGAGGGCTACATCACACGTCTCGCTCTCGACAAGAACGACGAGATCTGCGGTTACGAGTTCATCAACCTCGGCCAGCTTATGGATGAGATTAAGAAGGGCACAGACGCCAACGAGGCTGTCAAGAAATTGACAAAGACATATGGTCGTTTCTCTGAGGAGGCAGGTGCAGTTAAGTATATTGACCCACGTAAAGAATAAGGAGGACTAAGCTATGATAAGACCCGTAAAATTTGAAAGTCAGGATCGTCGTATCAAGCAGATCCTCGCTGTACTTAACGAGAATGGTATCGCTTCAATCGAGGAGGCGAACGAGATTTGTGAGCAGTACGGTATCGACCCTTACAAGATTTGTGAGGAGACACAGCCTATCTGTTTCGAGAATGCAAAGTGGGCTTACGTAGTAGGTGCTGCCATTGCATTGAAGAAAGGTTGCAAGAATGCTGCTGACGCTGCTGAGGCTATCGGTCTCGGTCTTCAGGCATTCTGTATCCCCGGTTCTGTTGCTGACGACCGTAAGGTAGGTATCGGTCACGGTAACCTTGCAGCACGTCTTCTCCGCGAAGAGACAAAGTGCTTCGCATTCCTCGCAGGCCACGAGTCATTCGCAGCTGCTGAAGGTGCTATCAAGATTGCTGCTAAGGCAGACAAGGTACGTAAGGAGCCCCTCCGCGTAATCCTCAACGGTCTTGGCAAGGATGCAGCTCAGATTATCGCACGTATCAACGGTTTCACATACGTACAGACAGAGTTCGACTACTTCACAGGCGAGCTCAAAGAGATACAGCGCATCGCTTACTCTGACGGTCCCCGTGCAAAGGTTAACTGCTATGGTGCTGATGATGTTCGCGAAGGTGTGGCAATCATGTGGAAAGAGGGTGTAGACGTTTCTATCACAGGTAACTCTACCAACCCCACACGTTTCCAGCACCCCACAGCAGGTACATACAAGAAAGAGCGCACACTCGCTGGCAAACCTTACTTCTCTGTAGCTTCCGGTGGTGGTACAGGCCGTACACTTCACCCCGACAACATGGCGGCAGGTCCCGCTTCTTACGGTATGACAGATACGATGGGCCGTATGCACTCAGACGCTCAGTTCGCAGGTTCTTCTTCAGTTCCCGCACACGTTGAGATGATGGGCTTCCTCGGCATAGGTAACAACCCCATGGTAGGTGCTACTGTTGCTATCGCAGTGGATGTTTCTGCAGCACTCAGCAAGTAATAAATAATTGCATAATAGAATATCCTGCAACCTTGTAGATTGCAGGATATTTTTGTAGATACCGTTTTGTGAACTGCTCCCCAAAAAACAAATAGCCGTTCGCTCTTGTTGATGTCAGCTTTTCTAATGATAGATATGTTTGTCTTTGCGAGAATATAATAAGTGTGTATATTTGCGTAATAGTCCGACAGAAAGGATTGAATGATATAATTTTACAGAAATGGAGAACGACAAGAATGTTGATAAAGAGACAACAGCGCAGATTATTGATGAAATAAGACATTTGCACGGTCTTGCTCAAAAAGAATACAAGGACGGCAGTCTGTGGCAGGCATATAAGTATTATTTTCGCTCTGCTTATTTGCTGGTTTTTAAGATTGTTGTTCAGAATGTGATCAGGGTACTAGTAATCTTGTTGTTCCTTGCAGCCTTTTTTTTTAGTGAGTGGAGAAAAATTTCCTATTCTCCACATTATGATAAGGCTAAAATAGCATATGGGATAGGAGAAAAAGAGAAGGCGTGGGAACATTTTAAATTAGCTTTCTCGGAATATAGAGCAAATAGTATATATTATAATGCAGTGACAGAAGAAGATGACGAAAAAGCGTTGAAATTATACAGGAAAGCTGCAGAACAAAATAGCAGTCGGGCTTTAAATCAATTAGGGATTTTCTATTATGACGGAAGCCATGGCTTTGAACAGAACTACGACTCGGCTGCAAAATATTTTAAATGTGCGGCGGAGTTGGGGTATCATTGGGCTGAATATAATATTGGAGAATGTTATTACACAGGAAAAGGTGTAGAACGGAATTACAGAGAGGCTGTAAAATGGTTCAAATTGGCGGCAGAACAGAAGAATGTCAGAGCATATAGCTATTTAGGTACTTGTTGCATTTCTGGTAATGGTGTGAAGCGGGATTATGTTGAGGCTGTAAAATGGTTCAAATTGGCAACGAACTGTGGTGATGCTGTTGCTATGTGCAATTTAGGATATTGTTATCATTATGGTTATGGTGTTATGCAGAATTACGCTGAGGCTGTAAAGTATTATAATATGGCAATGGAAAAGGGGGATGTTCAAGCCGAGTTTTTTCTTGGAGAATGTTATTACTATGGTCAAGGTGTAAAACAGGATTTTAAGAAAGCGAGAGAACTATTTGAGTTGGCAGCCAATAAAGGAAACAGAGATGCAATAGGAAAGTTGGAATATGCATCTTTCTTGGAAGAAACAGTAGAATCGAAAAAAATAACTGAACCGAAGGCTTATGAAAGCAATAAAAAGGCAACCGTAAAATCGCAACCGAACACATCTCCAAAAAACAAAAAGGGGGTAACTGAAAAAGTAGATGGCGAATGGTTCAATAGGTTATACAAAAAGGCTGTTGAAGAAAAAAATGCAGAAGCCTTGAACTCTTTAGGTGAGTGTTATTATAAAGGTAAAGGTGTTAAAAGAAACTATGCTGAAGCCGCGAAATATTACAGACAGTCGGCAGAGCTGGGCTGCGACAAAGGAGAATACAATCTCGGATATTGCTATTTGTACGGCAGAGGTGTTAACCGGAATTATCAGGCGGCAATAAAATGGTTCAGGTTGGCGGCGGAAAAGGATTATGCCAAGGCGTATGACTCTTTAGGCAAATGCCATTACTTCGGTATGGGCGTTAAAAAGGATTATAAGAAAGCTGTCGAGTATTATAAACTGGCTGCCCAAAAAGGTCTGAGTTCTGCCATGTACAATCTGGGTGTCTGTTATTACAATGGGCATGGTGTCAAACGGAATTATGAGGAGGCTATAGTGTATTATACCATGGCGGCGGATTTGGGTTACCATCCGGCCGAATTTAATCTCGGTGTATGCTATTACAATGGCAAGGGAGTGAAAAAAGATGTTGCAAGAGCAAAACAGATGATGAAGTCTGCTGCAGATAAAGGCAACGAAAAGGCAAAAGAGATGCTTAGGAAAATGAAGTTTTAGAAGCTGTCTGAAATTCTTTTCATATTGTTTTTTGAATCCTGTCGTTTATTCCGGCATTTATTGTATCTTTGCTCTTGGTGAAATGGGTGCTTGATGGAATGTCTGTCCGTCTCCGGCGCTCTATGGTACCGTTGAACTTTCATATGTAAAGAATCATAATATGAATGACAGTATAGAACAGTTGACTTTGTGGATACTAAAGCATAAGTATCTCTTTGTTACGATAGCTTTCGCTGTAATAATTGTTTTCCTTGATGAAAACAACATGATGAGGCACATTCAGAACAGAAGAGAAATTATGGCTCTTGAATCCGAAAAATCAGACTTGATGGAGGAATACGAATCGTTGTCGCGCAAAATAGATGAACTGAACGCCGATCCGGTGTATATGGAAAAGATAGCCCGCGACCGTTACAAAATGCACAAGTCCGATGAGGAAATTTTTATATTTGACGATTAGTATGAAGATACGTGGAATGTTGACAATGGCGGGTGCCGTCATGCTCCTTGCCGGAGCTGTGCTTAAATTTTCAATGAGCGACGAAGCTTCCTATATATATACAGCGGGTGCGGTGCTCTTTGCGGTAATGCAGTTCCTGGACAGAGTAAAAGGAAAAAACTTCGTTGTACGTCGTCTTGTAACCATGCAGACGGTAGGTTCGCTTGTGCTTGTGGCGGCAGGAGTCCTGATGTTCACTTACCATAGAAACGAGTGGATTGTGGCAATGACGATAGGAGCATTGCTGCAGCTGTACACCTCGTTCCGTATTCCGGCCGAAATGGACAAATAGCTACCTTTCTTACCTTAACCTTCAAATATCCGGTGAATTATGGAAAAACAGGCTGAATATATACAGAGCATAGAGATAGACTCCCTATGGAACAACCGCAAGCATATTTTGTGGAACCTGCGTCCTGATGTCAACATTCTCAGTGGCAGCAACGGGTTGGGCAAAAGTACCATAATAAACCGCTCGGCAACGCAGCTCGATATACTGCGCAGCCACAAGCTGACGAGCCGTCCCGAAGATGGGGTGCGTTTCATTTTCCATCCGTCGGATGCTACCATAATAAATTTCGATGTGATACGCAGCATCGATCGTCCGGTACTCAATAGCGAACTGCTCGAAAAGATGTCCGATGCCAATGTGCGCACCGAGCTCGATTGGCAGCTCTACCAGCTTCAACGCCGCTACTTGAACTATCAGCTGAACATTGGCAACCGAATAATAAGCATGCTCACAAGTGCAGTGCCCGAAGAACAAAAGGCTGCTGCCGAACTCTCTCTTCCCAAGAGGCTTTTTCAGGACCTCATAGACGAACTTTTCAGTGAGACCGGAAAGACCATTGTCCGCGACAGCAACGAGATATACTTCATGCAGTATGGTGAAAGAATATCTCCATATGTGCTCTCCTCAGGCGAGAAGCAGCTGCTTGTAATACTCCTTACGGCGCTTGTGCAGGACAGCAAGCCCGGCGTGCTCTTTATGGACGAACCCGAAATATCGTTGCACATCGAATGGCAGAAGCGCCTGATAACCCTAATACGTACTCTAAACCCCAATATACAGATAATCCTGTGCACACACTCGCCTGCAATAATTATGGACGGGTGGATAGATGCAGTAACAGAGATAGCCGATATTACACAATAACTTTCCGCCGTTGATAGTCGGGGCACAACCACATATCCATGAAACGCAAATCACTGACGTCATATCTTAATTCCGACTTTGTAGCAGCCGCAAACGCGCTCCGTCCCAAGAGTGCCAAGCACCGCATCGTGGCATATGTGGAAAGTTACGACGACATCTCCTTTTGGCGTTCGCTGTTCGATGAGTATGAGAACGAGAAATATCATTTCGAAGTGATGCTCCCTGCCCGTTCCAATCTCTCCAAAGGCAAAAAGCAGGCGATGATGAATATGCTCGGCAAGGCGTTCGGCAAAAACATGATAGCTTGTGTAGACAGCGACTACGACTATCTGTTGCAAGGTGCAACAGACACATCGCGCCGCATGATAAACAGCCCGTACATACTGCACACTTATACATATGCCATAGAGAATTACCAATGCTATGCCGAAAGTCTTCATCAGGTATGTGTGCAAAGCACGCTGAACGACACAAGGCTTCTCGATATTGCGAAACTGATGCATCTCTATTCGAGCATCTGCTTCCCGCTCTTCGTGTGGAGTGTGCTGCTCTATCGCGAGCACGACCTAAGCACAATGCCGTTGCTGAAGTTCTGTGAAATAGTGCGTCTCACCTCTTTCAGCATCGGGCGTCCCGAACAGTCCCTGAAGCAGCTTGCAGGCAGAGTGCAGCACAATCTTGCTCTGCTTGCCAAACGTCGCCCCGACCTGAAAGGCAAATACGAAAGGCTGAAGAATGATATTAAACGGCTCGGAGTAACAGAAGAGAATACATACTTGTATATGCAGGGACACCATTTGGTCGATGGTGTGGTGTTGCGCATACTTAACCCTGTTTGCCGCTCGTTGCGTCATGCGCGCGAAGATGAGATACAGCGGCTTGCCTACCACCGTGTGCAGTACACGAACGAAATCTCTGCATACAGAAACAGCCAATGCGACATAACGCTGGCGCTTCGCAGAAATCTCAACTACAAGGATTCTGAACCTTACAGGAAATTGAAAGCAGATGTTGAACGTCTGCTCGGAAGCTTGCAAGAGAAGCCCTCGGAGACAAATGCCGAGGAACGGAATAGTGCAGAGGTTGGCTTGTAGAGCCTCTTTCTATGCAAAGTCAAGGTTGAGCTTTTTCCTTAATTTTTCTATGGCGGGGTTCTTCTCTGCCAACAATTTGAACTGTTCCGTGCGGTCGTAGATACGCCGGTGCTGTTGTTGCTCGTCAATCTCTATTTTCATAGTCACATGGCGGCAGTCGGTCTGCTCTTCTATGTATCTTGTTATGGCTTTGGACTCTTTTTCGAAGAATTCCATCACTATCTTGTTGCCGACCTTTATTGTAAATTGGTTGCCGTCTGTAAGTTCGGGGTGGATAATCTTCATCCTGTCGGCAATGGCACGTTCGTTTTCGGGCAGGCGCAGTGCATACTCCATCCATTTCTGGGATAGCGATTCGCTTGTGAGGCTTGCTCTCTTTTCGCCTGAATCTGTTGCATCCGAAGCCTTCTCTGCCTTTTGTGAAACCTCTTCCTGCTTGTCCTGGACAATATTCTTGTGGGTTCTCTGGAACATGCCGCCGAACGGGGTAGCGCCGTTGCCGCTTCTCTTGAGAGACTCCGGACGTCCGCGCATCACAACGGGTTGTGCTGCGGCTTCGTTTGTGGATGCTGCCGTTTCTGCTGCCTTTACAGGTGTTTCGGGTGCCTTTGCCGCAGCCGGTGTGGCTGCGGGGGCGGGTTGCGGCGTATTTTTCGCGTCGTTTCTGTTTTCTTCTATCTTGTTGAATATGGGTTTCAGTCGCTTAGGGCTGCGCCCGGAAATCTCATCTGCGCTTTCGTTGTTTATTTGCGAGAGCTGTATGATTGTCAGTTCTACAAGAAGTCTCTTGTTGCGGCTGGCGCGATAGTTCATTTCGCAGTCATTGCACATTTTTATTGCCTTGAAGAGGAAGCGTGGCGTGCATTTTGCTGCCTGTTCGATATATTTCTTCTGAAGCTCTTCGCCACACTCCAAGAGCTTGTGCGTTACAGGGTCGCAGGCTACAAGAAGGTCGCGGAAGTGTGATGCAAGCCCGCCTATGAATATGTTCCCCTCGAATCCTTTGCTGAGTATGTTGTTGAACATCAGCATCAGCTGTGCGGTCTCTGACGCAAGTATCTGCTCAGTGAATCTGAAGTAGCAGTCGTAGTCGAGTATGTTCAGGCTCTCTATTACTTTTTCGTATCTGAGGTCGCCCTGCGTGAAGCTGCTCATCTGGTCGAAAAGCGAGAGGGCATCACGCATGCATCCGTCGGACTTTTGGGCGATTATGCGCAGTGCGTCAAATTCGCTGTTTATCCCTTCGCGGTCGGCGATGTTCTTCAGATGGGCAATGATGTCGCTGTTGTCTATGCGGCTGAAGTCGTAAATCTGGCATCGGGACAGTATGGTCGGTATAATCTTGTGCTTCTCGGTGGTGGCGAGTATGAATATGGCATGTGCGGGCGGCTCTTCGAGTGTCTTGAGGAAGGCATTGAACGCAGCCTGTGTGAGCATGTGCACCTCGTCGATTATATACACCTTGTATCGTCCTACCTGAGGCGGTATTCTCACCTGCTCGTTGAGCATCCTTATGTCTTCTACGGAGTTGTTGCTGGCTGCGTCAAGTTCGTAGATGGTGAATGAACGTTGCTGGTTGAACGACTGGCACGATTCGCAGTTGTTGCAAGGCTCGCCGTTTGCGGTCGGATGTTCGCAGTTTATTGTCTTTGCAAAGATGCGTGCGCATGTGGTTTTGCCCACTCCGCGAGGTCCGCAGAACAGATAGGCATGTGCCAGCTTGCCGGTCTGTATGGCATTCTTCAATGTTGTGGTCAGCGCTTTCTGTGCAACCACCGTCTCGAATGTGTCGGGGCGATATTTACGTGCCGATACTATGTAATTTCCCATTATAGTCTTCTTGTTTAGCTGCTGTTGTGTGTACAATATGCGAATGTACGATTATTTTTTCGGAAAAGGTTGCGGAAACTATAAAAATATTCCCCTTGTCACGATTTTCCTTCTATTGGGCAATATTCTGCGATAAAGAGTGCGCGTGTGTGCAATTCTGCTTGTAATGAGAGGTGAAAATCCGTTTTTTCTCCGTATATTTGCGATAAATCGCAAATGTAGCCTTCACTTGCTGTGTGAAATATTCAAGTAAGCTTGATATTTCCCGCTCGTTTGTTGCTATATTTGCAGGCATACTTCAAGAATTAAAATAACACAAGATAAACATCAGAAAATGGTTTACTTTTTCACTACCTCCAACCGTAGCATCATTGCTACTGCTACGGAAACAACCTTGAACAAAGAGGATATAGAAAAGCTTTGTTGGCTTTATAGCGATGCAACACTTGTCGATGCTGAAAAGCTCGAAGGGTATTTTGTCGGACCGCGTCGGGAAATGATAACCCCGTGGAGCACAAATGCCGTTGAGATTACCCAGAATATGGGACTCTCCGGTGTGCAGCGCATAGAGGAGTACTTTGCGGTAGAGGACGAGAATGCTGAATACGATCCCATGCTCCAGCGTCTTTACAAGGGGCTCGATCAGAATGTATTCACAGTTGATATCGCTCCCAAACCCATAGAGTTCATTGAGGACCTCGAAAGTTATAACGAACAGGAGGGACTTGCACTTTCTGCCGAAGAGATTGAATACCTCCACAAGGTAGAGGGCGAACTCGGACGCAAGCTCACCGACTCGGAAGTGTTCGGCTTTGCGCAGATTAACTCTGAACATTGCCGCCACAAGATTTTCGGCGGAACATTCATCATCGATGGCGAGGAGATGCCTTCTTCGCTCTTCCAGATGATCAAGCGTACCACACAGGAGAATCCCAACAAGATAATTTCGGCATACAAGGACAATGTGGCATTCGCGCAAGGTCCCGTGGTAGAACAGTTTGCACCCGCCGACCACTCTATACCCGACTATTTTGTAATAAAAGACATTGAGACAGTAATTTCGCTCAAGGCAGAGACTCACAATTTCCCCACGACAGTGGAACCCTTCAACGGTGCATCGACAGGAACCGGTGGCGAAATCCGCGACCGTATGGGTGGAGGAAAAGGCTCATGGCCCATTGCGGGAACTGCTGTTTACATGACTTCTTATCCCCGTACATACAACGACCGCAAGTGGGAGGATTTGCTCCCTGTGCGCAAGTGGCTCTACCAGACACCTGAGCAGATACTTATTAAGGCATCAAACGGTGCGTCGGACTTCGGTAACAAGTTCGGACAGCCGCTTATCTGTGGTTCTGTACTCACATTCGAACACAAGGAGAACGAAGAGACATACGGATACGACAAGGTGATAATGCTTGCAGGCGGTGTAGGCTACGGCACCCGCCGCGACTGTCTGAAGGGCGCTCCCGAAAAAGGCAATAAGGTGATAGTGATGGGTGGCGACAACTACCGCATCGGTCTTGGTGGCGGCTCTGTTTCGTCGGTGGATACAGGACGCTATTCATCGGGAATAGAACTCAACGCCGTACAGCGTGCGAACGCCGAGATGCAGAAGCGTGCCTACAACGTGGTCCGTGCGCTTTGCGAAGACGATACCAACCCCGTAGTTTCAATCCACGACCACGGTTCGGCAGGTCATGTCAACTGTCTCTCTGAATTGGTGGAGGAGTGCGGAGGTCTCATAGATATGAGCAAGCTTCCCATCGGCGACCAGACTCTTTCGGCAAAGGAGATAATCGCAAACGAATCTCAGGAGCGAATGGGATTGCTCATCAAAGAAGATGCCATCGAGTATGTAAGAAAGGTGGCAGAGCGCGAACGTGCTCCCATGTACGTGGTAGGCGAGACAACTGGCGATGCCCGCTTTGCCTTCGAACAGGCTGACGGCAAACGCCCCTTCGACCTCTCTGTAAGCCAGATGTTCGGTTCGTCCCCCAAGACATATATGATAGACAGCACCAAAGAGCGCCATTACAAGGATGCTGAATACGATGCAGAACAGATAGAGAGCTATCTTGAAAATGTGCTCCGTCTTGAGGCTGTGGCCTGCAAGGACTGGTTGACAAACAAGGTGGACCGTTCGGTAACAGGCCGCATTGCCCGTCAGCAGTGTCAGGGTGAAATACAGCTCCCCTTGAGCGACTGCGGTGTGGTAACGCTCGATTTCAGAGGAAACAAAGGCATAGCAACATCTATAGGACACGCTCCTCAGGCAGGTCTTGCCGACCCTGCAAAGGGCTCGGTGCTTGCAGTAGCCGAAGCGCTCACAAACATTGTGCTTGCTCCGCTTGCCGATGGCCTTGAATCAATTTCTCTCAGTGCAAACTGGATGTGGCCCTGCCGCTCACAGGAGGGTGAGGATGCGCGTCTTTACAAGGGCGTTAAAGGCTTGTCTGATTTCTGCTGCGACCTTCACATAAATGTGCCTACCGGAAAGGATTCTCTTTCAATGACACAGAAATATCCCGACGGCACAAAGGTTATCAGTCCGGGTACTGTTATTGTCTCTGCCGGAGGCGAGGTGTCCGATGTACGCAAGGTGGTTTCTCCCGTAATGGTCAATAATACAAAGAGTTCGTTCTATCATATCGACTTCAGTTTTGATGCTCTTCGTCTGGGAGGTTCGGCATTTGCGCAGACCCTTAACCGTGTGGGCGATGATGTTCCCACTGTTGCCAACCCCGAATATTTTGCTGCGGCATTCGGCGCAGTGCAGAAGCTTGTATCCGAAGGACTTGTTCTTGCAGGACACGATATCTCGGCGGGTGGTCTCATTACAACACTCCTCGAAATGTGCTTTGCGAACGTTGATGGCGGTATGGAGATTGACTTCAGCGGCATAGCCGAGACAGATATAGTGAAACTGCTCTTTGCCGAGAACCCCGGTCTTGTAATTCAGGTTGCAGATGCCAACAAGGCGAAGATGGCTGCCATCCTTGAGGATGCAGGCGTATGCTTCATGAAGATAGGTGTACCCTCAAAGAAACGTCAGATTGCAGTGGCGCACAACAAGCGTACACGTCTCTTCGACATTGATTATATGCGCGACGTGTGGTTCGACAGTTCATACCTTATGGACCGCAAGCAGAGCTTCAACGGCTGCGCCGACGAGAGATTGCAGAACTACAAGAATCAGCCTTTGCGTTACCGTTTCGCACCGGAATTCACAGGTTTGCTTGCAAAATACGGCATAGATGCCAACCGTCGCGAGAAATCGGGCGTGCGTGCAGCAATCATTCGCGAGAAGGGTACAAACGGCGAACGCGAAATGGCATACGCAATGTATCTTGCCGGATTCGATGTTAAGGATGTAACAATGACCGACCTTATCAGCGGCCGCGAGACTCTCGACGAAGTCAATTTCATTGTGTTCTGCGGCGGATTCTCCAATTCCGACGTGCTCGGCTCGGCAAAAGGTTGGGCAGGAGGATTCCTCTACAACCCCAAGGCAAAGGCTGCTCTCGACCGCTTCTATGCTCGCGAGGATACTCTCTCGCTCGGTATATGCAACGGTTGCCAGCTGATGATGGAGCTCAACCTCATCAATCCCGAATTCGAGAAGAGAGGTTATATGCGTCATAACAATTCGCACAAGTTCGAGTCTACATTCGTGGGCGTAAACGTGCCTCAGAACAACTCGGTGCTCTTCGGCTCGCTCTCAAACAGCCGTCTCGGTGTTTGGGTGGCTCATGGTGAGGGACGTTTCGAACTCCCATATGAGCAGGAGAAGTATAACATTGTAGCACAGTATTCATACGAAGGCTATCCCGGCAACCCCAACGGTTCGGACTACAATGTGGCTGCTTTGGCAAGTGCAAACGGCCGTCATGTGGCAATGATGCCTCATCCCGAACGTGCAATCTTCCCCTGGCAGTGTGCAAACTATCCCGCAGAGCGTCTTGCTGAGGACGTTACTCCGTGGATCGAGATATTCCGCAACGCATATACATGGGTTGAGAACAAGACGAAATAGGTCCGTTCCGGATACTTCAAAAGCACAAGAGACAACTGCCGACGCAGTTGTCTCTTGTGCTTTTGAAGCAGCTGTTGCGCTGTTGCGTTTTTATGGAATGGAAATAAAAAAAGTCCGACGATTGTCGGACTTTTGTGCCTGTTTGCGAACTGTTACTTCTTCAAAGTTTTTCCGTAACGGCTCATGAACTTGTCTACGCGACCGGCTGTATCCACAAGCTTTGCTTTACCTGTGTAGAAAGGGTGAGATGTGTTAGAAATCTCAAGCTTTATAAGGGGATAAGTCTGTCCTTCGAACTCGATTGTGTCCTTTGTGTTGCATGTAGACTGTGAAAGGAAGCAGTCGCCGTTTGACATATCCTTGAATACTACGGGACGGTATCCTGCGGGATGAATCTCTTTTTTCATGGTGTTATATATTTTTTTATTTTTTTTCTTTTAATGAGTCTGGTAACTTATAAAAGTGTGTAATGGCTTAACAGTTTGCAAAGATAGACATTATCCGCGATTCGGCAAAACTTTTTTGCGAGATTTTTTTAGACAATCTCTTCGGGCTCTGTGGCGTCAGTCGAGTTCCTGGTCTGCTTCGTATCCGGCCATCACTCTTATGGCGTTCTTCAGCATTGCAAATTGTTTGAAGAGGTCGTGTACGGGTGTGTCGCCCTCTTTGTGTATGGGTGCTTTGCTGTAGAACGAGAGAAACTCCTGTATGCCGCTGTATCCGGCACGCTGTGCAAGGTCGCTGAACAGTATCAGGTCGAGGGCGAGCGGAGCTGCAAGTATCGAGTCGCGGCAGAGGAAATTGACTTTTATTGTCATGGGGTAGCCCATCCAACCGAATATGTCGATGTTGTCCCAACTCTCCTTTTCGTCACCGCGGGGAGGGTAGTAGTTGATTCTTACCTTGTGGTATATGTCGGAGTAGAGGTCGGGGTAGACGTTGCTGTCGAGTATGTTTTCCACTGCCGACATTTTGCTGCGGCGCTTGGTCTCGAAGTTTTCGGGGTTGTCGAGCACTATGCCGTCGCGGTTGCCGAGTATGTTTGTGGAGAACCATCCTGTTACACCCAATTGACGTGTGAAGAATGCGGGTGCAAGCACGGTCTTCATCATTGTCTGTCCGCTCTTGAAGTCCTTGCCTGCGATTGGCACCTGCATCTCTTCTGCAAGCTGCCAAAGGGCGGGTATCTCTATGCAGAGGTTGGGCGCTCCCATCACAAAAGGACAATTTTCGCGTATCGCAGCGTATGCGTAGCACATGCAAGGGGCGATGCGGACGGTGTCGTCAGCCTTCATGGCTGCCTCGAACGATGCTATCGAGCCGTGTACCTCTTTGTCGAGGGGAATGTATTTTTCGGTACTTGCAATCCATATTACCACGACGCGGTCGCATCCGTTCTCCGACTTGAAGCGGCGTATGTCTTCGCGTACCTGATTGGTGAGGTCCCATCTGTCTGTACCGCTCTTTACGTTGGGGCCGTCAATGTTGGAGGCATAGCTCTTGTCGAATAGGGCGGGGATGGGGCGTATGGCTTCGAGTTCCTCACGCACCGGTTCTATGTCGGCAGGCTTCAGTACAGCAGCTTTTACAGCTGCTTCGTAGGCGTTGTCGGGGAAGAGGTCCCATGCTCCGAATACTATGTCGTCGAGTTCGGCTATGGGAACTATGTCTTTCACCTCTTTATATATCTTGTCTTTGCCTTTGCCCAAACGCATCATGCCTTTGCAGGCGAAAGAACCTATCGGTTGCGACAGACCTTTGCGCGACATTAGTGCGCCTATGATTGTGGTTGTTGTTACTGCGCCGAGTCCGATGCACATTACACCTAATTTCCCGGTTGCAGGCTTGACGTTGCTCTGTTTCATTATTGTATGATTGTTATGTTTAATTCTATATTTCAAAGAGACCTTCTTTGAGAATTTCACTTACGGTCGGGTGGGGGAATACCGTGCGGCGCAAGTCGTCTGCGGTCAGACCGTTTGTGATTGCCATGCATGCCGCGCATATGAATTCGCTCGATGGGTTGCCGAGCATGTGTACGCCGAGTATTTTGCCGTCGGCGGTCGAGAGAATCTTGCAGAGTCCGGTCTGTCCCTCGTTCTCGGCAACGAAACGGCCGGCGTATGTCATAGGCAGTTTGCTTAGTCTGTATTCTATGCCCTGTGCCTGCGCCTGCTCTTCGGTGAGTCCGACGCCGCTGACTTCGGGGTTGGTGTAGACTATGCCGGGAATAGCATTGTATTCCATCTTGTCTCCGATGCCGAGCATGTTGTTGACGGCAACTTCGGCTTCGCGGCTCGCAGTGTGTGCGAGCAAAGAGAATCCTGTAACGTCGCCAGCTGCGTAGACGTTTGGCATGGTTGTCTGCATCTGTCCGTTTACCTTGATTCCGCGTTCTGTCTCAACTGGGATGTTTTCGAGACCAAACCCTGTGAGTGTGGCTCTGCGCCCTACGCTCATCAGAATCTTGTCGCCCTCGATGCTTTGTTCATTGCCTTCGGCGTCGGTGAAGCGAACGGTGTTGCCCTCTATTGCAGTTACTTTGCATTGGAGGTTGAACTTGACGCCGCGTTTGGCGTATATGCCTCGTAGGGCAGCACTTATTTCGCCGTCGAGCCCTCCGAGTATTTCCGGGAGCATCTCTATGACGGTTACGGGGGTGCCGAGACTGTTGTACAGGCTTGCAAATTCCATGCCTATCACTCCGCCGCCAATCACCACAAGGCTTTCGGGCAGTTGCGTGAGTGCCAGAATCTCGCGGTTGGTCAGTACCGATTCGTTGCCGATGGCGCCTGGAATGGGCGGGACAAAAGCTTCGCTGCCGGTGCAAATGAGCAGACGGGCGGCAGTGTAGGTGGATTCGCCGCAAGCTATGGTTATGCAGCTTGTATCTCCGCCGACTATTGTTGCCTCTCCTTTGACAACCTCTACATTGTTGTGCTCCATCTTCATCTTGATGCCTGCTACAAGCTTGCGCACAACTTTTGTCTTGCGGTCTGCCATCTTCTTGTACTCAAACGTAACGTTCTCAGCAGTTACGCCATATTTCTTTCCTCCGGTGGCGTGGTCGTACATTTTTGCACTGTAGAGCAGTGTCTTTGTTGGTATACAGCCTTCATTGAGACACACTCCGCCGAGTTCTCTCTTTTCGAAAAGGATGGTCTTCAGTCCTCTTGAACCTGCATTTTCGGCTGCCACATATCCTGCGGGGCCTCCTCCGAGTATTGCTAAATCGTACATGATGTTTGTTTTTATGGGGAAATACTATGCAACCCGATGCTTGCCAGCGTCGTTGGTTATGTTGTTGCAAAGATAAACTATTTTTCGGAAAAACGGTATAACATCCATTATTTGTGGTTTTCTGCCCTATGGGATTTTGTTTTTCTCTTTTGCAACTGTATTGCAAGAAGATTCGTTTATCTTTGCATTTGCAAATAAATGATGATGGGAGAAAGCAATGAAATACTGACAAATCGGGCGAAGGCAATTCTTGCAGATGCCGGTATTCGCGAGACAGCCATAAGAGTTCTGGTCCTGCGCGAAATATTGGAGTGTGAATGTGCTTTTACTCTGAGTGATATGGAGGAGAAGATTGTAACGCTGGATAAATCGACATTGTGCCGGAATTTGAATCTGTTCCTTAAGCATAATATCCTCCACGAAGTGGATAACGGCAACGGGTGCAAGATGTATTGCCGATGTTCGTGTGGTACAAGGCACGGGGTGTCGCAAATTCATTTTACTTGTCTTTCGTGCCACAAGACATATTGCATCAGAAGTCTGGTCGAGAATGTCGAGTCTATTCGTATCCCGCATCTTGAGGGATATGATGTGGCTGAGGTCAATTATGTATTGAAAGGGTTGTGCCCAAAATGCAAGAATAAAGAATGAGAGAGGTTTTTGAACTTATAAACAGTATGTCGCCCTATCTGTTGTTGGGCTTCATGCTGGCAGGGGTGATGCACGCATTCATTCCCAATGTGCTGTATCGTAAATATTTGGGCGGAAAGTCTTTCCGCTCTGTGATTAATGCATCGTTGCTTGGTGTTCCGTTGCCGTTGTGCTCGTGCGGTGTCATACCTACGGCAATGTCGCTTAGAAAGGAAGGGGCATCGAAGGCTGCGACAGTATCTTTCCTTATATCCACGCCTCAGATAGGAGTGGATTCCATCATTGCCACCTATTCGTTGATGGGGCTCCCTTTTGCTCTGTTGCGTCCGTTGATAGCATTTGTTACATCGCTTGTCGGCGGTGGATTGGTAAATGCTTTCGACAATGATTCCGTAGAGGGAGGCAGCCTTTCTTCTGCTGCCGTGCAGGAGCGTTTGCCATTTGCCGGCAAGCTGCGCAAAGCCCTTAACTATGCTTTTGTGGAGATGATGCAGGATATAGGCAAGTGGCTGGTTCTGGGACTGGTCGTTGCCGGACTTATCACAGTCTTTGTCCCCGAAAGCTTTTTTGCCATGTTTGCCGACAAGCCGTTTTTGAGCATGCTGCTGGTGTTGGCTTTTGCCATTCCCATGTACCTTTGTGCAACGGGTTCCATTCCAATAGCTGTGGCTCTTATGCTAAAAGGGCTTTCGCCGGGAACGGCATTGGTGCTGCTTATTGCCGGTCCTGCGGTGAATGTGGCATCTGCATTGGTCATCGGCAAGGTGATGGGCAGGAAGACGCTGTTGATTTATCTCTTTTCCATTATAGCTTGCAGCATCCTCTTTGGCCTCTGTGTGGATTATCTCATGCCGCGTGAATGGTTTACCGCGCCGCTTGCCTATATACATGATTGCCACTCTCAGGGAGGCTCCTATTTTAATATAGGTTGTTCGGTGCTCCTTCTGGGACTGCTGTGCAATGCATTCATACGGAAGTTCCGTTCCGGCAAGCATTGCAGCTGTGATGGGCAATCTTGTGAATGTGGGGCATCGAATGAAGCAGAATGGACATTTGTGGTCAAAGGCATGTCGTGCAACCATTGCAGGGCAAATGTTGAAAGGGCAATCTCGAATGTCGATGGAGTGGAGCGTGTAGAAGTTGAGCTGGCTGGCGGCAATGTTACGGTCTACGGACACGCAAACCGTGAGGATGTCGTGAAGTCTGTCGAGGCTCTTGGGTTTGTAGTGGTGCAGACGCAATAAGCTGTTGCTTCATGCCTTGTGAAACGATTGCTCTTCCGCGTTTTCTTGAATTAAGCAGCCGAAACAAAGCCGCAAATATAGAAAACCTTTTCAATAAAATTTAAACAGCTTCTAACAAATTTTGTTAACGAATCGTTGCACTCAACCTTTTTTATCTTATCTTTACCGCAATAAACAAAAACAATCATGAATAGAGGCAGTTATATTGTGGCAGGCACTTTGGTGCTGTTGTTTGTTGTTGGTCTTGCAGTCTTTTCACTCAATCTGTATAATGTACCGGTGGGCGGCCTGTTCAATCAAGGAGAACTTGTAGCCGATACTGTGCAGGTGCATGCGGAGATAAAATATGGCAATAGAGAACGTAATGTGCTGGATCTTTACATCCCGCCTGTAGTCAACAAAGACAAGGGGCAGGGTGTCGTGCTCTTTTTGCATGGCGGTTCATGGACGTCTGGCGATAAGTCGTCAATGGCAGAAGATTGCCGCGCCTTTGCCGAAAGAGGCTATATTACAGCTGCAATGAACTACTCCTTCTTAGGCAAAGCCGGTGAAGAGGCGATAGATTTCACAACTATGATGACTGAGATTGCAACGGCTCTCTCCATCATCAAGGGCTATGCGGCGGCACAGGGCATAAATATAGATAAGGCGGCATTGTCGGGCTATTCGGCAGGTGCCCATCTTGCCATGCTCTATGCCTACAGCATGATGGAACACTCTCCATTGCCTGTTGTTCTTGTGCAGTCCAAGGCAGGTCCTGCCGACTTTTCTACATTCTCATTGGAGTCAGACGATGCAAAGCAGTTCTTGGAGAAGATAGGTCTCGGCGGACTTTCTCCCGAAGAGATAAGCAAGAGCGAGAAGTTTGTGGCAATGGTCAAAGCTGTCTCTCCGGTAACATACATACGTCAAGGCATGCCGGCAACACTCCTTGCATACGGCAAGAAAGATTCGTTGGTGGTATGGGAGAATGTGAATTCGCTGGTGAACGCTTTTGCAGCCGCAGGTGTTGAATATAAACTGATAGAGTACCCCAATTCGGGACACGGACTCGATAAGGATGCTGATAGCGCGCAGCGCACTGATGAGGCTATGATGGAGTATCTTCGTCGCTGCTTCGGGTACTGATAATGTAATTATGTAACTCTCAAAAAATGACGCTAAAGGAATTTATATCAAATGGCGATAAGTTCGCCGCATATGCAGAGGCACGTCTGATAACCGTAAAGGAGGGCTATGCAATGTCCCGTATGACTGTAACCGAAAAGCACCTGAATGCAGGTGGAGTATGCCAAGGTGGAGCAATATTCACTCTCGCCGATGTTGCCTTGGCTGCTGTCTCTAATTCAGGTCTACAGTTGACGTTCGCCATAAACTCGTCAATCTTTTACCACCGTTCGGCAATGCTTGGCGACATGCTTACAGCCGAAGCCGTGTCGGTGTCGAAACATCCGAAGGTGCCTTACTGCGAGGTGAGTGTAAAGAATCAGGAAGGTGTCCTTATCGCCTCTTTCCAGGCAACCTGTTACAGCAAGCGTGTGCCGCTCGAAAATGTCAGCTCGCTTGAGTAACAGAGAAAATAAGGAGCTACCGCTTGAAATCTCACAGAAAACCGTTATCTTTGACTTTTGATAAACATTCTAAAATCAAACAATAAGGTTTCAAACAGTTTAAAATATAGAAAACATGGCAACTAAACCCGAATTCAAGTATGCCCACATGTTCCAATTGGGCGAAGACACCACCGAATACTATCTTCTTACCAAAGATTATGTGTCGGTAGGCGATTTTGAGGGAAAACCGATATTGAAAGTAGCTCCCGAAGCACTCACTCTCCTTTCGCGTACAGCATTCCGCGACGTATCATTCCTTTTGCGTCGTGCCCACAACGAGCAGGTTGCAAAAATCCTCAGCGACCCCGAAGCAAGCGAGAACGACAAATATGTGGCACTCACATTCTTGCGCAACGCAGAGGTTGCCGCAAAGGGCAAGCTCCCTCTCTGTCAGGATACAGGTACCGCCATCATCCACGGCGAGAAAGGACAGCAGGTGTGGACAGGATTCTGCGACGAAGAGGCACTCGCACGCGGTGTCTACGACACATATACTGAGGAGAATCTCCGATACAGCCAGAATGCGCCTCTGAACATGTACGATGAGGTGAATACCAAGTGCAACCTTCCTGCTCAGATAGACATTGAAGCAACAGAAGGCATGGAGTATAAGTTCCTTATGGTAACAAAGGGCGGCGGCTCGGCAAACAAGACATATCTCTATCAGGAGACAAAAGCCTTGCTTAACCCCGCTACACTCATTCCTTTCCTTGTAGAGAAGATGAAGAGTCTCGGTACAGCTGCATGTCCTCCCTATCACATTGCATTTGTAATCGGCGGAACATCAGCCGAAAAGAATCTCCTTACCGTTAAGCTCGCTTCGACACACTATTATGACAGCCTGCCTACAACAGGCGACGAAACTGGCAGAGCATTCCGCGATGTAGAGCTGGAGAAACAGCTGCTCGACGAAGCTCACCGCATAGGTCTCGGTGCCCAGTTCGGCGGAAAGTACCTTGCACACGACATCCGCGTGGTACGTCTTCCCCGTCACGGCGCAAGCTGTCCCGTAGGAATGGGCGTAAGCTGCTCGGCAGACCGCAATATCAAGGCAAAAATCAACAAGGACGGTATCTGGATTGAAAAGCTCGACGACCAGCCTGCAACACTCATCCCCGAAGAGTTGCGAAACGCCAACGAGGGCGAAGTGGTGCGCGTAGACCTCAACCGTCCCATGAGCGAGGTTTGCAAGCAGCTTTCACAATATCCTGTTGCTACACGTCTCTCGCTCAACGGCACAATCATTGTAGGCCGCGATATTGCGCATGCGAAACTGAAAGAGCGCATCGACCGCGGCGAGGGACTTCCCGAATACATAAAGAACCATCCCATCTACTATGCAGGTCCGGCAAAGACTCCCGCAGGCATGGCGTGCGGTTCTATGGGTCCCACCACAGCAGGACGTATGGACTCTTATGTTGACCTCTTCCAATCACACGGCGGCAGCATGATTATGCTTGCAAAGGGTAACCGCAGCCAGCAGGTAACCGATGCCTGCCAGAAACACGGCGGTTTCTACTTGGGCTCAATCGGCGGTCCCGCAGCAATCCTTGCTCAGAACAACATCAAGAGCATCGAGTGTGTTGAGTACCCCGAATTGGGAATGGAGGCAATATGGAAGATTGAGGTTGAAGACTTCCCCGCCTTTATCCTTGTTGATGACAAAGGCAACGACTTCTTCAAACAGATTAAACCTACATGCCCGAAATGTTAATGCAGAAGCGGCGGCTGGATTGTTCAGCCGTCGCAATCCACAAAATATAAACTATACAACAAACAACTATGGCAAAATCATTGAAAAGAACAAAGACCGAAGCTAATCTTATGGAAGCATTCGCCGGCGAAAGTCAGGCACGCAATAAGTACACATACTACGCAAGCAAGGCAAAGAAAGAGGGTTACGAACAGATTGCAGCTCTCTTCCAGGAGACAGCCGACCAGGAAAAGGAGCATGCTAAAATGTGGTTCAAACTGTTGCACGACGGCATTGGCGCAACAATGGACAACCTTGCCGATGCAGCAGGTGGCGAGAACTTCGAATGGACAGAGATGTATCCCAAAATGGCACGCGAGGCAGCAGAAGAGGGATTCGACGACATTGCAAGACTCTTCTCTCTTGTCGCAGATGTAGAGAAGGCTCATGAGGAGCGCTACAAGAAGCTTCTTGCAAACATTCAGGGAGGAATCGTATTCAGCCGCGATAATGAGTGTATATGGCAGTGCCGTAACTGCGGTCATCTGCATATAGGCAATGCCGCTCCCGAAGAGTGTCCTGTATGTGCGCATCCCCGCGCTCACTTCCAGATTAAGCCTGAGAATTACTAATCAGTTACAGAGCAGATAAAAAATATTGAGTCCCGCTTTTATGTATAAAGCGGGACTCAATATTTTTATAGAACATTCCTTGAATCTATGGTACCGGGTCATATCCCGAACCACCCCATGGATGGCAGCGTAGTATACGGCGTATTGCGAGATAGAGACCTTTGATAGCTCCATGTTTACGCAGTGCCTCAATGGCATATTGCGAGCATGTCGGGGTGAATCTGCAGCTTGGGGGCGTCATTGGAGATATGCAGCGTTGATAGAATCTGATGGGGAGTATGAGCATCTCTGTCAGGATTTTTTTCATACGGCACTCTCCTTTTCTATTATGCTGTTCAGCAACTTTACCATTCTTGCTTGCAGATGTTTGAACGTATGGTGCTGTTTGTCGAGATACAGTATGGCGATGGCCATGCGTTTTTCCTGCTGTTGCAGCCCCTCTAAGAACGGGTGTTTGTTCAGACGGTAGGCTTCGCGCAGGCGGCGTTTTGCCAGATTGCGGTCTACTGCATGCTTGAAACGCTTTTTTGAAACAGAGATGAGGATAGAAGCAGTGGGCGCATCGCTCTCTCCGTCGAGCGTGAGGTATACTGCGCGCAGAGGAAAGGCTGCAACAGATTTCCCGTTGGCATAGAGCTTCTCTATAACACTCTTGCTGCATAGATGCTCCTCTTTTCTGAATCTGTTGTTTTTTGTCATGACCTTTTGGGGCTGTGAATAGTTATTGGTTGTCTGTGGGTGGATTCTCGTGGAACCGTCCTAAAAAAGAAGCTACCCTATTGTCTGCATAACAGGGTAGCTCCGTCTCTGTATATTGTTTCTACTTCTTGAGTCCGGTAAGGAACTGGTCGAGTGCAGCCGGCATTGAGGCAGCTTCTGCTGTGGGGGCTTCGAGGTCGAGGCGCAGTGATGTGTTGTTGCATATTGCGTCTGCTGTTACCTTGCCGAAGCAGGCAATAATCTTTTCGCCTTGCTCGAAGTCGGGAGCGTTCTTGTAGAGCGATTCTATTCCGTGGGGGCTGAAGAATATGAACATGTCATACTCGTTTATATACTCCGGTGCGAGGTTGTTGCTTACTGTGCGGTACATTTCGGCATGCGAGTGTGCAATGCCATGTGAGTCGAACATGTTGCACAGTTCTTCATTCTGCGCATTTGCGGTGGGTACAAAATAGCGTTCGTTCTTGTGCTTTACAAAGAGAGGCTCAAGATCCTTGATGTGTCCGTTGCCGAAAAATACCTTTCTCTTGCGGTACTGTACATATTTCTGTATGTAGAGCGAGATTGTCTCTGAGAGACAGAAGTACTTCATGTCGTCGGGGATGGTTACGCGCAAATCCTTGCACAATGTAAAGAAATAGTCTATGGCATGACGAGACAAGAACACAATGGCTGTGTGCCCGGGTATAGACACTTTCTGCTGTCTGAATTCCTTTGCGGTAAGTCCTTCCACCTTTATGAATGAATGAAAGTCTATCTGCACCTTATGTTTTTCCGCAATATCGAAGTAGGGGGACTTCCCTGTCGGCTTTGGTTGTGAAACCAGAATCTTACTAATCTTCAATGTCTTAAAATTTTATCGTTAAAAATATATTCAAGTTTTCCGTCGCTTTGAAAAGTACCAGTATCGGTAAAATTTCGAGCGTGCAAAGGTATAAAATTATATCCAAAAAACCCCTGTTTTGCGGGAAAATGATTCTCTTACACCCCTTAATTAACATTAATAAACATAAAAAACCGGCAATCGTAATATAGCCTATGAAGTAACACTTGCTTATGTCGGGGACAACAAGCAGTGCGGAGATTAAGGGGAAGAGCAGACAGCCGAATATCCTTGTTGTAAACAAATATAACTCTTTCCATTCCGACTCCTGTTTCTGTGAAAAGAGAATGTTGTTTACGACAGCATACACAATGCGTTTGAGCAGGAAGAACAGCAGGAATACGGCAAAGAAAATCAGCCACTGCATATAAGCCTTGTTGGCGATAGCGTCGGCGCCGTTGTATTGAATCCTCTTGAATGCAATGACCGACAGGAACAGTATCACTTGTGCGTCGAGGATAATGTTGCTGAACCGGTTTATGTGCGTCTGGCTGTTGTAGGGCTTTGAATTCCCCGTGTAGTAGAAAATGTTTTTGAGGCGTTGGAAAATGTTGCTGCCGTTGAGTACCATGATATACATCACTCCAAGCGTGTTCAGTATAAACAACGTCAACGGCAGAGTGTCGTTTCCTATGAAGTATGGTATCTCTGTTCCGCTCATAGTGCTGCGTATTTTCTTACGGATGAGTCCCACGCGGGAGTGTTCTCTATTAGTTCGAGAGCCTCTTCGGGGGTAGTGGCAACGCTCCATATCCTGCTGTGTATTTCGCCCATGAAGTGCTCCTCCACGGCGCGTTGCAGCTGTTCTATCAGTGCGTCGTAATATCCTCCGGTGTTGAGTATTATTATCGGATTGGGGTACAGTCCCAGCTGCTTCCATGTGATTATTTCGAGCAGCTCCTCCATTGTGCCGCATCCGCCGGGGAGAGCAATTGCCGCGTCAGAGAGGTCTGCCATCAGTTTCTTGCGCTCGTGCATGCTCTCCGTTATCCTGAGTTCTGTGAGCGATTTGTGGTGCCACCCCGCCTCTATCATGAATTGGGGAATGACGCCGATGGCTTTTCCTCCGCAGTTGAGCGCACCCTCTTCCACTGCGCACATGATCCCTTGACAACCACCGCCGGTTACTAATGTTATTCCCTGCTGTGCCATCAATGAGCCCAGCCGGGCGCCAGTCTCCATATGGAGATTGTCGACCCGGCTGCTCGATGCACAATATACACAAATAGTGTTTGGCTTTGCCATTTTCTGTATGTGCTATCTGATTAGTAACGGTATATGTCCGACTTGTAGGGACCGTCTACATCCACGCCGATGTATGCAGCCTGTTTGGGAGTCAGTCTGGTGAGATGTACGTTGAGGCGTTCAAGGTGCAGACGCGCTACCTCTTCGTCGAGATGCTTGGGCAGGCAGTATACTCCTACTTCGTATTTCTTTGTGAAGAGTTCTATCTGTGCGAGTGTCTGGTTTGTGAATGAGTTGCTCATTACAAATGAGGGGTGCCCTGTTGCGCAGCCGAGATTCACAAGACGACCGTCGGCGAGCAGTATGATGCTGTGTCCGTCGGGGAAGTAGTAGCGGTCCACCTGAGGCTTGATGTTTACGCAGCGAATGCCTTCGTATTTCTTGAGTGCGTCTACTTGAATCTCGTTGTCGAAGTGTCCGATGTTGCATACTATTGCCTGGTCGGGCATCTGCTCCATGTGGTCGATGCGTATGATGTCTACGTTGCCGGTGGTGGTAACGAATATGTTTGCAATCTTGCATGCCTCTTCCATTGTTACAACCTCGAATCCCTCCATTGCAGCCTGCAGCGCGCAGATGGGGTCTATCTCGGTAACAAGCACGCGGGCGCCATAAGAGCGCATGCTCTGTGCGCAGCCCTTGCCGACATCTCCGTAGCCTGCAACCACTACCACTTTGCCTGCAATCATTATGTCGGTAGCGCGTTTGATGCCGTCGGCAAGCGATTCGCGGCAGCCATAAAGGTTGTCGAACTTGCTCTTCGTTACAGAGTCGTTCACGTTGAACGCAGGGAAGAGCAGTTCCTTGTTCTCCATCATCTGATAGAGACGGTGTACACCTGTTGTTGTCTCCTCGGAAACGCCTTGAACCTCTTTGGCGACTCTGTGCCACATCTCCTTGTCGTTGGCGAGCACTTCGGCGAGCAGTTTCTTCAGCTCAACCTCATCTTCGGCAGTGCTTTCGCCTTCGTAGTCGAGTACAGAAGCGTCGCTCTCCGCTGCATAGCCGAGGTGTATCATCAGTGTGGCATCGCCGCCGTCGTCGACAATCATGTTGGGACCGAGTCCGTTGCCGAAGTTCATTGCCTGCAGTGTGCACCACCAATAGTCGGCAAGTGTTTCGCCCTTCCATGCGAATACGGGGATTCCTGCTGCCGCAATGGCTGCAGCTGCGTGGTCCTGTGTAGAATATATGTTGCATGATACCCAACGTATCTCTGCGCCGAGCTCGGCGAGTGTCTCTATGAGTACTGCTGTCTGTATGGTCATGTGGAGCGAACCCATGATGCGTGCGCCCTTCAAGGGCTTCTCTTTGCCGTATTTTTTGCGAAGAGCCATAAGACCCGGCATTTCGTGCTGTGCCATCTCAATCTCCTTGCGGCCGAATTCGGCGAGGCTTATATCTGCAATTCTGTAAGACTCTGATGTGAAAAGTTCTCTTGTCATATTGATGTTTTTTTATTGTTTTGCTTGTGTAGATTGGTGTTTGTCTGAAACAAAATGCAAATTTACTGCTCTTTTTCGAAATAGACTAACCGATTGTCTAAAAAGTTGTGTAAAAGGTTTTTCTAAGAATCTTTCTTAGAGAATTTTCGGCTCTTTGCAAAAAGAATGATTAAAAATGCAGCTGTGTCAAGAGTTGACACAGGCGGGTGGTAATTTTGCATTGTAATCAATAAAACCTCAAAGCTATGAACGGAACTTGTATTGTTATTTGTTATTTTTTGATGGCGCTTGTAGTGCTTGGAACATCTTACGTGGCTTGTGTTACATTCAAAGAGGTCTGCGATGACTGCGCGGTGTATTTCAGACGTGCAATGGTGCTGATGCGCCGAAAGAGAATAGTAAACTCTCTATTTCTTGTCAAATGCAGTTTTGCGACAGCGGTTTTTGTAGGAGTGGTTGCGAAAGTGATAAAATCGCAACTCTGAAAACAGCTTTGTTTGGCATATTTGCATGCGTGTATAACATAATTAAAAAAAAGTATATGTTTGAAATATTCGGAAGAAAGAAAAACGAAACAGGCGCCTCTTTGTCGTTGAGCTATTACAATGAGAAAGAGAAGAAGAGCTACGAAGTCTGCTATGAAAGTTGCGACGGCAATGATTATGCTCATGTGAAGATGCTCGATGAGTATAGCGATAGGATGAATATGCGTTTCAAGAATTGGATTTCGAACAGTCGTCTCGATTCTCTGGTGGGCCATGCTTTGCGCAATGGTTTCTTTTCGCTCGAACCCCTCTATCAGGGAGATGTCAAGGATGGGTATAAGTATGTCATTGGCATAAGGGTGGGAGGCAAGAGCCATGTAGTGATTGACAGTTTCGGTGCGGCACCCGAATGGCTGCGCCGGTTCGAGGTGATGCTTATGGATGAGTGTGTTGAGAAGTAACGGCTTCTCGTAGCCTCCCTTAAGAAAATTTTACATGTTTTTGCCTTTTTGCTATTGCTGTTTTTTGTTTTATTGGCTAATTTTGTAACGGATTTGCGATAAGACCGTTGCGCTCTTTTTGCGTCCTCTGATTTATTTGTAAGGAGCTGCACCGGTGCAGCTCCTTACAAATAAATTCTTATTATTGAATTTCAAATAGTTAATGCGGTGATTGTAACAGGAATTATCTTACTTCTTTCGATTGTGTTTTTCGTGAATGGCAAAGTGCGCTCCGATGTTGTTGCATTGTGTGCGCTCATAGCATTGCTGTTGTGCGATATACTTACACCGGCAGAGGCACTGTCGGGATTTTCAAACTCCGTCGTCATAATGATGATAGGGCTTTTTGTGGTAGGTGGAGCTATTTTTCAAACAGGACTTGCCAAGATGATAAGTTCAAAGATACTGAAGCTGGCTGGAAAGAGCGAAATGCGTCTCTTTGTGCTTGTGATGCTCGTAACATCTGCAATCGGAGGTTTTGTGAGCAATACAGGTACAGTGGCACTGTTGCTTCCGATAGTGGTCAGCATAGCCATGAGCGCCGATATTCCTCCCAGCCGTTTCCTTATGCCGCTTGCTTTTGCCAGCAGCATGGGAGGTATGATGACGCTTATCGGTACACCCCCGAACCTTATAATACAAGATGCACTGGTCAATGCGGGATATAAAGGGCTCTCTTTCTTCTCCTTCTTCCCGGTAGGTCTTATCTGTGTGCTTGTAGGTCTTGTGGTGCTTATCCCCCTTAGCAAGATATTTCTTTCGAAGTCTCCCGATGCAAACAAGAAGAACAAGAACAGTCGCAAGACACTGAAGGAACTTGTTAAGGAATACGGCGTCTCCAACAACCTTACACTTGTGAAAGTAGGCGAAAGGTCTGCAATCATAGGCAAGAGCATAGCCGAACTCGACATGCGCAACATATACGGGCTTAATGTCTTTGAGGTGCGTCGCAAGGAGACCTCTTCCAACCGTCTTCTCAAGACCGTAACCCAGCAGATGGCTGCGCCCACCACGGTGATTGAGGGTGGAGATACAATATACCTTACAGGAGAGAATGAAGATGCCGAGCGTTTCGCAAAGGACTATTCACTCGAAATAGTCAAGAATAGCGATAAAGGCAATGCCAATGCGCTTGACTTCTATAATATAGGAATAGCAGAGGTTGTAGTGATGCAGTCGTCCAACCTTATAAACAGCACTATACGCGAATCCGATTTCCGTGCGAAATTCAATCTAAATGTGCTCGGCATACGCCGCAAGACTGAGTATATACTGAAGGATTTTGCCGACGAGCATATACATACCGGCGATGTGCTTCTTGTGCAAGGCTCATGGGAGAATATAGCCCGTCTCGGCAGCGAAGATACAGAATGGGTGGTGATAGGTCGTCCGCTCGAAGAGGCAGCAAAAGTAACACTTGACTACAAAGCGCCCATGGCTGCTTTCATAATGATAATAATGATAGCGATGATGGTGTTCGACTTTATCCCCGTGGCGCCGGTTACAGCTGTGATGATAGCCGGCATACTGATGATACTCACAGGTTGTTTCCGCAATGTGGAGGCAGCATACAAGACCATCAACTGGGAGTCGATTGTGCTGATAGCAGCCATGATGCCTATGTCTCTTGCGCTCGAAAAGACCGGAGCTTCGGAATTTATTTCAAATACCCTTGTTGACGGGTTGGGAAATTACGGTCCGCACATCCTGTTGGCGGGAATCTACTTCACCACCTCCCTTATGACAATGTTCATCAGCAATACGGCAACAGCGGTGCTTTTCGCTCCGATAGCCCTTCACAGTGCCATGCAGGTGGGAGTCGACCCCA
>CAYWIE010000007.1:0-63785 GCA_964458275.1 uncultured Bacteroidaceae bacterium
AAATCACGCAAGTATGTAGAAATCAGAACAGTCGCCAACTCATTACCTCGTTCTTGAACTTTCCGCATAAACTTTTTATTCTTAGCGGATTATGAGATTATTCCAAAAATATTTTTTATCTTTGCGATTAGCGTAAATATCACAACAATGAAAAATTTACTTCAAAAAACACTCATATTGATAGCAACAGCCATAATAGCAGGGTGCAACTCAGCCCAGACAACACCGACAGATACCATACTCGAACCAGCGGAATACATAAGCGCCCTCGACAGCGACGACAGCTCCATACTGCTCGATGTGCGTCATCCCGAAGAGTATGCAGAGGGGCATCTCCCCGGAGCCACGCTGCTCGATGTTACCGACAACGAAACATTCGTTCAAGGCATAAAGAAACTGGATAAGGAAAAGAAGGTATACATATACTGCCGCAGCGGACGCCGAAGCCGCACGGCAGCAAAGATACTCACCGAAGAAGGATTCAGCGTGGTCGACCTCAAAGGCGGCTACAATGCTTGGAAAACACACACAAGGCAATAATTCAAAAAACACATATACTATGGAAAAAATCAAAGGATTAATCAACGCACCATTCACCCCATTCCTCGACAACGGAGAAGTGAACTACGAACCCATTCCTGCATACGCAGCAATGCTCGCCAAGAACGGTCTTCAAGGAGTATTCATCAACGGTTCGTCCGGCGAAGGATATATGCTCACCGAAGAAGAACGCAACAAACTCACAGAGGCATGGATGGCTGCATCTCCCGAAAACTTCAAAGTGATTGTACACGTAGGAAGCACCTGTGTGAAATCGAGCCGCCGCATGGCAGAGCATGCACAGAAGGCTGGTGCATGGGGAATTGGAGCTATGGCACCACCCTTCCCCAAAGTGAACCGCGTAGAAGAACTTGTGAAATACTGCGAAGAGATTGCATCGGATGCACCCGAACTGCCATTCTATTTCTATCATATTCCCGCATTTAACGGTGCCTACCTCTCAATGGTGGAATTCCTGAAAGCCGTAGACGGCCGCATCCCCAATTTTGCCGGCATCAAATACACGTTCGAAAGCCTTTACGAATACAACCAATGCCGTCTCTACAAGAACGGCAAATTCGACATGCTTCATGGACAGGACGAGACAATACTCCCCTGCCTTGCCATGGGCGGCGCACAAGGCGGTATCGGCGGCACAACCAACTACAACGGCTGTAACCTTGTGGGTATAATCGAAGCATGGGAAAAAGGCGACATTGAGAAAGCACGCGAACTGCAGAACTTCTCACAAGAAGTAATCAATGTCATCTGCCACTTCCGCGGAAACATCGTCGGCGGAAAGCGCATAATGAAACTCATAGGGCTCGACCTCGGCAAGAACCGCACTCCTTTCCAGAATATGACCGACGAAGAGGAGGCACGCATGAAAGCCGAACTCGAAGCAATAGATTTCTTCAACCGTTGCAATAAATTCTAAGTAGCTGATTGAATTATGGACTGGAAAAAATATCTTAGCGAGTGGCGCGACTCATACCGCAACGACCTTGTGAACAACATAATGCCATTCTGGATGAAAAACGGAGTCGACCGTGTAAACGGCGGTGTATACACATGCCTCGACCGCGACGGTTCACTCATCGACAGCACAAAATCTGTATGGTTTCAGGGACGTTTCGCGTTTGTGTGCAGTTTTGCCTACAACAATGTAGACAAAAACCCTGAATGGCTCGCAGCCGCAAAAAGTACAATTGATTTTATAGAAAAGCACTGTTTCGACACTGACGGCAGAATGTACTTCGAAGTTACAGCCGAAGGAAAGCCATTGCGCAAGCGCCGCTATGTATTCTCCGAGACATTCGCTGCAATAGCCATGGCAGAATACTCAAAAGCATCGGGCGACAAGAGCTATGCCGAAAAAGCACTGGAACTCTTCAAGGATATACGCCGTTTCATCTCCACCCCCGGATACATGGAACCCAAATATCTCGACACCTTGCAAGCCAAAGGGCACTCGATTGTGATGATACTGATAAACACAGCATCACGCATACGCGAAGTGATAGACTCCCCCGAACTCGATGCACAGATTAGCGAGTCGATAGAGTCGCTCAAAGACTTCATGAAAGAGGAGTTCAAGGCATTGCTGGAGATGGTCGGTCCCAACGGAGAATTCATCGACACCTGCAACGGCCGCATCATCAATCCCGGACACTGCATTGAGACAGCATGGTTCCTCCTCGAAGAGGCAAAGCACAGAGGCTGGGAAAAGGAACTCACAGAACGTGCACTGCGCATCCTCGACTGGTCGTGGGAATGGGGCTGGGACAAGCAGTATGGCGGCATAATAAACTTCCGCGACTGTCGCGGTCTTCCACCTCAGGACTATTCACAGGACATGAAGTTCTGGTGGCCGCAGACAGAAGCAATCATCGCCACGCTCTATGCCTACGAAGCCACAAAAGACGACAAATACCTCATTATGCACAAACAGATAAGCGACTGGACATACGCCCACTTCCCCGATGGAGAATTCGGCGAATGGTACGGTTATCTGCATCGCGACGGCACAGTGGCGCAGCCGGCAAAGGGCAACATATTCAAAGGTCCCTTCCACATACCACGCATGATGATAAAATCCTACCAGTTGTGCAACATTTTATTAGAAGAATAAACTAAAGGCAGCATTATGAAAAATTCAAAAATATATCCTTGGGTTGTCGTGGCACTGCTATGGGTTGTGGCACTGCTCAACTACATGGACCGGCAGATGCTCAGTACCATGAAGGAGGCGATGCAGATAGATATTGTAGAGCTTCAGAATGCCGAAAATTTCGGTATATTGATGGCGGTATTCCTTTGGATTTACGGTTTCATGAGCCCAGTATCGGGAATGGTGGCGGACAGGATAAGCCGCAAATGGCTAATTGTAGGCAGCCTGCTCGTTTGGTCGAGCGTAACCTACCTGATGGGCATAGCCAACGACTTTGACCAGCTTATCTGGCTACGCGCACTCATGGGAATAAGTGAAGCGCTCTATATTCCCGCAGGACTGTCGCTCATTGCCGACTACCACAGCGACAAGACACGCTCGCTTGCCGTAGGCATACACATGACCGGTCTTTACATGGGACAGGCAATCGGAGGATTCGGCGCAACGGTGGCTGCTGCATTCACATGGCACACAGCCTTCCATTGGTTCGGCATCATAGGAATCGCATATGCATTGGTATTGGCCATATTCCTTAAGGACATCAAACGCGAGCCCACGACTCCTAAGATGGGTCCCACAGCCAACAGCTACAAGATAACAAAAGGCCTCGCACTGCTCTTCAGCAACATTGCATTCTGGGTGATACTCTTCTTCTTTGCATCGTCGAGCCTTCCCGGTTGGGCTACAAAGAACTGGCTGCCTACCCTCTATGCAGAAAGCCTCAATATCCCCATGTCCGAAGCAGGTCCTATCTCTACAATCACAATAGCTGCATCATCGTTCATTGGAGTCATCTTCGGCGGAATGTTGTCTGACCGCTGGGTGCAGACCAATCTGCGCGGACGCATCTACACAAGTGCCATAGGCATGGGACTCACCATCCCCTCGCTGATACTCATAGGCGTAGGCAACAGCTTTGCGGCGGTTGTATGTGCAGGGCTTCTTTTTGGAATAGGATATGGAATGTTCGACGCAAACAACATGCCTATCCTCTGCCAGTTTGTATCGTCCAAACAACGCGCGACTGCATACGGAGTGATGAACATGGTGGGAGTATTTTCAGGAGCCGCCATCACACAGGTACTTGGCAAATGGACCGACGGCGGACAGCTTGGATTCGGTTTTGCCATACTCGGTGGAGTTGTGTTTGTGGCAATGATGGCTCAGCTCATACTGCTTAAGCCCAAAGTGGCAAATATGGAATAATCAGGAAAATCCCATAGGAATGAGAACGACACTCTTGGTTGTAGGACGCACGGTCGACAAAAACATAATATCTGCCATAGAAGATTACACAGGACGCATAAAGCATTTTGCGCAGTTCGACATTGAGGTTATCCCCGAACTCAAGAATGCACGCAAGCTGAGCGAGCAACAGCAGAAAGAGGCTGAGGGAGAACTTATACTGAAAGCTGTAAACCCTGGAGATATTGTGGTGCTTCTCGACGAGGGCGGCAAGGAATTCCGTTCTACGGAATTTGCAACGTGGATAGAGCACAAGCAACAGCTATCTGCCAAAAGGCTGCTGTTTATTGTCGGCGGTCCATACGGGTTCTCGCAAAAGGTGTATAACTGTGCAAATGAAAAAATCTCGCTCTCACGCATGACTTTTTCGCACCAAATGATAAGGCTGCTTTTTGTAGAACAGCTTTACAGAGCCTATACAATCATAAATCATCTGCCCTATCACCACGAGTAGTCAACCCCATATATAAACAGAAGATTCAAGGCACGCCTTGAATCTTCTGTTTATATAGTACATACTAAAATAGTATCGAATTATACTTAAAATCAACAGCTTGCCATACCAAAGAGTTCTGTGAGCAACATCTACGCCATTGACAGGGCAACATTGACGGAATCATCTTCAAAAGCAATATCGGACAGCGACACATACTCCAAAGCCTTTTCAATCTGTTTGAAACGCTGAGGATAGATAATCATACGCTTGGCAGAAGTGTCCACCTCGACACCGCTTGGTATTTTCTCCTGAAGATAAGCTACAGCTCCCGCAATCACAATTGATGCAGCCATACCGCAATCATAGGAAATGCATACTGCATCTTTCCCTACCGCAACAACGTGGAACTTAACCACGACAACAGGCATAAAGAGACTGGGTTTATAACTAACCTCGAATGTATCTCTATCAATAGCCGTAAACTCTGGTCTTATAGAAAATCTCTTTTCTATGAAGTCTGAAATCTCATTGAATGTAATTACTGCGTTCATATTATATTATTTAAATTTAAAGGGAAGTACTAAAATTGGTAGTCTATATATGATTACATCATGTAAAGATACAAACAGCCAACAATACCAATGCACAATTATAAATATTTTTTTATTGCAAAACCAAATTCGGTTTCTTGGTACTGATATTTGTATTTATAGAGCGTCATTCATACACGAATCTATCAAAAGAAAAGGTATAACAAAACAGTTGCCAGTATAGCTAATAGCAACTAACCTTACTGACAACTGTTTATTAGATAATCTTTTTCTCACTGACCAATTTTCATGCGCAATCAGTTATGATACCACAAAGGAGACCAATTATCATCTTTTATCGGGAATTCCGAACACATTCCACACATCCGGAGCAAATGTCTGCTTGATAGGCAATTTGGATTCGGCATACAGAATCTTCAACTTTTCGAGTTTATTATGAGCATCGTCGCGCACAGCTTTCAGCTCTTCTTCAACAGCCTCCTGCTTTTTGCCAGCCTCCTCAAGCAAGCGGCATGCCTCGCTCAATTCGGACGTATCAATATCAATGCCTTTGCTTTTCAATAAATCATTCTGTTTCTTAACAGCCTCGACAAGCATATTAACCTTGTTTATCGGCTCCAAATAAATCTTATTCATAATTCTTCTGTTATATTAGGTTTTCTACAAAATTATCAAAAATCCGCCGAAATTTCAAAATCATATATGCTACTGCACCAAGCACATCATACGCATGTAAAACCCTATATTTCAACAAACAACAACTTGTGTTAATAATAGTTAATTATCAAAAATAGAAATAATTTGCAGAGCCATTTGAAATAAAAACACCACTCTTTCGGGAAGTCTGAGAAAATTGAACTATCTTCGCAAAAACAAAAAAAAGACAGACAATCAACTAACGACTAAATAATAGAATACCATGAAATTATTGGAAGGAAAAGTTGCCTTAATCACAGGCGGAACACGAGGAATAGGCAAAGCGATTGCCATGAAATACGCAAGTCAAGGAGCAAATATTGCATTTACATATGTTAGCAACAGCGAAGTTGCCAAGCAGGTAGAAGAGGAAATTGCCGCTATGGGAGTAACATGCAAAGGATACATCTCAAACGCAGCAGACTTTGCAGCAACAGAGGCAGTGGTAAAGAATGTCCTGCAAGATTTCGGACACATAGATATACTTGTGAACAACGCAGGCATTACCAAAGACGGACTTATGCTTCGCATGAGCGAGGAGCAATGGGACAGCGTTATCACCGTAAACCTTAAATCGGCGTTCAACTTCATACACGCTGTGGCTCCGATAATGTCAAAGCAACGCAGCGGCAGCATCATTAATATGACCTCTGTTGTGGGTGTCAGCGGCAATGCCGGCCAAGCAAACTACGCTGCATCAAAAGCTGGTCTCATCGGACTTTCAAAATCCATTGCAAAAGAGTTCGGACCGAGAGGCATCCGTTCGAACTGCATAGCTCCCGGATTCATCGACACAGACATGACCTCGAAACTACCCGAAGAGCTTCGCGAGCAGTGGAGCAAGGCTATTCCTTTGCGCCGTGCAGGCAAAGGCGAAGATGTTGCAGGTGTTGCACTCTTCCTTGCATCGGACATGTCGGCATATGTTACAGGACAAGTAATCAACTGCTGCGGCGGAATGAACTGCTAACAGAAACAATGAAACATATAACAGCCCCTGCCACTCATCGGCAGGAGCTGTTATTATTTATCAACAGCTTCTAAGAAACTTCTCAATAGCATGAAAAAAAGAATAATCCTGTTGCTCGCAATTCTGGCAGCAATTGCAACTATGCCCATCGAGGCTAAGAAAAACAAGACAACACCTGAACAGAAAGGAGTACTCACCATAAATCGCCGGACAGCCGAAGCACACGTCGAGTTCCTTGCATCTGATGCACTGAAAGGGCGCGAATCGGGCACAGAACACGGATATATTGCCGGCGAATACCTTATATCCATACTCAAACAGATGGGAGCCACCCCACTCTTCGGCAACAGTTACGCGCAACCATTTGAGGCATACTCAATCGAACGCAAGAACGCAGGCTTCACTGTAAACCCGGACGTAGTAGAGAAAATTAAAAACAATCCCCACCGCATAGCCAACATGCGTAATATTCTTGCCAAAATCGAAGGCAAAAACCCCGAAGAAATTGTTATAGTAGGTGCACACTACGACCATCTCGGCTATGACGACATGCTTGTAGGCGACAAAATATTCAACGGCGCCGACGACAATGCATCAGGTGTGCAGGCAGTGCTTCAGATACTTCGTGCATTCCTTGCGACAGGCCAACAGCCCGAAAAGACTGTAATCTTTGCACTTTGGGACGGCGAAGAGCGAGGACTCCTCGGCTCGACATATTTTGTAAACAACTTCGCCGACATCAAGAAAGTGAAAGGATACATGAATTTCGACATGATTGGACGCAACAACATGGAGCACCGCCCCAAACATTTCAACCTCATGTATATGCCACAGGACTCAATATATGCAAACTGGCTGAAGAGCGACATTAAGAAACATTCTCTTGAACTTGACCCCGACTTCAAGACTTCGGAGGATTTCAACGGCGGCAGCGACCAGGTACCTTTCTTCAAAGCTGGTGCATCCATCGTGTGGTACCAGACCGGTGCTCAACCCGACTTTCACATGCCTACCGACGAGAGCGACCGCATAAATTGGGACAAAATGGTGGAAATAACCAAAGCCGCATTCCTTTGCTTGTGGAAGATGGCAAACAATCCTTTTTAGACAAGATTAAAAAATGGGACTATTCGTAAGAAAAACAATAGAAGCATTGCAAGCCGAAGCCGCTGAAACGGGCAGCAAGACACTCAAAAGGGTACTTGGTCCGTGGAGTCTTGTGGCACTCGGTGTAGGCGCAATCATAGGTGCCGGACTCTTCTCGATAACCGGAACAGTTGCCGGAGAATTCACCGGACCCGCAATAACACTCAGCTTTGCAATAGCAGCCATCGGATGCTGCTTTGCCGGACTGTGCTACGCCGAGTTTGCCTCAATGATTCCGGTTGCAGGAAGCGCATACACATACTCATATGCCACAATGGGCGAGCTTGTTGCATGGATAATAGGCTGGGACCTTGTACTTGAATATACCGTTGCCGCAACGACGGTAAGTATAAGCTGGAGCAGGTATTTGGTGGTCTTCCTGCAAAGCATAGGGATAGAACTGCCGCACATGCTGACAGCCTGTCCGTGGGACGGAGGGATAATCAACATTCCGGCAATACTTATCGTCGTGATGATAAGCATCATACTCATGCGCGGCACAGAGGAAAGTTCCTTCTTCAACGGAGTGATTGTGTTTCTGAAAATCGGTGTCATACTGGTGTTTGTGGTTCTCGGTTGGCAGTTCATCAAGAGCGACAATCTCATCCCGTACATACCCGAAAACAGCGGCGTTATCGGCGAATATGGATTTTCGGGCATCATTCGCGGAGCAGCAATAGTGTTTTTTGCATTCCTCGGCTTCGATGCTGTGAGCACAGCTGCGCAAGAGACAAAAAATCCAAAGCGCAATATGCCCATTGGAATACTCGCATCGTTGCTTGTCTGCACAATACTCTATATTCTCTTTGCACATGTGATGACAGGCGTTGCCCACTACACTGAATTTCAGGGACAGGTGGGAATCGCTCCCGTTGCAGTTGCAATCGAACATATGGGAACGCCCGATGCATCGGGTGCAATTGTGCCCGCCTATCCGTGGTTGAACAAGGCAATCATCTTGGCTATACTGTTCGGATACTGTTCTGTGATAATGGTAACGCTGCTCGGACAGAGCCGCGTCTTTCTCAGCATGAGCCATGATGGACTGCTCCCGCCATTCTTCTCGCAGATAAACGAGAAATTCCGCACCCCGCTCAAGAGCAATCTGCTATTCATGATAGTGGTGAGTCTGCTTTCGGGATTCATACCCGCACGGGTAGCAGGCGAAATGACGAGCATTGGCACGCTGTTTGCATTTACACTTGTATGTGCAGGAGTGCTTGTACTCCGTCGTACAACCCCCAAAGCACAGCGAGGCTTCCAATGCCCGTTCGTACCGGTTGTACCCGTGCTTGGAATCATCACCTGTGTTGCAATGATGTGTTTCCTCCCGGCAGACACATGGATACGCCTTGTGCTGTGGATGCTTGTGGGACTCGACATTTATGCAACGTATGGAATCAGGCACAGCAGACTCGAACCGGGAAAAACAGTGCGCAAAGGAGACTTCTCGCTCAACATGCTTGGAATAAGCCTCTCCATACTAAGCCTGATAACCGGATTCTGGCATCAACAGACTGCCGGATGGGAGGCAGACAAGACCATGCTCATAATTTCAGTGCTGTTTGCTGTGGTGCATTTTGTATATTTCACAATGCGAATGTGGAGAAATTCTGCAAAAATCAAGCAAAAAAACCAATAAACATTTTGCACAACAAAAAAAAGAAATTACATTTGCGGTCGAATAGAACGAAACAAACATGAACACACAGTATACAAATAGAAATTGGTGGCGTCTCTTGCAATCCCCATTGTAAGTAGACGGAAGTATGTGTGTACATAACAAATACCCAAAAAGACCTGTCGTACTTACGCGACAGGTCCTTTTTTTATTGCTAAATTTAAAAAAACAAAATATCATGAAAAGCTATCAAGTAGACAACGAAGGATATTATGGCGAATATGGAGGAGCATATATCCCGGAAAGCCTGCGCCACTGCGTAGACGAACTTAGAAACAATTATCTGAGAATAATCGAAAGCCCCGAATTCAAAGAGGAATACCATAGATTGTTGCGCGATTATGTCGGTCGTCCCTCGCCGCTCTATCTCACCAACCGTCTGAGCAAGAAACACGGTTGCAAGATATATCTTAAGCGAGAAGACCTTAACCACACCGGAGCACACAAGATAAACAATGCCATTGGTCAGGTGCTACTCGCCAAAAAGATGGGCAAACGCCGCATAATAGCAGAGACCGGCGCCGGACAGCATGGCGTTGCCACAGCCACAGTGTGCGCACTCATGGACATGCAGTGCATCGTATATATGGGCAAGACCGATGTTGAACGCCAACATATAAATGTAGAAAAGATGCGTATGCTTGGAGCAGAAGTATGCGCTGTAACAGATGGCAGCATGACCTTAACAGAGGCAGTAGATGCAGCCATCAATGACTGGAGCAGGAACTCAGCCGACACATTTTATGTAATTGGCTCAACCGTTGGTCCTCACCCCTATCCCGATCTTGTAGCACGATTGCAGTCTGTAATAAGCGAAGAGATTAAACAACAGATGACCGAACATGAGAAGCGGGAATATCCCGACTACCTTGTGGCATGCATCGGAGGTGGCAGCAATGCAGCCGGAACCATATACCACTACCTCGACGACGAAAGAGTGAAAATCGTACTTGCCGAAGCTGGCGGCAAAGGAGCCGACACCGAACAGACTGCGGCAACATTGTCGATAGGCAAAGAGGGCGTTCTTCATGGCTATAAGACACTTGTCATACAAGACGAGAATGGAAATGTAAAGGAACCTTATTCCATAAGCGCCGGACTCGACTACCCCGGAATAGGCCCTATGCATGCCAATCTTGCCGAGAAAGGACGTGCAACGGTACTTCCCATCACCGATGAGGAGGCCCTTGAAGCGGCGTTCTATCTCACACGCAGCGAAGGAATCATCCCCGCCCTCGAATCATCGCATGCCCTTGCAGCACTCGACAAAATCAAGTTCAAGCCCGACGACATTGTGGTACTCACTCTGTCGGGACGAGGCGACAAGGATATACACACATACCTGAGCCGCTAAAATTATTCAGTAAATTCCCCCGCAAGCGGAGTGTTCATCAACGATGCAATCTCTTGCGGGGATTTCTTTTCGCCCAGCAGGAACATCAGTTTGGTAAGTATGCACTCCACAGTACAATCATATCCGCTGATAACCCCTGCATCGAGCAATCCGAGCCCCGTCTCGTAAAGTTTCATCTGCACCGTTCCTGCCAGACATTGCGAAATGTTGACAATGATTATACCGTTTGCAACAGCCTCCTTCAACAGTTTGATGAACCACGGCTGCTGAGGAGCATTTCCCGCACCGAAAGTCTTCAGTACCACAGCACGCAGACCGGGAGTGCAGAACAGATTACGGATAATATTCTCCTGAATTCCGGGGAAAAGCGTGAGCACCACCACATTTGTATCGCAACAGAAATGCGGCTTCAAAGGTCTCGAAAAATCGACCTTTGCAATCTTATCGCAGTCATACTTTATGTTAATGCCTGCAACAGCCAACGGAGGATAATTGTACGAACGGAATGCATTGAAATTCTCGGCATTTATCTTGGTAGTGCGGTTGCCCCGCAACAAAAGATTCTCGAAGAAGATGCAAACCTCAGGAACAACCGGAGTACCGTCTCCGTTACGTGCCGATGCTATTTCAATGGCAGTAATAAGATTCTCTTTGCCATCGGTGCGCAACATTCCTATCGGCAGCTGACTGCCCGTAAGGACAACAGGCTTGCATAAATCCTCAAGCATAAAACTAAGAGCCGATGCCGTATATGCCATTGTGTCTGTTCCATGCAGAATCACAAAACCGTCATATTCCGTATATTTATCGTTTATGATACTCACAAGTTCCGCCCACACCGACGGGTGCATATCAGAGGAGTCAATAGGCTTGGCAAACTGATGGACATCAATCCTGCACTCGAAGCGCTTAAGTTCGGGAACATTCTTTACGAGTCTCTCGAAAGCAAAGCTTTCAAGTGCACCCGTCTCGCTATTCTGTATCATTCCGATTGTACCGCCGGTGTAAATGAGCAACACCTTCGGACTATTGTTCTTTTTCATATCACATATATTAAACTATACACAATTATAACAATGTAAAGATAGCTTATGAATTCCGAAATGCAAAATTTACGATTCAAATTCAGCCCAAGCAGTCATACAATTCCAACAGAAACATTCCCGCAAAATCCACCCCGAATATCATTTGTTTGTTGTATATTTGCAGTTTAGAAGAAAACCACCTGAAACAGCAACAAAAAGATGAAACAGCCAACAAAAGGAATGCTTCAGACAGCAATGCAGTATGGCACCAATTTAGGTGTTTTATGGATAATTGCATTTGTTGTCTACATCATATCAATGACCACTTCCGAGCTATCACTGCTATTCCTCATGATGCTCATCGCATCCCCAATCTATGCGGGATACCTCGGAATAAAATACAGGAAAAAAGAGTGCGGGAACAGACTCGGATTCCTCAATGCATGGTCGTTCATGATAATCGTGTACACCTGCGCCTCGGCTCTCTCGGCAATAGCCTGCTACATATATTTCTACTTCATAGACGGCGGCAACATGCTTGCTGCGTTCAAAGAACAGATTGACATATACACCTCTATGGAGATAGGCGAAGATATGAAAAAAGCATTCAACGACACATACGAAATACTGTCAAAGCTCAATGCAAGCGATATATGCATACAGTACTTCACAAGCAATCTGTTCATTTCCTCGATACTTGCACCACTCACATCATTGTTCATATACAAGAAATAAGATAGAATCATGGATATATCAGTTATCATCCCCCTGTTCAACGAAGCCGAATCCCTGCCCGAACTCACAGCATGGATAGAGCGAGTGATGAATGAGAACAAATTCACATACGAAGTAATCTTCGTAAACGACGGCAGCACAGACAACTCATGGGATATAATCGAAAGACTGCAAAAGAGCAACAGCTGCATACACGGGATAAAATTCCGCCGCAATTATGGAAAATCCCCGGCACTCTACTGCGGATTCGAGCGTGCCAAAGGCGACGTTGTCATCACAATGGACGCCGACCTTCAGGACAGCCCTGATGAAATTCCTATCCTGTACAGGATGATAACAGAAGAGGGTTACGACCTCGTATCGGGCTATAAGCAAAAGAGATACGACCCGCTCACCAAGACTATCCCGACAAAGCTCTTCAACGCCACAGCCCGTAAAGTATCAGGAATAGACAACCTGCACGACTTCAACTGCGGACTGAAAGCATACAGAAACGAAGTGATAAAGAGCATAGAGGTCTACGGAGACATGCACCGCTACATTCCCTACCTTGCCAAGAATGCCGGATTCTCAAAGATTGGCGAGCTTGTAGTCCATCATCAGGCACGCAAATACGGCAAGAGCAAATTCGGCATCAGCCGCTTCTTCCACGGCTACCTCGACCTCATGTCGCTGTGGTTCCTCTCTAAGTTCGGCTACCGCCCAATGCACATTTTCGGTCTATGGGGAACATTGATGTTCTTCATAGGATTCATCTCAGCCGCAATACTCGGCGCAAGCAAGCTGTATGCCCTCTCCAACGGAATCCCCTTCAGATTGGTAACCGACTCGCCCTACTTCTACATATCACTGACAATGATGATACTCGGCACCCAGCTCTTTCTGACCGGATTCCTTGCCGAACTTGTGAGCCGCACATCCACAGAACGCAACAAGTACAACATTGCCAAAGAAATCTAAACAGCTACTCAAACAGCTTTAAGAGAGATTCATGAAGACTATAAACAACATACAAGCTACATTGACGGCACTGCTGCTTCTGATACTCGTCTCATGCGACAACGGAGCCGACTGCAACATCAACAACGTTGCATACAACCGCATACAGCTATACAGCGCCATAGCCGGCAACGACACCATCGGCAGCGACAAATACAGCTACCCCGACACTCTCACTGTGAAACTTGTCATTAACGGCAACGACAGCATCATAATAAACCGCTTAGTGGGAGCATCGGAACTGCAACTGCCCGTCTGCTTCACCCAAGAGTGCGACACACTTGTCATGGAATACAGCAATGCCGGCAACGACACACTGTACATTGAACACACCAACATACCCTATTTCGTATCCTCGGACTGCGGAATGGCTATGTATCACCACCTCACTGGGTTGAAGCATACAAACAACCTGATAGATTCAGCAGCCATAAACGAAGCATTCATCAACTACGACTGGAATGAGAATATTAAACTGTATATTATTGAGTAGCCTGCTTCTGACAGCACTGCCGGCATTCGCCCAGGAGAGCAATGACAAGACCGCCGAAGAGAGTCCCTTCAAGTTCAAAGGAGTGATGCTCTCTACAGACATATTCGGATACCTCTACTCATTTATCGAAGATGGCACAAGCGGCGAAATTGCACTCGAAGCCAATCTCGGCAACCGTTTCTTCCCCGTTGTGGAAGCCGGATACGGAGGCATAGACATGACCGACGAGAATTTCGGCATACACTACAAGTCGAGCGCTCCCTTCTTCCGGGCAGGACTCAACTACAACTTCAGCTACACAAAAGGCAAGGTTCAACGTCCCAATTATGTATACGGTGCAGCGAGGTTCGCATGCAGCAAGATGGACTACGACATCAGCTCTCCCCCGCTTCACGACCCCGTTTGGGGAGGAGAACTGCCATTCGCGCGCAACGGCATCAGCGGCTTTGCAAGCTGGATGGAACTGGGCGTGGGAGTGAACGTGAAGATTTGGAAGAATTTCCGCATGGGATGGTGCGTAAGATACAAAGCCAGAATAAACGTTGTCAACAGCGCAAACTCAAACATAGGCTACATCCCAGGATTCGGCAAGAACCGCCACACCTGCTTCGGAGCGACATACAGCCTCATTTACGAACTGCCATTTAAATAGAATAAAAGATGAAACGTTGGCAAATTATATTCCTGCTGTTCCTTATAGTGGCAACAGCAATGATACTGACAAAAAACACCCCATACCACACAGACGAAGGAAAGATATTCGGCACATCGTACCGCATAACATACAAACACAAAGAGAAACTCGACTATGAGATAAGGGAGACACTGCAAAAGGTTGACAATTCGCTTTCGCCCTTCAACAAGAATTCCACAATAAGCAAAATCAACAACAACGAAAGCAATGAGCCGGACAGCATGTTCCTCTATATTTTCAACATGGCTCATGAGATTTCCGAAGAGACCGGCGGCGCATTCGACATCACCGTAGCTCCCCTTGTAAACGCGTGGGGATTCGGATTCAAGCAAGGCATCACACCCGACTCACTCACTATAGACAGCATCAGGAACTTCATTGGCTACAAGAAAATAGAACTTGTCGACGGAAAGATAATAAAACAGCATCCCGAAACAATGCTCAATTGCAGCGCAATAGCCAAAGGTTACGGATGCGATGCTGTTGCCCGTTTTCTCGAAAGTAAAGGCATAGAGGACTACATGGTGGAGATTGGCGGCGAGGTAGTCCTCAAAGGCAAGAACAAGAAAGACGGACCATGGGTAATAGGCATCAACAAACCCTCCGAGAACGGCATAAACGAACTGCAGACCGTGCTGCAATTGACAGATTGCAGCATGGCAACATCAGGCAATTACCGCAACTTCCGCTTCATAGACGGCAAAAAGGTATCACACACCATAGACCCGCACACCGGGTACCCTGCAAACCACTCATTGCTATCGGCAACAGTTGTAGCCGACGAATGTGCATATGCCGACGCGCTTGCAACAGCATTCATGGTCATGGGCAGAGAGAAAGCAATGGAATATTGCAAGAACAATCCTAAAATCGAGGCATATTTCATTTATGCCGACGAGAATGGAAACATGAAGACAATCCACACAGAGAGATTCAAAAGATTCATACGCAAATAGCATCATGAAAAAGATACGCTTCGGTGTAGTAGGCACCAACAACATCACAGACCGGGTGATAGCCGGCGGCAGAGAGGACGAACGCTTCGAACTTGCAGCAGTTTGTTCACGCACACGCGAAAGAGCCGAAGAATTTGCTGCTAAACACAATATACCCCACACATTCACATCACTCGAAGAGATGGCTGCAAGCCCTTTAATAGACGCCATTTATATAGCCACGCCCAACTATGTTCACGCATCGCAAAGCATACTCTGCATGAATCACGGCAAACACGTGCTGTGCGAAAAACCGCTCGCGTCCAATGCACGCGAAGCAGCAGATATGATAGAGGCTGCACACAGGAACAACGTACTGCTGATGGAAGCCATGATTTCTACTCTCAACCCCAATTTTGCAATTGTAAAGGAGGAGATGAAGAGACTTGGAACCATCCGACGGTATTTTTCAAGCTACTGCCAATACTCATCGCGATACGACAAGTTCAAAGAGGGGACAATCCTCAACGCGTTCAAGCCCGAACTCTCCAATGGCGCCGTAATGGACATTGGCATATACACCATATACCCAATGATAACCCTCTTTGGTCGTCCCGAAAAGATTGATGCACAAGGAATAAAGCTGCACACAGGGGTCGATGGCCAAGGTGCAGTGAATTTCCGGTATAAAGATATGAACGCCACCGTGCTGTACTCTAAAATAGCAAATTCGGCACTCCCTACAGAAATCGAGGGCGAGGAGGGCAATCTGCTTCTCGACAAGATACACATCACCAACAAGGTAGACTATATTCCCCGCCGCAAGACAGAACAGGGGAAAGAGCAAGACTACTCAAGCACCTCGATTGGTGTTTCTCTTGACCACAGCGAGTATTATTACGAAATTGCAGAATTCATAAACATTCTTGAAAGAGGCGACAGAGAATCCACAGTCAACAGCCACGAGAATTCACTCGCAACAATGGAGACAATAGATGAAATAAGACGTCAACTTGGAATAGAATATCCTGCTGACAAATAAAGAAGTTGGTTTATTATGTCCAAAGTAAGCATCCGATAAAGTACATGTAAAACAATGACTGCATGCTCAAATCGTTGAGATGCCGCCATTGCTATAGTCACGGCAGTAACAATTATTGCTTTTTCCACTTGTGTAGTAGCTCCTCACATGACGTTTTCTGCATGTCTGGAATTCTTGCAATGAGATCATTCTGGTAATCTCTTGGATTTACCTCATGTTCCTTACATATTGCCAGCAGTGAACAAATTAATGTTTAATATGTTATTTATTTCATAATACAAACGGTAACGTGGTATTGCTCTGTCAAAGGCAATAATGTAATGATTTGGCAATTCTGCGACAACAGACGTAAACGACATGATTAAACAAAAAAATGATAACATAACCTTATGGTAAGGCGTCATAAATTTACCGTTGTTATTTGTGTGTCCATTTTATGCATATTTAAACTCCGTTCTATAATAAATTCAGCAGATTTAGTTGGGACTCATGTCTTTCCGTGAAAAAAAACAAGCACCAACTAAATGCAAAGATATGGTAAAAATGCAAGTTTTGAGCTATAATTTTGGGAGAATGGCATTAAACATGCTATATTACAACTTATTCAATACAGAAATCGAAGGAGCACTCAATCTCCACCCTTTTGCCCGTAACCGGATGCACAAAAGACAGTAACTCGGCATGAAGCATAAGCCGCTCAGCGGGCGCACCATACAGTTCGTCGCCAACAATGGGAAGATTCAACCCATCGGGATAGGCGGCATGCAGACGCAACTGGTGAGTACGTCCCGTAACAGGATAAAAAGCCACCTTTGCACATCGGCGACCATGATATTCGACAATCTGCAATAGCTTATAACGTGTAAGAGCTTCCCTGCCAACAGAAAAATCCACGCGCTGACGCGGACGGTTCTCATAATCGGGCGCCAAAGGCAAAGAGACCTCTCCCTCGCTCTTTGCCGGGACGCCGTCGAGAAGAGCAATATAGCGTTTCTGCACACGCCTGCATGCAAAATCGCGTTGCAGGACGGTAAAGACATCATTGGACCTTGCCGCAAGAATCACTCCTGAGGTTGACATATCCAACCTGTGCACCACACGAATATCATTGCATGAATACCTCTTCTGCAAACGTTCTTCGAGCGAGAGACCGCCGTTCACACCCGGCACGGACAACATACCGGCAGGTTTATTTGCTGCAATCAGATAATCATCCTCATATAATATCTCTATTTGCGATTCAATGCCATCAAATTCGGGCTCCACATCCATTCCTTCGAGCATGAAAGTGAGGATAGGACGGCACTTGCTTGTGCATGAGCCATAGAAACATCCGTCGCGACGCACTTCGCCGACCGGAGACGCACCCATCCAGAATTCTGCCATTGCTACAGGAGCATATCTATGCGCAAAAGCATACTGCAACAGTTTGGGAGCAGAACATTCGCCTGCACCGGCAGGAGGGACACCTTGCCGCGTCGTTGCGAAAATCTGTGTCAATGATTTTGCCTCACCTTTCGAATTGAGAAAACTGAAATTGTCGAACAGCCACTGCTGCAATGCAACCGAACGTCTCCTGCGCTGTTCTTTGAGCATGGAGAGATTCTTCTCATATTCAGCTACTGCTTCTTTCAAAGGAGCCATACGTTCGTCCCAACGCTTTACATTGCGCCTGTATTCAGCCTTTGCAAAACGGCTCTCATTCAGTAGAGCCTCCTCCTCTTTGGGAGATAGGCAGCCTGATGCGCGACGCTCTTCACGCAGGGCCTTGGCATTGCGCATAGTCTCACGTTCGGCAGTGAGCGCCGTCTCTCTTTGAGCTTCGCAACGGGACAGATTTTCGCGGGCACTCCTATACTCATCGCTACCTGCAATGGCAGAGACTGAATTGTTGATTTCCGAAATGCTCTCCTCCTCGCGTTTGAAATACCCCTCCGGACTCAGGAAACTGAATACCGGCGGAACAAAAAAATCATGCTCATTGCAACCGTCAAGCAATCCTGAGAACGCTGCCAAATAGCCGCAACGTTTCTCCCTATCAAGCACTACAAGAACGCCGAACATTTTGCCATTCATCGCATCGGAGTGCCATCTAACATTTTCGTGAACATGACGACGCACCTCATCGGCAGCTCTTACGCAGAGAGGATGAGGAGTATAGGAGAATGGATTGTTGAAACGTTCGGGAAGAACTGTTTCATCAACCCCTCCTTCGAATATATGGAATTTATTTGCAGACAAAATCTGTTATCTTGCGGTTATATGGAAACAGGCCTGTTTAACCTCATGCTTCACATAGCAACGCTTCTGCTTCTTAAGGTCGCGCAACACCTCGCCAAGAACAAGCTTCAGCTTTATCTGAGGGACCTCTTCGGCATCTGTCAGCGGTTGGAAGCGTTTGTATGTAATATCGAACGTTGTTGCATAGCAATGCGCCGAATTCTTGGAAGCGTTGATATTCCGCCTGCTCAATTTCTTTATATGCTTGCCTGTCCTGAGAACAGATGTTACTATAATCTTGTATGGAGGCAGATGGTGCATCACCAATGAATCCTGAAAGCTTCGTCCTATCTCGGTGAGCAGTTCGGAAGCTTCGGGTATAAGATAAGGCACCGAATGGGTAAGTTCATCTACAATATAGGCATCATTGTCTTCGATATGCACCAATTTGTCAAAAATATCACTTCCTTCGATACTATCGACGTCATGCGCACAGACACCGATTCTTGTTGCTGCCGAGAGATGTGTATCGTTCAGGTCGTTAAACTCTTTCTTGAACTTGATGTTTGCGATGCGATGTGCTGTTTCTGGCTTTTCTACACGAACTTCGGGCAATCTGCTGCTTCCACCGCAACTGCAACCGACGATGCAAACAAGGGACGCCAGCAATAAAACAATATTAAGGTTTTTCATAGTATAATAGTACAGTTAATTTAGAAGCTGTTTACCCTCGCTACGCGGCCTCCATTGAAAAAGTTGACAATGTTGTTTGCAGCAAATTCTGCCATCTCTCTGCGTGTCTCCACAGTCTGAGTACCGATGTGCGGCGCAAGGACTGTGTTCGGCAGTTCAAGAAGCTCGTCGCATACAGTTTCTCCGGTCTCGTACACATCCAGTCCGGCTCCCTTTATTGTACCGGCACGCAGAGCCTCAATCAGAGCCTTTTCATCGACAAGGGGGCCGCGTGCCGTGTTTATCAAGAATGAATCTGGTTTCATCATTGCAAGACGTCTGGCATCGATTACATGATAGGTCTCGCTTGTCAAAGGCGCATTCAACGACAGCACATCGGAGGTTGAGACAAGTTCGTCGAGCGGCATATATTTTGCGCTGTAAAGCTTCTCTTCGACCGGAGTGAGACGATTGCGGTTGTGGTAGGCTATGGTCATTCCGCAAGCAAGAGCACGACGTGCAACCGCCTTGCCTATGCGTCCCATACCAAGTATTCCCAACTGTTTGCCGTAGAGCGATGTTCCGAGATTCTTCATAATGCCCCACTCTAACTTTTTGTCGCGCAGCATATTGTCGCAGTCGCATATACGACGCATAAGCGACAACATAAGTCCCATTGCAATGTCTGCCGTCGGTTCCGTAACCGGGTCGGGAGTGTTTGCTACCGCTACACCGCAACGGGTTGCATAGACAACATCAATATTATCGTAACCAACTGCATAATTGGATACTATCTTAAGCCTCTTTGCTGCGTCGAGCAGTTGCTTGTTTATGGGAAAGTTCCACATTGAAAGGATTGCATCGAAGGAATCAACTACGGGCAGTACATCCTCCAATGCAAAGGTTTCTATCCCCTCAGCCGGCATTATTATTTCAAAATCTTTCAGTATCTCTTTATATACATCGCGAAAGATATTGTAGGTTATAAGTACTCTGGGTTTCATAATATTGTTTTTAAGCACAGAAAGACAACAATCCACCTTGAGGGTTGTTGTCTTTCGTATTATAAATTAGGAACTGTTCTTAAATTTTCAAATCCTTGCAAGCCTCTTTCAACGCCTCGGTAACTTCGGAGTTTGCAGGTATAAGCGGAAGCCGAAGAATGTTCTTCACATATCCCAAGTTGGCAAGCTGCGCTTTTGCTCCGGCAGGATTACCATCGACGAAAAGCAGTCTGAATATCTCAGTGTAGCGGTCGGCAACCTCTTTTGCCTCGTCGAATTGTCCTTGCTGCAACAGGCGGACAAGTTCCACGCACTGTTTGGGGTATACGTTTCCGAATACAGAGATTACTCCTACGCCTCCTGCCTTCATTATTTCGTATGTAAGTCCGTCGTCGCCTGAGAGGACATCCAATGTATCGGGCTTGTTGTTTATCAAGCGTCTTATCTGGTCGATATTTCCCGAAGCAGCCTTGAAGCCTATAATATTCTTGCAGTCGTTTGCCAATCTTATGGTTGTTTCGGGCTGCATGTTCACTCCTGTACGTCCGGGAACGTTATAAAGATAGATAGGCATTTCGGTAGAGTCGGCAATCGCCTTGAAGTGTCGGTAAAGTCCCTCCTGATTGGGCTTATTGTAATAGGGAACAACGCAAAGGATGCCGTCGACACCGGTAAAATCCTCTATCTGCAATTCGTTTATGACGGCCTGAGTGTTGTTGCCGCCGCAACCGAGCATTATACCCATGCGACCGTCAACCTGCTTTATTATGCGCTTTCGAATGTTGCGTTTCTCTTCCAATGTAAGTGTCGGTGTCTCACCTGTTGTTCCTTGCACACACAAAAAATCGGTACCGCTCTGAAGGTGCAGGTCTACCAATCTTTCCAATGCTTCGTAATCAACCTCGTTTGTTTCGGTAAAAGGTGTTATTATTGCCACACCCATACCTCTCATTCTTTTTAGCGTCATAATATAGTCTGTTTTTTATCGGCTGCAAATTTAGTGATTATCTCTGTAATATCTATAAAAATCCGGCAAGAAACTAACCTTTTTTCAATTATCCTGAAAGTTTCTATCTTGTAAACAGATAATCCTTGCCGGCTTCAGTGGGAATATCATATTCATATATATGGTACAGTCTGGGCATCTGTGGCTTTATCTCCTTCGACACAAGCGGTCTCGCAATTACAGCAGGAGCATAAAGAGGATTCGGGCACTCCCCCTCTGCTGTTTTCAGACCATCGCCACAAAGAGGGGTATATGAGCGCAGACGCAATACACCTCCTATGCGCGAGGTGATGCGTACCGTATCGACCTGCGCACCGCTCCACGACATGTTTACCACGAAGCCGCCACGTGCGACGAGTCCCTCGACACTGCCGTCGTTCCACTCATCGGGCAAGGCGGGAAGCAGGTGTATGGCTCCGTCGTGGCTCTGCAGGAGCATTTCTGCAACACCTGCCGTATAACCGAAATTGCCGTCTATCTGAAAAGGCGGATGAGCATCGAAGAGGTTGGGATAGGTGCGTCCATCGGGGTATTCGCGCCGCTGGCTGTCGTCGGGAAGCAGAGAGAGCATATTCTCAATTATCTTGTAGGCGTGATTGCCGTCGAGCATGCGTGCCCAGAAGTTGATTTTCCATCCGATGCTCCATCCTGTGGCTTTGTCGCCACGCTGCATGAGGGTGTTGCGTGCCGCCTGAAAAAGTTGCGGGTTGCTGTAAGGCGAAATCTGATTGCTCGGATAGAGCCCGTAGAGATGTGAAATGTGGCGGTGCTCGTTTCGAGGATCATCGGCATCCTTCATCCACTCCTGCAACTGGTTGTGTCTGCCTATCTGCATAGGGGGGAGTTTAGAAATGACTGCTGCAAGCGTATCTCTGTACTGACGGTCGCAATCGAGCGCTTCTGCTGCCGCAAGGGTGTTGTTCAGGGCATCAAAGGCTATCTGATTGTCCATCGTGCAACCTGCTGTTATCGACGGACCGGCATATCCATGTTCGGGAGATAGCGATGGGGCTGTTACCAGCCATCCATATTTTGGATGCTCGACCATTGAGGTTACATAAAAATCGGCACTTCCCTTAATTATCGGATAGTATTTCCGCAGGAACTCTTTGTCGCCCGTGAAGAGATAGTGTTGCCACAGATGTGTTGCGAGCCATGCGCCGCCGTTGGGCCACATTCCGTAATACGCGGCATCTACCGGACCTGCTATACGCCAAAGGTCAGTATTGTGATGGGCTGTCCATCCTTGTGCGCCATAGAGTGTCCTCGCTGTTTCACTGCCTGTAACTGCAAGGTCGCGAAGCATCGAGAAGAGCGGTTCATGTGTCTCGCTGAGATTCGTTGCTTCGGCAGGCCAATAGTTCATCTCGGTGTTTATGTTTATGGTATATTTGCTGTCCCACGGAGCGTTCATGCTCTCGTTCCAGACTCCTTGCAGATTGGCAGGCTGCCCGCCGGGTTGCGAAGAGCTGATGAGCAGATAGCGACCATATTGGAACATCAGCGCTGCAAGCTGTTTGTCTTTACCGCTGCCGAAATTGCGCACTCTCTCGTTTGTTGGCAGAGATGAGTTCTTTCCCTCAGGCAGTGTGAGCCTTACTCTGCCGAACTGTTCTCTGTATGCTTCTATGTGTGCATTGAGCGCATCCCGGTATGTGCGTGAGGTTGCATGTTTCAATATCCTTGCAACCTTTTTGGTCTCGTTGCCGCTTACATCCTTATAGTTGACATGGTTTGTGGCTGCACAAATGTATAGTGTGGCACTTGTGGCTGCCGATACATTTACCTTGCCATCCTTGCTCTGTACTTTTCCATCGCTCCTTACCACAATACGGCACTCGGCACGAAGCGCTGCCGGAATTCCTTCTTGCTCTACTCCATTGCAACGCACCGTCATGGTGTTTCCTTTTGTGGAGACCTCACACTTCTCAGGCATGCGGTAGTCAAGGGAGAAATTGAGCATCTTCGCGCTGTCTGCTTCTATGCGCATGATTATGACATCGTCGGCAAGCGAAGCGAATGTTGTGCGGCTGTACTCTACTCCCCCTACTTTGTAACGGGTGGTGGCTGTTGCATTATCTATATTAAGGTCGCGATAATAATCCGTCGGGTTGTCGTGTCCCGGAAAATGCAGCATCAATGCTCCCAGTGTAAGGTAGCGCATACCATGCTGTCCCGTAAAAGCTACTTTGTCTATAAGCGACTGTGCTTCGCCGAAACGTTCGTCAAAGATGAGCGAACGCACCTCGGACAGTCTCTCCTTGAAGCGTGTGCTGTTGTTGTGGTGAGGAGCGCCTGCCCAGAATGTTTCCTCGTTAAGCTGCACTGTTTCGTGCGCCGTACCGCCGAAAATCATGGCTCCCATACGTGAATTTCCGATAGGGAGTGCCTCTACCCATACACGTGCAGGACGATTGTACCATAGTTTCAGTTCGGCAGAAAAGGAGAAGGCTGCAAAAAGTACAAACAAGAATAATAACAGTGTCTTTTTCATATACAGGTGTGTTCTATCAATATCTTGAAACCTAATGCAAGCAAAATTGCTCCGCCAAGGAATTCGGCTTTGCTCTTGTAGCGGCAACCGAAGATGTTGCCTATTTTCAGTCCTATCACCGAGAAGAGGAATGTTGTTACTCCTATTATTGTGATTGCCGACCATATATCAACTGACAGAACTGCAAAGGAGACACCCACAGCAAGGGCGTCTATGCTTGTGGCAACAGCCATGAGAAACATTGTGCGGACAGAGAAGTCTGGGTCGGGGATCACTTTCTCCTTTTCGCTCTCCACAGCCTCTTTTATCATGTTTGCGCCAATCAGTCCCAAAAGGACAAAAGCTATCCAATGGTCAACGCTCGACACGAATCTGGAGAATGTTATTCCCAAATAAAAGCCTATCAGCGGCATTATGGCTTGGAAACCGCCGAACCACCCGCCTACACATAATGAGTGGCGAGGTCTGATTGCCGGTACTGAAAGCCCTTTGGCTATGGAAACGGCAAAAGCATCCATCGACAGGCCGATGGCTATCACTAACATTTCTATACTTCCCATTATTTTATAATTAGATCTTCAAGTGTCAATTTTGGCACATAGTGAACCCCGTTCTCGCGATAATATTTCAGGCTCTCTCCCTCTGCGGCATCAACGATACGTATATCTTCGCAACTACGCCCTATCGCCAGTATGAGCAGTGGCTTAAGCGGCAGAGAAAGTTCACGCTTCACAGCCTCTGCGTCGAAGGCTCCTATGCACACACCGGCAAGCCCCATTTCCGTTGCACGCAACAACATGCTTTGGGCTGAGATTCCAATATCGGTGTAGACGAAACGGCTCTCATCTGCTGTAGAACATATTACAATAAAGGCATTAGGCTCGGTACCCGGCAAAGGAAGATTTAGGCTCGGAAGCGCACCGCCGAGACGTATGTGCGGCAGCACCTTTTCCGCCTCTGAATGTGATACGGGACGGAACCGGAGAACCTGTGCATTGCGGGCAGATGCTATTTTGGCATTTACCTCTATGATTGAGCGCAACTGGTCGTCGCGTACGATAAACGAGGAGTCGTAGCCCCGACAGCTTCTGTTCCTTGCAAGCAACGACATAAGCGTATCGCGGCGACGAGCCACAGACTGTGCGGAAGAACGGTTCTTGTGCTCCTCCATCTTCTTGGCAAGATAGTTGTCAGCCATTTTCGGCCTCCCTCTCTTCTTTTTCCTTTATTGCTTCTTTGATTTGCGACGAGGAGTGATAGGGCACTTTGCCAGACGGTACATATTTGCTCGAAGATGTCAGATGTGTATCCTGATCGTCGAAAAAGATATGGGCGCCGAATGCTTTCAGCAGTTCATCCTTGCGCAAGCCGCCCAAGAAATATGCTTCGTCAACATAAACGCCCCATTTGCGAAGGGTTTTTATGACTCTGAAATGCGAAGGCATGCTGCGCGATGTAACAATAGCGAGACGCAAAGGGGATAGTTCTATTGAAGTGGGAAAACACTCCTGAATGGCAGAAAGTTTCATAAGAAGTTTTGCGAACGGCCCCTCTTTCAGAGGTTCATCAGCATGCTCCTTCTCGTATTTATAGAAAGCCTCCATGCCCTCTCTTTTGAAACGGCACTCCGATTCATCGGAGAAGAGCACTGCATCTGCGTCGAACGCAATCTTCACGCGACTGTCTTCAGGATTGAAATCTGTTGGAGGTGCATAGATAAGTGCCGAAGCACAGATGCCGGAATCTATCACTTTCTGAACATCCTGCTCGTCTTTAGAGAGGAAGAGATCTATCGAGAATGCCTTTAGATATTTCGACAGAGATTCTCCGCCCGACAGTGCAACGCGGGTAATATCGAGTTTATACTGGTCGAGGGACTTCAGCATGCGCATACCTGTTTCGGGGCTGTTGCGGGACATCACCACAACTTCAACAATCGGTCTGTTTGCCTGTTTGTTTAGTTCGAGCAGACTCTTTACCAGATAAAAGGCTGTTCCCTTTTCAAGCGGTTCATCCTCGTGCAATTCCTGGTACTCGCGATACTTCTTTATTCCGTCGCGCACAAATATCTCATTCTCTTTTTCAAGGTCGAAGAGGGCTCTCGAAGAGACACCGACAACCAACCTTCCATCAAGATTTTCCATAAATCAATATTTTATAATGGCAAAATTAAGCTTTTTACTCCGCATATTCAAATTTATGCTCTTTTATAGTATATTTTGCCGTTGCCAACGTGGTTATACCAGCCATTTTGATAACTTTGCAAACGGAACAAAAAGAAATGATATTGACAAAATGATAAAGAATCTGGTTTTTGACTTCGGCGGAGTGCTGACGGCTATCGACACAGACAGAGCCATTGAACGCTTCAAGAGATTGGGACTCGACAATCCCGAAAACTACCTCAACGCTTACAAACAGACGGGCATTTTCTTTCAGCTTGAGAATGGCGACATTGACGCTGAAACCTTTTGCACCGAACTTGGGAAATTGTGCGGACGCACCATCGGACACGATGATGCCCTTTATGCTTGGATGGGGTTCATAATAGGCGTACAAACTGAATATATGGAATATTTGCAGACCTTGCGCGGAAAATACCGGTTGTGCGTATTGAGCAACACCAATCCGTTCCTGCAAGGATGGGCGCGTTCCGACAAATTCACTCCTGAGGGTAAGTCGCTTGACGACTATTTCGATGAACTGTATCTGAGCTATCTCATGGGTTGCTCTAAACCCGGCGAAGAGATATACAAAAAAATGCTCGCCGATGGCAATATGCTTCCCGAAGAGACACTTTTCGTGGATGACGGGGCAAGGAACATCGAAGCGGCAAAGGCTCTCGGCATACAGACACTTAAAGCAATAAACGGAGAAGATTGGCGCGAAGAATTAAGGAGAATTTTAGGGGAATAAAATTCGACAGATAATATAAAAACAAGATGATGTGTAACGTCTACGCTGCACATCATCTTGTTTTTTATCTGAAAAATCACTTTTTCATCACATACACATTGGTCTCTTTCTGTGTGAAACCCGCCGAACGGTAGAGAGTATTGGCTGCCACACGCGACGGACGCGAGGTAAGCATCAATGTTGCGCCACCGCGACCTGCGGCGTACTCGATGGCATGTTCCACCAGCTTGCGGCCTAATGAACGGCCACGGTACTCATTGTCTACGACAACATCTTCTATCCACATTTTGCATCCCGTAGGCGAAAATGCCGAACAGAGAGTGAGCATTCCGCACACTGCTCCATCACATTCCAACAGGAAGAGATGTGTTGTCTTGCACTCTATCAACTGTTGCAGAGTCTCTATCGTGAACAGATGCTGCGATGAAGACAATTGTGCCAATAACCGGCAGATTGCATCTACATATTCTATCTTTGCCTCTACTGCTTCGAATATCCTTACACCGTCCATAGACACGAATGATTAGAATGATACTTTCACCTTCTTGCCTTTAGACTCATTGTGCAGACGGTCGAGTGCGGTTACCACGTATGTAAACTTGCCCTGTCCGTTCTTAGGAAGAGCGTAATAGGTATTCGGAGTGACAGCTACTATATTTGAGGCCTTGTCCAAATCCACTTTCTCGCCTTTCGCAAAACGATAAACCACATAATTCACTGCCTTGTCCATCTCTTTTGTGTTCCCCTTATTTGGAGTCAGCCAAACAAGAACATCATTGCCATCTGCCTTTATTCGCTTGACGCCTTTCACTTTTTTGGGCGCCTTGTTATCAATGAACTTGTATTTGGGCATCAACGCCGGAGAATTGTGATAGTGCTGTTCGAGCACATCGCGGTAGCGGCCAACATTCTTGGCTGCCGATGCAGCATCCCAGAGGCAAGAGCCCTGAATTGCCGGCAAAGAGCGCTGAAGCGCCATTTTTGCAGGCAACTGATGGCTACGGCTGTTCTTGGGGTCGACTGCACGTACTGTGCGGTTGACATCCTGACCAATATAAAGGGGACGGTTGGAAGCATATTTTGCCCACCAGCGCACAAGCGTCTCATAGTCGGCAGCTGTGTGTCCAATTTCCCAATAGACCTGAGGAATGCAATAGTCTACCCATCCTTCGTTTATCCAATGTATAACATCGGCATAGAGTGCATCGTAGCCTTGAAGTCCTTTTGTATCGCTGCCTGTGGGAGATGTTGAATTGTTTCGATAAATGCCGAATGGCGACACTCCGAACTTCACCCAGGGTTTTGTTTCGCGTACAGTCTTGTGCATCTGATAGATGAGACGGTTGACATTGTCGCGACGCCAATCACCCTTATTGTTAAATCCGCGATTGTCCTTTTTGAACCATGCCTCGTCGTTGAACTCCTTGCCGCCTACAGGATAGGGATAGAAATAGTCGTCAATATGCAGGGCGTCAACGTCGTAACGCGACACGATGTCTTTCACAATCTTGCATATCCAGTCGCGGTTCTCCTGAAGTGCGGGATTGAAGAACAGCTGTGATTCATAGCCGATGAATCTTTCGGGGTGTTTGCTGAACTGGTGCATCGGTGTCAGGCGCAGCGTGCCTTTTGTCCTTGCACGATAGGGATTTATCCAAGCATGCAGTTCCATACCTCGCGCATGCGACTCTGCAACCATGAATTCGAGAGGGTCCCAGCCGGGGTCCTTGCCTTGTGTACCTGTAAGGAAACGGCTCCACGGCTCCAACGCCGAACGGTAGAGAGCGTCGCCCTCTACACGCACCTGAAAGATTATGGCATTTATATTTGCACGTTTAAGATTGTCGAGCATTGTGATGAGATACTGCTTGGTCTCTTCGCTGCTCATTCCGAGATATTGCCCGTTGACTGCCTGTATCCATGCACCGCGAAACTCCCTCTTTGGATTTTCGATATTGCCTGCTGCAAGTGTCTGAGACAATATTGCCAATAATAGAAATAGTATATTTATCCTAAACGTCTGTTTCATTTTTTTCGAAAGATTACTTATTCAATAACTCGATTAGCTCGTCGGATGTCATCTGACGCTGCTCGCCACTGATCATATCCTTAACGGCAATTGTTCCGTTCTCTATTTCCGATTCACCGATGATTGCCACATAGGGGATATTGTGGCTGTTGGCATAGCCCATCTGCTTTTTCATTTTGCCGGCTTCAGGATATATTTCTGCTGAAATACCGTTCTTGCGCAAGACAGACATTACCCCCAAACTGTGGGCAGCCTCGCGCACGCCGAAATTGACGAAAAGCACCTGTGTGTTTATTATAGAATCCTCTGGATAGAGATTGAGCTGGTTCATCACATCGTAAATGCGGTCTGCGCCGAAGGATATTCCCACGCCAGATGTTCCGTCCATTCCGAACACTCCTGTCAAGTTGTCGTAACGTCCGCCGCCGCTTATACTGCCTATTGCAACGTCGAGAGCCTTTACCTCGAAGATTGCTCCTGTATAGTAGTTGAGTCCGCGGGCAAGAGTGAGGTCAAGTTCCACACCGCTGTTTATCGGCAAGGAAGAGACTGTGTCGAGAATGAAGCTTATCTCCTCGACGCCTTTTTCACCGGTAGCATTGCCTTTGAGGACTTCTGCTATGATGGCGAGCTTTTCCTTATTGTTGCCCTGAGCCTGAAGGATAGGAAGCAGTTTCTCTACCGACTCGTCGGAAATTCCTTTCTCCTTGAGTTCGGCAACGACACCGTCGAGCCCTATCTTGTCGAGTTTGTCTATTGCAATGGTTATGTCAATAATCTTTTCAGGCTCGCCAATCACCTCTGCAATACCAGCAAGAATCTTGCGGTTGTTAATCTTTATTGCTACCCTGATTTTCAGTTGTGTGAACACGTGGTCGATAAGCTGCACAAGTTCTACCTCGTTCAACAGCGAGTCGCTGCCGATGACATCGGCATCGCACTGATAGAATTCGCGGTAACGTCCTTTCTGCGGACGGTCTGCACGCCAAACGGGCTGTATCTGATAGCGCTTGAAAGGAAAGACAATATCGTTGCGGTGCATGACCACGTAGCGGGCAAAGGGCACTGTGAGGTCATATCGCAATCCTTTTTCACAGAATTTGGATGCCAGCTTAGAGGCATTGCGGCTCAAAAGTTCCTCGTCGGTTATACCGTTGAAGTAATCGCCCGAATTCTGGATTTTGAAAAGCAGTTTGTCGCCCTCTTCGCCATATTTACCCATGAGGGTAGAAAGATTCTCCATTGCCGGAGTCTCTATCTGCTTGAATCCGAAAAGGTTGAAAGCTGAACGTATTGTATCGAATATATAGTTTCTCTTCGACATTTCAACGGGTGAAAAGTCGCGTGTTCCCTTTGGTCTTGATGGTGCTGTTGCCATGTTTTAGTCTCTGCTTCTTGAGTAAATTAATATGTAATAAATGAGTGTTGCAAGCGAAGAAAGTGCTGCCACCACGTATGTATATGCTGCCGAGCGCAATGCACTTGTTGCTGCGGAGTGGTTGTGTACGTTGGTTATGCCTGCTGTAGAGAGCCATGCGAGTGCGCGACGGCTTGCGTCAATCTCCACCGGCAGTGTTACAAAGCTGAAGAGTGTTGTAGATGCGAAGAGTACGATACCTCCCAAGAGTATCTGCGGGAAGCTCTGCACTGTGATGATACCGATAAGCAATATCCATGTCATCCATGATGATGCGAACGAAACGAACGGTACAAGCGCCGAACGCATCTTAAGAGGAGCGTATGCGCGAGCATGCTGTACTGCATGTCCACATTCATGTGCAGCAACTGCCGCTGCAGCCACGCTGCATGAGTTATACACGCCTTCGCTGAGGTTTACAGTCTTGTTTGTGGGATTGAAGTGGTCGGTCAACGTACCTGAGGTGCTTGTAACTTTAACATCGTAAATGCCGTTATCGTGGAGCATTTTGATGGCTACATCCTTGCCTGTCATGCCATTGGACAATGGCATTTTGGAATACTTCTTGAATTTGCTCTGCAAATTGGCCTGCACAATGTAACTTACTATTGCGATGCCTATAAATAATATAAAATAACTGTTCATGGTTGTTTGGTTTTTTATTTATGTAATAACAGCCCCGTATTCTCAAAGGTTCCTTTGATAATTCGGGACTATTATTTCTTATTATGATTAAGAAGCTGTTTAAATATTGCGTGTGATTGTCTGCTCTCTGTCAGGACCTATCGACACATATTTAACAGGTACTCCGAGTTCTTTTTCGAGGAACTTTATGTAGTTTATAAATTTCTCCGGCAGGTCTTCCTCTTTGGTTATCTTTGTGAGGTCGCATTGCCATCCGGGAATTTCGGTGTAAACGGGTTCCACATTGTCGATGCTGTAGGGGAAGTGAGTTATGGTCTCGCCATTCTGCTTGTATGCTACGCACGCCTTTATTGTGGGGAATGTGTCGAGTACATCGCTCTTCATGAGTATGAGGTGTGTTACGCCGTTTATCATTATTGTGTATTTGAGCGCAACAAGGTCTATCCATCCGCAACGGCGCTCACGGCCTGTAACTGCACCATATTCGTGTCCTCTGTCGCGCATCTCATTGCCGGTTTCGTCGAACAGTTCTGTGGGGAAAGGACCTGCACCTACACGTGTGCAGTATGCTTTTGTTATTCCGTAAACGTTGCCTATTCTGTTGGGGGCTACGCCAAGACCGGTACATGCTCCTGCGCAGACTGTGTTTGAAGAGGTTACGAAAGGATAGCTTCCGAAGTCGATGTCGAGCATGCTGCCCTGCGCGCCTTCACATAGAACGCTCTTGCCCTCTGCAATGAGGTCGTTTATCATCTGTTCGCTGTCGATGAGACGGAACTCCTTGAGGTACTCGATTGCCGAAAGCCACTCCTTCTCCATTTCTGTGATGTCGTAGCTGTAATTCATGCTTGCGAGTATCTGTTCGTGACGTGCTTTTGCTTTGGCATATTTGTTGTCGAAATCGTCGATAATATCACCTACACGCAATCCGTTACGGCTTACTTTGTCGGTGTATGTGGGACCGATGCCTTTGCCTGTCGTACCAACTTTGGCATCGCCTTTGGCTGCTTCGTATGCTGCGTCAAGCACGCGGCAGGTAGGCAGGATAAGGTGCGCTTTCTTGGATATGAAGAGGTTCTTCTTAAGGTCGTATCCAGCCTTTTCGAGGTCGACGGCCTCGGCTTTGAAAAGTGAGGGGTCGAGCACTACACCGTTTCCGATGATATTCAACTGACCGCCCTGGAATATTCCGGAGGGGATTGAACGAAGCACGAATTTCTTGCCTCCGAACTCCAATGTATGTCCTGCATTGGGACCGCCTTGAAAACGTGCCACTACGTCGTATCCGGGTGTAAGTACATCTACGATTTTTCCTTTTCCTTCATCTCCCCATTGAAGACCTAAAAGTACGTCTATGTTTTTTTTCATGATTCTTGTTTTTTTCTACCAGTCTTTCTTTGTTTGCGGCGGGATGCCTGATAGCATTTGTTGCACTCGCCGTAAACATAGAGTGAGTAGTGTGTTAAATGAAATTTTTTTATCTCTTCTGTTAATATTTCTTTCAAGTTGTCTATGTGTGTTTCGGTGATAGTCGCGCACTTTGTGCAAATGAGGTGGCACTTTTCGTTCCTGAAACATTTTTCGTATCTCGATTTGTTCCCGAACTGATGGTGTATCACCAGATTTGCATTTATCAACAGTGCTACAGTGTTATAGACTGTTGCGCGGCTCACACGGAACTTCCTCTCCTCCATTTGCTTGAGAAGAGTTTCTATGTCGAAGTTTCCTTCTATGGAATAGATTGTATTCAGGATATTGAATCTCTCGGCCGTACAACGCAGTCTGTTCTCCCTCAGGTATTCTGTCAGAAGCTGTGTTATGGATGGATCGACCGAATTCTTTTCCATGTTATTCATCTATTACAATACAAAGTTAGCTCTTTTTTATTATGTATGTATAATTATTGCATTAAAATTTCGGAAGCTGTTTTAATTTTTTCAAATTACGCGATGCCCGTCTATGGGATTATGCCCAGATTTTCGAGCAGCGAAGCAATTGCAGCATTATCCTTACAAACCCGGTCACTGAACATTCCGCGCACTGCTTTTATGCGTTCATCTCCCGATTCGATGTATTTCATAAGCGATATGGTTGCCATATTCTTCACCGGTCCGGCAAGCTGTGTGTCTGTAAGTGTCGACTTCACAGACATCAAATATTCCGATTCCTGCTCTTGTGTTACCGGCGTGCCGATTCTAAAGAGATGGGCAAGAATGGAATATCCGCAATATTTGCGCATAGAATCCGAGTTGTCTATCTGCCTCAGTGCAAACGCGACGGGAGATGAGACATGAAGCAGAAGGGTGTGGCATAGATGATCGGCTGTCTCAGTAAAACGGCAATCCGCAAGCCATCGTTCGGCTGTATCGTCGTCAAACTCCTCCTTAGGATATAGGAAAATCGCCAACAGTTTACTCTCCCTGATGTTTTCTTTCCATAGCTCTTCGGCGAGTTCTTTCTCTTTTGCATACTGCGATGCAATCTCTTTCAAGCGCGGTATCTCTACGCCGAAATTTATCTTGTAGTCGAGTCCCTGACGACGTTGGTGCGTGGAGACTACGCCGTTCATGGACAAACGGAGCTGTTTCTTTATCTCTTTGATTGTTTGGTGAAGTTCTTCACTCATCTTCAGGATGTTATATTTATATTCTTATACAAAACAAATCCCACTTCATTCGGAAAATGTCGCGGGTATGAATTGAGTTATCTTTGCTTTTCTGCAAAGATAGTGCAAACGAGTGTAACGCAAGTTTACTTGCACGTTACTCAACGAGTGCAGCCTATTTTCGCAATTTTATATTGCAAAGATAAAGCTTTTTGATTAATGTGGCTGCGTCAAAATAAAAATTTTGACGCAGCCACATCAGTATCTATTGCAAAATGGTCATTTATTCTTTGAGGAGTGTCTTTTCCTGTAACTATTGGGGGTTTCGCCCATAATTCTGTAAAATGCGGCGTAGAACGATTGACGATTGGAAAAACCGACCGCCGCGCTTATTTCCTCTATTGTCTCACCGGCATAGCGTTTGTCGACCATACGATGAAGAGCCTCCTTCACGCGATATTCGTTGAGCAGACACGAAAAGTTCATATTAAAGCGTGAGTTTATCACTGCCGAAACATAACGTGTATTAGTATTCAGTTCATTGGCAAGTTCCTTGGCAGAAAAAGCCGCATCCCTGTATCTTTTTTCCACAACGACGATGTGTAATATCTTGTCAAACAGTTCGTCTGCCAATTCTGCTCTTATCAACGAGCGGTATGCAGCCTGCTTTTCTTTTTTCTCCCTGATGTTGTAAGGACGGCTTTTTTCTTTTGTGGGGTCGTTCATAATAGATATAGTTTTATTGTTTTTAAAAAACGCGCTCGGTTGCAAGCAAAATATTCTTATGGGAGTATTATTTGACGAATCACCCACTTAAAATAAACATATCTCTCTACTTTATTCTCTTATACAAGAGTTTCATTCGAGGAGAGTAATATCCCGTTGACGACAATGCGTCGAGTTCTCTTTTTGCCTCTTTGTTCTTGTTCATTGCCACCAGCAGTTCTGCCTTTTCCAAACGCAGGGTATTGTTATTTTTACATTTCTTTATTCCCTCATCGATATATATCAGCGCAAGTTCGTATCGTTTGTTTCCCTTTTCTATATCGCTGCAAGCCTGATAATATTCGGGATTGCCGGAATCCTTTTCTATGAGGTTGTCGAGCATCAGCAATGCCTGGTTGTCTTTTTTCTCTTTTACATACAGTAGCGCCAAAGCAAATTGCGCCTTGTAATTGTCAGGATTTATTGCCAGAATTGTGTAATAATCCTCACGTGCAAGATTGTACTTTTTCTTTCCAGCCAAAATGTAGGCACGGAAATATAGCGCCTCCTCGTTGCGTGGATCATATGACAACACTTTATTGTAATCTGCCAAAGCCTTCTCCTGTTTATCCTGAACAAGATAGAAGTTTGCACGGCGCATAAGCAACATCTGCGATTGCGGATTACGCGAAAGTGCTTCTCTATAAACCTCCTCCACTCTCCTCGACTCACCTTTATTCATATATGCAAGCGCAAGGTTGGCATATATGAATTCGTTCATGCTGTTCAACGAGTCTTTATCAAGGGCTTTCTTATAGTGGGTTATTGCACCATCGTAATTGCCCTCTTCGAGCATTTTTGTCGCCGTTGCAACAAACTCTTTGTAGCTTTGTGAATATGCCGGAGCATTAAACAGAAACAAAAACGCACAAACCGACAGCCAAGAAATCCGGCCAACCCTCTTGCCGCATTTTTTCTTTATTGAATCCACAAACTGCATACTCACACTCATATATTGTTCATAAACTTTTTCCGATGAAGGATGTCTATAATCACATAGCTGATTTCCGTTTCGTATTATTTGACAAGAAAAATCGTCAAAGGTTTAAGAAGCTGTTAAAATTTTTATTTGAAAAAGTAAAAATACCGCTTTTTTCCAGCACTCCACCTATCCGCTTCAGCTTCTACCCCCCAACAGATACTCTTTCAAACAAAGTTCGTCTGCCTCGATACATGTAAAGATTTTGTCCTTTGACAACATTCTACCGAGTTCTTCGGGAAGTTCAGCCTCTTTTCCTGTAGCCTGCGAGGTAATCTCGCCAAACTTCGCAGGATGTGCTGTCGACAACCAGAATCCGTCCACGTTGAGCTTATCAGCCGCCAGATACCCCACACAGCTATGAGGACACGACATGTAATCATGACGGTTGTCGATAAGCCTGATTCCCTCCATAATCTCAGTGTCGTTCGCACTGAAGCCTGCAACTTCGTTTCTCAAAGCCTGAATATCGCCGGCACACATGCACATCATGCGTTCATAATTGCTGGGGGCACCTACATCCATAGCATTTGCCACAGTCTGGACTGAGGGGCGCGGACAATAGTCGCCCGTAACAAGGAATTGCGGAATCACATCGTTGGAATTCGAAGCAGCCACAAAGCGTTTGATGGGGAGCCCCATTCTGCGTGCCATCATTCCCGCTGTCAGATTACCATAGTTTCCGCTGGGTACGACAACCACAGGTTCTTTGCCTCCTGTACGCTCTTTCCACGCACAATAGCCATAGAAATAATAAAACGATTGGGGAATCCAACGCAGTATATTAATGGAATTGGCAGATGTGATATTCAAAGAGCGGCGCAGTTCCTTGTCAGAGAACATGGACTTAACCATACGCTGACAATCATCGAACGTGCCATTCACCTTCAAAGGATAGATATTACCGTGCAGAGTGGTCATTTGAGCCTCCTGCAACGGGCTTATTTTCCCCGCCGGATAGAGTACGACAACCTTCACTCCCTCAACTCCATAGAAACCTCCGGCGACGGCACTGCCGGTGTCTCCCGACGTAGCTGTAAGCACTATAAGCTCATCTTCGCCGTTGATTGCTCCTGTCATCTGTCCCATGAAACGCGCTCCAAAATCCTTGAACGCGAATGTGGGACCATGAAACAATTCCAATGTGTGCCTGCTATTCGAAAGCGAGTGAAGATTTATGGGGAAATTATAAGATTTGCCGACAACCTCTGCAAGCTGTCCGGGAGCAATATCGTCGAAGAAGAGTCCTGCGAGGTACAAAGCCATATCTGCATACGATTTTTTATACAGACGTTCCACTTCGTGCATATCTGCCGAGGGGATGAACTCCGGCATAAAAAGCCCGCCGTCAGGAGCGAGCCCCATTGTTGCAGCCTCCTTCAAGGAATAGAGTCCCTTTTCACATCCGTTGTCTCTTGTGCTGTAATATCTCATAGCCGTGAAATTAGTCGTTAATGATTCTTGCTCCTGTGTTGGAGACCTTCGTTATATAAATATCAGCCTTGTGGCCCTCGCTCTTGAAGTGCTCGTCCATCATCATTCCTATCCTTTCGGCTGTCTGCATATCCTTTGAAAGGGCAAAGACAGATGGACCTGCTCCCGAAATGTTCAGTGCCAATGCACCCAGGGCAAGAGCCTTTTCCTTCAATTTGTCAAATCCGGGAATAAACTGTTTTCTGTGAGGTTCGGCAACAGCATCTTTCATAGAGCGGCCGACGAGCTCTATATCTCCGTAAGCAAGACCTGCGACAAGACCGGCAACATTGCCCCACTGAGTAACAGCCGTGTGCATGGATATTTCTTTTGGCAACACCTGTCGTGCCATAGTTGTGCTAACCACAATGTCTGGATGCGCCACCGAGCAACAGAAATGTCCGGGCACAGGCAGGCGGACAATATCCAACGGTTCGTAACTGCGGAGCAACACCACTCCACCGAGGATTGCAGGCGCCACGTTATCGGCATGGGGAACACCCTTGCTTATAAGTTTCTCACCCTCCATCGCAAACTCGACAAGCCGTTCATCACTGAATGGGCGTCCAAGAGCTTCATTCAAAGCCACCACGGCAGCTGCCGAAGATGCAGCACTTGAGCCGATACCGCTACCGGGGTAAATCTTCTTTTCTATCGTAAAGACAAGTTTTCTTTTCTCTCCGAAAGCAGCCATCAATGCACGTGCCGCAGGAGTGATAACATTCTTTTCAATATCATCGGGCAGTTCTACTCCGCTCTCATTGTTAATTGCAAGTCCGTCTCCCTCGGAAACTTCAACACTTACAATATCACCTACTCCGCCAAGTGTCATTCCCATTATATCGAAGCCGCAACCCATGTTTGCTACAGTTGCAGGCGCAAAAGCTCTAATCTTTTTCATAATTCAGTCTTTTATTCCAGCAGCAAATTTAGAAGTTGTTTGAATATTATTTCGGAATTATTTGAGAGCTATTTTAACTCTGTTGAAGTTGCTATCACTCGCTGAGCAATTTGTGAACAAGTTCACATTGCGCTCGTTTAACCGCAACTTTAGAGTAGATTTTCTTTGTTGTCTTTTGGAAATAGCCCGCTATTCCCTGCAAGACAACAAAGAAAAGATGCCTAAAATAGACTCAAAGAAGCCGAAACAAAGCTGCGAATATAGAAAAACTTTTCTAATAAAATTCAAACAGCTTCTTATCTGCAAGAACGGTTAAAAAATACACATATTGGGTTAATTAACCTAATATGTAATTGTTATCTATAAATTTGGATTTATCGCCGTCGTCTGTTACCTTGACAGACACAAAAGAAAACCTGATACCTTAACGGCAAGAATTACTGCACCCCCAAGGGGTTGTTGTAGTGGCAGCAGTGGCACAAACGACCGTAGCAACAGTTGTAGCTGTTGCTGCAATAGCGGTAGTTATGTTCAGAAGGTGTGCCATTACTTTTGCATTTTGTCTGTCGCAAAGTAATGTCTTTTTTTTCGAATTAAAAAGCATTTTCACGAAAAATTTCACAGGTGTGTTATTTTACCGGCATCCAAACACGCTCAAGCCATTGTTTTTCAAAGCCATAGATACACCTTAAAAATATAATTATTATTAAATCCGCCTTAAAATTTCGAAAATCAAAAAAGATAGCTTATCTTCGCAGACGCAAAATCACATAAAAAGCAGGCGCCCTTGTAGTTCAATGGATAGAATGGAGGTTTCCTAAACCTTAGATTTGGGTTCGATTCCCAGCGAGGGTACTTTTCCTAATAAGAACAAGCACCAAAATGAAAAAGATTCTCTCAGCCTGCCTGCTGCTCCTCCTGTTTGCATCGTGCACCACCGGTCGCCACTCAAGAATAATAGCCCATAGAGGTTATTGGAATACGGCAGGTTCGCATGAAAACACAATCTCTTCACTCGACAATGCAGCATCTCTGCGTATATACGGCAGCGAATGTGATGTAAGAGAGACTGCCGATGGAGTGCTTGTACTATTCCACAATTCTAAGCTGGATGACGGCAGAGCTGTTTCGCGCCTGAGATATGAGGAACTGGCGGATTACCGTCTGCCTAACGGCGAAAAGATACCCACGTTCGACGAGACATTGCAAAAGATGCAGAATACACCTCGCAAGTTCAAGCTCATCATAGAGATAAAGGATGCTAATGTAGAAAAGATTGTAGAAGCCGTCGAACGGCATGGTCTCCAGAAGAAGGTGGAATATATTGCTTTCGGCCGCAAGCATTGTCTCGACCTTATAGCCATGAATAAAGGGTTGAAGGTTTCGTATCTTGCTGGCAACGAAAAAAGCGCATGTACCCCAAAAGAATTGAAAGAGAAGGGATTTTACGGGCTCGACTACTCTGCCGCACTGCTGAAAGCACATCCCGAATGGATAGAGGAAGCACACAAATTGGGACTCGACGTCAATGTGTGGACCGTGAATGACGAAGCTGAGATAAACGGATTCTTCGACCAAAAGGCAGACAAGGTTACCACCGACAATCCTGCTGTCTACAAGAAACGTTAGAGATTGAATGGCTGTCTGAGTTTCAGAAGCAGTCGTTAAATATAACAAATCCTGTCTATTCCAAGCGGATAGACAGGATTTGTTATATGAGATGTGTTTATAAGAAGCGTGTCAAGAGACAGTTTCTTACTTCTTTCCGCATTTTTCAGCCTTGATCTTTTTGATGCACTCCATGCTTATGGCAACGCACTCCATAGGAGTCTTGCCCATGCTGGGCTGGTCCTGCTCAACGATAAGCCACTTGCTGCCGGCAGCCTCTGCTGCGTTTACAAGAGCTGCAACATCCTGAACGCCGCAACCCAAAGGACGGAACTCGAAAGCTGTATTCGATTTTTTCTCATCCTCGTTAAGTCCGATGAGAGCGTAAGGATCGCCAACCTGCTCGCCCTCCACATAGTAGTCCTTCAAGTGAACAACGGGGGCACGTCCTGCATATTTCTGGAGATATGCAACAGGGTCCTGACCTGCATATTTCACCCAACACTCGTCAAGTTCTGTCTGCAAAAGGTCGGCAGGAACCGAACTGTAGAGGAAGTCGAGTCCGAACTCGCCATTCTCCACCTTCTTGAATTCGAAGTCGTGGTTGTGATAGAGCAATACAAGACCTGCGGCCTTAGCCTTCTGACCTATGGCGCGTATCTCCTCAATCATCTGCATGAAGAGTTCACCACCGGGACGACGTTCCTCTGTTACGTAAGGTACAACAATATACTTACAGCCCAAAGTCTTGTAATCGGCAATCACCTTGTCTGTATCGGCAAGCATATCGGCAAGGGGCACATGAGCCGAGATAGGGTTAAGACCGATTTCGGCACACATAGCCTTAACCTGTTCGGGAGTATTTCCGAACAAACCGGCAAATTCCACACCATCGTATCCCATTGCCTTAACCTTCTGCAATGTACCTTTAAAATCTTTCTCCATGTCTCCACGTACACTGTAGAGCTGCAAACCTACGGGCAAACCGCATTCTTTAGCGTCGCATTCTTTCATTTCGCAATCTTTTGAGTTACAATTTGCTGAATCGCAATTTTTCTGTGCAGTTCCGCTACCGCACGATGCAAATGCCATCATTGTGATGACAAGTGTCAATAACATTGAAAACTTCTTCATAAAATAGATCTATTATAATTAAAAAAACTTTATTTGCCAGTGAACAACAGGGCTTTCAGATCCTCGGCGTTGTCCGCAATGTACGCAGGGCTATTCTCCACCAGCTGTTCGCGCGGGCAGAATCCCCATGTAACAGCAACAAAATCGACACCTGCATTGCGCGCTGTCTGAAGGTCGACAAGCGAATCGCCTATGTAAATCACATCGCAAGCATCTTCACAGCCTGCGGTCTTCTGAATGTCGCGCACTATCGCAGCATCGGGCTTCACAGGCACACCATCGCGCTGTCCGAGAACTGCCGCAAACTCTATTGCCGGGAAATATTTGCGTACAAGAGCTTCGGTTGCCGCCTGATATTTATTCGATGCCACAGCCAATGCGACACCTCGCGCCTGCAACATTTCGAGAATCTCCACTACCCCATCGTATGGTTTTGTGTCGTCCGCACTATGCAGGTCGTAATATGCACGGAACGGAGGAAGAAGTTTCTCGATATTCTCGCTTGTTGAAGCATCGGCAGGCAGGGCACGCTCAATGAGCTTGGCTATTCCGTTGCCCACAAACTTGTAGTATGCCTCAATTGGATGTGTGGGGAATCCCGCCTCTGCAAACACATGGTTGCAACTGTTTCCAAGATCGGCAACAGTGTCGAGCAGTGTGCCGTCAAGATCAAAAATATATAGCTTTCTCATACCGGATATATCATTTCTTTTTGCCAATAACCTCTAACAGATGTCTCACACCAGCCTCAAGCTGAGTGTCCTTGCCTTTGAGATTGTCCTCAGGAGAGTTATACACCAGAATATCAGGCTGCAGCTCCTGGTTTTCGAGGTAGTTGCCGTTGTTGTCCTGAACACCTACCTGAGGTATGCCGAATACAACCTCGCCATTTATCTGACGTTCCCACCACACAGCAGTCATAGTGCCGGGCACAGGCGCACCGATGAGCTTGCCGATTCCGAGAGCCTTGTAGACAGTGGGGAATCCGTGTGCGTTTGAGTAGTTGTCCTCGCAGACGAGCACAGCCGAAGGCTTGTTCCACTTGGTGAATGGGTCGCTGCCGATATATTTTCCGCGAGGCATGAAACGCTGGTACTCCTTGCCGCTGAGCAGTGTTGCAAGGTCTTCGTGCAGCCATCCGCCGCCATTATGACGTGTATCGACAAGCACAGCCTCTTTCTGACGGTCGCGTCCGAGAAGGTCGGAGAAGACTTCGCGGAAGCTCTCGCTGTTCATTGCTGCCACGTGCACATAACCTATGCGGCCGTTTGAGAGCGAGTCAACGATTGCGCGGCGACGGTTCACCCAGCGTTTGTAACGGAGCGACGACTCGGCACCCTGACTGATGGGTTTCACCCACTCCTCAAAATGTTCTTTGGTGTCGGGGTTGTAGAGCGAGAGAAGCACTCTCTTGCCTGCAAGATTCTCTAACAGGGGGAAGTAGTCCTCACCTTTCTTTATCTCCTTGCCGTTAATCTTTTCGATGACAGTTCCGGCTTTGATTCTGGTATTCGCACGTGTGAGCGGACCGCCTTTCAGAATCTCTTTGATTTTAAGGCCATCCTTGTCGTAACTTGCATCATAGAATGCTCCGAGCACGGCAGTGTGGTAGCTGTTGCCGAAATTTGCACGCGCACCGGTGTGGGATGCGTTAAGCTCGCCAAGAAGCTCGGACAACATATCTGCGAAGTCTACATTGTTTGTGATGTAAGGGAGGAATTTCTTATACTCCTTCTTGTAGAACTCCCAATCGACATTGTGGAGCTTGGGATCGTAGAATTTATCTTTCACCTGCTGCCACACGTGGTTGAATATATATTCACGCTCTTCGGCAGGACGATAATTGAATTCGGCATTGTATGAGATATTGTGTACTGCGTTGTTGTTAAGGTCGATACGCTTCATTGCACCAGTTGCTATGTAGGCATATTTCATATCCTTGTCAGTGATGAACTTGCCCCATCCGAGCCCGCGTACAACAATCTTGTCGCTGCCCTCACGGAAGTTACGCTCCCAGAGGTCTACGCCGCCCTCGAAGCTTGTGAGATAGAGCAGCTTGTCGCCTTTCTTTGTAAGAATGGCATCGCCGAGCGATGAGGAGTGCGTTGTAAGACGGACAATGCGGTCCTTTCTGTTTTCAAGGTCGAACTTGAGTTCCTTATCGTCAGCTTTCTTATCCTCCTTTTTATCCTCTTTCTTGTCGCCGTCTTTTTTCTTGTCTTTTTTCTTGCTCTCTTTCTCCTCCTTTTCTTTGCGTGCTTTCTCCTCTGACTCCTTCTGCAATTTCTCCATCTCCTCGGCAAGAGCAAGTTCCTCCTTGTTCATTCTGAACTTGTCGTAGGCATCAGCGTCGAAGAACATTATATACTCGTCGCGATGAGCGCCCCAACTGCCATGGCTGCGATAGCCGGCTCTGTCCGAGCTCCATATCATAGCCTTGCCGTCGAGCACCCAACGGGGATTATCGTCGCTGTATCCGCTCTCTGTGAGATTGTACATTTCGCCCTTGCCGTCGGCTTTTACAAGAACAATGTCGGTATTGTTCCATCCGCCTATGGAAATATATTTTGCGAGGAACCATTTGCTGTCGGGCGACCATGCGTATGTCTGGTCTCCGTCGCTGTACGAATAGTTGTATTTGCCATCGAGCACTGTACGCACTTTCTTAGACTCGATGTTGTAGACACAGAGTGTTGTACGGTCCTGCAAGAAAGCTATCTCCTTGCCGTCGGGTGAGAATGTGGGTTGGAAAGCTGCCTTTTCGCCTACAATCAGAGGCTCTTCCTTTATTTCTGCCGCGTAGGTGAAGTATTTGTCCTCCTTGCGCACAAGTTCGCTCTTGTAGATGCCCCATTGTCCGTTGCGCTCCGCCGAATAGATGATTGTACGGCCATCGGCGCTGATGTCCACGTTGCGCTCCTGTTCGGGAGTGTCGGTGATGCGGCGTGTGCCGCTGTGGTCCATTGTGGTTACAAAGACATCGCCACGCTGTACAAACGCAACCTCGTTTGTCTCCTTGCTTACAGCCATTGCCGATGCACCTCCGGTGAAGTTCATGCGCGACACTGAGGGCTGACGCAGGTCGGCTGTAATTGTAACGTTAACCTTTTGGGGAGAACTGCCATCCTTTACCGTATATATGTCGCCGTCGAATGTGTAGCAAAGTGTGCCGTTGTCTGCCTTTGAAAGGAAACGCACGGGGTGCTTGCTGTGCTTTGTTATCTGCTTCTGCTCAGAGGGAGCGGACAAAGAGGAGCGGAAGATGTTGAATGTACCGTCCTGCTCGCTCAGGTAGTAGAACGAATCGCCGTCTGCCCATACGGGGTTTCTGTCCTCGCCGTTGAACGATGTGAGTTTAGTGAACTTTCTATCACCACCCGCAGATGTTACCCAAATGTCGCGGGTGATTGAAGAACGGTGGTGCTTGCGCCATTTGTCTTCATATCCCTTTTTGTCGTTATAGATGATTTTCTCGCCTTTCTTATCGATGCAGATGTTCTCCATGTACTCCGATGAGAAGAGTTCGGGACGTCCGCCGTCAACCGACACTTTATAGACCTGCTTGAAACTGCCGGGGAACTGTCCGTATTCCGCAGAAGGCATAATCTCGGCTGTGTAAAGTATCTCCTTGTCGTTGAGGAACGCTTCGGGGTACTCAGCTGCCGAGTTTGTTGTCAAACGTTTGGGTACTCCGCCCTTTTTGGATACTATGTAGAGGTCGAAGCTTCCCTCTCTGTTGGATGAGAATACAATAAATTCTCCATCGAGCGACCAGATTGGAGTGGTGTCATATGAGTTGAGAGAGGTTATCTGTCGTGCCTCTCCTCCACCTGCAGGCACTGTGAAGATATCGCCTTTATAGGTAAAAGCGATTGTAGAGCCATCGGGCGAAATTTTGCAATTGCGAAGCCATGTAGGATTTTCGCTTGCATACAATAGTCCTGTCGCAATGCACAGGAGAATGAATAGCAGTTTTCTTTTCATCTGTTTATATTTAAATATTTTCTTCTAATTGTAAAAGCATATAAGAAATGCACACACAACAAGTTAACGACCGCCCTGCGGATAGCACAGACAGTCTCCACGTAACTTACATGCAATTTTCGTAAAAAACCACGATATTTGCAAACAATTTGCATGGAAATTGGTTAATGGGCAACTGTGTAAGGAAAGAATTATTTTCAAACAGTTTCTAAGCATCGAGCTCAACCATCAGAGCATTGTAAAGCGGCGAAGCCGCAAGAGCTCCGGGCACGCCGAAAACAAACATCTGCCTGCGTGCACGCGTAACAGCAACATTCAGCTTGCGGTCGACGGGAGTTCCATTCTCGTCTTCTGAAATCACCGAAAGAATCTCCATCATTTCGGGCTTGGAAATTGTTGTGCCATAGAAAATGACATCGCGTTGGGAACCCTGAAACCTCTCTACCGTATCGACTATTATATTATCGCCGCCCTCTATACCCATGCGTGATATTTCGTTCATCACCATCGCAATCTGATTGCGGAAAGGGACAATAACTCCCACCTCTTTCGAAGGATTGCAGATGCCTCCGTTCTTTTTGCGCAAATTGCAGTAAGATGCGATATGAGCCGCTATCAGCCTCGCCTCGTCGCGATTTATTTTGGGATTCTCATCCTCTTCTGATGCAAGTGTCTCGACAAAGGCTGTACGCCGGCACGCCAACCTTGTCTCAATCTCATCATCTCCATTGTAAAGCGGATAGGAAAGCGGCTCAGTCTGGTGAGGCAGAGGGATAGGCTTCAGGGCATCGCCATAAAAATATTTATTTGCGAACTCGCCTACTGCCGGATGCATACGTCCCTGAGCATAGAGCGAGGAGGTAAGTTCGGGCAAAGGATTCTTTTTGTAATAGTTATAAATTCTCTCGAAGAACGAGATTGCATGGCTTGTGAATCCCCGCTTCAGGAGCAATGGGCTTTTTACCTTAGCCTCTTCGGGCGACTGTGCAACAACAGCCGGCAACTGCTTTGGATCGCCTATGAGAATGAATTTCTCTATTGCCGATGCGCCGTCGGGGACGGTAGCTGCAAAAAGTCCTGCAAGCTGCGTTTCGAGTATCTGCGTGGCCTCGTCTATGATTGCGACGTCGAATCTCTTCATGGCAAAAAGTTCCTGACGCCCCGATATTGAAGAGGTTGTACCGACAACTATACGCACAGACTGCAACACATCGTTTATCTGCTCACGACGTGTACAACCGGCTATGACATTTTTCAGCAACCGATGGGTGTATTCAGGGGCACAGGCAAACTCGTTGCCTATGCGTATGTATTGCGGCTTCGAAGGAAGAGACTCAAGCGCCTGACAAATCTCGTCGACCGCGCGGTTGGTGAACGACGCCAGCAGGAGATTGCATCGGCTGCCGTCATGAAATTCCTGCACCATGCTGCTGAGAGCCTTTGAAGTCTTGCCCGTTCCCGGCGGACCCACAAGCAGGAAAAGCTCATTAGCCTGCTTCGCCTTCCTTACTATGCTGTTTATGTGGCTGTTGCCATAGTCGCCACAAAGCTCTGCGGAAGGATTGAATGTAGGCTTACGCTCAACCATTATCAGTTCACGCCGCTGAAGAGGGGCATGCAACAACGCGAACATCTCTCTGAAACAGCTTCTTGTTGCACTGTCGAGATGGTCATGTTCAAGAGCATAACTGCTGCCGGCAGGGAAAATGCGAGGATTGCGCTGCCGGTGCCTCAATTTGAAGACCACCCTCCTGGAAGTTATCTCTGTAAGTGTGCCGCGTGTAACATAACTGTTGGTGGCACAATCGCAATCCTTGTCGGCAATGTATATGAAGGCTGTATCTCCGGCACGGAAATTCGGAAAGAAGTCCTCGTCGCACGATGGGCGTGCAAAAACTATCGACGACACTCCATCCTCGTTTATAAGCCTCTCTATCTTGAGTCCCAAAAGTATATTGCCGTTGGCAGACTTCTCTTCACGCGAAAAATTCCATGTCTCCGAAAAACCACGTTTGGCAGCATCTGTCCCACCTCCAAGCTTGCCTATACACATTTCGCGCGCCACGAACGAGAGATTGCCGAAGAAATAGTCTTTCATCGCCTCGTCGGCACCTTGAATGACCGACAGGATGCGCGAGATTTCGGGACGCTTGTATGCGCTCCACAAGCGCGATGACGTACCCGACAGATTGAGATCGTCTGCCGTAAGGCGTTCCAGCAACGGGCGCAGGGAGCCGTCGGCAAGACTCTGCACCAATGCCACTATTCTGTTGCGCAACATCAGCGCCGAAGCCATTTGCTCCGCACTGCTCTCGCGGTGCAGAATGGAGGGGTAACGCGAGTAGAAAAGATGCGGTTTAATCCTGTCGCCATCAATCGCGAGGTTGAATCTGAGCATCTCCTTGTAGAGCGACATCTGAAGTACATGTTCCTCTTTTGCACGACGGTTGAACTCATCTGCCTTGCCCGACTTGAGTTCTATGATATTGCCGGCAACTCCGTCCCAAAGGTCGATTCGTCCCTGCAAACCCAACGCTTCGCAGAAGAAAGAGGGTTCCACAAGAATGTTGTCCTGATTGTCGCTGTTGAGGGGCGAGAGCAGACGTGCTACCGTTTCACGGATATTGTGGAACTGGCTGTTTATATTCTCGAAGAATTCCGCATCTATTCCATCGGCAGCGGTAAGCTGCAAAGGGTAGTCGCGGAAGAATTTGGCAACGGAGTGCTTGTATGTAGCAACACTCCCGCTATCCTCGTTCACCACATCGTCGAGGAAAAGGTTGGCAGCCTCACCCAGAAGGGTATGCTTCGTCGCCTTGTTCTCTTTGAAGAGATTAAGGATATATGTCAGCGGCGAGTTGCCATGTTCCTGAATACAGGCACACAGCGATGTAGTCTCTACAAGATAATCGGGTTCGTAGATTATGTTTTCGGGCAGAAGAACAGCTGCATCGCGATGGACTTCGAGCAGGTTAAGACGACACCCCGGATAGAGGATTGTGCGCAAAGTGTCGTAACACTTTGCTTTGGGCACCACCACTTCAATCAATGAATCATCTTCGCTGTTTATGTCGCGTACATACAGCAGATCGTCATCCCATTTCACGAGACGCACACGATGGCACAGCTCCACATCCGCAGGACTTATTTTCTCGCTCTTGTTCAAGGTTGCGCAGTATTAAAGGGATATACTCTGAATAAATTCAAAAATCGACACGAACTAATTTATAGAATCTCCCTTTGGGGAGGGGGCTATAAATATAGAATCATTCGCACGCAAAGCCACCTTCAAAGAATCTTCATAATCTTTTTGAAGTTTCCGGTAGCGCTTCCAGCGCTTGGTGACTTTCTTCACAAACTGAAGAGTCTCGTCGGAACTGTTGAAGGCACCCACCTTACAGACACTGTCGTTGTAATATTCGGGATATTGCTTAAGGATGAGGAAAGTATCCACTCCATTGTTCCACACATATCTGCTGCGGCCATACTTCTGCGCCAGTGCCATTGCATCGTTTATCTGTCCTATGCCGGCATTGTACGAAGCAAGGACAAAGTTAAGACGTTCGTCAAAATCCTTTATCCTGCGGAAGATATGCTCAAGTTTCTTTAGGTAGAAAGCTCCGGCATGAATATTTGTGCGAGTGTCCATGTGCAAAGAATCTGGCACTCCCAACGACCTCAGCGTAGAGGGAAGCATCTGCATCACCCCGTGCGCCCCCATATTGGAAACTGCATTGGAGTCGAATTTGGATTCCGTATAGCAGATTGCAGCAAGCAGAGTCCAATCCCAGTCAATGCTGTCGGCAGCATCCCTGAAGTGTTCATCGAGTGCCGAAATCTGCACATACGGCGATGGGGGCGGTGTCTCGACACCCTTGCTGATATGCTCTATTATATCATTGTCGTCAACAACAAAAATCATTTCACCAACGATAAACGCAATCACAAGCAACAATGGATATATTACTCGTCGTGGTATTTTCATGTTGTGTATCAAAAGAATTAGATGGCAAAAATAGTGCAAACGAGTGTAACGCAAGTTTACTTGCAAGTTACCCAACGAGTGCAGCCTATTTTAGCAATTACTTTGCAAAGATACAACAAACAGACGAAATATTTAGAACTAGTTTCAAGAAATCCGTAAAAAACCAGGAACCGGCAGCCGGTTATACAGACAAAAACACTACCTTTGCTACGACGAGCATAGAGCAAAAAAACACTATGGAGCAATTCGAAGTACATATATTAGGATGCGGTTCGGCACTTCCCACCACACGCCACAATGCAAGTTCACAGATAATAAGAGTAGGGAACGAACTCTTTATGATAGACTGCGGAGAAGGGACACAACTGCAAATAAGGAAATCGCACCAGCATTTCTCTCGCATAAACAATATCTTCATATCGCATCTCCACGGCGACCACTGCTTCGGACTCATAGGAATGATTTCCACGTTCGGACTGCTTGGGCGCAAACATCCGCTGCACATACATGCCCATCCGATGCTGCGGACCATCCTGACACCCCAGATAGAGTACTTTTGTCAAGGAATGAAATACGAAGTCATTCTGCATGACATCAACCCGAAAGCAAACGACATTATCTACGAAGACAAGAATGTAACAGTTGAGACGCTGCCGCTGAACCACCGCATACCCTGTTGCGGATTTCTCATAAGCGAAAAGCCCAAGAAACGGCATCTGCGGGGAGAAATGGCAGAGTACTACAATATCCCCACATACGCACGACAAAAGATAAGAGATGGCGAAGACTACATTACACCCGAAGGAGAAATCATCGCCAACGGACGGCTCACCACTCCACCCAATCCCTCACGCAAGTATGCCTATTGTTCGGACACTACACCCTCCCCTCCCGGACTGGCCGAAAGGATAAAAGGAGCGGATCTTCTCTATCACGAGGCAACTTTTGCAGAGAGCGAGAGCCTGCGTGCCAAAGAGACATTCCACAGTACAGCACAACAAGCAGCAACGGTTGCACTCGAAGCAGAAGTAAAAAGATTGGCAATAGGACATTTCTCTTCGCGCTACGACGACGAAAGCATATTGCTCCAAGAAGCACAGAGCGTGTTCTCCGAAACAATACTTGCAAGAGAGAACCTCGTCATAAAAATTTAAACAGCTTCTTAAACTTTTTAGCCAGAAAGAAGTCTAAATAAGGAAACAGAGAACCACGGCACATGCAAAATATACAGAACAGCGACGAACAAGAACTGATACGCAGGCTCAAGAACCCTGCCGAGCAGCGTGCCGCATTCTCACAGTTAGTGAAGCAATACAGCGAGCCGATATATTGGCACATACGCCACATGGTACTCTCCCACGAAGACAGCAACGACCTGTTACAGAACACCTTCATGAAGGCATGGACAAATATTGACAGATTTCGCGGAGATTCCCAAATTTTGACATGGCTGTTCCGCATAGCCATCAACGAGACACTCACTTTCCTCGACAGACGAAAGACTACCATCCCCATAGACTCCATTGATACCTCTGTCATAGAGCAACTGGAAAGCGACACCTATTTCAACGGCGACACCGCAGAAGCAAACTTCCAGGCGGCAATACAAAAGTTGCCACCGAAGCAACGAATGGTCTTCAACATGAAATACTACGATGAAATGTCATACGATGAAATGTCGGCAATTTTAGGCACAAGCATCGGAGCCCTGAAAGCATCGTATCACATAGCAGCAAAGAAAATTGAAGAATATTTAAAAGAAAATTTCAGATAAGCGTTTAAACCTTATCCAAAAGTAAAAGTCTAACAGACAGATAGCCTAAAACATTAAGCTATGAACAGAATAGAGCGAAAAAGAAAAGAAAACCCCTTTGCCACCCCCGAAAACTATTTCGAGGATTTCCACCGCAAGCTCATGCAAGAGCTTCCCGGCAAAGAGACGGCAATGAAGCCCCGCCACATCCTTACGATGGATGCCGTAAAAAGATGGAGCACAGCAGCCGCAATCACACTTATGCTGCTCATAAGTGCAACAGCCCTCTATCAATATATAGACAATGAGTGGCATGCAACGACCGAACTGACAGAAACGGAAAGAATCGAATATATAGAAAGCATATTCGACAACTATCCCATAGACGAGTACAACATATACAGTAGCCTCACAAGCTATGAAGCAAATTATTAAGAAGCTGTTTAAATTTTATTTTGATAAGATAGGCTGCACTCGCTGTAAAACTTGTAAGCAAGCTTACGTTTCGCTCGTTTGCACTATCTTTCGGAATTATTTGAGAGCTATTTTAACCTTGTTGAAGTTGCTATCACTCGCTGAGCAATTTGTGAACAAGTTCACATTGCGCTCGTTTAACCGCAACTTTAGAGTAGATTTTCATTATTATCTTGCAGGGAATAGCAGGCAATTTCCTGCAAGATAATAATGAAAAGATGCCTAAAACAGACTCAATCGACGCCAAACCGAACGCCATACAAGCTTGCTTGATATGGCTGAGGTGCGAAGGAGATAAACCCCGTTAAAGAAGCCGAAACCAGCTTCGTAATGATAAAAATACTTTTTCAATAAAAAATTAAAAAGCTTCTAAAAGCCATGAAAAGAATACTTTCTATTTTAATATTTACATGTTGCGCCACAAGCATATTGCTTGCACAACCCAAGAAACGGATGTCCCCCGAAGAGTTTGCAAAAAGACAGCAGACATTCATCACCGAGCACGCCAAGCTTTCGCCGGGCGAAGCAGAAGCATTCTTCCCGCTCTACTTTGAATTCCAACACAACAAATGGAAAATCAACAGAGAAGCACGCAAAAAAATCAAGAAAAAACGAGGCGCCGAACTCACCGAAGAGCAGTGGAAAGAACTTGTCAACGAATTGGCAGACGCAGAGATAGAAATAGCAAAATTGGAAAAGACCTACATCGAAAAATATCTGAAGATACTGCCTGCCAGAAAGATACTTGACATCCAACGTGCCGAAGATGCGTTCCAAAGAGAATTGATAAAAAACATGGCACGCGGACACCATAAAAGAGAGAAATCCCAAGAACAGGAAGCAGAAAAAGCGGATTAACAGCAACTATCACATAGGGCTGACCTATAAGTCTTATAGACTTTATAGTCAGCCCTATTTTTCATATAATTATATTGGCTATTTGCTTTTTGTGCAATCTTATTTTTCGGCTTATTTTACTTTTATCGCCTCCTCGTATAGCGGATACATTTTCATTCCGCGCATTTTAGGCGAAGGCGGGTAAGTTAGCTTATAGTCGAGATACTTCATGTCGTCTTCGCTAAGGTCATAGCGCTGCTTTACCAAATAATACAACTGCACATTGAAAACCCCATTTTCTCTATATACTTTTTCGTCTATGATATAATATGAAACAGTATCGTTGAAAGAATAGTAACAGGTGTATGCTCTTCGGAATAGATAAAGATGTTGCTAATACAAAAAACTTTTTCAATAAAAATCAAACAGCTTCTAAGAATTAATCCGTATCTTCGCGGCATTATAATGAAAAACCTATAGAATGAAATTCCATAATCTGCTAATAACAGCAACGTTGGCAATTGCCGCTTTATCATCATGCCAACAGGAAACAGTCAAAAGCGAACAACCGCTTGTCCCCGTATCATTCGAGGAAGTAACCCTTAACGACAACTTTTGGCTTCCACGCCTGCAAACACAGAAAAAGACACTCGTCCCCTTTGCACTCGGCAAAACAGAGACAGCTGTCGAGAACCTCCGCCGTACAGCAGCCTATCTTCGCGGCGAAAAAAGCGAGAAACTGCTGCCACTGCCATTCTATGTATCATCGGATCTCTTCAAGGTAATGGAAGGTGCAGCCTATCTTCTCACCTTAGAAAAGGACGAAGCACTCGAAAGGCAGATGGACGAGATTATAGACATAATAAGTTCGGCACAAGCTCCCGACGGTTATCTTTATGAACACCACATAGTAGGCGAAGAACTGCAAAATCCACGCAACAGATGGGGCACAGGCGAAAAGCCATACAGCAACGTACTCTTCAGCCATGAGCTCTACAACATGGGACACATGTACGAAGGAGCCATTGCATATTATCGCGCAACCGGCAAACGCAAATGGCTCGACATTGCCGAAAAAAGCGCACGCCACATAAACAAGGTATTCTTCGAGGGCGACAGCGCATACAACAACGGCAAACCCGTAAATCAGGCTCCCGGACACCAGGAGATAGAGCTTGCACTTGTGAAGATGTACCACATCACCGGCGACACCCTCTACCTGAACATGGCAAAACGCTTCATAGACATTCGCGGCATCACCTATCGCCCGGACGGCATCAAGATAACCACCCCCGAATATGCCCAGCAACATCTGCCGGTACGCGAACAGAAGACAGCGGTCGGTCATGCCGTACGCGCAACCTATCTCTATTCGAGCATGGCAGACATTGCCGCAAACACAGGAGATACCACGCTAATTCCTGCCCTCGAAGCAATATGGCACGACATAGTCGACAAGAAGATGCACATCACAGGCGGACTCGGAGCCGTGCCCAACATCGAGGGCTTCGGTCCCGATTATCTGTTGCCGAACAAAGAGACATACAACGAAACCTGTTCGGCAGTGGGAAACGTGCTTTTCAACTACCGCATGTTCCTGATGTCAGCCAATGCCAAATATATCGACGTTGCAGAAGTATCATTGTACAACAACGTGCTTGCAGGCGTAAACTTGGAAGGCAACCGCTTCTTCTATGTCAATCCGCTGGAAACCGACGGGCGCAAGACCTTCAATCACGGCCGCGCAGGACGCTCGCCATGGTTCGGAACAGCCTGCTGTCCCTCGAATCTCGCACGCCTTATTCCCCAGATTTCGGGAATGATATACTCACACACCGACAGCGACATATTCTGCGCACTTTATGCAGGCAGCTCTACTGAAATACCGTTGACAAACGGCAGAATACACCTCACACAAAAAACCGGGTATCCGTTTGACGGAACAATTTCGATAGAGGTAACGCCCGAAAAAGAGGAGACAGAATTCACTTTGTGGATGCGCATCCCCGGATGGTGTACAAACGACCGCTTCGTTCCGGGAGAACTATACAAATACGCCGATGGACAGACGGCAGCCGCAACAGCCAAAGTAAACGGCAAACAGATAAGGAACAAGGCAATAGACGGCTTCATACCCATCAAACGCAAATGGGGAAAGGGCGACAAGGTAGAATTGCAACTGCCAATGCCCATGCGCCACTCCATCGCCGACGAAAGAGTAAAGGCAGACAGCAACCGAATCTGCATAACACGTGGTCCCATTGTATATTGCGCAGAGACAGCCGACAACAAATACCCTGTGTCGCAATACTGCCTGTCAGCTCCGGCAAAGGATGAGAAAATCAGAATATTCTCCGATGGAATAATGAAGGGCATCCCCGCCCTCGAAGTTGACGCTTCGATAGCCACCAACGACGAAGAACATCCCGCAACGCTCACCCTTATACCCTACTACGCATGGAACAACCGCGGCGACAAAGCAATGAATGTATGGTTCGCCCGCGATGCAGAGACGGTGCGCAGCAGCATACCTATGCTCAAAGGCAACATATCAGAAGTTAAAGCCACATTCACATATAAAGGCGACGACGAAACAGCCATCGCCGATGGCAAACATCCTGCGACATCAGCCGACACAAGCATCCCCCGCTGGACAAGCTGGCCACAGAAAGGCAAAGAGCAGCAGATAGAAATTACGCTGAAGAAGAGACAGAAAATCGAAAGCGTATCAATCTACTGGTACAACGACAACGGAGGGGTAAAGCTGCCCTCGTCGTGGAGAATGGAATATCGAAAAGATGACAAATGGCATGAATTCAAGCCATACATAACCGACACATTCGGCACAGCAGGCGACCAGTTCAACATGGTACACCCAGCCGAAACAATAGAGACTGACGCACTGCTTCTGCACATCACACCGACAAAAGAGGCAACTGCGGGAATATTGGAAATTACAATAGAATAACCAGAATATGACCGGAACACTTATAAACACAGCAACAATAGTGGCAGGCAGTCTCATCGGCGCCCTGCTGAAAAAGGGCATCAAGGAGGAATACAGCACAGCACTCTTCAACGCGCTCGGACTCGCATGTCTCGCCCTCGGATTCAATGCCGCCATCACCAGAATGAACGACAGCGAATTCCCCGTACTCTTCATCATAAGCCTTGCCGTGGGCTCTCTTGCAGGAACAATGCTCAAACTGGACGAAAGATTGAAAAAGGCACTCAACAAGAAAGGTTCGTCGGGAACAGCCGAAGGTCTTACCACCGGTGTACTGCTCTACTGCATAGGCACGCTCTCCATAGTAGGTCCCATGATGAGCGCCCTTTATGGCGACGAGACCTTTCTTATAACCAATGCAACGCTTGATTTCGTAACATCAATAGTGCTGTCCGCCACCTACGGGATAGGAGTGATACTTGCGGCACCGGTGCTGTTCCTTTGGCAAGGAGGAATCTATCTGCTAACGCTCAACTTCGGCGAAGTGCTCTCGCAACCGCTCATAAGAGAAATATCCATCGTCGGCGGAGTGCTTATTGTATGCACAGGACTCTCGATACTTAAAATAAAGGAGTGCAAGACAGTCAATATGCTCCCCTCGCTGATAATTCCCGGAATATACTTTCTGATACGTTCGCTAACAGCATGAAATACATTGCACAAGCCACAATAATACTCGCCTTTACATTTGCAGGCGAAATGCTCAACAGAATAATACCGCTGCCAATACCGGCAAGCATATACGGCATGACACTGCTTCTTGCGGCGCTGCTTATAGGTTGGATAAAAGTGCCGGCAATAAAAGAGACGGGGAAATTCCTTATTGAGATAATGCCGCTGCTCTTCATTGCCCCGGCTGTGGGACTGCTTGAGTCGTGGCACACGATGCAGGATTTTCTTGCAGCATTCATCGCAATCACACTCCTTAGCACGATAATTGTTGCGGCTGTATCGGGACGGGTAACGCAATTCATCCTCAAAAAACGTCAAAAGAGATGAAAGAATTCATTTCGCAATCGGCATACTTCGGCATTGTACTCAGCATAGCCGCATACTTCGTGGGTGTCATTATCAAACGCCGCATAGATATTTTCATATTCAACCCTCTGCTGACAGCAATCGCACTGACAATAGCCACACTGCTTGCATCGGGCATCAGCTATGAATCCTACAGCAACAGCACCAAATACCTCAACTACCTGCTCACTCCGGCAACAGTCTGCTTGGCAATCCCCTTGTATGAGCAGTTCAAACAGCTGAAAAACAACAGCACAGCCATAATCATAGGCATTGCGTCGGGAGTGCTCACAAGCCTGACAACAATATTCCTGATGGCACTGCTCTTCGGGCTCAACCACTATGAGTATGTTACCCTGCTGCCAAAATCCATCACCACAGCCATAGGAATAGGACTCTCCGAAGAGCTGTCGGGATATGTTTCCATAACCGTTGCATCTATCGTCATCACAGGACTTTTCGGAAACATCGCCGGAGAATTCATCTGCAAGATCACAGGCATCACGCACCCCATAGCAAAGGGAATAGCCATAGGCACGGCATCACACGTGATGGGAACGGCAAAAGCCATGAAAATGGGAGAGATAGAAGGAGCCATGAGCAGCCTGTCGGTAGCAGTGGCTGGTTGCATGACTGTTGCTGCGGCTATTATATTCGCTGAATTCATATAAGGGAGGTTCTATCCACATAAACCGGCACAGCACAGAAAACTTCGCGTCGGGAGAGTAAACCTTAATATACTTTTCATTGTTCATTTTAAGGATTTCATTTTAAAAAATTCAAAATGCAACATTATGAAAAAGGTATTTATCTTTACAATTCTCCTGAGCCTGGTATGCACAATCGGTACACAGGCGCAGAACTATTCCCAATCGTCGGACACCTCCTCCCCTATCATCTACATCACAGAAAATGTATATGAGCAGCCCGACATCATTGCAGTCTTCAACAACACCCACAGCGGATATTTCCGCGACCCTAAGGCGCCACGCTTCATCTTTGTAGACCAGCAGGGCAAATGGGGACTCGGCATCGGCGGATATGTGCAGACTAAAGCCGAGTATGATTTCGGCGGGATAGTGAACAATCTGGACTTCTTGCCATCGTACATATCCACCGGCAACCAGGCTTCGAGCCGTTACCAGATGGATGCAACCACCTCGCTGCTGTTCCTTAAGCTGGTGGGACGCAGTGCATGGCTGGGCGACTTTACCGTCTACACCGCAGGTACATGGCGCGGAAACGGCAACACATTCAAGCTTCACAATGCCTACATGAAGTTCAAATACATGACCATAGGCTACAACACCGGTAACTTCATGGACGAGGCTGCCGTACCCTTCACACTCGACTATGCCGGACCATGCGGAATGGTCTTCTACCGCACGGTGCAAGCAGCGTTCAACTACGGCTTTGACTGGGGTCTCTCAATGGGTATAGCATTCGAAGCTCCCGATGTCAAGGGAACAAGCAACGAATTTGCCAGAGTTGGCAAACAGCGTATGCCCAATATACCTGTCTATTTCCGCTACTCATGGGCGGACAAGAACCATGTAAGAATCAGCGGCATATTGCGGGACCTCTCATACGACGACCTCCTGACCGGCAAGAACCGCCAGAAACTCGCATGGGGCGCACAGGCCACCACACTCATGACATTCGGGAAACTGCAGATTCGCGGACAGTACAGCATAGGCGAAGGCATTGGCTCACTCTTCAACGACATCTCGAATGTGGGTGTGGACATTGCTCCCAATCCCGGAAAGCCTGGCAACATGATGATGATGCTCACAGACGGATGGTACGCAGGCCTGCAATACAACTTCACTCCCAAACTCTTTGCCTCGGCAACATACAGCCAATGCTCGGTACGTTCGCGCAACGGTTACAACGACGCCAACCCCGACAACTACAAACGAGGACAGTACGTTGCGGCAAACGTATGTTACAACCTCACGAACAATCTGCAACTGGGTGTTGAATACCTGCATGGATGGCGCGTCGACTACGAAGGAGATACGAACAATGCCAACCGGGTGAATCTGTCGGCACAATTCAACTTCTGACAAATCGATTGACCTTTCTCAAAACCGGCAACCAAAAAATATCACATTTTCGTTTGTCGGTTTTGACTTTTTTTTTAACTTCGCAATCGTAAACTAAATTGCGGGAGTATTTCTTTTCGGAAACCGCAAGAAACCATATCCAACAACATGAAATATATAGGAGCTCATGTTTCGGCAAGCGGCGGCGTAGAGAATGCGCCAAAAAATGCAATTGCCATAGAGGCTAACGCCTTTGCCCTCTTCACCAAGAACCAGCGCCAATGGGTATCTGCCCCGTTGAGTGAGAGGAGCATATCGCTGTTCAAGCAGCGATGCCAAGAGGGAGGATTCAACCCTAAATACATTCTTCCGCACGACAGCTATCTGATAAACCTCGGCAACCCCGACGAAGAGGGACTGCAAAAATCACGCGCAGCCTTCCTCGACGAAATGCAACGTTGCGAACAGTTGGGACTCTGCATGCTCAACTTCCACCCCGGCAGCCACCTGAAGAAAATATCCATAGAAGAGTGTCTCGACAGAATAGCAGAGAGCATAAACATTGCTCTCGCCAAGACCACAGGCGTAACAGCCGTGATAGAGAACACCGCCGGACAAGGCAGCAACGTGGGCAACCGCTTCGAAGAAATACGCCACATAATAGACAAGGTCGATGACAAGAGCCGTGTAGGCGTATGCATAGACACATGCCACACATACTCGGCAGGATACGACATAGTAGACGCATACGACGAAGTGTTCGAAGAGTTCGACAAGGTAATCGGCTTCGACTATCTGCGCGGAATACACCTGAACGACAGCAAGAAAGCACTCTCTTCGCGTGTCGACCGCCACGATTCTGTAGGCGAGGGCACACTTGGAACAGAATTCTTCAAACGGTTCATGAACGACACCAGATTCGATGACATGCCTATAATACTCGAAACGCCCGACGAAGAACGGTGGCGCGACGAAATAGCGCTTCTGCGAAGCTATATTTTGTAACAATTTTGCAACAAAGAAGTAATCAATACATATTTACTTTGTAAAATATGAGGAATCCGATGCTTCACAACTCACGCCGGAAGCACTATCAGGAGACCTGAGACGAGAGACACGAACGAAAAACACAATAAAGACATATTATGGAAATAGCTTATCTAATTATCGTTATTTTCTTGTTCACACTCGCCACAATTGACTTGACGGTAGGTGTAAGCAACGACGCAGTAAACTTCTTGGGTTCTGCAGTAGGCAGCAAAGCAGCCAAACTGAAACACATCCTGCTTGTAGCAGCACTCGGCATATTCATCGGTGCCTCTTTCAGCAACGGCATGATGGACATAGCCCGACACGGAATCTTCAATCCTGACTTCTTCTACTTCAGAGAAGTGATGTGCATATTCCTTGCAGTTGTAATAAGCGACGTATTCCTGCTCGACCTCTTCAACTCGCTCGGACTCCCCACATCAACCACAGTATCAATGGTGTTCGAACTTTTAGGAGCGTCATTCATCGTCTCACTGATAAAAATTTCATCGGGCTGCTACCCCCAAGTAGCAGAAATGGGAGGTGCAGTGCCCACAATAGCCAATCTGCTCAACTCGGACAAGGCGCTGACGATGATCATCTCAATCTTCCTGTCAGTAGCAATAGCATTCTTCTTCGGACTTATCGTACAATGGATATCACGACTGATATTCACATTCCACTTCCGCAACAACGTAGGCTACAAAATAGGCATCTTCGGCGGTATCGCAATAACATCCATACTCTACTTCATGCTCATCAAGGGCTTGAAAGGCTCATCACTTGTAACCCCCGAAATAATGGCATGGGTAGACAACAACACCGTCATGCTCATCATCGGCGCGCTTGTATTCTTTACAGTACTGATGCAGATACTGCATTGGATGAAAGTCAATGTATTCAAGATAATAGTGCTCATAGGAACATTCTCTCTTGCAATGGCATTCGCGGGCAACGACCTTGTAAACTTCATCGGTGTAACCCTTGCCGGATTCTCCTCATTCCTCGACTTCACAGCAAACGCAGGCGGACTCAGCGCCGACCAGTTTGTGATGAATTCACTGTCAGAATCGGCAAAGACATCACCTCTGTTCCTTGTGGCTGCAGGCACTGTAATGGTAGTAGCATTGTACACAAGCAAAAAAGCGAAAAAGGTATTGCAGACATCCATTGACCTAACCAGCCAGCAGAACGAGGAGAACGAGATGTTCGGCTCATCGTCAATAGCACGTAACATCGTACGCACTACAACAAACATGATAGACGGCGTTGCACGCAAGGTGCCACAGAACGTAAAAGACTGGGTCAACAGCCGTTTCCGCCCATTGGAAGACCGCACAGAAGTGGTAGCTTTCGACCTTGTGCGTGCATCAGTAAACCTTGTGCTGGCAGGACTTCTCATAGCACTTGGAACGTCACTTAAGCTCCCCCTCTCAACAACATACGTAGCATTCATGGTGGGTATGGGTTCATCACTCGCCGACCGCGCATGGAGCCGCGAAAGTGCAGTTTACCGCGTTACCGGCGTTGTTTCAGTAGTCGGCGGATGGTTCGTAACAGCAGGCGCTGCATTCATCCTGGCTGCGACCGTAGCATCAATCATGTACTTCGGAGGCAAGATAGCAATGTTCGTAATGATTGCTCTTGTAATCTATCTGCTCATACACAGCCACATCAGATACAACAAGAAACAGCAGCAGAACAAGACCGACGAAAAAATGGAGGTCATCCTCAAATCGCAAGATGCAGAGGAGGTATGGACCGCGCTACAGGGACACACCACAGAGACACTCAACAATGTAGTGGGCTTCTCGGCTGAGACATACAAAACAATATTCGAAGCATTCGCCAAAGAAGAGCTTCGTCCGCTGAAAAATTCGCTAATCAAGATTGTGGTCGAGAAAAACATGCTCAAGAAGATGCGCCGCAGCGAAACACAAGGATTCCAGCGCATTGACAGCACACTCGCCCTCGAACGCACAACATGGTACCATTTGTGTACAAGCAGCTGCCAACAGATGCTCAACACACTCACCCGCATAGCGGAACCAATGAAAGAGCACACCGACAACAGCTTTACACCGCTCTCACAAGCTTATATAGAAGAATTCTCACCCTACTGCCGCGACATCTACCACGTGCTCGACGACATTGCACAGATGATACAGAACAACGACTACTCTGACTCGGAAACAGTATCACAACGTGCCAAGGACATCAAGCACAAGCTTGCTACACTCCGCAAAGAACAGACAATAAGACTCCACCAGAAGACCGGAAGCCTTAAAATGGATTTTGTATACCTCAACCTCATACAGGAATCACACGAAATCCTCAGCGAAGTGCGTAACCTTCTCCGAGGCAGCATAAAATTCTTCGGACAATACCAATCACAACAGAAATAGCATGTCCAGGATTCTTGTTGTCGACGACGAAACAGATGTATGCGAAATACTCAAGTTCAATCTTGAGAACAGCGGATACGAAGTAGACACAGCAAACTCAGCAGAAGAGGCTATGCAGTTGAACCTTGCATCATACAGCCTCTTTCTGCTTGATGTCATGATGTATAGAATCAGTGGATTCACATTTGCTTCACAACTTCGCAAACAACAGGAAACAGCCCATATCCCAATTATATTCGTAACTGCCAAAGACAGCGAAAACGACACATTGACAGGATTCAACATCGGTGCCGACGACTACATACGCAAGCCGTTCAGCATAAATGAAGTAATCATGCGAGTGAAAGCCGTACTACGCCGTTCGGCAAAGACACATCCCACACCCAAAAAGGAAGAGACGACATTCAGAAGACTCACTCTGAACCCCGACACCAAACGTGCCAAAATAGACAACGCCGACCTTTCGCTGACAAAGAAAGAATTCGAGCTGTTATACACCTTGCTGAATTCACCCGGCAGAGTATTTTCACGCGAGGAACTGCTCAAGCTTATTTGGCCCGACGATGCAAACGTCCTGGAACGCAGCGTCGACGTCAACATAGCCCGCATGCGCAAAAAACTGCGCGAATACGCGCCACACATCATATCCCGCAGCGGATACGGATACTGCTTCGACGAGACAGCGACAAAATAGTCCAGGAAAGATTCAAAAACAAAAGCGCCCCACCACACAATCAACCCCGCAAAGAACCATAGATTACCAGTTTACAGAACCTACCCTCAAAAGAAAACAGAGAGAATGTCTTTTACAAAACAACATCTGCTCATAGGCTCTTTCATCCTTTTCCTGCTGCTATCAAGCACATTCATGGTCTATCAGTACAACCACGAAGAACACCTGCACAAGACATCCTTGCAAAACGAGCTTCAAAGCATAAACGACCGCATATATGCTCTGCTCGAATTCAAATACGAAAACAGATACAACGACAGCTGCCGGGCAGAAATCAAAGAAATTCTGCAAGACTACGCCGACATCTCACTGAGAATATCCATCATCTCCACGAATGACGGCAGGCTGTTGTATGACACTTCAAACAAGGCGCCTACCAACGACAACCACCTCTTGAGACCCGAAATAACGGAAGCGCTCGCAACAGGCAACGGATACGACAGAAGAAGCGCCGCACATTCCCCGCACACCGACAACCTGTATTGCGCGACATACAACAAAGGAGCAACATATATTGTACGCAGTTCCATCCCCTACAATATCAAGAACTCAAACATATATCCCGCCAACCACAACCTGCTGCTGTTCGAAATAACCATAACCTTTCTGTTCGTAACTTTCATCTACCTTGTAATGCGCCGCATGAAAGCCTCGCAGACAGCCAAAGAAAAACTGCTCGCCCACCTGAGAATATCACAAGAGGGGCTTGCAATATACAACAAGAACCGCCGCCTCATACTCTCCAACAAGCTGTTCAGCAAATATGCCGACCTCATCTCCTCGAAGTACCTCACCGACAGTTCCGAAATAATATACAGTCCGGAACTCTACAACGTGCGCATGTTCCTCGACAAGAACGAAGAAGAGAAACCGATAAACGAGCCCATCTTTGCAGACAAGATTGAAAAGGACGGCAGGACCTTCACCGTACAATGTGTCCGTTTCAAAGACAAAAGCTTTGAAGTATCAATCAATGATACCACACAAAACGAAGAGCAGTTCCGCCTGAAACAGCAACTCACACAAAACGTTGCCCACGAATTCAAGACTCCCGTATGCAGCATACAGGGCTACCTCGAGACAATACTCGCGAACTACCCCGAAAGAATCGGCGAAGAACAGATGAAGCACTTCCTTCAGCGATGCTACTCGCAGAGCAACCGTCTGAACAACCTTGTGCAAGACATGTCGCTGCTGATGGAGATTAGCGGGAATTCACAATACATAGAAAAAGAGACACTCAATTTAAGTTCTACAGTAAAAAACCTGCTGCAAGAGATAAACGACAAAATAGAAGAACAACATATCAGTGTCATAAACACACTGCCCGACTATCTGCCGATAAACGGCAACCCATCAATGCTCTACTCTATTTTCCGCAATCTGCTTGACAACGCACTGTCGTACAGTGGCGGCGAATGCGAAATACACATAAACTGCTACAGGAGTGACGAAGAGTACTACTACTTCAGCTTCTCCGACACAGGCACAGGTATACCCAAAGAACACCTCAACCGCATTTTCGAACGTTTCTACCGCGTCGACAAAGGACGCAGCCGCAAGCTCGGAGGTACAGGATTGGGGCTTGCGATTGTAAAAAATGCCGTAATTCTTCATGGCGGAACTATATCTGCCAGACAAAACATTGGCAGAGGACTCGAATTTGTATTTACCCTGCGTCGCTGACGCCCTGATAATCAGTAACAAAATTAAGTACATAAAATTTATTTGAAAAAAACATCAAAAAAATTTGCACACATAAAAGAAATGCACTACCTTTGCATCGTCAAACAAGGAAACAAGGTTGACAGACATAAAGATTTGGAGAGGTGGCAGAGTGGTCGATTGCACCGGTCTTGAAAACCGACGTACCGAGAGGTACCGGGGGTTCGAATCCCTCTCTCTCCGCAATAAACCTTGAAAATCAAGGATTCGC